>NZ_QGKM01000029.1 GCF_003172875.1 Leucothrix pacifica | reverse complement strand
AACTGAGGATTTTAGGTTGAATGCTTCATTCTACCGGTTCCCATGGGAAAGTGTGGAAGCCTTGGCGGGTTTAGTGAAACGCACCATGGACTTATCCGTCACCATTACCGGTGATTCGGCATACATTGCTGGTGATGCTGGTGAGGTAGAGGTTTCATGGGAAGTGCTGCAAGCGAAATAGTTTTAGTAGTCAGACAGTTGGCTGTTGTGTAGAGTCGCTTTCTGGATTACTCACTAACGTATTACAGATAGATCAGCTCATAGTGTCCTCACATCTGTTGTGAAGTAAACAAATGCTGCCAGCAATCTCTTTTAAAGACGAAAGAGATTGCATCAGCAGAGTGTAAAGCTTTAAAAGCCGCTTGATTTTAAAGTTTCAGGCTCAAACGAATTAACTTTGATTGCATTTAACATTGCCTCTCTGGCTTTAAGCAGCAGATCCGCATCATCTTGATTGATCAGTGATTTCTCTAAAGCTTCCTGAATGCGGGACTCCTCTGTCATTGAGGTCAGTCGACCGTCTTTTACTAGTCGTTTCAGACGAGTCTCAGCGGCTTTAGCTTGATGTGCCAGCTGGAATGCATATTCAATCCGTCCGGTTAGATCGTCAGGAGAGTCGCTGAGGTAAATCCCCGCGCAAAGACGTTTACGTGTAGCACTTGGTTTAATGGCTAGTTGGGCCGTGGCATGAATCAACTTGTCTGGTGGTGGTGAGTAAGGCTTTCCAAACGGAAACATAAAGAAGCGTAAGACTTTACCTGCCCATGGTAAGGGTAGATTATAAAATACTGCTAACATAGCCTGTTGAGCATCATGTATTAAGCTTTGGCAGCTGTAGTCCAGCAAAGGCTGGTCAGCATAAGGTTCACCCTGATCTTCAAAGTGTTTCAGAACAGCTGAGCATAAGTACAGGTTTGCCAGAATATCAGCAAAGCGACCTGACAAACGTTCACGCCGCTTTAAGGTGCCTCCCAGAGTGAGTAGGGCGTAATCAGTGAGTAGTGCAAACCCTGCGCTGAGGCGAATTAGCCTGCGGTAGTATTTGCGGGTCATTGGTGTGCCCGGCGATTCAAAAAAGGCATTGGTGAAGCCGAACCAGATACTACGACTTAAGTTGCTAAACACAAAGCCGAAATGCGCAAACAGCGTCTTATCTAATTGTGCAAGGTCGTCATCTTGAGCTGCCTTGATTTCGTCCAGCAGGTAAGGGTGACAGCGTATCGCGCCTTGTCCAAAAACGATTAAACTGCGTGTCAGAATATTGGCACCTTCCACGGTGATACCGATAGGCACGGCCTGATACAAGCGACCCAAATAATTATCTGGTCCGAGACAAACTCCTGATCCTCCTTGAATATCCATCGCATGATTGACGATGACACGCATACGCTCAGTTAACTGATATTTCAATAATGCCGTAATAACCGCTGGCTTTTGGTCCTGATCAATTGCGGTGGCAGTGAGGCGGCGTCCGGCATCCATGATATAGGTTGTCGCTAGGATTTCCGCGAGTGGTTCTTCTATACCTTCAAACTTGCCGATGGCCGTTCCAAATTGCTTTCTGACACCAGCGTAAGCACCGGTGGTGTGGCTTAGTAACTTTCCGGCTCCTGTAGCAAGTGCCGGTAGTGATATGCCCCGACCTTCACCAAGACACTCCACTAGCATCTGCCAGCCATTGCCAGCTTGGGCTACACCGCCGATTAACCAATCCATTGGGATGAACACATCATCGCCCCAGATCGGGCCATTTTGAAATGGAATATTTAAGGGGAAGTGACGTTTACCAATGCGCACACCCTGTGTGTCTGTTGGAATCAAGGCGAGTGTGATGCCGACATTCGTTTCATCACCCAGTAAGTGATCAGGGTCTTGCAACTGGAAAGCCAATCCTAGTAATGTAGCGACAGGCGCCAGTGTGATATAGCGTTTCTCCCAATTCAGCCGAATACCGAGTACGTCTTTCTTGCCATCAAAATCCTGTTTGCAAACTATGCCTGTGTCCGGAATCGCACTGGCATCACTACCAGCTTCCGGGCCGGTCAATGCGAAACAGGGTATCTCTTCACCTTTTGCCAAACGCGGCAGGAAGTGATTTTTCTGCTCATCCGTACCATATCGGTGGAGTAATTCACCAGGCCCTAATGAGTTAGGCACCATGACGGTGACCCCAGCGGTAATGCTGCGAGAGGCAATTTTCATCACGACTTCAGAGTGCGCAATCGCTGAAAAGCCAAGACCACCGTATTGTTTCGGGATAATCATGCCAAAGAAGCCTTGTTGTTTTAGCTGCTGCCAAATCGCAGAAGGTAAGTCCAAATCCTCATGGGTGATTTTCCAGTCATCAAGTTGTTGGCAGATATCTTCAACCGGACCATTGATAAACGCCTGTTCTTCGGTAGTGAGGCTGCTGCTGGATAGGTCACGGAGATGCTTCCAGTCAGGCTTGCCAGAGAATAGTTCCGCATCCCACCATGTGTTACCCGCTTCCAGTGCTTGCTGCTCAGTTTCTGATATTTGTGGTAGGTTCTTTTTCAGCAGCTTAAGTGATGGCTTGCTCACTAATGAATGCCTCAGAGCAGGGATATTAATGACTAATAGAATTACGGTCGCTAATGCTGCGAGTATCCAAATCCCATTTCCCCAGCTGCCGGTAATCAGGACTCCAACCAACCAGGTCAGAATAAGGCCAGAACCTTTGCGGGATGGCAGTCTTAAATAGCCAATCAATAATAAGAGGGCAATAAGGCTGAGTAGAGCTATAAGTGACGATGTCATGATGAGCCTCCTGTTAATGCACTACGCTTTGCTAGTTCTGGTTCGGTCTCTGGACGGGCAATAATCATCGGTAAATCATCACCAACCGGGTCTTCCCATGGTAAATAACTATGACTGTGTGTGTTGGTTAAATCCAGTTCGGGAAACTTAACAATTTCAAAATATGGCGAATAGTCAAAGTCTGCAGGTACAAAGAGTCTGAAATTGCGTTTGTAGATTTTCTTGTGTTCATTATCGCTGGTTACGACCACAGGGAGTATAGGGTAGTTAACACTTTGAAAACATCTGGCGATCATACCAGAGCAAACTACATGCGTCGGTTTGCCAGCGTTGTGTTGGAATATGCTGGAGCGCCAATGTTTGGGCATCAGTCCGTAAGGGAAGAAAAAGCGTGCGAGATCTAAAAGCTGCCGAACGTCGTAAGCTAGACCTAAGTGCTCAGCCGCAAAACATACAACGCGGCTTTGATCATTCCTCCTGAGGTGGCTGGGACGGCAAACTCGCAGGTTGTCATCCAGATACTTCTTCATAGGGTGGACGACGGTTCCGTAACCTAATAATGATTCAATCACTAATTGATCGTTCTCATCACCATCATAAAACTTGCGGATTCGGTCACGGGCGACTTTGTCCTGTATCTCGCTGAGGCGACCGATATAAAGTGCGGAGTGAATCCAGGGAGAAAGAGTGATTAGCTTTATAATGTCACCAACGCGTGACTTGCCTTCAAACAGAATAACGTCAGCAGGTTGTAGCTCAGATAGCAGCTTTTCCTGATTGTTGATTGCGTCCATGTTCTTATTGGCTTCAGGTATAGCGTTGAGCCAAGCGACGATTTTATCCCAGATCAGATTTTGTAAACGACTGAACATGAAGTAATCCTCCGACATTATGATTGTTATGCGATCATGATCTCTGACACTATAAACGGTAGCAATCAGAGTTTAGACTCATCCTTGGCTCTGCGGTTGCAAATTTCTGCTCAAGCAATTTAAAAAAAGCATAAAAAAGCGCTTGAGTCTAAGGGGTGATTCACCTAGAATGCTGCGTTCTTTGAATTTGATTAGATTTTCTGGTCAAGCATTCAATACCAAACAGAATTAGCTTCATTTCCTGGAGAATTGACATGGGAACATACAGTGCAAAGCCGGCAGAGGTTAAGCGCGACTGGTTTGTCGTAGATGCCGAGGGCAAAGCACTTGGTCGTTTGGCCAGCGAGATTGCATCACGTCTACGTGGTAAGCACAAGCCAATCTACACGCCACACATCGACACAGGTGATTACATCGTTGTGATCAACGCAGAAAAAGTGGCAGTAACTGGCAAAAAGTTTACTGACAAGATGTACTACAGACATACTGGCTACGTTGGTAATCTGAAGTCCATCAGTTTTGAGAAGCTTCAGGCTAAAGCACCTGAGCGCATTATCGAACTAGCGGTTAAAGGTATGTTACCTAAAGGTCCTCTAGGTCGTGATATGTATCGCAAACTTAAAGTGTACGCAGGTCCGGAGCATAATCATCATGCTCAACAGCCTCAACCTTTAGAAGTTTAAGATTAATAAGATTTAGAGAATCAGAGCAATGGCTGATACACAGTATTACGGAACAGGTCGTCGAAAGTCTTCTTCAGCACGCGTTTTCATGAAAAGCGGGTCTGGAAACATCACTATCAACAAGTTGGCGATTGAAGATTATTTCGGACGTGAGACTTCTCGCATGGTTGTTCGTCAGCCTTTAGATGCGACTGAGTCAGTAGAAACATTCGATATCAACGTGACTGTAAAAGGTGGCGGTGATAGCGGGCAGGCAGGCGCAATCCGTTTAGGTATTGCCAGAGCATTGCTTGAGTTCAACGAAGGTCATCGTGATGTTCTGAAGCGTAGTGGCTTCCTGACACGTGATGCACGTAAAGTTGAGCGTAAGAAAGTTGGTTTGCACAAAGCACGTAAGGCGACTCAGTTCTCTAAGCGTTAAGCAACAACTGCACGACACAACACAAAGAGGAGTTGCAATTTATTTTGCAGCTCCTTTTTTGTTTATGGCCGTTTGTATGAACGATGTTGCTTTTAAACAACACTAAATATAGTATGAATCCTACGTAACACTAATTACGTTTACTTGTCGGGCCAGCAAGGAATACAAATGACAAAAATAATAACACCAATTTTGTTCTTTATATCTTTCACATCAGCATCTGTGGTAACGGCTGACAACTCTGATTTGTCTGAAAACTCCCTGTATGATCTTGGAATATCTGGCTCGGGTGCTTCTTCGTCCGTAGGATTCATCGGTCGCTACGATGTGGGATTTAGCTTAAAAGACAGTAACCCTATAACCAGTTATGACCTGTTTGATCAAGATTCTGATGAGCAGCGCAATGCTTGGGTAGGTGTGACTTCCAGGCAAGGTCAGATACGAGTTGGTCGACATGATTCAATAGACCGTATGGCGACAGTTGATGCAGATCAACACAAGATTGACGGAGCGTACGATTTAATCATGCGTGGTGACGATGTGTTGCCGAACTCCATGACGTATCTGAAAAAATCTGGCGCTTTTGCCGTGGGTGCTCAGTTCGCCGAGGATGACTCCGGTGAGGGTGGTGATTCTATCGGGGTGGTTTTAAATACCAAAAAAGGCCCTTATGAAGCGGCTATCGCTTATCGTCGCACGCCGGAAAACAGTAGTGCCATCAAGGGGCGGGTTACCTACAAAAGCAGAAATAACAGCAGAATACGTGTTGATGTTGTTGCGGAGAAGTTTGCTGTTGGTGATGCTAAAGATGATGAAGCCAGTGCAAACTCAACATCATTTATGGTGGGTGCTAAATATAATATGACGCCCAGAGCTTATGTGGTCGGGCAATATGGATCAGTCGGCTTTGATCTGGATAGTATCTCTGGCGAAGGTGATGAGTTGAGTCGTGACTATAATGCCTTGTCATTTGAAGCGGGTTATAACATCACGAATTCAACATCTATCTACGTCAATCACACTCAAAAATCATTCGATACAGACTCGCTATTAGCGCCTTTCGAGAGTGACAGTGAAGGCTCGCAGACAAATTCAATCGGCGTGCGGTTAAACTGGTAGGCCCGTTTACCTGCCTTGCTGGAATAATTCACACAAGCTAGTTATAGTGTGATTACATCAACAGATATGTAATTGCTTACTATGCAGAAAAGACTCACCACTCGCGATATCATTCTCTACGTTTTACTCACCTTGGTTGTTGTGTTGTTAATTCTGGTTATGTACCAGGTAGATCGGCAATGGAATAAGCTCAATGAAATGCAAATTTCTGTGTCTGAGCAGGCTAAAGATGTACAGGATGTTCGTTCCTCGGTGGGTAAGCTACAACGTTCCTGGAGCGAAGGTTTAATCGTTCAACAAATCGCTGCAAAACCTGCGGGAACGCAAAATGTAGCGTCTGACTCAGAGACATCAGCTACTCAGGCTTCACAAGCTGCTTCATCTGTTGCCATTCAGCCCGCAGTTCCTGAAGCGTTTAATCGTGCATATGTCGCTAGCCAGAAACCCGACTATGCACAAGGCGACTGGAAGGTTCAGACGTTTAGTAGCACGGTCAAGACCATTACCCCGCTTGTGTCCAGTGACGCGTATGCCAGTGATATTCAGGAGAATGTGCTGGAGTCTCTGATCACCCGCAACCCGGATACATTAGATTGGTCGGGCGTAGTTGCGAAAAGTTGGAAGATCAGTGATGACGGACTGACGATCACTTTTAAGCTCAACGAAAACGTCATTTTCTCTGATGGTAAGCCACTGACTGCTGAAGATGTTGCGTTCACGTTTTCATTTATTATGAATGAGGCGATCAAGGCACCAGGTGAGCGTGCTTATTATGAAAAAATAAAAAGTGTGACTGCAAAAGCCCCTTATGAGGTCGTCTTTGTTTTCAAAGAGCCTTACTTTGAAGCATTGGGTGCAGCAGGCGGTATGCCGATTTTGGCAAAACATTTCTACGAAGAATATGCTGATAAAGCAGAAACATTCAATGAATCCAAAGGCTTGCTTATCGGGTCAGGTCCGTACCGTTTAGCTGATCCAAAGTCATGGACTTCAGATCAGGGAACAATTGAGTTGATTCGCAACCCGCGTTATTGGGGAGCAGTACAGCCGAGTTTCGATAAGCTAGTGTGGAAGATTATTCAGAACGATAGTGCGCGATTAACCACTTATCGTAATGGTGATATCGATGTTTATAGTGCGCGTCCCATTGAGTACCAAAAACTGCTGAAAGATGATGCTCTGACTGAAAAAAGCCAAAACTTCGAATATATGAGTCCGGTAGCAGGTTATAGCTATATTGGCTGGAATCAGCAGTCTGGTGAAGATAAAACACGTTTCGCAGATAAGCGTGTGCGTCAGGCGATGACGTATCTGACAGATCGCGACAAAATTATTAAAGATGTATATCTAGGTTATGCAGAGCCTGCAATCAGCCCATTTAGTCCGCGTAGTAAACAGCATGATCCCAATCTGAAACCTAGAGTTGCAGATGTCGGCAAGGCAAAATCCCTGTTAAAAGAAGCGGGTTACGAAGACCGCGATAACGACGGTGTTTTGGAAGACGCTGAAGGAAAGCCATTTAGCTTCAAGTTAATGTACGCACAAAGTAGTGAAGATACCAAGCGTCTGGTCTTAATGTTGAAAGACATGTATGCCCGTGCCGGTGTGCAGCTTGAACCGGAGCCTACTGAGTGGTCCGTTATGTTGGAGCGACTGGATCAAAAGAATTTTGATGCCACAATTTTGGGTTGGACGAGTGGATTGGAGACTGATGTCTATCAAATGTTCCACAGCTCGCAAACCAAGACCAATGGGAATAATTTCATTAATTATAAAAGTGAGAAGCTGGATAAGTTGATCGAGCAAGCGCGTGTGGTGGTGGATGAGTCAAAACGCATGCCAATCTGGCAGCAGGCGGAAGGCGTGTTTTATGATGAGCAGCCTTATACCTTCCTGAGTCGTCGCAAATCGTTAGTGTTTATTGATAAACGTATACAAAATCTGGAGCTGACTAATATTGGGTTGAATTTAAGCCTTCAGCCTACTGAGGTTTATGTGCCAAAAGCCTCGCAAAAATACCAGTGATTGAGGTGATCTCAATATGCTGACTTATTTACTGCGTCGTCTGCTGCTCATGATTCCAACGTTGTTTGGAATCACTATCGTAGTCTTCACTATTATGGCTATGTCACCGGGTGGTTTGACAGGCGCTATGCTAGTTGGTGGTGCTGACCTCAAACCCGAGCAAAAGCAGGCCAAAATTGATTACTACAACAAGCGTTATGGTCTGGATGATCCTGCTCCCTTGCAATATCTGAGGTGGCTTAACAACGTATCGCCGATCGGTTTTGTCTACGATGAGAATCGTGAGAATAAACAATTCTCATTTAGCAAAGGTTCTGACTTGGGTGAGAGTGTTTTCTTTGGTCAATCCGTGATTGCACTAATTAAGGAGCGTTTGCCAATTACGCTGCTATTAAATGTCATCACTGTACCACTGATTTATTTGGTTGCGATTGTCGTAGGGATGAATGCCGCCCGTGATCGGGGAGGGCGCTTCGATGTCAGTTCCAATGTCATTATGCTCGCGCTGTGGTCTTTGCCTTCAATGCTTGTGGGTGTTTTGTTGATTGGCTTTTTTGCCAGCATTCAACATTGGCAGTGGTTTCCCACGAGTGGACTGAGTTCAAGTGAAGCCTACCAAATGCCATTCCTTCCGCATTGGTCATCACTTATCGATATTATAAAGTTACTCGTCATTGGGTTGGTCACGGTGTTTTGTGCGGTCATGTTGGCTCGTCTGCCTTCTCGGAATCTTCGGGCAATGCTGGCGGCAGGACTAGGCTTGGCGGCAGGTGTCTGGATGGCAATCGCACATCCTGACTATATATTGGCTAATTGGGTTATTTGGCCAATTCTGCTTGCTGCATTTATGTATTTGATTGGCCGCAGTGAGTCAGCGATTCTCAGAGTCTGCGTATTCGCTTTTATCGGTTTTGGTTTGGCGTGGTTATTAGCGATGCAATGGTTAAGTGGTGATTTTGCACGCGGTTTCTTGCTGGATAGGTTGTGGCACTTGGTGCTACCGACGATTGTCCTATCCTATGCAGGGTTTGCTTCTCTGGCAAAAATCATGCGCACCTCAATTCTGGAAAATTTAAATGCAGACTATGCGCGCACGGCCAGAGCGAAAGGCGTCGCAGAAGAAGACGTGCTCTGGCAACATGTCTTCAGAAACAGCCTATTACCGCTAATTACAATATTGGCTGGGCTGTTGCCGGGTTTATTGGCTGGCTCCGTTATTGTTGAGCAGATCTTTTCTATCGATGGCATGGGTAAGTTAGTCATTGAAGCGGTTCAGGCGCGTGATCGCGAGTTGGTTTTGTCCATAACACTAATTTCTGGTTTGTTGACTCTGGTGGGATATTTGATCTCTGATCTCATGTACACACTAGCTGATCCGAGGGTGCAATATGATTGAGCAAACTCATATCGGTGAATCGTATACCAAGCAAATTACACGTACCGCTTTTTCTGGTTGGGGTGCCAGAATAGGGTTGTTTTGGGTGCTGGTGTTGGCGTTCTTTGCCTGTTTCGCCCCGTTATTAGCAAATAGTATGCCGCTATTAGTGAGTGAGAATGGCGTCGTTTCGGCACCGATCATTCGTTATCTGAGTACTGAAGATTTGGTGCTGATGGTAGTGTTTATTGTCGGCGTACTGTTGTGGAAGCTGCCGATTGCCTTTTCAACCAAACTATGGATTTTAGCCGCTGCGGTATTGATTAGTCTTGTGGTTGGGTTGACGTCATTGTCACCTCCCAAAACGATTGTCTACGAACAGTTCCGTGAGAATATCGCCAATGGCTTATACGACTGGCAAGTCATGCCGATGATTCCATTTTCACCAAGTGATTACCTGCGTGACTTTAGCAATACGATCTTACAGGCGCCTACTTTTACCGGTGTGGCCCCGCATTATATGGGAACAGACTCAACCGGCTCTGATGTAGCGAGTCGAATGATTCATGCATCGCGTGTTGCACTGAGTATTGGCTTTATTGCTACCGGTATCTCCATGGTGATTGGTGTGATTATTGGTGGACAGATGGGCTATTTCGCAGGCCGTTTTGACATGCTGGGGATGCGTCTGGTAGAGATTTTTGAAGCGATTCCGGTGCTATTTCTAATACTTGCCTTCGTCGCATTCTTCGGGCGTAGCATTTACATCATTATGATCATTATTGGTGTCACAGGGTGGTCGGGGTATGCCCGATACGTGCGTGCTGAGTTCCTTAAATTACGTAAGCAGGATTATGTGCAAGCTGCTATAGCCAGTGGTTTGCCACTGAGATCTATTCTGTTCAGACACATGTTGCCAAACGGCATTGCACCAGTGTTGGTAGTCGCAAGCTTTGGTGTGGCGGCAGCTATTCTGACTGAAGCGACCTTAAGTTTTCTGGGGTTAGGGCCAGTGGAAGCACCCTCTTGGGGTGGTATGTTGAATGAAGCCGTTAAGTCATCTGTATTTAATTGGTGGATGGCGGCATTTCCCGGTGGTGCAATCTTTTTGACCGTGTTTTCCTATAACCTGATGGGTGAGGCGCTGCGTGATGCGGTAGATCCTCAGTTGGCCCGCAAAGCCGGGGTGGTCTCATGAGTTTATTGGAAGTCAGCGATTTACATACTCACCTGAATAGCGGTGGTAAAACGGTAAAAGCCGTCGATGGCGTCAGTTTTAAAATAGCCAAAGGTGAAACATTCTGTCTGGTGGGTGAGTCAGGTAGTGGTAAGTCGATTTGTGCCTTATCTGTAATGCAGTTGTTGCCTGCGGGTATTGCATCACACCCATCCGGCTCTATTCAGTTTGACTGGCGAAATGATGCTGGTTCAGTAGAGCAAGTGGATTTATTGAGTCTGGCTGAGCCTTCAATGCGGAAGATTCGTGGTGCGCGTATCGCGATGATCTTTCAGGAGCCAATGACCTCGCTCAATCCGGTGTTTAGTATCGGCGAGCAGATTGTTGAAGCCTTGCAACTGCATAATACGGGGTTATCAGATACGGAGGCACGCCAGCAGGCAATAGAGGCGCTTGAACAGGTGCAAATTAAGTCGCCTGAGTCACGCATTGATGACTATCCACATATGTTGTCGGGTGGACAGCGTCAGCGAGTGATGATCGCGATGGCTTTGGCGTGTAAGCCAGACTTGTTGATTGCAGATGAGCCAACCACCGCGTTAGATGTCACCGTGCAGGCTGAAATTCTTGAGCTGATGAGAGAGTTGCAGCTCGATAAAGGTATGGCTCTTTTATTTATTACACATGATTTTGGTGTGGTTGCCCAGATGGCGCATCGCGTCGGTGTGATGCAATACGGTAAGTTGGTTGAAGAGGGTACGACCAAAGAGGTTTTGGCGAATCCGCAGCATCCTTACACTCAGCAGTTATTAGCTTCTGTGCCGGAAAACCTGAAGCGCCCGGATTCAGTTATCGCTGGTTCAGGCTCGATAAGCAATAAGCCGGCGTCTGAGCAATACAACTCGTCTGGACTTGATATAGATGCAGTTTCGCCTGTTTCCAGTGATGTGGCAGCCTCACTTGTGGAAGTAAGGGATTTGAATGTCTGGTTTCCGATTAAAAAAGGATTATTTCGTCGGGTTGTAGATCATGTTAAAGCGGTTGATGGTATTGATCTGGATATCAGGAAAGGTAGCATCATGGCATTGGTTGGCGAATCTGGCTGCGGTAAGACAACACTCGGTCGGGCAATCCTTCAGTTAGAGAAGCCAACATCCGGTAGTGTCAAGTTGACAGGGCAGGAGCTAACTGGTTTGAGTGCAGAGGCATTACGCCCGGTACGACCACGCATGCAGATTGCGTTTCAGGATCCGCACTCATCATTGAATCCTCGTTTGAAGGTTATGACGACCTTGACTGAGCCAATGGCCGCTCATGGTATTGGCGAGAGCCGTGAGGATCGGATTGAAAGAGCGGCTAAGGTGCTGGAGCAAGTCCAGTTAAGTGCCGATCACCTGTGGCGTTATCCTCATGAGTTTTCCGGAGGTCAACGCCAACGTATCGGTTTGGCGCGTGCATTGGTTTTAAATCCTGAGTTTATTGTGTGTGATGAAATTACCAGTGCGCTGGATGTATCCGTACAGGCAGAAGTGTTACAATTACTGCTGGAGATACGCCAACAGCGCGACCTGACTCTGTTGTTTATCACACATAATATCGCAGTGGTTGAATACCTCAGTGATGAAGTCGTGGTGATGAAAGCAGGTAAGATTGTGGAGCAGGGAAGTACTGCAGATGTGTGTCAAAACCCTCACCAAACTTACACCAAGCAGCTGCTCGATGCAGTGCCCCGATTAAATCTCTCAAAGATTCTGTGAATACTTGATTAAAACCGTCAAGTATTTTAGTATGCGCCAAAATGCAGGATTCAGAGTGGAGCACCAATCATGAAACTGACAACTAAAGGCCGATATGCTGTGACAGCAATGTTGGATTTGTCATTACATAGTCAAGATGGCCCTGTTTCGTTGGCAGATATTTCTGACCGGCAAGATATTTCATTGTCATACCTGGAGCAGCTGTTCTCAAAGTTACGCAAGCGCGGACTTGTCGTGAGCATGCGTGGCCCGGGTGGTGGTTATAGCTTGAGTCGTTCGCCTGCTGAGATTGCTATGTCGAGTATTATTCTGGCGGTTGATGAAAACGTCGATGTCACGAATTGTGGAAATAGCAGCGAAGGTTGTCAGCAGTCAAAGCGTTGTTTAACGCATGATTTGTGGGCTGACCTGAGTGGACGAATTCAAAGTTTTCTGGATGATATTACACTGGAAGACATGATGAAGCGCAAAGAAGTTATTGAAGTTGCAGAGCGTCAGAACAAAAAGGTTGTTGAAGAGGCAACCTTGCACAACCTTAACGGTTGATTTCGAATTTAAAGAATTGAAAGCAGGTAATACTGATGAGTGAAGGTAAAACCCCGGTTTATATGGATTACTCGGCAACAACGCCAGTCGATCCTCGCGTCGCAGAGAAAATGATGAACTGCCTGACATTAGATGGTGTGTTCGGTAACCCTGCATCGCGAAGTCACGCACATGGCTGGGCCGCTGAGGACTTAGTCAAAGAAGCACGCGAAGAAGTAGCCAAGCTAATCAATGCAGACTCTCGTGAGATTGTTTGGACGAGTGGCGCAACTGAATCTAACAACCTGGCGATCAAAGGTGCCGCACACTTCAACGAGCGACGTGGTAAGCACATTGTGACTATGAAGACTGAACACAAAGCTGTGTTGGATACGTGTCGTCAGCTAGAGCGTGAAGGTTATGAAGTCACTTATTTGGACCCAATGTCCAACGGCTTGTTGGATCTGAAAGTCTTTGAAGATGCACTTCGTGATGACACGACTGTCGTGTCAATCATGCATGTAAACAACGAAACAGGTGTGATTCAGGATATCGCTGCAATCGGTGAAATCTGTCGTGATCGCAAGATTGTATTCCACGTGGATGCAGCGCAGAGCGCGGGTAAAGTGCCCGTCGATGTCGAGGCGATGAAAGTTGATTTGATGAGTTTCTCTGCTCATAAGGCATACGGCCCTAAGGGTATCGGTGCGTTGTTTGTACGTCGTAAGCCTCGCGTCAGAATTGAGGCACAAATGCACGGTGGTGGTCATGAACGTGGTATGCGCTCCGGGACATTACCGACTCACCAGATTGTGGGTATGGGTGAAGCATTTAAGATTGCCAGAGAAGAAATGGCGACTGAAAACGAACGCATCCGCATGTTACGTGATCGTCTGTACGACGGCTTTAAAGATATGGAAGAAGTTTACGTAAATGGTGATTTTGATCATCGTATTGCAGGCAATCTGAATATCAGCTTCAACTTTGTCGAAGGCGAAAGCCTGATGATGTCACTTAGTGATGTGGCGGTATCTTCAGGTTCTGCTTGTACCAGTGCAAGTCTGGAGCCAAGTTATGTGTTACGTGCCTTGGGTCGCAGCGATGAGTTGGCACACAGCTCTTTACGTTTCACTATCGGTCGTTTCACAACGACTGAAGATGTTGACCTGGCAATTAGCCAAACGCGTGCGGCAGTTGAAAAGCTACGTGACCTGTCCCCATTATGGGATATGTATAAGGACGGTATAGATCTGGATAGTGTGGTCTGGGCTGAACACTAAGAATAGTCGATTGATTCGGTAATTAAAGATTTAGGATATAGATATGGCATACGGCAAAAAAGTAATGGATCACTACGACAACCCTCGTAACGTGGGTTCTTTTGATGCAAAAGACGCAGAAATCGGTACAGGTATGGTGGGTGCACCGGCTTGTGGTGACGTAATGCGCCTACAAATCAAAGTTGGTGACGGCGGCGTGATTACAGACGCAAAATTCAAGACATACGGCTGTGGTTCGGCAATCGCTTCTTCAAGCCTTCTGACAGAATGGGTTAAAGGCAAAACTTTAGATCAGGCTAAAGAAATCAAGAACACGGACATCGCGGAAGAGTTAGAGTTGCCGCCTGTAAAAGTTCACTGTTCAGTATTGGCTGAAGATGCAATTAAAGCAGCGATTGACGACTACCAAAGCAAGCAGTAATCTCGCGAACAACGATAGCGTGATGAGGGTATTAACATGGCAATTTCACTAACACAAACAGCAGCAGATCGCGTTACGACGTTTTTAGAAAAACGTGGCAAAGGCGTTGGTTTACGTTTGGGTGTAAAAACACATGGCTGTTCTGGTATGGCGTATGTGATGGAGTTTGCAGATGAGATTGATGAGCACGATACTGTGTTTGAAGATCACGGTGTGAACCTGATTGTCGATGCCAAGAGTCTCGTTTATTTAGACGGCACGGTCATGGATTACACCAAAGAAGGACTCAATGAGGGATTTAAATTTACCAACCCGAATGAGTCTGGTGCTTGCGGCTGTGGTGAGAGCTTTACTGTCTGATTCCTCCTCTGCTCGTATCAAGCAATGAGCCGGTTATTATCGGCTCATTGTGTTTCTGCTCTCTGCCTAGTGTCAAAACATCATGTCGATAGATCTTAAACAAAGTTACTTTGAACTGTTCGGTTTACCTGTGCAGTATGTGTTGGATGACAATGCCTTAGCGGCTGCATTTCGCAAGCTACAAACTGAACATCACCCTGACCGCTTTGCCTCCGGCACGGATGAGGCTAAACGAATCGCGCAACAAGTCACTAGTTTCATTAATACAGCTCAGGAGACTCTGCAAAGTCCACGTCTTAGGGCGCGATACTTACTATCACTTAATGGTGTTGATTTTGATGATGAGCGTGACACCACTAGTGATATGTCTTTTTTGATGTCACAAATGGAGCGTCGCGAGGCCTTAGAGCAAGTCGCTCAGGCCAGTGATCCTCTGGATGCTATTGATGAGTTATCCCGTGATGTGAAAAAAGAGAACTTCGAACTACAGCAATCGTTTGCTGAGGCGTTTGAGGCGGGGCAATTCGATGAAGCTAAGCAGATAGTACTGAAATTAAAATTCTTCGAGCGTTTGATGGGAGAGATCAAGCAGCAAGAAGAACGCCTGGAAGATGACGCAATTTAAAGGTTAATGCATGGCTTTATTACAAATATCAGAACCGGGTATGTCAACGGCGCCACACGAGCACCGTTTGGCTGTGGGGATTGATTTAGGGACTACTAATTCATTAGTTGCTTCGGTCAGAAGCGGTGAAGCTAGTACACTGGCTGATGAACAGGGCGATCACCTGTTGCCGTCAGTGGTTCGGTACTTAGAAGATGGTGGTGTTGTTGTCGGCACTGAAGCTAAAAAGGCTTTGGGGTCGGACTTAGAAAATACCATCGCTTCAGCCAAGCGCTTGTTAGGACGCGCTGTTAGTGAAATTAAGACACTAGCCGGGCAGTTACCGTACCGCTTTGATGAATCTGAAGGTAATGTGCCGCAGATTGAAACCCGTGCGGGTAAAGTGACGGCGATAGAAGTCTCGTCTGAAATCCTTAAGGCATTAAAAGATCGTGCGGAGTCAACACTCGGTGGTGAGTTAGTGGGGACTGTAATAACAGTACCGGCTTACTTTGATGATGCCCAGCGACAAGCAACGAAAGATGCTGCGCGTCTGGCAGGATTAAATGTCTACCGCCTACTCAATGAGCCAACCGCTGCTGCCGTTGCTTATGGTTTAGATCAACAGGCAGATGCTGATAATAAAATCATCGCTATTTATGACTTGGGCGGTGGGACATTCGATGTTTCTTTGCTGAAGTTGAATAGAGGTGTCTTTGAGGTTATGTCGACCGGAGGTGATTCAGCACTGGGCGGGGACGACTTCGATCATGTGATAGCAGAGTGGCTACTTGCTCAAAGTGGCCAGCAGTCTACCGATGATGCTCATGTGTTGCGTGCTGCAATGATTGAAGCACGTCGTGCGAAAGAGGCACTTAGTGATGCTGAATCAGTCGATGTTTGCTTAGGTGAATGGACAGGCTCGCTTGCTGTTGCTGAGTTTAATGCTTTAGCAGAGCCGCTGGTTAAAAAGACCTTGTTGGTTTGTCGACGTGCCGTGCGTGATGCGGGTGTTGAAAAAGAGCAGATCGCAGATGTGGTTATGGTAGGCGGCTCTACGCGCGTGCCTTATGTGAGACAGCGTGTGGGCGAATTTTTTGATAAACCGCCACTAGTGGATATCGATCCTGATAAAGTTGTGGCGATTGGCGCTGCCATCCAAGCTGATTTGTTAGCGGGGAATAAGCCTGACAGCGACATGTTATTGCTGGATGTGACGCCTCTGTCGCTTGGTTTAGAAACTTACGGTGGCTTGGTGGAAAAGATCATTCCACGTAATACCACTATTCCGATTACCCGGGCGCAAGAATTTACCACCTTTAAAAATAGTCAGACGGCGATGACCGTACATGTACTTCAAGGTGAACGCGAAACCGTTGAAGAGAGTCGTTCGCTGGCAAAGTTTGCGCTAAGGGGGATTCCTCCTATGGTGGCAGGCGCTGCACGTATCAAAGTCACCTTTCAGGTTGATGCGGATGGCTTGTTGAGTGTATTTGCTGAGGAAGAATCGACGGGTATTAAAACCAGTGTCGAAGTAAAACCTTCATACGGTTTATCGGATGGTGAAATAGAATCAATGATTCGCTCGTCCATGGATAACGCGAAGCAAGATGTCAGCATGCGCCGTTTGCGTGAGCAGTTAGTTGAAGCTGATCGCTCTCTGGAGGCTTTGGATAGTGCAATGGCTAAGGATGCTGATGAGCTACTCAATGAAACAGAAAAACAGGCTTTGCTGGATGCACGTGAGGCATTAGTGAAGGCGCGTGAAAGTGATGATGCTGATGTTGTGAAGTCAGCAATTAAGCACATGGAAAAAACTGCAGAGACCTACGTCGCCCGCCGTATGGACAGCAATATTCAAGCTGCCATGTCGGGACACAATATTACAGAGTTTGAGAGTTAACCTTATGCCACAGATTATATTTTTACCTCATGAAGAGTTATGTCCTGAGGGCGCGGTGATTGAAGCAGAAACTGGAATCAGTCTTTGTGATGCAGCGTTGAAGCAGGGTATCCATATAGAGCACGCCTGTGAGAAGTCTTGCGCTTGCACGACATGCCACGTGCATGTTCGTGAAGGTTTTGACTCGCTGGAAGAGGCGACTGATCTGGAAGAAGATTATCTGGATAAGGCCTGGGGCGTTGATCCTGACTCACGTTTGAGCTGTCAGGCTAAGGTTGCGGATGAAGATTTAGTGATTGAAATTCCTAAATACACCATTAACATGGTTTCAGAGCATCACTGAGGAAATAACATGGAACTGAAGTGGACTGATACACTCGATATTGCCATCGAGTTGGATGAAGCGCATCCTGATGTGGACCCGCAGTATATTCGTTTTACGGATCTGCATCGTTGGGTGACTGAGTTAGAGGGGTTTAATGATGATCCTGAGCGCTCCAATGAGAAGATTCTCGAAGCCATTCAAATGACATGGATTGAAGAGAAAGATTAAAATGTCGGTCATGCCGGATATTTACTGCAAAAATGCCACCTGCAGTGGGAACATTTTTTTCGTAAATATCCGGCACGACCTGCTTGGTATTATTTCTGGGAGTGAGTGTGATGGAGTCTAATAAGAGAGAATTTATTCCGCTAAATTTAGCTGTTTTGACGGTTTCGGACTCCCGTACAGAGGCGGATGATAAGTCTGGCCAAACACTGGTATCACTGCTTGAAAAAGATGGCCATCACGCGGCTGATAAGCAGATTGTCAGAGACGACCGTTATGAAATAAGGGTGATGGTCTCAAAATGGATTGCTGATCCGGATATTCAGGCGATTGTCACCACGGGTGGCACTGGCTTAACCGGTAGGGATGGTACGCCTGAGGCGATTGCGCCTTTGTTTGACAAGGTGATTGACGGCTTCGGTGAGATGTTCCGTGTGTTGTCTTATGATCTGATTGGTACTTCAACCCTGCAGTCCCGTGCAGTGGCAGGGGTCGCGAATGGCACTTTTATTTTCTGCTTACCGGGATCAACCGGTGCTTGTAAAGATGGCTGGACAAAATTAATTTCAGCTCAGTTAGATTATCGAACTCGGCCCTGCAATTTGGTCGAAATAATGCCTCGCCTACTCGAGGTGTAAGCGTCAGCTTAGGGTTTGAAAGCTCTGCATAATTTCTGATCTGGTACCAGAGCTCTGAAATTAATGGTTCCAGTTTTAGTGCTCAGTGTGCTATTTTCTGTGTGTTTATTGCAGTGCGGCAAACTAAATAATTTAGCCAATAATATGTATTGGGATTATTAGGGTATTGGCGTGGATTGCGTAAATGCTGGTATACTTACCGGCCAATTTTTCAAGGGATCGTGTTGAGAGGGGAGCTTTTTTCATACGATTCAACAATCTAGCGAGGACTGTATGCATTTAGGATCATTGCCTGAAAAGCAGGGTTTGTACGACCCGGCCAATGAGCATGACGCGTGTGGTGTGGGATTTGTTGCCCACATTAAGGGTGAGAAAAGCCACAGCATTGTAGAGCAAGGGCTTACCATCCTTAAACGAATCGTTCATCGCGGTGCAGTTGGCGCAGACCCTAAGGCAGGGGATGGAGCTGGCTTGTTGATGCAAATTCCCGATGCGTTTTTCCGTGACTCTGTAGACTTCACACTGCCTGAAGAGGGCAAATACGGCGTCGGTATGTTGTTCCTGCCAAAGGACGATGCAAACCGTGAAGCGATTGAGCAAGCGGTGACTGAGGCTATCAAATCAGAAGGTCAGAGTGTTATAGGCTGGAGAACAGTCCCTGTTGATAACTCGGATCTTGGTGAAAGTGTTAAGCCTACTGAGCCATGCACACGTCAGGTGTTCATTGCTGCGGGTGAAAATGCGCCGGATCAGGATGCTTTGGAGCGTAAGTTATTTGTGATTCACAAAATGGCGAGTTCACAAATTGCTAACAATAAGCTTGAGGGCTACCAAGACTTCTATATCAACTCAATGTCTACACGTACCATCGTCTACAAGGGTATGTTGTTGGCGGAGCAGGTTGGTGAGTACTTCCTTGATCTGTTAGATGAGCGCGTCGTGTCTGCACTGGCACTGGTACATCAGCGTTTCTCCACAAACACATTCCCTACCTGGGACTTGGCGCATCCATTCCGCATGATTGCTCACAACGGCGAGATCAATACGAATCGCGGTAATGTGAACTGGATGGCAGCACGTCGTCATTCTATGAAGTCAGAGATTTTGGGTGACGATCTAAAGAAAATCTGGCCTGTGATTCCTGAGGGTCAGTCAGACACCGCTTGCTTCGATAATGCTTTAGAGCTACTGGTTGCCGGTGGTTATAGCTTAGTTGAAGCAATGACGATGTTGATTCCTGAAGCTTGGAGCCATAGTTCCAGCACCATGGAGCCTAAGCGTCGCGCTTATTATGAGTACAATGCTGCATTGATGGAGCCATGGGATGGTCCTGCTGCAGTCGCTTTCACTGACGGTCGTCAGGTTGGAGCAATGCTTGACCGTAATGGTTTACGGCCTGCGCGTTACCTGATTACCAACGATGATTTGGTTGTGATGGCCTCTGAAATGGGTGTTCTGGATATTCCACAAGACAAGATTGTTAAAAAGTGGCGTTTACAGCCGGGTAAAATGTTCCTGATCGACATGGAACAAGGCCGTATCATTACGGATAAAGAAATCAAAGCTGATCTGGGTAATGCGCACCCGTACCAGGAGTGGCTGGATAAGGGACAGATTGAGCTTTCTGAGCTAAGCGGTAAAGCGAACCCTCCTGATCCACTTGCACCTGCTGACTTATTAAAGCGTCAGCAATCATTCGGTTATACGCAAGAAGATGTGAAGTTCCTGTTAACACCAATGGTGAATAACGGTGAAGAAGGTTTGGCGTCAATGGGAACAGATAGTCCTGTTGCCGTATTGTCAGATCGTTCGCGTCATTTGTCGAACTACTTCAAGCAGAACTTTGCGCAGGTTACTAACCCGCCGATCGATCCGATTCGTGAAGAAGTGGTGATGTCCCTGATCTCATTGATTGGACCCCGTCCTAATCTGCTGGGTCATGAGAATGCAGGTACGCACATGCGTCTTGAATCATCTCAGCCGATCCTGAGCAATGAAGACCTGTACCGTATTCGTCATATCCATGATCATGCGGGAGATGCGTTCCAGACTGCAACACTGGATATTACATATTACGCTTCTAAAGGCCGTGATGGCATGCGCGAAGCGATTTATGATTTATGTGCAGCTGCAAAGCGTGCCGTAGAAGGTCACTTCAATATCCTGATTCTGTCTGACCGCGCGGTGAGTGCTCAGCGTCTGGCAATTCCGGCATTGTTAGCCACATCAGCAGTTCATCAATACTTGATTCAGGAAGGTTTAAGAACTGAAACAGGTCTGGTTGTTGAAACGGGTGCGGCTCTTGAAATTCACCACATGGCGACATTGGCCGGTTATGGTGCAGAGGCGATCAACCCATGGTTAGCCTTCGAAACCATTGATCACAACCTTAATGATATTGCACCGGGCATGACGTCTGAAAAGGCGCAGCAAAACTATATCAAAGCGATTGGTAAGGGCCTTAAAAAAGTCATGTCTAAGATGGGTATCTCTACCTATCAGTCTTACTGTGGCGCACAGATCTTTGATGCGGTTGGTTTGTCAACTGAGTTCTTGAATGAGTTCTTTACCGGCACCAAAACAACAGTTGAAGGTATCGGTTTGGATGGCGTAGCCAGAGAGGCGGCAACACTCCACGACCAAGGCTTTGGTAATCGCATGCGTTTTGCCAAGCATCTGGATATCGGTGGTGATTATGCTTATCGTACACGTGGTGAGAGCCACGTATGGACGCCAGACACGATTTCAAAATTACAGCACTCAGTGCGCGGTAATGATCCAAAAACATTTAAAGAGTTCTGTAAGCTGGTTGATGAGCAATCTGAAAAGCTGCTAACTCTGCGTGGTTTGATGAAGTTCAAGTTTGCCAATACCGCCATTCCGCTGGACGAGGTAGAGCCTGCCAAGGAAATTGTAAAGCGTTTTGCTACTGGTGCGATGTCGTTCGGTAGTATCTCGCACGAGGCACACTCTACACTAGCGGTCGCGATGAACCAGATTGGTGGTAAGTCGAACACGGGTGAGGGTGGTGAAGAGCCGGAACGTTACGCGCCAATGCCTGATGGCAAAATGAACCCAATGCGTTCTGCGATTAAGCAGGTTGCTTCGGGGCGTTTTGGTGTGACAGCCGAGTATCTGGTTAATTCAGATATGATCCAGATCAAAATGGCACAGGGTGCGAAGCCGGGAGAGGGCGGACAGTTGCCAGGCCACAAGGTTGATGAGCGAATCGCGCGAGTACGTCATTCAACGGAAGGTGTTGGTCTGATTTCACCGCCGCCACATCATGATATCTACTCGATTGAAGATTTGGCGCAGTTGATTCACGACCTCAAGAATGTGAATCCATCAGCTGATGTCTCTGTAAAGCTGGTTTCTGAAATTGGTGTTGGAACGGTTGCAGCGGGTGTGTCCAAAGCACATGCTGATCACGTTACGATTTCTGGTTATGAAGGTGGTACTGGTGCATCGCCAATTACGTCGATCAAACACGCTGGTTCTCCTTGGGAGCTAGGCTTGGCGGAAACACACCAAACATTGGTGTTGAACAAACTGCGTAGTCGTATCTGTGTGCAGGCCGATGGTGGTTTGCGTACTGGTCGCGATGTCGTGATTGCCGCATTGTTAGGTGCTGATGAGTTCGGCTTTGCAACGGCTCCATTGATTGCTGAAGGCTGTATCATGATGCGTAAGTGTCACTTGAATACTTGTCCGGTAGGTGTGGCTACACAAGATCCTGATTTGCGTAAGCGCTTTACTGGTAAGCCAGAGCACGTCGTAAATTACTTCTTCTACGTGGCTGAAGAAATGCGTGAGCTAATGGCTCAGCTAGGCTTCCGCACGGTTGATGAAATGGTTGGTCAATCTGATCGATTGGATATGCGCAATGCGGTTGAGCACTGGAAAACTCAGGGATTAGATTACAGTCGTCTGCTGAAGAAGCCAGAAGCAGACGCTGCCGGTGATATTTACTGGACTGAAAAGCAAGATCATGGACTGGATGCAGCACTGGATAATCAGCTCATTGAAGAGGCTGCTCCTGCGCTTGAGAATGGTCAGAAGGTTGAGATCAATATCGACATCCGTAACCACAACCGTACTTTCGGGACGATGTTGTCAGGACGTGTTGCTGAGAAATACGGACATGCCGGATTACCTGATGACACTATCCACATTAAAGCAACCGGTACGGCTGGTCAGTCTTTTGGCGCGTGGTTAGCGAAAGGCGTAACTGTTGAGTTGTCTGGTGAAGGAAATGACTATGTCGGTAAAGGTTTGTCAGGTGGTCGTATTGTGATTTACCCGACAGCTGATGCGGCAATCGGCCGTGCTGACCAGAATATTATTGCAGGTAACACGCTGTTGTACGGTGCGATCAGCGGTGAAGCCTACCTGCGTGGTGTCGCAGGTGAGCGTTTTGCGGTGCGTAACTCAGGCGCTTCAGCGGTGGTTGAAGGTGTGGGTGATCATGGCTGTGAGTACATGACGGGTGGTGTTGTTGTTTGTCTTGGTGGAACCGGACGTAACTTCGCGGCAGGTATGTCGGGCGGTATTGCGTACGTATTGGATCGCGACAGTAGCTTTAGCGCGAACTGTAATACTCAGATGGTTGAACTTGAGACGGTGGATACGGATCAATCACAGGAAGATATCAATGATCCAATGCAGGCAGATGAGGCGCGCTTGAAGCAGTTAATCGCGAATCATTATTCCTACACAGGGTCTGAGTTAGCAGAAGAAATTCTGGGTAACTGGGATAGCTACCTGACGAAGTTTGTGAAGGTTACACCGACGGATTATCGCCACGCTTTGGAAGTTTTGAAAAAGCGTAGAGCAGCAGCTTAAGAGAGGAATTTGCAATGGGAAAAGTTACAGGATTTAAAGAGATTGCACGCAAAGACCGAAGCTATGCGCCTGTCGAAACACGTGTGGTCAACTTCAAAGAGTTCGTCATTCCACTAAGTGACGAGGACTTAAGAGATCAAGGTGCTCGCTGCATGGATTGCGGTATTCCGTTCTGCCATAACGGTTGTCCGGTGAATAACCTGATACCTGACTGGAACGACTTGGTTTACAACAACAAGTGGAAAGAGGCGGTTGACGTACTTCACAGTACGAATAACTTCCCTGAGGTAACAGGCCGTATTTGTCCTGCGCCTTGTCAGGAGTCTTGCACGCTAAACCTGACAGACGAGCCAGTAACGATTAAGTCAATCGAGTGCGCAATCGTTGATAAGGGTTTTGAGAATGGCTGGGTTAAACCAGAAATTGCTCAAATCAAAACTGGCAAGCGCGTTGCGGTTGTGGGATCAGGCCCTGCGGGTATGGCTGCTTCACAGCAATTGGCACGTGCTGGTCACGAAGTTGTATTGTTTGAGAAAGAGCCTTTAGTGGGTGGCTTGATGCGCTTTGGTATCCCTGACTTTAAGTTAGATAAGTCACTACTGAATCGTCGTATGGAGCAGATGGCTGAGGAAGGTGTTGAGTTCCGCACGAATGTGAATGTTGGTGTTGATATCACGACCGATGAATTATTGTCAGAGTTTGATGCGATTGCATTGACCGGTGGTTCTGAGAAGCCGCGTGATTTGCCGATTCCGGGTCGTGAGTTGAATGGAATTCACTTTGCGATGGATTACCTGAAGGCGAATACCAAGTACATTCAAGGTGTTCACGGCAAAGAGAACGTGATATCTGCTGAAGGTAAGCACGTTGTAGTGATTGGTGGTGGTGATACTGGGTCTGACTGTATTGGTACCTCAACGCGTAATGGAGCGTTGTCGGTGACTCAGTTGGAGATTATGCCGAAGCCGCCTGAGAAGGAAGATAAGCAGTTGGTTTGGCCTGAGTGGCCGAATAAATTCCGTACCTCAACCTCTCAGGAAGAGGGCGCGGTTCGTAAGTTCTCTGTCTCCACGAAATCATTTGTTGATGACGGCAATGGCAATGTCAAAGCAATCATTTGTGTTGAGGTCGAGTGGACGAAGGATGACAATGGTCAGTGGCAACTCAATGAAGTTGAAGGCTCAGAGTTTGAGTTACCAGCGGATATCGTTACTCTGGCGATGGGCTTTGTTCACCCTGTACACGAGAATATGTTGACAGATTTGGGCGTCGAGCTTGATGGCCGTGGTAATGTCAAAGGTGATACAGAAGGTCGCAGGGCTTATTACACGTCTTTGGATAAGGTGTTTGCAGCAGGTGATATGCGTCGTGGACAGTCTCTGGTTGTTTGGGCGATTCGTGAAGGTCGTCAATGTGCGCGTTCTATTGATGAGTATTTGATGGGAAGAACAGTGCTACCGCGCTAAATTTTCTCGTACTTTGAAAAAAGCCTGTAGAATGAGAGATCTTCTACGGGCTTTTTTATTGGTTTCGTAAAGCCATTAAGTGCTCTGGGTATTTGCTATGGAAATATCACCTGCGGTGTGAACATTTCCGCCGCAAATACCCAGAGCACTTAATTACGGCATCGTATAGATTGGCATAAATAAAATGCCTAAATAAGAATCAGAATTTTTATGGCTGGAATGATTCCACGAGAGTTTATTGATCAATTGTTGGCGCGATGCGATATCGTTGACGTCATAAACGCGCGCGTGCCTTTGAAAAAGCATGGGCGTGAGTATCAGGCGTGTTGTCCGTTTCATAATGAGAAGACGCCGTCATTTACGGTGAGCCCAAATAAGCAGTTCTATCATTGTTTTGGTTGCGGCGTGAACGGTTCTGCTATTAGTTTCTTGATGGAGTATGAGCACCTTGATTTTGTGGAGGCGATTGAGTCTCTGGCGAGTTCACTGGGTTTGGAGGTGCCGCGGGAGGAGGGTAAGAAGCGAAATCCGCAACGGCAGATTCGTAATAAAGGCCTCATCGAGTTAATGGAAGAGGCGAGTAATTATTATCAAGGTCAGTTAAGAGCAAACGCTGCTGCGGTGGAATATTTAAAGAATCGTGGCTTGAGTGGTGAAATTGCACAATCGTATGGTCTGGGGTATTCGCAGCAGTCGTGGGATGCGGTGATTAAGCACCTATCCGCGCGTTATCGGCCTGAGCAAATTGTCGAGTCAGGTTTAGCAATTGCTAAAGATAACGGTGGGAGTTACGACCGCTATCGTGACCGGATTATGTTCCCAATTCGTAATCGTAAGGGGCAGGTGATTGGTTTTGGTGGCCGGGTAATGGGCGATGATACGCCTAAATACATCAACTCACCGGAGACCCCCTTATTTCATAAAGGTAATGAACTCTATGGCTTGTACGAAGCACGTAATGCTACACGCAAATTAGAGCGTATCGTCGTGGTTGAGGGCTATATGGATGTCATTTCTCTGGCTCAGTTTGGCATTACTTATGCGGTTGCGACGCTAGGAACTGCGACGACACAGCAACATATTGAAACTTTGTACCGCACAGTGCCTGAGATTGTTTTTTGTTTTGATGGGGATCGGGCAGGAAAAGAAGCGGCTTGGCGTGCATTGGAAAACACATTGCCTGTATTGCGTGATGATAAAGCAATCAGTTTTTTATTTTTACCTCAGGGTGAGGATCCGGATAGCTTAGTTAGGAGTATTGGTAAAGAGGCGTTTGAACAAGAGTTGAGTGATGCTATTTCGCTGAGTTCGTATTTTCTGAAGGCCTTAGGTGAACAATTTAATGTCAGTAATAACGAGGGTAAGGCGCGTTATGTTAATGAGGCTAATAAGTTACTGAAGGTTGTTCCTGAAAGCTTGTTGAAAGATCAATTGATTCAGGATATTTCGAAGCTAACAGGTGTAGAGAAGGCAAACATACTTAAAAGGCAGGAGGTTAATAGCGATCAGCAGGAACCAATGCGTGGTGCAGCAAGGGCTAAGACCTACCAGCATTCGGTGACTCATCCACCTATTCGATATGCTTGTATTTTGCTATTGAACAAACCTTCGCTGATTGAGTTTGTCAAAAACCCTGAAAGAATTGCTTATACGAACCTACCGGGTACAGATTTATTAGCTACACTTATTGAATCTATAGAGGAGAGTCCACATATTAATGCGGTGACTCTTCTGGAAAGATGGCGCTATACAGAGTTAGAGCCGCAATTATTAGAACTAATGAAATGGCAGCCCGCAAGTGATGATGAAGAAATACAGGCCCGTGAATTTAAGGGATGCCTTGTTTCAATTGATAAACAATCAAGAAAGTATCATCTGGAACGGCTGCTTCATAAAGAAAGCACGAGTGGTTTGTCGGAGCAAGAACGAAGTGACGAGATCTTTCTGAACAGGCAACTGTGTAAACAATAAAATACTATCAACAAGATTCCCTTCAGTTTTAGATAATTGGAAGGGATTTGTTGCATGAAACATACTACGGTGTGTTATCATGGCCGATTAACTTTTTTTCGGGAACTCAGTTACATGAGTGGACAAGAGAAGCAGAAATCCAGCTTAAAATTGTTGATTTCCAAAGGTAAGGAACAGGGCTACCTTACTTATGCGGAAGTCAACGATCACCTGCCTGACACAATCGTAGATCCGGAGCAGATTGAAGACATCGTACGCATGATCAATGACATGGGTATAAAGGTTTTTGAGAAAGCGCCTGATGAAGACAGTATCAACATGGGTGATGAAGCCGTTGATGCTGATGACGATGCTGCAGAAGAGGCAGCCGCAGCACTGAGTAGTGTTGATACTGACTTTGGTCGTACGACTGACCCTGTCCGCATGTACATGCGCGAAATGGGTACGGTTGAGCTATTGACTCGTGAAGGCGAGATCCAGATTGCGATTCGAATCGAAGAAGGCTTATATGAAGTCCTGACATCACTGGCAGAGTTTCCTGCATCCACTGAGTTCGTTCTGGATAAGTTCGAGCGCATTGAGTTGGAAGAAGTCCGTCTGACTGATGTTGTGAATTCCTTTGTTGATCCTGATGCGGATCGTCATGCTATTCCTGAGCCTGCAGCAGCGGTAACGCCTGAAGCGGTTGAGGAAAAAGAAGAGGCGGACAGTGACGCTGATGAAACAGCCGTAGTTGATGGTGACAGCGAGGCGGACGATGATGACGACGAAGAAGAGGAAGAGATCGATACTGGTCCTGACCCTGAAGAAGCGCGTGAAAAATTCTTACAACTAAAAGAGTTGTATGAACGTGCCCGCGAAGCACGTGATGCTGACGATATGGCAGCATACGCTGAGCTTCGTGCTAAGCAAGCCCATAAGCTTCTTGAGTTTAAGTTTACTCAGCCGGTCATCGATCAAATCGGTGGTCAGTTAAGTGAAATCATCGCTCAGATTCGTGGTTATGAGCGCAAGATCATGCGCTTGTGTATTGATAAAGCGGGTATGTCGCGAAAAGACTTCGTGCGTAGCTTCCCTCAGAATGAAACCAATAAGGACTGGGTTCCTAATCTATTGGCCTCTAAGCCTGAGTTGGCTGATGAGATGAGCTTCTACACTGATGACATTCTTAAGCTACAGGATCAATTGATTCGTATCGAGAATGAAACCCGTCTGTCTATCCAGCAGATCAAAGACATTAGTCGTAGTGTCTCTGTGGGTGAAGCTAAGGCACGTCGTGCTAAGAAAGAAATGGTTGAAGCTAACCTACGCTTGGTTATCTCAATCGCTAAGAAATACACTAACCGTGGTTTGCAATTCTTGGATTTGATTCAGGAAGGTAATATCGGTTTGATGAAGGCCGTGGATAAGTTTGAATATCGACGCGGTTATAAGTTCTCGACTTATGCAACCTGGTGGATTCGACAGGCAATTACACGTTCTATCGCAGATCAGGCACGTACTATCCGTATTCCGGTGCATATGATTGAAACGATCAATAAGTTGAATCGTATCTCTCGTAAGTTACTTCAGGAAAAAGGGCGTGAAGGGACGCCAGAAGAGTTGGCAGAAGCCATGGACATGCCTGAAGACAAAGTCCGTAAGGTGATGAAGATTGCTAAAGAGCCAATCTCAATGGAAACGCCGATCGGTGACGATGAAGATTCGCACCTAGGTGATTTCATCGAAGACGGTAATGTACAGTCTCCAATGGATAATGCAACAGCATCCAGCCTCGGTGAGAGTACACGAGAGGTGCTAAGTTCATTGACGCCTCGTGAAGCGAAAGTACTGAGAATGCGCTTTGGTATTGATATGAATACCGACCATACTTTGGAAGAAGTTGGTAAGCAGTTCGATGTGACTCGTGAGCGAATTAGACAAATTGAAGCGAAGGCGTTAAGAAAATTGCGTCATCCGAGCAGATCGGATATGCTACGCAGCTTTCTTGAATTAGATAACGATACCCCTCGTTAATTAATCGAGTTAGGGCCCATAGCTCAGTTGGTTAGAGCAGCGGACTCATAATCCGTTGGTCGAAGGTTCGAGTCCTTCTGGGCCCACCATTGAATACATTTAAAGCCTGACATTAGTCGGGCTTTTTTGTGCCTGTTGGTTACCTACTAGCTCGGGGTTGACGATATTAGTGTTCAAAAATTAATAAAAAAACCATTGATTGCTGACTAATTTTAATTCATCATTGTTTGTGTAAAAAATGGTCATTAATGCTGTCCAAAACCACACCCAATGAACACTAAACCCCCAAATAAATCAAATTGCTAAATGACTAATAGAATAATATTTATCGGTTGGTTTCTCATAGCAGTGGGATTCGCAATTAGCTGGTATCCCTTGAAGTATCTGAAAGGAATGCAGATGGGGTCGCCGCAGCTGTTATTCTATGCCTTTGCTTCAGCGTCACTGTCTACTTTGCCATGGTTGGCTTATCAGGCAAAAGAGTGGCGAAACCGCTCAGAATCACTACTGTTATTCGGCATAACAGGTTCCGTCATGGTGACGTTTCTGAACTTTTCAATTGCTAGTGGTGATCCGCTTGGTGTCGTGGGGCTTTTCTGTTTAACGTTGTCATCCGCGCTACTGTTAAAACGTGTCTTGTCTAATCAAACTTTGGTATTTAAAGAGTTTCTGATTTTACTGCTTATCATCGTGGTTAGTCTCGTGTCTTATTTTGGAATGAGTGCTACACCGTATAAGTTACAGTGGACACAATTCACGGCTATATTCGCTGGTATAACCAGCTATTGGTTTTATAAGAGTCATGGCAGTAGTCACGACATTCCATTAGGCAGTAAGTTAGCAGCTGTTTTTATTTGTTCTACCTGGTTGGTGGGGATGGTGATTATATTCTCTCCAAGATTTGTCAGCTTCCCTTATGAAAATGCAGTGCTGATGAGTATTGCGTATGGTGTTGTTTTCCTAATACCCATTGTGATTTCGATATCAAAAGTATTTTCGGTTCAAGATGAAAAGTACTTACTGCTTTGGTTAGTAATGGGGTTAGCGACTGTATTAATTACTACGCATTACGTTGATGTGACCAGTGTTCTTATCGATTCTGTCAACTCTGTTGATAGATAAGACCAAGATTGTGATACGGCAAAAATAATATTTTTCATGTATAATTTATGTTCAAAATAATGCTATTATACGGTGATTTATTGGTCGCTTTCTCACAGTGATACTCGGTAGTTTACGGGTTTTTTTAATCTAAATGGCTTAATGTATGTTTCTGGATCCTGTTGTTAATTTGCTGCAAAACATAGTGAACAAGACAACAAGCATTGAGGGCGTTAACCTGGCTCAGGACTGGGATGCGTTATTAGAGGCCTGTGATAATGAAACTATCGTATTTGGTTATGTAGACCATAAAGTAGAGCGTGGTTACATGATTCGTTTTGGCGATATTCTTGGTTTTGCGCCGAGGTACCGTTTCGATCTCTGTGATTATGATTTAGTGCCAGATATTTTTATCGATAAACCGCTCCCTTTCAAAATACTTAGTTTGGATGAAGATAATGATCACCTGGTTGTCTCACGCCTGGACGCAGTCGCTGAAATTCATACAGACTTACTGGAATCATTAAGTAAAAATCAAATTGTTCAAGGTGTGGTTAGCTCAGTGATGGACACACTGGTTACTATAGACGTTGGCGGAATTACTTGTTTGATATCTCAATCAGAGATCAGTTGGCAGCCATTCAACCACCCCTCAGAGCTACTTGAAGTTGGCGATCAGGTCAGTGTAAAACTGCTAAAAGTGGTGCCGGGCAAAGCGTATTTGACCGCTAGTTTGAAACAGTTAGATAACACGTGTTGGCAGGCGTTCGTCGATGAGCATGATGTAGGCAGTGTAGTAACTGTTCGTGTAACGAATGTAACGGAGTTCGGGTATTTCGTGACATATGAAAATCAGTTGTCCGGAATACTGCATTGGTCTGAAATCAGCTGGAAACCACGCAGCAAGCAAAGTGTCATGACCTACAGTAAAGGTGATGTGTTGGAGGTTAAAGTCAGTGATCTGGACTTTGAAAAACAGCGCGTTTCCTTTAGCTTAAAAGCAATGCAACCGGACCCGGTAGAAATCGTGTTTTCTGAATATCAGGTTGGCGATATCGTTACAGGTGTGATTCGTTCACGAACCGATTTCGGTTTGTTTGTCGAGATAGCTGAGAACTTTAACGGCCTACTGCATTTTTCAAATCTATCCTGGTTTTCTAATTCTAAGAATAACTTAGTCAACTTCAGAGCTGGGATGCCTATCCGCTGTGTGATTATCGACATTGATAAGGATAATGAGAGAGTAGGGCTCGGTCTGAAGCAGCTTTATCAGAACCCATTAGAGATACAACCTTCGGTACACAGTTTGGAGAAATCACCCGACTTCCCAAGGGAAGTGCGTGTTGCGGTCAGTTCCTTTTTCCAGGCGAACTGCCACAACCAAGTGGTCGGCCTTCTCACTGACATACAGCAGAAAATGCGCCAACATATCAATCTTCAAGTGGATAATGTTTTCTTTGATCATCAGGAAATTGTGCTACCAGATATTCTGGTTGTGCTAATCAGTGATGACTTCTTTGCATCAGAGGCAAATCAAGTATTCAGAGCCTATCTGGCTTCGATAAAGGGAACGCCCCCGCTGATTCTTCCGATTGTGGCTGATGTGGTGAGTGAGGCCCAAAAAGATCCACTATTGGAGATAGCCGGCTTGCCCGTCGATGGGAAGCCTTTGCAGCAGTGGCGTGTCAAGAGTGCCTACTGGTCAACGGTAAACAAGGCGCTAACTAAAAGTGTTCGCTACGTCGCTGGCCTCAAATAATAGCTAGAGAATCCTGATTAGAAAAAGCGATAAAGCCATAGGTTTTTCACACAAACCGTGTGGTTATGTATACTAACGGTTGTGTCTTATGGATGAGCGAGCTTTGTTGTGTTGATAGGAGTGTGTAATAATTGTATCAACGTCTCATGAGTTGGGCTATGCATAAGGCAACACTATAACAATAATAAGATAAGCCCCCACAAATAATACGAACGAGAGTGAAAATGAGCAATAATAAAATTCGCAAAGCCGTAATTCCCGTCGCTGGTCTGGGTACACGTATGCTACCTGCTACTAAGGCCATTCCTAAAGAAATGCTCCCTGTTGTCGACAAACCAATGATTCAATACATTGTTAATGAGTGTATTGCTGCGGGCATCAAAGAGATTGTTCTGGTAACACATTCTAGTAAAAATGCCATTGAAAACCACTTCGATACCAGTTATGAGTTGGAGTCAACACTAGAAAAGCGTGTTAAACGACAGCTACTTGATGAAGTTCGCTCGATCTGCCCTGAAGATGTTACGATAATGCATGTTCGTCAAGGTGTTGCTAAAGGCCTTGGTCACGCTGTTTTGTGTGCTGAGCCGTTAATTGGTAAAGAGCCTTTTGTTGTCGTACTGCCGGATGTGATCATTGATGAGCATCACAGTGATCTTGATAAAGATAACTTGGCTGAGATGATTAGCTTATTCAACGAGACAGGTGTCAGTCAAATCATGGTAGAACCTGTTCCAATGGAGCTTGTATCTGGCTATGGCGTTGCGGATGTGAATGGTCATACATTAACTGCTGGCAAGAGCGCACCGATTGTTAAAATCGTTGAAAAGCCACCCATTGATGAAGCACCGTCAAATTTGGCTGTTGTTGGTCGTTACGTGCTGTCTGGAAAAACCTGGGATCTACTAAAGCATACGCCTGTTGGTGCGGGCGATGAGATTCAGTTGACTGATGCCATAGCGATGCTGATGAAACAAGAGCCTGTTAATGCATTTAATATCACTGGTAAGAGTCATGACTGTGGTTCAAAGCTAAGCTATATGATGGCTAATGTTGAATATGGTCTGCGCCATCCGGGTATTGGTGAGCGTTTCCGTGCGGCTTTAAAAGAGATGGAGCTTTAACAAGCTTTTTTTATGTATAACAGGTGGGCATAATACTCTGACTAATTAAAATTAAGAGTCATTATGCCTACCGATCTACGCTTACAGCAACTCACTGACTGGGTTCAGTCAGAACGCCCCCACGCTAATCTTCAGGTAGCATCAGCTGATGCAAGCTTCCGCCGATATTTTCGTGTCACAGAGGGTTCTAATAGCTGGATCGCTATGGATGCCCCTCCTGAAAAAGAGACTCTCGAGCCTTTTATTGATATCACAGAGCGACTCATTCAAGCCTCTGTTAATGCACCAAAAATTTACCAGCAATCACTTGAGCAAGGTTTTCTTCTGCTTGGGGATTTAGGCGATACACCGTATTTATCAGCCCTAAATGACAAGCAAGCAGATGCTCTCTATGGGGATGCGTTCAAGGCTTTGCTGCAGATACAAACTGCCGACACCAGTAATCTTCCTGTGTATGATGAAGCCTTGCTCCAGCAGGAAATGAATTTGATGCCAGAGTGGTTTTTATCCAAACACTTGGGCCTCTCCTTATCAAACCAAGAGCAAAGTGACCTACAGTCAGTATTTGAGCTTTTAATAAAGACGGCTTTGGATCAACCACAAGTGTTTGTTCACCGTGATTATCATTCCCGAAACTTAATGGTCACCACATCTAAGAATCCCGGTGTGATCGATTATCAGGATGCGGTACTTGGCCCAGTTTGTTATGACTTAGTATCGTTACTGAGAGATTGTTATATCGCCTGGCCTGTACAACAAGTTCGACAATGGGTGACGGAATATCGTGTATTGTCACAACAGCAGGGTATTATCCCTGAAGTTGATGATGAGCTGTTTCAGCAATGGTTTGATTGGATGGGGTTGCAGCGCCATATCAAAGTCTTAGGGATATTCGCTCGCTTAAACCACAGAGATGGCAAGGCGCACTATTTAAATGACTTACCGCTTACACTCAGTTATGTCATGAATGTTGCCGCCAATTATCCTGAAATGAAGCCCTTGGTCGATATCTTCCAGAAATACGATATTCCAAAATCTATCGGTACAGTAGAGATCTCTCAATGAAAGCGATGATTTTAGCGGCAGGTTTAGGCACTCGAATGCGCCCACTGACGGATCATATGCCGAAGCCTTTGTTGTCAGTCGGGGGGAAGCCGTTAATTGTATGGCATTTGGAAAAACTAAAGCAGTGTGGCTTTACGGATATTGTCATCAATATTGCGTGGTTGGGCGGTATGATTCCTGAAGCTTTAGGGGATGGTGAGCAATTTGGCTTATCTATCCGGTATTCAGATGAACGTGATGAGACTGCTTTAGAGACTGGCGGCGGTATATTTAAAGCACTGCCATTGTTGGGCGATGAGCCGTTTTTGGTGGTAAACGGGGATATATGGTGTGACTATGAGTTCAGTTCCGTCTCACCTATTGCTTTACAAGACCTTGCACATTTAGTGTTGGTGGATAATCCAGCTCATAATCTCAAAGGTGATTTTCGTTTGGATAGTGCTTCACGTGTCCATTCCGAGGGGGAGGGAAAACTTACTTTTAGTGGATTGTCCTATCTCCATCCCGCGTTATTTGAAGGAATAAAAAAAGGCGCCCAACCGCTGGCGCCAATTTTAAGAAGAGCTATGTATTCAGGACAGGTTTCCGGCGAATACCATACTGGAGAATGGCAGGACATCGGAACACCTGAGCGCTTATCTCAATTAGATAGCGAGTTGTTACAGCGAACTAACTAGTCCGTCTGCCTGAAGGTCTGCATGGTATGAAGAACGCACCATCGGGCCACTGGCAACGTGCGTAAAGCCCATTTCATAGCCTTTTATTTCCAGCTCTTTAAATTCTTCAGGTGTCACAAATCGCTCAACCGCCAAATGATCCAAACTAGGCTGGAGGTATTGACCAAGTGTGAGCATGTTGCAGCCGTGATCCAGTAAATCCTGCATCACCTGATGGACTTCATCCACTTCTTCGCCCAAGCCCAACATAATACCGGACTTAGTCGGAACGTCTGGATACATACCTTTAAAGCGCTTAATCAGATCTAATGACCATTGGTAGTCTGAACCCGGTCGTGCTTTTTTATATAAGCGTGGCACCGTTTCAAGATTGTGATTGAAAACGTCTGGCGGTGAATCACTCATAATCTCCAGAGCAATATCCATGCGTCCACGGAAGTCTGGCGTTAAGATTTCAATATTAATCCCGGGATTCATTTCACGCGTGACTTTAATACACTCAACGAAGTGGCCAGCGCCACCGTCACGTAAATCATCACGGTCAACGGATGTAATCACAACGTACTTGAGTCCCATCGCCTTGATGGTCTCAGCCATGTTTTTTGGCTCTTCAGGATCTAATGGATTAGGTCGACCATGAGCTACATCACAGAAAGGACAACGGCGTGTACAGATAGCGCCCATGATCATAAAGGTCGCAGTACCTTTAGTAAAACACTCACCAAGGTTAGGGCAAGCTGCTTCCTCGCATACAGTGTTTAGCTTTTGATCACGTAAGATACTTTTCAAACGTTTCACTTCATTGGTCGTCGGTGCCTTGGCACGAATCCATGATGGCTTACGTTTGATTTCAGTACTCGGAACAACCTTCACGGGAATACGTGCAACTTTTTCTGCACCACGAAGCATGACGCCCTGAGTAACTTTGTTAGAGTCTTGACCCATAATCTTTTGACCTGAAATAACTTATCGTTGATTGCTAAGTATAACAAGATTTCGTCGTTCAGATTCGATAAAGCGTAGTCACTGAACTAAAATTATGTGAAGGCGGTTGATACTGAAGTTATTCAAGTGACGCGCTGGCACAAACAGGAAACAGGGAGTATTTGAAAAGATCTATCTGAATAGGAGTTGTAGCGAGTTAGTGAAGATATGAAAGGTTGCTGGCGAACATCTACTGATTTGCAGTCAGGCGAAGCGCCTGACCACAAACCGAAATATGTATTAGTGGTGGTGGCGACGCTTAATAACAGTCACCACTGGGCCCGCACGGCGATTTAGAGCATCTGTAAGCTCGCAGTCTGCCTTTTCAACAGCACTGTGGTGCTGATGGTCACCGTGTTGAATCATCACAGGTGAATGCTGAGGTTTAGCTGTCTGAACATGCGCGTGTGGACGTGCTGTGTGCACCTGCGTTTGTGCGACCTGTGGTTGAGGTTGACGATAGCTTGGCGGAGTAGTAACACTGCTGCTAGTCGCAGGGTTATTATGAATACCTACAGACTTACCATCTTTAAAGCCTTTCTTGTAGCCAGCATCAAAGCAATCCTTGCAGCTAGCCGGACGAGCTTGAGGCCGAGGCTGCTGATTTTGTGCTTGTGGCTGCACATAGACATTGGATGCTACGCGCTTTACAACGGCCTTTTCGATCTTGCCAGCTTTGGTTTCCGGACAGTTAGCCTGAAAATATAAGGTAGCTTTGCGTGACTCTGTATACATGTCACGATTGTTCCAGGCTTGAGGATTGCCTTTATAGTCGCGAATGACTTTAGAGGCTGCACCACACATATTCATGTGGTCGACTTCTGGCCATGCATAAGCTGAATTTGCAAACACAGCCATTAGGGTGAATATCAGAGATGTACTTAATTTCTTCATAGTGACGTTTCCGTACGATTATTGTTGAAGTTTGCTAAGCCTAATGGCAAAACAGTGACGTTGGTTGCTACAATGCGGTTTTGCTTTGCGTACGGTTGGTGCATAAACAACCCGCCTTTGCATTTTTCACTTTTGAATGGTCCCAGTGACTATCAGGTAACAATATGTCAGACAAAAATCAAACCACTCACTTCGGCTACGAAAATGTTGCCGTTGAAGATAAGGCTACCAGAGTTGCTGAAGTTTTCCACTCGGTTGCTAATAAATACGACATTATGAACGACCTTATGTCGGGGGGCGTCCACCGCTTGTGGAAGAGGTACACAATCAACGCTGCGGGTGTAAAAAAAGGCGACAAAGTTCTTGATTTAGCAGGTGGAACTGGTGATTTAGCCGCTAAATTTACACGTATTGTTGGTCCTGAAGGGAAGGTCGTACTGTCGGATATTAATCCATCTATGTTGGAGCAGGGACGTGAACGGCTGACCAATATGGGCATTGCCGGTAACATCGAATATGTAGAGGCTAATGCCGAAGAATTACCCTTTGAAGACAATAGTTTTGATTTGGTTACGATGGCATTTGGTCTGAGAAATGTGACAGATAAAGATAAAGCCTTGCGCTCAATTTTCCGTACGATCAAGCCGGGCGGTAAGTTGATGGTGCTGGAATTCTCCAAACCGGTCGTACCAGGTCTGAACACGGTTTATGACCATTACTCATTTAAAGTGTTACCAGTTGTTGGCAAGATTGTTGCGAATGATGCCGATAGCTACCGCTATCTTGCTGAGTCCATCCGCATGCATCCTGATCAGGAAACACTAAAGGGTATGATAGAAGAAGCAGGCTTTGAGAAAGTGAGCTATCACAATATGACGGGTGGTATCGTAGCCCTACATACAGGATACAAATTCTAATGAAACTGCCGGTGCTTTTATTAGCATTACTGGAGCGGTCGTTAAATGCTTACCTGCGACTGGACGGCGAAGCGTTTAGCCGAAGTCAGTCATTGCAGGGAAAGATCATTGCCTTACATATAAAGAATCTGGATTGGACTTTATATTGTCTGGCCGGTGCGGAAGATATTCAGGTAATGAGTGAGTATGGCGGTGAGCCTGATGCAACGATTTCCGGATCTATTGGTAGTTTGATAAGACTCAATCAAAGCGAAGACAGTGCCAGCGCAATGCTTGAGAGTGACGTTGAGATCAAAGGTGAATTACAGGTCGCACAAGCATTTAGTCGATTCCTGTCGGAAGCGTCGATTGACTGGGAAGAGATGTTGTCGCGGGTGGTCGGTGATATCCCTGCACATCAGGTGGGCAATTTTGTACGATCAGGTAATGAATGGGTCAAAGAAAGCGCTGAGTCCATGAAGCTTAATACCTCGGAATATCTCAGTGAAGAGAGTCGTCTTGTGGTAGCAGAAGCAGAGCTCGATGAGTTCATTGATGATGTGGATGAATTGCGAATGGCGGCTGATCGTCTTGAAGCCAGAATTAATGCACTCCAACACCGACAGGATAAGGAAAGCCAGCCTCAATGAAGTTATTTCCTCAGGCAAAACGCTTGGTGCTTATCGCTCGCGTGATGATTCGCTATGGATTAGATGAGCTGTTGTTATCAGTCCCTTCACTGCACTCGGTCAGGTTTGTTTACAAACTCATGCCATGGAAGTGGGCTAAGCGTGAGATACCGGAACCTGCTATCGGCATACGTTCCGCACTGGAAGACTTGGGTCCCGTATTTGTCAAATTTGGTCAGGTGCTATCAACACGTCGCGACATGCTGCCAGAAGAGTACGCCAATGAATTGGCGAAACTGCAGGATAAAGTACCACCATTCCCCAGTGATCAGGCTATCGCCATTATCGAGGAAAGCTTAGAGCAGCCCGTTGATGATGTATTTAAGCGCTTTGACCGGGAGCCACTAGCGGCAGCCTCAATTGCACAGGTTTATTCGGCCAGTTTGCATAATGGTCAGGAGGTGATTGTTAAAGTCGTCCGGCCTGAGATTGAAAACGTCATACAGCAAGATATCAATCTTATGTACCTGATGGCGAAACTGCTGAGCCGTTTGAGTCATACAGGAAAACGCTTGCGTCCTGTTGAGGTCGTTGCTGAATATGAAAAGACTATTTTTGATGAACTTGACCTGCAACGTGAAGCAGCCAATGCCAACCAACTCAGACGGAATTTTGAAGACTCACCAGACCTTTATATACCCAAAATCTACTGGGATCACTGTCGTCCCAATGTCATGGTTATGGAGCGTATATACGGCATTACTGGTGGTGATATTGCTGCATTAAAAGCAGCTGGCACAGATATGAAAATTTTGGCGGAGCGCGGCGTCGATATATTCTTTACTCAAGTCTTCAAGCACAACTTTTTCCATGCCGACATGCATCCCGGTAATGTGTTTGTGGATATCACCAATCCGAAAGACCCGAGCTATATCTCGGTTGATTTCGGGATTGTTGGCTCCCTGAGTTTGCTGGACCAGCGCTACCTTGCCGAAAACCTGCATGCTTTTTTCAACCGTGACTATAAACGCGTGGCTGAGGTCCATATCGAATCAGGTTGGGTACCGCCTGAAACCAGTGTGGTGGAATTTGAAGCTGCGATTCGCACGGTCTGTGAGCCAATCTTCCAGCTGACATTTAAAGATATTTCCTATGGCAAATTGTTGTTAAGGTTGTTTCAAACAGCGCAGCGTTTTGATATGGAAGTACAGCCTCAGTTAGTGTTGCTACAAAAAACCTTGCTTAACATCGAAGGGATGGGGCGGGATGTTTATCCGGATCTGGATTTGTGGGTCACGGCCAAACCTTTTATAGAGCGTTGGATGGATGAGCAGGTTGGTTTCCGTTCTTTAGTTAACGGGGCGATGAAAAACTTCCCTAAGTTTGTCGAACAACTTCCTGCAATGCCAGTCACTGTGAATGAATTGATCACCCAGATGCATTCGGAGTATCGTCAAAAGTCATCAGTGGATCATCAACACGCTTTGCAACTACAACAAACTGTGCAGCGCTCTAATCAGCGAGTAGTAAGTAGTATCGTGGGATCCGCTTTGTTAATTGCTGGAGTTGTGAATAATGGTTTGAATCAGGGTACAGATTTGGGTTTTCTGAGCCTTATGCTAGGAGGATCTGGTTTGGGAATATTACTGTTTGCGTTACTCAGAAAATAAAGATCAGCTAACCTTCAAATCATGAGCGGACAAGCTGCAGGTTGGAGCTTATCAATATAAATGAGCTAATCATCATTGCTCATTCTGACGATAAAATGGTGAGCAGGGCAGACCCGGACTCACCATTGAACTCATCACTAAATCAAGAACATTAACTTAGATGAGCACTCAAGAACTTCAGCGTACGCTCCCAGGCTAACGACGCATCATCCGCGTCATAACGAGAACCGGTTGGATTTGCAAACGCATGATCTGCGTTATACCAATACGTCAGGATCTGCTCATCTTTACCGGCTGTTTTAGCAGACTCAAGGAATCCATTAACCATCTCTTTGTTTATGCTCTTATCCAAAGTACCGAAGTGTCCCAGTACAGGACTATTCAATGTCGCTAGCTGCTCCGGTGTTTTATTCACACGGCCATAATAAATAACCGTTGCATCAACTGATGTTGCCAGTGAAGCATTCAGAGACCAGCCTCCACCAAAGCACCAGCCAAGTGTGGCGACTTTTCCATTACTGTCATCATGGTTCTTTAGCCAATCGACCCAGGCACTCAATATCTCAGTGCCGGATTCTGGTGTGACCGTTTTCATCAGGCTCATCGCGCCCGGTGCGTCGGTCGCAACTTCACCGCCGTACATATCAACCGCAACGGCGATATAACCCAACTTGGCAAACTCAGCAGCAACGGCTTTGATTTGGTCATTCAGTCCCCACCACTCATGAATCAGTATAATGGTCGGTGCTTTTTCATCAGTTTTAGGCATCGCAACAGATGCTGTTACACTATTACCGCTCGCTGTTTTAATCGTGACATCCTGTAAGCCACCTGCTGCTGCACTTGCCAGCTCAGGAAACGCCAGAACTGAGGCCAGTGGTAGTGTTGCCATGCCCTTCATAAATAAGCGACGTTGTTCCGGATCTATCTTGATTTCAGGTAAGTCCTGTTGATTACCGCAACCATCTAAATTACACATAATGCTTTACTCCTCTGAATGAATTGTTTTGCCCGTTTTAACAGATTTATTTTAACGACTTTTAGCGTTAATAAAGCGGATATTGTGTATTTCTTGATGACGGATTTGTAATATTTGTTCATGACTTAAAGTTGCGACCTGAACTAACTGATGGCTTGTGTATTCTCTGACAATCACTGTTACAATGCGCACCCTTTATCGTTGTCTGCAGCACTATGCGAATATTACTCGCTCCCATGGAGGGCGTCGTCGATTATGAGATGCGCGCTTTACTCACCCAGATTGGTGGTTATGATCGCTGTGTGACCGAGTTCGTCCGAGTCACTGACCAGCTACTTCCTAATCGTGTCTTCCTGAGATTTAATCCCGAACTTGAGCAGGGAGGAACAACGCCATCCGGAGTGCCTGTGTACCTCCAGTTACTAGGCGGCAGCGCAAAATACATGGGTATTAATGCAGCGCGGGCCCAGAAACTTGAACCACCCGGTATCGATATTAACTTTGGTTGCCCCTCTAAAACGGTCAATAAGAGTGATGGTGGGTCGGTTTTACTAAAAGAACCGCACCGCATTGGCGACATAGTCAAGTCAGTACGTGACTCGGTAGATCCAGCCATTCCGGTGACGGCTAAAATACGTCTGGGTTTCAGTCATCATGATTTTCTGGCAGAAGTCGCTGGTAATATTGAAGAGGCTGGGGCAAGTGAAGTGTGCATTCACGCCAGAACTAAAGAAGATGGGTACAAACCACCCGCTTATTGGTCTGCTGTCAAACAGGTTTCAGAGCAAAGCAGCATTCCTGTGATTATCAATGGCGAGATCTGGACCGTAGCAGACGCACATCGAGCACGCGCAGAAAGTGGTTGTAGCGATATCATGTTAGGCCGTAGCGCGCTGACACGTCCTGATTTAGCGGCTGCCATCAAAGCAGATAATAATGCGGACAGCCGTTTTGTCTGGCGTAGTTGGCCAGAAGTGCTGGAGATACTCATTCACTATCTGGAGCGTTCGGAGAGTCAGCACCCTAAGTTTGTCAGTAATCGTTCAAAGCAGTGGTTGGTGTTTTTGCAGAGGGCCTACCCGGAAGCCGCGACATTATTTCAAAATATCAAACGCTTAAAAGAGTCGGAAGATGTCTTTAACGCACTGTCAGCTAGTCTGAAACAGCTGGCGTAGCCACCTAAAATCATTATTATTGGTAGATATAAAAAATAAGCGCTTTACATAAGATCCCCCTCTTATTGTAAGCCATAATAATCTACCCCGGACTAGCCCTCTGACGTATGCGCAAGCATACAACAGCCCCTCCGGTAGGAAGTAATAATGAAATGTATTCTCGCTGACGATAATCGTGTCAATCAAATCGTCGGGTCTCAGATACTTAAGAATCTAGGTCATACTGTGACGGTTGCTTCAAATGGTCAGGAAGTTGCTGAAGAAGCTGCTGTTAAACGCTATGACATAATTTTTATGGACTGCCAGATGCCTGTTATGAATGGTTTTGAGGCAACCAAAGCAATTCGTAACTTGCCGCGTGAGCATGCCAACTTCAATATCCCTATCATTGCGCTCACAGGGCATGAGTCGTTATTCAATTTCACTGAGTGTATTTTATGTGGAATGAATAGCAGGCTGAGTAAGCCTCTGATTCTGGATGAGTTGACTGAGTTGTTAAATAAACTAAGCCCTCAAATACAGCAAAGGCGTCAGAAGTACGCACAAACGCAAGGCCTTTCTGAGTCTGTCATGTCATAATCACTGCTCATACTTTTAGTGAAGCAGGTATCGCATAATGAAGATAAAGATTTGGGATTTGCCGACTCGACTGTTCCATTGGTTGTTAGTGCTGTGTATTGCCTTTTTGGTGTTTAGCGGTAAAACGGGTAACCTCTTTGATTGGCATCAAACCGCTGGAATTATCGTACTTGCGCTAGTGCTTTACAGGCTTGTGTGGGGATTTTTTGGAAGCAGCACTGCACGTTTTAGTGACTTTTTCTATTCGCCATCAAAAGTTATTGCTTACGCCAAAACCTTGTTTAAGCGAGATTCAGACCGGCATGTGGGGCACAATCCTGTAGGTGGTTTAATGGTTTTCGCGATGCTAGCTGTCTTGCTGTTTCAGGGTGTAACCGGATTATTTTCAACAGATGAGATTCTGGTTGAAGGGCCATTATATGAGCTGGTGGACTCAGACACGGCAGATTGGCTAACAGGCCTGCATCATTCCAGCTCCGAAATACTGATTCCACTGGTAGTGCTGCATATTTTGGCGATCATCTTTTATCGTGTGTATAAAAAACAGAATCTGGTCAAACCCATGATTACTGGCGATGCGGAATTTCCAGAGGCTAAGCAGTCTGAGATCAAAATCGTTCCTGCTGTTTATGGCGTCGTGTTGATGGTGGTGTGTTATCTGGCGTTGTACTTTGGCTTACCTTTGTTGGCCGCCTAAGTCAGCACTGAGTCATTTAATATTGCAGTGCCCATTGTTGAATGTCTGGTCAAAACAATCGCCAGACATTTAGCACTTTGCCATGGTTAGACCTGATCAGTCATCACTCGCTGACTTTTTGATTTTGGCATAAGCATCTAAGGCTCTTTGCCGACTGGCTGATAAATCAACCATCGGTTCCGGGTAGTCTAGCTTTGCTTTGATTGCTTCCGGAGCTGTCCACGGCTTGTGGATCAGTTTATTATCCAGAGACGCTAGCTCTGGTACCCAGTGTCTAATGTAGTCCCCTTGCTTATCAAACTTCTCTGACTGCAGGAGAGGGTTAAATACCCGGAAATAGGGCGCAGCGTCAGCGCCACAACCCGATGCCCATTGCCAGCCCATTATGTTACTGGCCAAGTCTGCATCGACTAAAGTATCGCGAAACCATGCCTCACCATCTTGCCAATTGATTAATAAATTCTTGGTTAAAAAAGAGGCGACAATCATCCGCACACGGTTATGCATCCAGCCTGTTGCCCATAACTCACGCATCCCCGCGTCAATAATCGGGAAGCCGGTTTGTCCTTTTTGCCAGCGTTTAAGAGGCTCGGCCACGTCAGTGCGCCAGGGAAAATCTCTGAACTGTGGGTACATTGCCTGAGTTTGCGTTTCAGGAAAGTGATACATAATGTAATAAGCAAATTCACGCCACACCACTTCTTTGACAAAGGTGATTGTGCCGTTGTCGATTTCGGTTAGTGGTCGTTCTGACAGAGTCTGCCAAACGATTTGCTTCGGGCTAATTTCACCGAAATGCAGGTGGGGTGACATGCGTGAAGTGCCTGCAGTACCGGGAAAATCACGTGTTTTTTGGTAATCTTCCGGTCCTGAATGATCAAGGTATTCATTCAGTGATTGTTGTGCCAATAGCTCGCCAACTTGCCAGTGTGACAACATCTTAGAGGGCCATGGTTTATCTGCAAGCAGTGACAAATCATCCAATGAAAGGTGCGCTATAGCTGAGGTGTCGGGTAAAGCAGGAATAGATTCAGGAGCCGGTGAGGGCGGCAGTACTAAACCGATACGACAAACCTCTTTCCAATATGGTGTGAACACGCGATAGGGTGTGCCATCTTTTTTAAGCACTTGCCAAGGCTCATACAGCAGGGATGCGTTGTAGCTATTTGCGTAGATACCGTCTGACTTGAGAGAGGTTTTAAGTTGGCTGTCACGCGCGATTGATTCGGGGTCGTAGCAACGGTTCCATAAGACCGCATCCACCTCTAGTTTATTGCATAGTTCGTTAATAATGCTCGCAGGATCACCTTGAAATAGAAGTAATGCGCTGTCGTGAGCGGATAGTTGCTGGTTAAGCTGGCTTAGACTGTGATGTAGCCATGCGCGGCTGGCTTCACCAAGTTGGGATTTTGCGGTTGTATCATCAATATAGACAGGAATCAGATGGTCGTAGTCATCACTGGCAGCAAGCAGGGCTGGGTTATCACTTAAACGTAAATCTTGCCGAAACCAAATTACTGCAGTTGTCATTTCTGTTTCCCCTCAATTAAAAAAAGCCCACCCGTGAAGGTGAGCTTCGTTCAAACATTATAGCGTTTGATTATTTCTCACGGTAGTCAGTGTGACAACCTTTGCATGTCTTAGCGAATGGGCCGAATGCTGCTTTGATCTTTCCTTCTTCACCCGACTTAGTTGCTTCAGCAAGAGCTGCAGCAGTTGTTTGGAAGTCACTCATTTTCTCGTTGAACGCGTCTTTATCCTTCCAGATTTCTTCTTTAGCATCAGTGTCGTCAGACAGACCTTCCACTTCAAAGCCATTAGGTGCAAGTTGGCTTAACATTGCAACTGCTTCTGCATTTTTAGCAAATGACTCGACACTAAAGTCCACTTTGCCTTTCATCATGGCGGCCATTACACCCATATGCTGACCTACCATTTTAAAAGTGCTTTGACGGTATTCAGCGGCGTCCTCTTGTGCTTTGCCATCGCTGTGACTTGCTGCAAATGCAATAGTGCTGGCAGCAATCGCGACACAAAATGTTGCTGTTGAAACAAATGCGGTTTTCTTTGAAATGATCATATCGACCTCGGATCTGTTGTTATTGAAGGGATACTAAGTACGATCAAATCTTAGCATTAGCATGCTCAGGTGTTATATGAATTATCGGTAATAAAAAAAATCAATTTTTGTTTAGTGCTCACCGCTTAGAATCCGCTCAACAAATTCCGGCACCACGACACTGGCCGGGCCATGTATTGATTCGTTAAATGTGTCGTTGGCCATGGTTGGATCAAGGTTTAGTTCGACCGTTTTTGCACCTTGGATTTTGGCATGTTGTGCAAAGCCTGCGGCAGGATAAACCTGTCCAGAAGTACCGATTGAAATGAATAAGTCGCATTGATCCAGCGTGTGCTGAATTTCGTCCATAGCGAAGGGCATTTCACCGAACCACACGATGTGTGGCCGTAAGTTGCCGGATACGCCACAACATTCGCACACCGTGTCAGTGCCGAGGTTGTCTAGCCACGTGAAGGCATTATCGCTGTTTTCACAGCGTACTTTATTCAGCTCGCCGTGCATGTGGATGAGGTTTTTACTGCCAGCACGCTCGTGCAGGTTATCGACATTTTGCGTTACCAGTAACACATTGCCATCGTGCTCACGCTCTAGTCTGGCTAAGGCGTGATGTGCAGGGTTTGGTTGAACGGATGGATCATGCAGCTGTTTACGTCGTTCGTTATAAAAGTTGTGTACTAAGCTTGGGTTGGCTGCAAAACCCTCCGGTGTCGCGACATCTTCAATCCGGTGATCGTGCCATAGGCCGTCACTGGCGCGGAATGTCTGAATACCCGATTCTGCTGAGATGCCAGCACCGGTTAGTATCACGATATTTTGATTCTTTTTGCTCATTATCCTGCTCCGGATTTACGGGTAGAAGGCGCTGAATTCTACCGATAAATTCATCGTTTTGTCGTTACATAATTGTATAACTAGCTTTATTAAACCCGCGTAGTGGTAACTCATTGCTTTGAAGCCAATTGGACTGAGCATAGTCAGTTTTACCATCGGTGACATGCAGTGTGAATGCCTGACGTGATTTATCTGAACGATTAGGCGCGCTGTAATGTGGTAGCTTTCCCTGAAAACACACTAAAGTGCCAGCAGCTACTTCAAGCGGGATGCCACTATTGCTGTCAGGCCACGGTGTTTCATCCAGTGTTTCCATTGTGATGATATCACTCGCACGCTTGAATCGTTCACGAAGCGGGCCAGCATGGCCAGCTGGCTCTACCCAAAGGCAACCATTTTCCAGAGTTGCATCCTCGATCGCAAACCAGTACGTCACCACGCTTAATGGTTCGGTATAAAAGAAGGTCGCATCCTGATGCCATTTCACTTCTCCGCCTATACGAGGTTGTTTGAAGATGTACATGGATTGGCGGATTTCAGGCTGCGCGATGCCAAGATCTTTGGCGATTTCACCAAACAACTGTGAGCGGCTGACCTCAGAAAATACTGGATCTAACTCGTGCAGGGCATGGCCAATTTTGTTAATACTCTCCTCGCGCGCTTGTACCAGATTGCCATCGCTATCAAAGGCTTCCTCCTCGTAAAAGCAGCAGACTTTTTCAGCGGAGTTTAGGAAATAACTGTCGCCGGTGCGGTCGTTGTCTTTGGTGGTGAAAATAGGGTTTTGGCTATCGTCTTTCCAGTCTGCGACGATCTCGCTGGCGCGGGTTTTTAGCTGGGCGAGTTGGTCTGGGGATAAGGCGTTTGGAATGGTGGTGTAGCCGTCGACTTTAAACTGATCCAATTGCTTGGGAGATAGCATGTGGGCAATCCGCTGTTAGGTTGTTGGGGTACAGTTTAACACACCACCTGCAGGGCCTTCATCGAAAGAACTGGCTGGCGCCGTAGGTGCTATATTTGATCTATTAGCTTTGGTACATATTCAGCATAGTAAAGTGGTAAAACGATATGCTCCTTTTCCAAGGCAGATGAGCCACGAGTCCCGGTAAGTTTGATGGTTTTGTGAGGCGAGCACTTTGTCATATAAGACCGCAAAGACTTGGCGCGAGTACGGTTCCCACTTTTGACCTCTACTGGCACAATGAAGCCTTCATTATTCGCAATAATAAATTCGATTTCAGCGCGTGCATCACCCCATGAAAAACTGGGTTCGATGCCCATTGATGCGAACTCTTGCTGCACAAAGTTCTCTGCGATATAGCCTTTATATTCATAGGCTTGCTGTTTGGTTTCCTTATAGCCTGTTCCAAGCATGTGATTTAGCAAACCGACATCGAATAAGAATAACTTCACTCGACTGTCTTTTTGATAAGCGGCTAATGGTGATCTTGGTGTACCTTCGACAGGGTAATTCTTCAGAACCAGACGACAGCGATGAAGCCATGAAATAGCGCTTTCAAAATCTGCATAACGAGACCTTCGTTCAAATACACCTTTGAATTTAAAGCGCTTCACTGAATCATCAAAAACCGATGATAGCTGAGAAGGTATGTTATTAAATATAGACTCAATGAGCTGAGCATCTAACTTTCCGGAGTATTTACCAAAATCGCGTTTATAGCCTTCGACCAAATTCGCTTGCACTTCAGTAACAGTTGCAACGCGATCTAAAATACTATCCTGAGAATCATCAAACCAACTAGAAACGGCCTCTGGCATTCCGCCAGTGAAGTAGTAATCGGTGAGCTTATCAAATAGTTTGGTATGCGCTGCAGCTGAGTTGACTTGACCTTCAAACGCTTTTATTAACGCAGGTTCTTCAGATGCCCATAAGAATTCGTGGAAGGTGAGGGGCCTTAAATTATGTTGCTCAACTTTGCCAACAGGGAAGGCGTTTAATAGCCTAATATTTGATCCGCTGGCCGCGACAAACATATGTGGAGACTTCTCGGCGAAGTACTTTAGGGCGGTGACCGCTCTTGGGCATTCGCCAATCTCGTCGAGGATTAGCAGATCTGATTCTGCATTAAAAACCTGACCGGTGAGTAACTCAATGTTTGAGAGTACATCAGCCGGGCTTAGTGAGCCCTCAAACGCATCGGCAAGCTCTGGGTTTTCGAGGAAATCCAGACGCAGTACATTCTCGAACTCGCTGCCTAGCAGCTCTGTTAGCAGGTAGGTTTTGCCAGTTTGTCGGGCGCCATCGATAAGCATGGGTTTGCGAGTTGGTTTGTCTTTCCAGAGTAAAAGCTTGTCGAGTAATAGTCGCTTCATGGGTATGGGCTTGCAGCATATGATTGGTTTTATTATACCTCCCACACTTTTATGCGCAATAAAGTGTGAAAAACTACATTTTTATGCGCGTAAAAATGTTTTAAATCATGGGGTAGCATTTATGGCAATATAGGCATAATCATTAAAAGTATTCTACTAGAAGGCGGTTAACATGCCCCAGCCAAATGTTGAAACGAGTCGCGATGACTATCTGATACAAGATGCCCAGAGCGAAACTAAACTGGAGTTTTTTGAAGGCCAGATATTTGCTATGGCGGGAGGCACTTTCAAACATGCTCAAGTGGCTGGCGATGTGTATGGAGAGTTACGACAGGCGTTGAAAGGTAAGCCTTGTCAACCTATGAATAGTGATATGCGTGTACACACACCTTCTGGCCTAGACACATACCCCGATATTTCGGTTTATTGTGGTGATCCTCAGCTAGGGGATAATGACACGACATTGCTGAATCCAATCCTGATTATTGAGGTGCTTTCTCCGAGTACTCGGGATTATGATCGGGGTGGGAAGTTCGCGCATTATCGTTCGATTGCGGGACTACAAGATTATTTGCTGGTTGACCCTTCTGCGATACTGGTTGAGCATTTCCACCGAGTTGGACAGGACGAATGGTTGTTGCATGTTTACAGTGATTTAGCGGCAGAGGTTGTGTTGGAAAGCTTGGGCTTGAGCTTGTCTCTACAGGTTATTTATCAAAGTTGAACTCATTTTTGCCTCGCCTTCGCGATTTTCTTAGTGACTGCTCAGAGCTGAACCAGGTTTTAGGGTCATTCTTATCTAATGTGATTCGTCCAGCTGCAATGTCAAGGATACGCTTTTGGAATTGATCACGAGGCATAACTCCGGCTTTCGATAATTTATTCATTTTGCAACTTGTGCCCAATTTTCCAAGTTTAGACCACGAACCCGCTGAAAGTGCTTTGTGTTATTTGTAACCAGCGTTTTTGATTCCGCCAAGCAAATGCTGGCAATCAATAAGTCCATATCATCCATCATATTGCCTTGTTGCCGCAGCCATGCCTTTTCAGACGCGTAAATCTCTGAGGCGCTTTCACCAAATTCATAAATGTCTAGTTCGGCTAATAAACTCCGATGAACCATTAGACTTCGTTGCGGATTGTTCGAGTTGTGAGCACCGAAAAGCAACTCTGTAGCATTGATGCGAGTTGTCGCTAATACAGATAATGAGTGTTTTGAAAACTGCTCGACAACATTTGAATTGTTCTTGAGAAAGTAGATTAATATATCTGTATCAATTACATAACTCATTCTGCAAAGTCCCGGTCTTTGTTGCGTCGTGACTGCTTGATGTCATCCAGCATATTATCTGCTGTTTCTTCATCATATGAGCCAGCTAGAGCCATCAGGCGATTATGTTTCGCCATTTTTAACTTTGCATAATTCGCAATTGCTTGCTCCACGATATCTGTTCGGGTGGTGTGTAGTTGATTCGCTAGTTGAGCCAATAGTGAGAGCGTCGTTTCTTCTAGTCTAAAGTTGGTAGGTGATTTCATGGTTTTCCCGTAAATACGTTTTTTTAAAATTGTATTTACGATTCTAGGCAGAGTCAACCAGAATATTCTCTGAGGTAAGCGAGGCTGTAGGATTCTCTAAATCCATCTTCGGATAGGATGCCGTGATTGGTGTCTTTTTTCTCAATGGACTCGACTAGGTCGTGAGTTACCTTCAGTAGATATACTGGCAGCTTATTCCCCCATGTGACTGTAATTTTTTGCCAAAAATCATGCAAAAGAGGGAGAACTCTTAATTCATTTTCTTTGAAGGCACTAGCAATACCTACATCAATAACAGTCAAGATCCTGTTGAGCTGCTGTGTTTCCAATGAGTCATTTAATGGTATCTCTGCTAACTCTTGCAACAGAGAGGTGGCATGGTTAGTATTTTTTAAAACATGTCTTGCCGAACTCCATATAGTAAGTGCTTTTACATGACAAGGAAGGTGAGGGTTTTTAAGCCACTCGGTTCTGAAGTCCTTAAGTTTTAATTTCTCGCTAAAACTCCAAGAGAGCCATATCAGCTGCCCTAGAAGGGTATCAAGTAAGTTTCTAGTGTCATGGGGAGCTGCCCAATTATTTTGTGCTAGTAATAAAACACCCCTAACTCCATCAATGCTGTAATTCGCTAGCAGAGATAAATCATGTCGATCTTTGTCTGAGTAGTCGATAGACAATAGTGGAAATAAGTTTGTGAAAGCTAATTGAGCAACATGATCTCGCCACTCAGTTGATGATAAAACATGGAGATAGGGGGCAGCAACCTGTGTACTCAACTTCTTATCATAAGGACTGACAAACTGACCAATTTTTTTGCCTAAGTCTTTGTTATCATTTAATGCAATGAATGACATTACACCCCATTTCATCGTTTCAGTATGGTCTGAAAATAAGTTGATATCATCACTACCCATCAGTTTTTTTACGGCAGTAATATTTTCTTGAAGCAGCTTAGTTCGAAGTGTATTACTTCTGGGAAGACCATTGGCTAGTTTGTGACAATGCTCTCCTGAGTTTACTAGGTTCTGTACTAGAAATTGAAATTGCTTATCATTAATCGCAGTGGAAGAAATTGACTCGCTCCAAGCATTGATAAACTTGTCTGCTTTTTCAGTGTTAGCTTTAAGACTATCCTTGCTATTGGTTAGCGACTCTTCTAAACGCTTTTTTTCTTGGGCAGCGTACTCCTCACCTCCCCATGAAGTTTCAGGGTAGAGTGAAATATTAGCTAAACGTTTGGCTTCGGCTTCAATGCGCGATGATAAACGATGCGAGCTATGGGTAAGTTCTTTGTAATATCGAGCTATTATCCAAGCAATATCAGCTTTATCAATTAGTGATTCATTTAGAATACTAAAAGCTTTATCAGTACATAAATCATTTTCCTGAAGCTTGTAGATTAAACCTGCTGCCCCCAAAAGTTGAAGATAGCTATTCCTGCTTTCCAGTAATAAGCAAATTAGCGGCAACTCTTGTTTAAATGCCAGAGTTTGGGTTATAAGCTCTATGGGCATCACAGCGTTTGTATTCTCTGGCTTGTTCTCCAACCATTGGAGTACTAATTTAGGTTGAGTCTTGAAGGCGAATGAAAGGAGTGATGAAAGTCCATAGTGGCCATAAATTCTAGAGCTAGGGTAGTGAGATATGGAGTGGTAGGAGCCATCTAGTGTTTGCCAATCAAACTTGCTTTTAATTAAACCGCCATAAGCTAATTCATGCCGATCAAATGGTTGTCTTGTCTGGCTAATAGCAGTTGCTATATCAAGTGCTTCACTAATTTCTATGTTATGACTTAAACTCGCAAATATATCGTCAGCTAAAAAGTCATTACTGTGGGCTTTAACCACCCCCATGCCATAAAGAATAATGCAAATTGCTTCCTTGTCATTTGGTATGCGTGGATGAGTTGTTGTTAGGTAAAGATCTCTGTACACGACAAAAAA
>NZ_QGKM01000028.1 GCF_003172875.1 Leucothrix pacifica | reverse complement strand
TTTAACTGAGTATTTTAGGATAATGAATTAAATTCATCTTATGCGCTGGCAGCTCATGAAATTATGTTGATAAAAGCAGGGTCGCAGCATATTAGATCAGAGGCGGAGTTATCCGATTTTGTATTGGATACTGAGCATGCTTTCTCGCGTGAGCATACACAATGGGTAGCGCGTAAGTCTGATTGATCAGCAGTTGGGTTATTGTTGATAACGGATTAGGTTTAGCTAGTTTCTCGGCGGGTTTTGTTAGCTTCAGAGCGATGTCAAAGCGCAATATTTAATTTCAAATCGACTTTATCAGTCGTGATCAAGTTCTCAAACGCGGCTAATAACTCTTTGAGCTTCGCGTCATCATACTCAATTCGAAATGTGTTCTTTAGAATTGCATTGTTTCTAATGGTGAGTATTGCAAGTTGTGAGGATGGAGTTACTTTCAAACTGAATTGATTTTTAGTGCCTAGATTGAGTGTGAAGGGACCGCCTTGCTTAAGTATGGCAATAGCACCATTAACATCTGAGATTGTTAGGGGAAATGTCTCTGTGTTGTCGACGGCATGTTTTCGCACATAATCAAAACCTGCAACAAACAAGCCTGCTTCTTTTACACCTTCATCATTACTCAAGACAACAGTACTGATCTTAGCGCCTTGCCGAGGGCTGCCGAAATTGACGGTGTTAATTTTCTCAAGCACAAATGACTTGTTGTGCCTCTTAGACGCAAACACCAAAAAGCCAATGTAAACTAAAACAAAGCACATCAGGGCAATTGCTAAAGTCGACATTGGCTTCTCCTAATTTCTTAGTGGTAAACCTGAGTGATCATTTACTCAGGCAATTTAACCTGCACGCTTAGTTCACGTAGTTGCGCACGAGACACTTGAGCCGGTGCATCTGTTAATGGGCACGCTGCGGTCTGAGTTTTAGGGAATGCAATCACGTCACGAATGTTTTCTGTACCCGTAATCAACATGACCAAACGATCCAGACCAAATGCCAAACCACCCAGTGGAGGGCAACCGAACTTCAGTGCATCTAACAAGAAGCCAAACTTACTTTGTGCTTCTTCATCTGAAATACCCAGTACTTCAAAGGTTGTTGACTGCATTTTAGGGTCGTTAATACGAATCGAACCACCACCTACTTCATAACCGTTGATCACCATATCATACGCATCAGACAATGCTTCAGCTGGGTTAGCCAGTAATTCTTCAGCAGTACACGTTGGCGCAGTGAACGGGTGATGCAGCGCCTGATAACGCTCATTTTTATCATCCCACTCAAACATTGGGAACTTAACAATCCATAACGGTGCCCAGTCACCAACTAACAGACCACGGTCTTTTGCTAATTCCTCACGTAATGCGCCTAAGGCATCATTAACGATTTTCGCTTTATCAGCACCAAAGAATACTAAGTCGCCATCTTCTGCTCCGACGCGCTCCATAATGCTCATCGCAACATCATCAGGCAGGAATTTCAGAATAGGAGACTGCAAGCCTGCTACGCCATCTGCGATTGCATTGACTTTAATGTAGGCCAAACCGCGTGCACCATAACGGCTTACAAACTTGGTGTAAGCATCGATATCTTTACGGCTTAACTCGCCACCCTTCGGTAGACGAAGTGCTGCGACACGCGATTTAGGGTCATTGGCTGGTGCAGAAAAGACCTTAAATTCAACGTCTTTCATTAAGTCTGCAACGTCAACTAATTCCAGCGGGTTACGCATGTCCGGCTTATCAGAACCAAAACGACGCATCGCTTCGGCATAATCCATTTGTGGTAGTTTCTCAGGGAAGTCAACGTCCAGCACTTCTTTGAACATCTTACGGATCATGTTTTCCATCATATCCATGACATCATCGGTTTCAACGAATGACATCTCAACATCCACCTGAGTAAATTCAGGCTGACGGTCAGCACGTAAGTCTTCATCACGGAAACAACGCACGATCTGGTAATAGCGGTCCATGCCACCCATCATAAGCAATTGCTTAAACAACTGTGGCGACTGAGGTAGTGCAAAGAAGTTACCCGGATGAGTACGGCTAGGTACTAAGTAATCACGCGCGCCTTCTGGCGTAGCTTTGGTCAGCATCGGTGTTTCGATTTCCAGGAAGTTATTATCTTCTAGGTAATGACGCATGATGGAAGTCATTTTGGCACGGGTGCGCATGCGCTGCTGCATTTCGGGGCGACGCAGGTCGACATAGCGGTGCTTAAGGCGTACGTCTTCACCCACATTATCATCCAACTGGAATGGAGGTGTTTCAGAGGCACTAAGTACTTCAAAATCGGTGGTGATAACTTCGATTTTACCGCTGCGTAACTTTTCGTTAACGGTACCCTCTAAGCGAGGCTTAACCACCCCGGTTACTTTCAGGATGTGTTCATTACGGGTACGCTCGGCTTTTTCGAAGTTTTCAGCATGGTCAGGGTTGACCACAACCTGAACCAAACCTTCGCCATCGCGTAGGTCGATAAAGATCACACCGCCATGATCCCGGCGACTATTGACCCAACCGCAGACGGTTACTGTTTGTTCTAATAATGTTTCGTCAACGTGTCCGCAATGATGGCTGCGCATAATAAATATCCAAATTTAAGGCTAAACTAAAGAGCGAGAATGTTAAGCGTTGTGACGCATTGACGCAAGTGTCATGGTGGTGTAGAAAGCCGTTCGCACGGAAATTGTTGCCTTGCGTTTTTAATGAGCTTGCCGAATCGCTGTGTTATTATGGACAATCGCGCGAAGTCGGTCGAATATCAGGGAAAGCGGAATAATTAATGAGTAGAGTGATTGCAGTTGCAAATCAGAAAGGTGGTGTGGGTAAAACCACGACCAGTGTCAATCTCGCGGCATCATTACATGCTGTAAAACGCAGTGTTTTATTGATTGATATGGACCCTCAGGGTAACGCGACTACCGGCCTTGGTTTGGATAAACATAACCCGCCGACACCACTAAGTGATGTATTAGTAGGCGACGCGAATATTCAGAATACTTTACAGGCGATTCCTGACACCCGCATGAGTGCGATCTCTGGCGGGCCAGATCTGACTATTGCAGAAGTGCAGTTGATGGGGTTAGAGGAGCGCGAATATCGCTTGGAGTCTGCGTTGAGAAGTGTCCGTAATGATTTTGATTACGTCATTATCGATTGCCCACCGTCATTAAATATGCTGACGGTGAATGCCTTGGTTGCAGCAGATGCAGTTTTGATCCCTATGCAGTGTGAATACTACGCAATGGAAGGTTTATCTGCGTTGATTAGGACCATTGAAACGATTCGTACCGCGGCTAATCCTGATCTGCATATTTGTGGTCTGCTCAGAACCATGTACGACCCGCGAAGTAATCTGGCACGTGATGTCTCACGCGAGCTATTAGAAGTATTCAAAGATAAAGTCTACAACACGGCGATTCCAAGAAATGTACGTTTGGCAGAAGCACCAAGTCATGGTCTGCCTGCATTAATGTATGACCAAAAGTCACGTGGCGCGCTGGCTTATCTGGCATTAGCTGCTGAGATTTTACGAAAAGATTCCGCTAGTAAGGCGGCTGCTTGATGGAAAACAAGAATATGGTTAGAAAGACAGGCTTGGGTGATCGTGGCTTGAATATGTTGTTGAGCTCTGGTGCCAGCGATAAAAAAGCAGATCAGGATGGTGAACTTAAAACATTACCTGTAGAGAAAATTTGTCGGGGTGAGTATCAGCCGCGTACCAATATGGATCCTGCCAGTTTGCAGGAGCTAGCCGAGTCGATTAAAGCGCAAGGATTGATTCAGCCGGTGATTGTCCGTCGTTTGGATGATGGTCGTTATGAGCTGATCGCGGGTGAGCGTCGCTGGCGTGCTGCTCAGATTGCTGGTATGCATGAAATAGCAGCCTTAGTTCGCAAAATTCCTGATCAGACGGCAGCTGCCATGTCGCTGATTGAGAATATTCAGCGTGAAGACTTAAATCCTCTGGAAGAAGCACAAGCGATGAATCGTTTGATACTGGAGTTTGGGTTGACTCACCAGCAAACCGCTGAGTCTGTAGGGCGTTCACGTTCTGCGATTACCAATACGTTGCGTTTACTTGAGCTGGAAAAAGACACCAAAGATTTATTGGATTCACGCGAATTAAACATGGGGCATGCTCGTGCTTTGCTCATGTTAAAGGAGAAAGTACAGACCGAGACTGCACTAAAAGTGGCACGACGCCATATGTCGGTCAGAGACACTGAAAGGCTGGTTAAGCAGATTTTAGAAGTCCAGGCTGGTAAAGAAAAAGTTAAAAATACACCCAAAAAAGCGATAGAAGTGCAAAAACTGGAGCAATCTTTATCGGATAAATTAGGCGCTGGTGTAGCGATTCAATACAACAGCCGGGGTAAAGGTAAGCTGGTGATTGAATATAATAACCTCGATGAGTTAGATGGTATTTTGCAACATATTCAATAAGCTAGCGTCACTCTGGTTCAGATTGGTGCAGTTGTTTTTGCTTGAGTGTGGCAAAATTATGACAAAGAACCAAGGTGGTGCATGAGCTATGAATAAGAAAAAACCTCAATAAATCAGTTGCTTTATGCCAGTATATGCGGTTCAATTCAGACTCTAGTCAGCCGCAGACGCGGCATTTTTTTCAAGAGAAGTAATATGTCAAATCAAGTACAAGGCACTGTTAAGTGGTTCAACGATGAAAAAGGTTTCGGTTTCATCGAGCAAGAAGGCGGCAAAGATGTATTCGTACATTTTTCTGCAATTAACGGTGATGGCCGTAAGACGCTTCATGACGGCCAGCGTGTCACAATGGAAGTAACTCAGGGACAGAAAGGTCCTCAAGCAGAAAACGTTACTCCACTGTAATTAGAATTCTGTGATCAAAAAGGGGGAGCTTTTCAGCTCCCCCTTTTTGTATCTGCGATTTACGACAATAAACTTCGATGAAGTTATTCCTCAGATTTTTTGGTCTTTGGTAGGGTGAGTTTAGGTTTCACTTCTTTTGAAGCAGGCTCTGAACTATCGTCACCTTCCACGGCAGCCAGCCGACCTCCCGCGCGTAAACGTTGCAACATTTCTTTGAAGACTTTCGGGCTACCTGCAACCAGGTTACCTGTCTGCATATGTGTATTGCCACCTTGCATGTCACTAACTAATCCGCCCGCTTCCTGTATCAACAGGATGCCTGCTGCCATATCCCATGATTTAAGATCGAATTCCCAGAAGCCATCAAAGCGACCTGCTGCGACATAAGCAAGGTCCAGAGCAGCTGATCCCTGACGACGTAAACCAGCGGTACCCGGAATCAACGCCTTCATGGTATCTAAATAAGTATCCAGATTATCAATATGGCTGTCACGGAAGGGGATACCCGTGCCCAGTAGCGCGCCCGTCATCGAGCGGCGGGATGTCACGCGGATGCGACGATTGTTCAATCGCGCACCATCACCACGGCTGGCGGTAAATAATTCATCCAGAGTTGGATCATAGATGACGCCATGTTCAAGACGCCCTTTGTAAGTCATTGCAATTGAAACAGCAAAGTGAGGAATACCATACAAAAAGTTAGTTGTTCCATCTAAAGGGTCTACAATCCACTGAAAATCAGAATCCGGATTGATAGCGCTGCCTTCTTCACCGATAATGCCATGATCCGGGTAGGCACGTTTTAGTGCAGAGACGATTTCAGCTTCTGCCGCACGGTCGACATCAGAAACAAAATCATTTCTTTCTTTCTTATCGTAGGCAACTTCGTCAAGACGCTGAGTTTGTAAGTGAATGAGTTTTCCTGCTTTTAAAGCAGCCGCAGTAGCGGTATTGAGCATAGGGTGCATGGTATATGACTTTTGTAAACAACAATGATTGGCGCGCAGGATAGCAGATAATGAGCTTAAGCAATATCCGAATTGTATTAATTCAAACATCACACCCCGGAAATATCGGTGCAGCGGCGCGAGCCATGAAGACGATGGGGCTGAGTGAGCTGTGTTTGGTGAATCCGCTGAAGTATCCAGACCCACAGGCGGAGGCAATGGCAGCGGGAGCAGAAGATGTATTGCAGGCCGCTAGCATCGTCTCGTCACTATCTGAGGCTATTGCGGATTGTCAGCATATCATAGGCACTAGTGCACGTTCTCAACGAACCTTGCGCTGGAGTTTGTTGGAACCGAGAGAGTGTGGTCAGTATGCCGCTAAGCATTCTCCGAATGATAAGGTTGCGATTGTATTTGGTCGTGAGCGAACCGGCCTGACTAATGAAGAGTTAGCGTTATGTCATCAGTTGGTGCATATCCCCAGTAATCCTGACTATAGCTCGTTAAATGTGGCAGCCGCTGTTCAGATCTTAAGTTATGAATGTAGGGTTGCTGAGTTAGATCGCCAGAAAGCTGATGGTAAGGAGACTCCTCAGGTTCATCTGGGCGATGAGTCTTTAGATGAGGAGATTGTTAGTGCGGAAGCAATGGATGGCTTTTATCAGCAGCTTGAGAACCTAATGATTGAAACGGGCTTTTTAGACCCTGAAAACCCGCGATACCTGATGCGCCGGATGCGACGTTTATATGGACGTATTCAGGTGACCAAGAGTGAGTTGAATATATTGCGAGGCTCTTTGTCGGCATTTGAGGGGCGTAAGTTCCGACGAAGAGATAAAGACTAGTTATTATCTGGCTATGGTTGATTAGAGCTAAGCATTCAGTATTATGCGATCAATTTTAAAAATCCGTATTAAGCGCCATATTTGGCTAGGTTGTATGCAACATGAGTGAAAAAAAGAAGGTATTAATTACTGGTGCTTCCGGCCAGTTAGGCTATGAGCTCCAACGTACTGCTCCTGACTCGGTCGAAGTGATTGCCGCTAGTCGAAGTGACTTAGATATTAGTGACGCATCCGCAGTCAATGACTTTGTCACGGAGCATAAGCCGGTTGCTATTATCAATGCTGCCGCTTATACCGCAGTTGATAAAGCAGAAGATGAGCGTGAGCAAGCAACGGCAATCAATGAAACAGGTGCTAGGAACCTTGCACAGGTAGCCGCTGATAATAATGTTAAGTTACTACAGGTCTCGACTGACTTTGTATTTTCAGGAGATGCTCATTCACCAATTCCGGTAACTACCGATTGCCAACCACAAGGCTTTTATGGCGAATCCAAGCTGCAGGGTGAGCGCGCAATACAAGAAATATTAGGTGATCAAGCCTTTATTATTCGTACCGCTTGGCTGTATTCGGCACATGGTAATAATTTTGTGAAAACCATGCTGAGGCTGATGGGGGATCGTGATGAGTTAGGAGTCATCGCTGATCAGATTGGCACACCAACCTGGGCACATGGCTTAGCTGAAGCTTTATGGCAAGCGTTGGACGTCAATGCGACTGGCATCCATCATTGGACAGATGCTGGCGCAGCGAGTTGGTATGACTTCGCGCAGGCAATTATGGAAGAGGGTGAGGCGCTAGGTTTACTAGATAAGCAAATTAATCTGAAACCATTAACCACTGCAGACTACCCAACACCTGCAAGCAGACCAGCTTATAGCGTGCTGGACAAGACAACAACATGGCAAGCACTTGGTTTGAACGGTGAGCATTGGCGCGTTGCCCTACGTAAAATGATGACAGAATTAACCCAGAGAGATTAATCTATGAGTAAGCTTTTAGTAACAGGTGGTGCTGGTTTTATCGGTGCTAACTTTGTGTATTACTGGTTAGAAAACTATCCGGCAGATAAAGTGGTCGTGCTGGATGCACTCACTTATGCGGGTAATGAAGCCAGTCTTGATCACCTGAAAGATAACGAGCAGTTTGTGTTTGTGAAAGGTGATATCGGCGATCAGGCACTGGTTGAGTCACTGATGGTTGAGCATGAGCTGGATACCATCGTAAACTTTGCGGCAGAGAGTCACGTTGACCGCTCGATCTCTGGCCCGGATGTGTTTATCGAGACCAATATCGTTGGTACACACAACTTGCTAAAAGCAGCGCGTAATGTGTGGATTGTGAATCCTGAGACGGCGAATCCTAATCACCGTTTCCACCATGTATCTACAGACGAAGTCTACGGTACGCTAGGCGATAATGACGCTGCCTTTACGGAAGAGCATAGCTATGCACCGAACTCGCCTTATTCGGCCAGTAAAGCCGCTTCTGACCACATTGTGCGAGCTTACCACCATACGTTTGGTATGAATGTTACGACTAGTAACTGTTCTAACAACTACGGCCCTTACCAGTTCCCTGAGAAGCTGATTCCTTTATGCCTGAGCAATATTCTGGCGAGCAAGGCACTACCGATTTATGGAACTGGTAAAAATATCCGTGACTGGTTGTATGTTGAAGATCATGCACGTGGTATTGATTTGATCCTCAAGCAAGACAAGTTGGGCGAGGTTTACAATATCGGCGGACACAATGAGTGGACTAATATCGATATCGTAAAACTGCTGTGTGAAGTGATGGATAAGCGTTTTGCTGAGCGTCCTGAGCTAAGCGAGAAATACCCTGATGCCGCTCCTGCGAATGGTAAAGCGTCGATCGATCTGATTACCTATGTTGAAGACCGTGCCGGACATGACTGGCGTTATGCGATTGATGCGGGTAAGAGTCAGCGCGAGTTAGGCTATACACCGGCTGAGACATTTGAGACCGGAATCGTGAAGACGATTGATTGGTATCTTGATCATCCGGAGTGGTGGATGCCTTTGCTTAAAGCTTAATAAAGTTTATAAGGGAGGAGCTTTGCTTTTCCCAAATACAAAAACGGGCGCTGATGATAGCGCCCGTTTTTGTGTCTGAAGATCTGATTCCATGATTCTTTGCATTATCGATGGAATCGACCTATAACTATGCTTACTTTTTGAAAAGCTTCTTAGCCCAGTTATTAGCAACAAACTTCGCTGCTTCCTGACCACCCAAGCCAAAAGCAATCGCTGCCGCTATTGCCACTGCACCCAGCGTAAAGCCGAAGGCCATATTGACAATATTGTCCGCCAGTCCCATTGCCTTAAGACCCATTGCTATCACCAGTCCAAGAATGGCGAAACGTGCAATACTGGCAATGCCATCACTGGTTGTTTCAGATAGCTTGTTGTAAGCGATACTGCTGAGCGTATATCCCACGATTAAGATCACACTACCAATTAAGATGCCACCTCCAAACTCAAGTACTTTGGCGAAGATAGAAGAGATAACGTCAATGCCTAATGTGTTCACAGCAGCCGTTGTCGCGGTCAGCATAGAGAAGAACATGATTGCGCCACCCACTAACTTGGACGGTGTAAATGTCGGAGTAAACAGGCTTTGTATCCCTAGCTTTTCTGGTAATTCATCGACGCCCATGCCATCCAGAATGCCACCCAGCATCTGTACAACGAATTTAGCAACGAAATAAGCCACCACTAATATGATGCCCGCACCAATGATATTTGGAATAGCAGCCATGAGTTTGTTAATCATTTCCGAAGCAGGGCGGGAGATAGCAGGAATATTCAAAACACCTAATGCCGCAACAATGATCGGTAATAAGATCGCTGCAAAGATAAATGAGCTACCCAGCTTTGCGACTTTCAGCTCTGAATTACCCGTCTTAGCCAGAAGATTCTGGTCGACTTTGTTTAGAGCTGCACCGGTTAATTCAGCGACAATTTTAGCGATGATCCAACCTGCATAAGCAATCACGCCAGCGCCGATAATGTTTGGAATGACTCCCAGGAATTTATTAACCATTTCCTTGAGCGGATCAAGCACACCTGTCAATCCGAAGTGTTGAAGTACTGCAATCAGTACAAAGATGGTCATGATTGCTTTTGCCAGAGAGGCAATTGGCGCAGCCAGATTGTGTTGCTCTAGGAAGCCGACCTTACCCAAAAGGCGTTTGAAAAATGACGCCAGAAATTTAACGATCAATAAGCCGACGACTAAAATAAGCAGCCCGATTAAAGCTTTCCCTAATGATCCGCTTGCTGCTGGCCCTAATGTATCGGTAATCGGTGAGAGTATATTATCCATTCTATCTTTCTCCGGATTTTAAATGAGTTTGTTTAGTTGAGTAAAATCAGTTCGATTCTACGGTTTGAATTGCGTCCTTCGGGTGTGTTGTTGGGTGCGATAGGCTCCAATGAACCCACTCCTTCAACCTTAATTCGGCGTGCATCAATGCCAAGCTCTACTAATGCATTTTTCATGTAATTACTGCGGGTTAGTGATAACAAGGTATTAGACTTAGTATCGCCAGTGTCATCGCTGTGACCTTTGATTAGGATGTTCACATCCTTGTGTGTGTTGATGAGTGCAGTCGTTGCCAGGATCTGATCTTGCGACTGTTGGTTCGGCTCGGCGGCTCCGGATTCGAAGTAAATGCCATCAAAAATAATCGGTGTATCGACCACTTTTTCGTTCAGTGCCTGCTTCAACAAACCTTCAAAGCCCTTATCAGCGATATCCACTTTGCGGCCATCAGGTAATAGATAGACTTTGCCATCAGGAGAGTTTGCCTGAGATGAGTCGGTTTGCTGAGCATCAGCGCCATTGTTTGGTGCCGGCACTGCTACAGTCTGTTGAGTCTGCTCAATTTTCTCGATTGAGGCGTCTGCTTGGGCAGCCAAAGTGGTGTTTGTATCCAGAAGTTTTTGTTTATCGGCTTCCAGCTTTGCGACATCACTTTCAAGCTTACTCTTCTTTGCTTCTAGTGAGGCCAATTCTTCTTCTGCCTGAAGCTTTGCGGCGGTTTCTGGTGCTTCAGTGGTGGGTATATTTTGTGCGGCAGCATCTGCGATTGATGATTGTGATTCATCGCTATGATCTGACACAGCTTGGACTTGTTGCTTGTCAGAGCTGGCGTTGCCCATGTCACCGGAATCAGGCCTGTTAGTAGCAACAGCTAAACCAGCTGCTCCAGTAAATAATGAGGGAGCAGAGCTTATCGACGGAGTGTTTTGACCACTAAATGCCAAAGAGGCAGAGTCTGGCTCATACTGGCTTCCATGGTTTATGTAGTAATACAGGCCGCCGAAAAACAGCACTACAGCACCTGTGATCAGGTACTCCAATGGGGAGTTTTCATTGTCTTCTATTGTATCGATCATGAATATCATCCATGTTGAGTATTTATAATACAAATCAGCAAATAAACGCGCGAAAAACGTTCTTTGAGTATGGAGGTTTTGTGCGATTGACTAATATTCAGTGTTTTGGGCGGGAGTAGGTTCATTTCTTGTTCAGATAAGGCAAATAGCTAACAAAAGTACTTAAGCTATTAGTGCAGGTGTTTGTTTATGATGTAAAAATTTTGTGCGTAATACACCTTAATAATACAGTTTGCAGTGCTTTGGGACTCATTTTAGATGCTTATAAGAAACGACTGGTGACAGTGCATCACAGGTTGGATTGTTGCGATGAGCGGTATAGACACAGACTGATTAACCATGGTTTACTAAAAGCCCATCCGGATAGACCGGTTGAACACAATTTATCAGTAAGGAGCTTGCTGACCATGAAAAAACAGACCTTAGGGCTGCGTACATCACGTGCAACCTCGTCATATCAATATGACTACCTTGTCTTTATCGGCAGATTTCAACCATTCCACCTTGGCCATCATAAAGTCGTGACTACCGCATTAACAAAAGCGGAACGAGTCATTGTACTGATTGGTTCCAGCGCACAACCACGTTGTATTCGTAACCCCTGGACGTACTCAGAGCGAGAGCAGTTTATCCTGTCCAGTTTTCCTGAAGAGGTACGGAATCGCTTGATCATTGCACCACTACTGGATGATGTGTACAACGAACAAAACTGGCTGAGTCGGGTGCAAAAAACGGTTCACGGCATCACATGCCAATACCACCCAAAAGTAGGGCAGAAGTTATCGATAGGTTTGTGTGGGCACTCTAAGGACCACAGTTCTTACTATTTGTCGTTATTTCCGCAGTGGACGTCGGTAAATGTCGATGCTTATGAATCGCTGTCTGCCACACCGCTACGCGAAGCTTATTTCTTAAGTGGTGAGATAAGCGACCAGTATCCTGAATCTGTTCGTGAGCAACTCACAACCTTTAAAGAATCTGATGCTTATCAGGCAATTGCGGCAGAATGGCGTTTTATCCAGAAGTATAAACAAGGCTGGGAAGCAGCGCCTTATGAGCCTGTATTTGTCACCGTGGATGCTTTGGTGGTGCAATCTGGTCATGTGTTATTGGTGGAACGCAAAGCGAATCCGGGTAAGGGTCTGTATGCCTTACCGGGTGGTTTTATTAACCCACAGGAAAAGTTGCAGGATGCCGTGATTAGGGAGCTACGGGAAGAAACCCGAATCAAAGTACCTGCGCCTGTATTGGCTGGTTCAATCGTCAAAGAGCAGGTATTTGACGATCCTCACCGCTCGGCAAGAGGGCGCACCATTACGCATGTCTTTTTAATTGAGTTAAAGCCCGATGCTAAGGGATTACCAGTGGTGAAAGGTAGTGATGACGCCAAACATGCCTTTTGGGTGCCGCTCGGTGAAGTTGATCCGGAGCGCATGTTTGAAGATCACTTTCACATCATCAATGCAATGATCGATTAGCGCTAACAACAAGCACGATTATATCTAAACCTGTTACAGGCACTCACAGAATACTGGATAGACCAGTATTCATCATTAAAACGAACTAGAGGGATTCTCAAATGTTCAGCAATATCTTATTAAATACAGACAGCTACAAAGCCAGTCACTACTTACAATACCCTGCTAACACCAGCGTAGTGTCATCGTACATCGAAGCGCGAGGGGGAGTTTTTGATTCCGCAGTCTTTTTTGGTTTACAAGCCTTTCTCAAACAGTACTTGTCAAAGCCTATCACCACGGATGATGTTGATGAGGCGGAGTTGGTACTGACCGTTCACGGTGTGCCATTCTATCGGCAAGGATGGGAATCCATTATTAATAAACACGGTGGCTATCTACCGGTTGAAATACAAGCTGTTGCTGAGGGTAGCGTGCTACCAACAGGTAATGCGTTGGTGCAAATTAAAAACACAGACTCAGAAGCTTACTGGCTGACGTCTTATTTAGAGACTGCTTTATTGCGTGCCATTTGGTATCCAGCGACTGTCGCAACGCTGTCATGGTATACCAAGAAAATCATCGCTCGTTATTTAGATGAGACTAGTGATGATCCTTCAGCTAAATTACCGTTTGCACTCCACGACTTTGGTGCACGAGGAGTGTCATCACAAGAGTCAGCAGCCTTGGGTGGTATGGCTCACTTAGTGAGTTTTCAGGGAACGGATACCTTATCAGCTTTAGTCGCAGCGAGACGTTACTACGCTGCAGAAATGGCTGGCTTCTCGATTCCTGCTACTGAGCACTCCACAATGACAGCATGGGGCAAAGATAATGAAGCTGATGCTTATGCAAATATTCTGAAACAGTTTGGTCGTGATGGTGCAATGTTTGCTGTTGTCTCTGACTCTTACGATATATACAACGCAGTCAGCAATATTTGGGGTAAACAATTACGTCAGCAAGTCGAAGACAGTGGTGCGACATTAGTGGTACGTCCTGATTCTGGTCAACCTGAAGTAGTTGTACTTGAAGTATTGGAGCGCTTGTATGCCGAGTTTGGTGGTACGGTAAACCGCAAGGGTTACAAAGTATTAGCTGACTGCGTGCGAGTGATTCAGGGTGATGGCGTGAATCTTGAATCCATCGAAGTCATTCTCAGAAATATCAAAGATGCAGGGTTTTCAGCAGATAACATTGCTTTTGGTATGGGTGGTGGGTTATTGCAAAAAGTCGACCGTGATACGCTGGGCTTTGCCATGAAAGCCTCTGCGGTTAGAGTAGACGAGCAATGGCGTGATGTGTTTAAACAACCTGTCACAGATAAGGCTAAACACTCCAAAAAAGGACGCCTGGCGCTTATCAGTACGCCACAAGGAATCACCACTATTCGTGAGGATGCCTTGGTTGACGACATTAATTTGCTAAGGCCGGTTTTTGTAAACGGACGACTGTTGATTGATGATGATTTCAGCACGGTGCGTGCAAGAAGTGAAAGACGCATCTTCTGAGTACTAAGCGAATGACCTGCCTGAGGTGTTGGTGTATACCACCTCAGGCTGAGCCGTTTGTGTAGACTATCCCGGCCGCCGCAATCGTAAGTTTATTAATCGCATCGTTAGCCACAGAGGCAGGGATTCACTGCTCAGAAACAATATCCGCGGTGGTTTTAATTTCATCCTTATGAAGATAATAAACCTCATCACCAATCATGACAGAGCGGTCTGATCCGGCGTATGTGGAGTAGTTAGTCCCTGAGTCATTACTCTCAGCAACAATGCTGGGTAATACAGAAATATCACCGGTGGACGTATCAATATTCAAGCGGTAAAGCTCGTCACGCGTCCAGCTGTAGTAATACCAAGGATCACTTTCATCATAATCATAGTAGTCATAGGTCTGAACCGTGTCATGCAAACTAATCGGCAAAGCCATCTTTAGCGTGGTTCCCGTTTGCAGTGTGGTCAATGCATGATGGCTTTGTGATACCGCAGTTTCAGTACTGCGTTTACCGATTATAATTGTTTCCTTTTCAAAAGGAGCCTGAGGATTACTGATATCAATTAAGGATAGTTTTACACCTTGATACCATGCACCACGGCCATCGCCAGTGTCGGATTGCGTATCTGCAATCGCATCTTTACCGATGCCTAACAGGTAATTCTCACCGACCGGATGTAAGTAATCAGAATAGCCATCGATCTCAAGCTCACTGGCAATGAATGGATCCGCAGGGTCGGATAAGTCGATAATATACAGCGGGTCGGTCATGCGGAACGTAACGAGATAGCCTTTCTCACCAATAAAACGAGTGGCGTAGATTTGCTCTCCGACTTTGCCCAGCGGGTCAGGGCGGTTTTCATTGGGCAGCTCGCCAATAATCTCCAGATCATCGCCGCTGGCATTTTCTGCCACGGTATACAAATGAGCGGGTGAGTCGATACTGCTTTCCTGAGCGCCGGTATAGGTGATGACACGCAAGATATCGTTGTATTCACTCATACGAAATGGTTTCAGGTCTTGCTGCCAGCCTAAATGTCCGGGAAGACTAGCCGAGCCTTTGTACGCTGCATCGCTGCCATCAAGTGCAAATTTATGAATCTCGGTGGTTGGCGCGCCGCTGTAGACTGAAATGCCATTGCTCGTACTGTACTGATAGCCCGTAGTAGCCAGATATAACGCGCTGGTGGACACATAAAGCGTTTCTGCATCCCCCACAAAACACTTCGCTTCCGGCTCGGGGGAGGCGGCATCTAAGTTAATCGCAACCACACTGATAATACTGCTTTGCTGATGACTCACATTGTTATAATCGGTTAAGAAACAATCGCCGCTGTCAAACAGGGTTTGTTTATCGCCCCCGTTGATTTGGTAGCTTGGCAACAAATCACTGAGCGTGGCTTCGTCGATAATGGAACGATTGGCGCTAACTTCCTCTTCTGAATAAGGGTATGCAATCACACCGTCTGGCATAGGCGTGTGGCGCGTTGCCAAGTACAAATAACTACCAATCCGGCGACTACTGATAAGCTGGCCATCAATACTTAGCTTGGCTTGCTGAGTGGGTGCTTCCGGATTGCTGATATCCAGATTAAAAACTTCCGTAGTGCGGTTTTGCCAGTAATAAGGGGTAAACCACATATCGTCAAATGCATAAGCATTTTGACCATCACCTGAAATCGTCAGCAGCTGATTTTCAGACTCACGTAAATAGAGACCGCTAAGCGGTGCATTGTTAAGCGTTGATAATGCTTGTGTCGCAACCAGCGGGGCAGCGCCTGTTTCTGCTTTATAAATGCTGATGCTCGGCTCTTCGAGTGCGCTGACATAGAGGTAGGTGCCATCTGTTTTAAGGCGATCCGCTTCATCAACACCAGACTCCTGAGTGTTGGTTGTTGATGAGTCAGGAGATGAAGGGTCCGTTGCACCTGCAGTATCTGTAGCGGTATCTGCAGCAGTTTCACCACTCTCATATTCAGAGTAATAATGGTTGAGTGAGCCATAGCTGTTGAGTAAGGAAGCTTTTATTTGAGACTCTAGATCAGCATCTGAGGCCGCTAATTTAAGTTTTAGCGAACCACCACCAAAATTATTTCCTCCATTGCTGGTGGATTCTGAACTGCCGCAAGCCACTAACAGTATGGAGATTGTCAGGGAGATAGATAGCGATATTACAGTTTTCATAGTATTACTCTTTATACACTTTAGCTTGAATATAGCTTAATTGTTGGGTGATATGAAGAGTTTAGGTGCTAGCCGTTGCAACGAGCAAGTTTGTTGATTTTGAGAGAATGAGCGTTTTAGAGTTTATTGAGATATCGCTGTGCTAGCTCAATCGAACTTCACATTATCGTAAAAAGTCGCAACGGTGACCTGTAGCTTAACAGACGAGAGGTTTAGCTCATCCTCCAGAGAATCGTACTCACGCAGCAACCACTCATGTTTCCCCTGACGTTGGTAATGAGCGATATGAACAAATTCTGATTCAATCAATAAGTAGTCCTGCAAACAAGGAATCGAGCGGTAATGAGTGAACTTATCACCTTGGTCATAGTTGCGAGTGCTGGGTGATAGCACTTCCACAATCAATACCGGGTTGAGCAATGTGTGTGAGTTGTCAGTAAGCTCAGGATCACCGCAGTAAATTGAAGCATCCGGATAGGTGTTTAAACCACTTGGCGTGGTGACGCGCATATCACTATTCATAGTTTGGCAGGGTGAGCCAGCAAGACGAGCCTGTAACTGATGCGTTGCATTTGTTCCGATAAGGGCGTGGTTAAAGCTACCACCAGACATTGCAAAGATTTCACCATTATAGAATTGGTGCTTCTCTGGCGAGGCATCATCAAAAGCAAGGTATTCTTCTCTTGTGTAGTGGTCTTTTAACGCTTTCATCTTGTTTCCTTGGGCCAAGTCTTAAGAGTCATATTAGGGGCTGCCGTGGTGTTTGTCGATAAGAGTGCAATGTTACGGAATATTCGCTTCTTAATGATGTTGAGACACCACCGTTAATATTTTCCTTTGATCGGTGATTTAATTTAGAATCAAGCCACTAATCCTACAAATCAGTAAAGGACTTGCTGTGGCTGAAGCTGTGAAGGTGTTTGTTTCTTATTCTTGGGGTGTCGATGATAAGACTAAGCTAGTTGCCCAACTTGATCCGCTTTGTAAAGCGCGTGGCATAGAGTTAATTTACGATAAGCAAGAACTCAAGTACAAAGATCGTATAAGCAGCTTCATGGATAAAATCGCTGAAGCGGAGCACGTCATTACGATATTCAGCAAGCCTTATTTCGAGTCAGAGTACTGCATGTACGAGCTGATGAAAATTCAGGAACGAGGGAGTTTTGATCAGCGAATCCATCCCATCCGAGCGGATACTTTTGAATTCAACAAATCTAAAGCTCGGCGTGAGGTGATTAGGCATTGGAACGAATTTGTTGCTTCTGAAGAAGAGGATATTGAAGAGTTAGGTGCAGGCGTCGCACCAGATCAACATGAAAAGTTAAATCTCTACCAACAGATAGAATTAAAAGTCAGCGGTATCATGGCCAACCTCGGCGACATGGTGATAACTCCGCTGGAACAACTACAGGCAGATCACTTCGCTCAATTGCTCGATAATATCGCCTTACCAAAATCAGAACATCCGCACATTCCCGAATCTTCAGATTCTGAATTTCTCGAAACCATCAAAGAAAATATAGTCTTCGAGCTGGAATCACATGGCGTTGAGATTTTCCGTGACGCTATTCGGGATGAGCTGGAAAAGCTCTTACAAAAACTGAAGTTAGATAAGTTAGTAGGTGACTCCAGTAACGCTATCGCAACGAGCCTAATCACAACATTGAAGCAAGGCGATAGCAGTGTTCCGGTAATAACTACGGTGTTGATGAATGCAGCCCAAAACTGTTTTGATAAGCGAGGAAGACACTTCAAAGCGGCTCGTGAACATCATAGTAATATCCAAAGTGCTGTAGAACAGCTTCTTGGCTGGTTGGTACTCGCATCGGTGGATGATGATTATATCCAACGTTTAACACCCTCCAGAGATCATGCAACCGCTGTTTACTTTGAGTTACCTGTTTCCACACTGGGAGGCGTGGAAATAATTGTATCTCGAAGCTACCAGAGGCAAGCTAATATCAATGCTCAGGGATCAATCCTGAGTGGCAAACATATTACTCATAATAAACGTGTGAGAACGTGGAAAGTTTCCGAAAAAACCAATCAATTAATGTTGGAAGTCTGGAATCAGGTCTTTAAGGATTTGAAAAAAGATAGCGGCAGTAGACTTAGTCGAACAGAAATTTCAAAGCTGAATGCTGAATTAGAAATTCGTCGCTCAGACAACTGGCATCAAGAACACCATATCTTAGCAATTGAGTGTTCTGATTTAGAAAACGATAAAGACTACAGCGATACCTGTGAGCAGCTTCTAAATGAGCTGGATCAGCTCACCTTAGTCCGGTTTGGTATCGCAGACCAGCAGCAGGTATTCTACTCTCCGGAACACAACCTAATGTCGGCGGTAAACCGATTCCTCACTTCGATCAACAGGACAATTAACGCATGAATATCCCCAATGTCGATGAGTTTGTGCAACTCACCCACCGCCTAAAAGCCACTGGCACCTGGCGTGAAAGTGTCCATGTGTTCGATGGGCGCAGTGCTCAAGCCATTCGTGCAGCACTAGCCTCAGGGCGCCCATTGCTGGTCAGAGGCGAACCCGGTACAGGAAAAAGCCAGCTAGCCCGTGCAGCCGCTAAAGTGCTAAACCGACGGTTTATGTCTCAGGTCGTGGATGCCCATACCGAGATTCAAGATCTATGGTATCGCTTCGATGCAGTGAGTCGCTTGGGGAATGCGCAGGTGCTCAGTGTGACCGGCAAAGAAAAAGACGTTGAGAAAGAATTAGAACCAGAACGCTATCTCAGTCCCGGAATCTTATGGTGGGCGTTCGCATGGGAAGATGCCGCGAAACGCAAATGCAATCATCCATTGTTTCAAGCAGATGAAACTACGGATGCACAAAAAGGCGTGGTATTACTGCTGGATGAAATTGATAAAGCAGATGCTGACTTGCCGAATAGCTTGCTTGAAACACTGGATAACGGGAAATTTACAGTGCCGTGGATCAATCAAACCATCGGGGTCAACGATACCGACGAAATCCCCAGACCACTGGTGATTATAACCACCAATGAAGACCGCCAACTGCCGGGGGCATTTGTCCGACGTTGTTTGGTATTGGATTTAAGCCTGCCGAAAAAAGAGCCTGCATTAATCAAACACTTGATTGAAAGAGCGACTTTTCACTTCCCCAAAACAGTGAATACAGACAAAGACACGCTAGCCATTGAACGGGATGAGGCGGGTCAGTTAGTTGATCAATCCAGATTTGATACCGACGTATTGATTGAAGCAGCCAGTCAGCTATATCAGGATCGGGTAGAGGCTGAAGGTTTAGGCGTGACTCCGCCGGGACAAGCAGAATATCTCGACATGCTGCGGGTATTAGATGAGCTTGCGCCAGAAGGTAAAGAGCGCCAGCTAGCACTACTCAGTATGATCAAAGACTTCGCGCTAAAAAAATACCCCGGCATGCAGCAAAGCACAGAACCGGATATTGATGAGTAGCTTTCGACACCACAGCAAACGTATTAACCGAGCGGACTTATTACAGAATTTGATTCTGTTTGATGAGGAAGCTTTGCGGGCGCTTGCTGAGCTATCGTGCTATCAGGCACCCGAACGAAAAATAGAACTCGTACTGCCGGACATTGAGCCTGAAGCTGTCCCCGTACAGCCTCCACCGCCTGAAGAACCAGACATTGAACCTGATGAGGCCACCCACGAACCCATTCACTACTATCGTGTCGTGAAGCGCGTCGCCAGTGATGTCTTACCAGAGCCTGAAAATGAAGAATACGAGCTACCGGAATGGTATCCAAAAATACCCGCGCTGGATCTTGATAGTGTAGAAGCTGCCGATGTCGAGCCACCGACAAAAGAACCATTGGTGCGCTGGGCTAAACTGTGGCCTGTGTTACAACGCTTGCTCAGTGAAATAAAACATACCCGACAAGTCGATACCGCTCGTTTAATAAAGCAGATATCGCAGGCCGAAATCCCCAATAGAATTCCTCAAAAATCCAGAGCGCAATGGGCTGCCAGTGTTCAAGTCATTGTTGAGCGGCCTAGTCGTACCGAGCTATTTAATGATGATTACAACCAACTACTTGATCAGCTGAAGCAACTACGCGGAACCACTGGGTTGAAAGTGTTGGAGCTGATTGACCTGCCCAAAAAAGTAATCAGAATTCGTAAGGGTGAGCGGTATCAAACCAAACAATGGCGAATGCCAGAGCCTGAAACTAAAGTGTTTATTCTTAGTGATTTAGGTTTGTTAGACAGCACAGGAAAAGCGCTTGAGCACTGGCTAATATTTGGAAAGCAATTAGCGAGATTGGGACATAAACCAATGGCGCTCGTGCCACTAGCTTCCCGTTACTTAACTGCCGAAGTGATTGCTACTTTTGACTGTGTGCAATGGACGCGAAATAGCCCTCTGAATATTACCCAATGGGCCACCGTCACTCAAAAGGCGCAGCGGCGACAGGCAGAGGAAGATCTACTGGCATGGCTGTCTCCGGCAGTCACCATTGAGCCTGCTTTATTAAGAGCAGTACGTCACCGCTTGCCTGCACTTAAACAGGATGTGGGTACTGAGGCGGCTTGTTGGTTAAGTGATGATGTTGTGCCATCCAGTGTGGACTTTTACTTTAAAGCGAAGAGTGTAGAAAAGCATAGGGAACGTTTTAAACAGCTAGCCACTGAACAACCGCAACTCGCTAACACCATAGTAAAGCTGCTGCGGGACTATCATCGCCATGTATTTCCAACGCAACTGCATGAGGAAATGCTGATACTGGCAAACTTGATGGGGGAACACTTAGACCCTTGCTATCAAGAAGAAGTGGAAGCAGCCACGTTGCATTGGCAGCAACTACTCAAAGCCTTAAAAGAAAAGGCTGAAGGTGGCGAAGGCTTGGAGGCATTTACCGAAGATACATTGGCGCGACAGCACAGCGGTATATGGCGAGATAAGCGAAGTGCGCATCTCCCTGCGATGTTAGGGGTGTTGATGTCTAGCGATAGACAATCCGCACATACATTGCCGGATTATCTGGTGAATTCGCCAGAATCGATGCAGTTGTTTATGCAGTTTTATAATCAGAAATCCTCTCAAACAAATACTTATCTGCTGTGCCAAAAAGGTAGCGATACCTTGAGTTTGTTACCAAAAGATAGCGCGCTGAAGAATGGATCTGACTTTAGCCAAGGCGTACCACTAGCAGAGTTTAATGTCAGGTCGTCATATGCATTGAATCAGCAGCATCTTGAAGAGGGAGGTGTAGAGAATAAGCTGGTTTCATTGGATGAACTGAAGCCTAGTCAATGCTTTTATCTGGCGGGTGAAGAGGTGCATATTGAGCGACTGACTAAGCCTGATTGGGCAATGGGTGTTGGTTATGATGCTAAGGGGCTGTATGCTGAAACTCAAAACCAAGACGGTGATATTTATCGTTGGTATTGGAACCCCCCGATTCATCATAGCAATACAGAAGAATTTTCTTCTGAGGATCAAATCAAGTATCAAAATCAATATTCTGGCTTTTGGTATCAGAGTTTGTTAGTGCATCCCAGAATGCCTCAGCTACCCCAGTGGGCGGATGTTTGTATTCGTGATGAAGTAGGTTTAAAAGCTCAAGTGACTTTAAACGGCATCGAACAGTGGTTTCGCTGGATAGAGCCGACTACTTTTAGAATGGGATCGCCTGAAACCGAAAATGGACGCTATGAAAGAGAAACTCAGCACTTAGTTACCTTAACACAAGGTTACTGGTTGGCGGACACCGCGTGTACTCAAGCGCTTTGGCAAGCTGTGATGGGTGATAATCCGAGTTACTTCAAAGCTGAGAATAAACCTGTTGAGCAAGTCAGTTGGGATGACGTTCAAGACTTTCTTTCATGTACATATGAGCAATACCCATTATTAAATCTAAGACTTCCAAGTGAGGCCGAATGGGAGAATGCTTGCCGAGCAGGTAGCACAAGTGCATTTAATTTTAATCAAGACTTATCACTTAAAGACGTGAATTATCGAGGTAATTGGGATGACTATGAGGGCTGGGGAGAAGGAGCCTTAAGAGCAACTTCAGGTGTTAAAGATTATCCCCCGAACGCTTGGGGTTTATACGAAATGCATGGAAATGTAATGGAATGGTGTGAAGATTGGTTTGAGTCATTTAATAATAAGCCTGTTATCGATCCAGAGGGACCTGTGGTGGGTGATAACCGTGTATTGCGTGGAGGCTCTTGGGTTCGTAGGGGAAGGCTTTGTCGTTCTGCTTTTCGTAACCGTGGAGCTCCAACAGATAGTGACTTCAATTTCGGTTTTCGCCTTGCCCGTAGTGACGATAATTCGCCTATCAGGGGGTATGCAAGAGTTGGTGATAAATTTGAGGTTTTTATCAGTTACGCAAAACATGTTGGAAAAAGCAGTGTAGTAGCAAAAACATTATATCGTTATCTAAGAAAGAGGAATATATCGGTTTTCTTTGATGAGAAAAGTATTGGAGCAAGGGATGACTGGTTAGGGGAGACGAAAAGTGCTCTTAGCGAGTCAAAGATTGTATTAGTTATTGTTTCTGACTCTGTTTTTACACCTCTAAGTGAAAAGGAAATCAATGAAGTGAAAAGTAAAGGTAAAATTATTATCCCAGTGTGGGTCGGTGTACTTGCCCAGCCATTTCCCTTGCAAGATATTACGGGAGTCAATCTATCTGGAGGGGAGGATACTCTCCATGAGTTGACTAGACTATATGAGGGGATAAGTGAGCATCTCGGTAATTATTCGAAGTAAATCACATGTAATCTGAGAGTTTTTGTATTCACTATGTTTAATAATCGCATTCATAAAATATATCCTAAAATTTTTCCTCAACCATGGGCTAGTGGCTGGGGAGAAGATGAATTTGGTCTATGGATGAGCTTCACCTACAAAGGCGTACAGCAGGCCTTCCGCTGGTGTGAACCGGGAGTATTTTTAATGGGCTCACCAGATAATGAGCCGGAGAGGGTTAGTAGCGAAACTCAGCATGAGGTAGAGCTCGGAGAAGGCTTTTGGATAGCGGATACGACTGTTACACAAGCTTTATGGGAGGTTGTAATGGAGGGGAACCCTAGCAGTTTTAATGGTAAGAATAATCCAGTGGACTCCGTCAGCTGGGAAGATGCTCAGATGTTTATCAACAAAATTAACACTCTAGAACCTGAGTTAAAACTGTGCCTCCCAAGTGAGGTGCAGTGGGAATATGCTTGTAGAGCAGAGACAACAACTTCGTTTTATTTTGGGGATCAGATTGATTTTAGTGAGGTCAACTTTGATGCTAGAGGGGTTCATGTGATCGGTAATGATCGTAAGTACAGAAGAAAAACAGTTGCGGTAAAACTTTTGCCTCCAAATAATTGGGGGCTTTATGCAATGCATGGAAACGTTTGGGAATGGTGTCAGGATTGGTATGTAGAATACCCTAATTCATCTAACATGGAGCTTAAATCTAACGGTTCATTAACATCAGGCATAGATAAAGGGCGTGTATTGCGTGGTGGCTCTTGGCTTGATGGTACAAAAGGTTGCCGATCTGCCTGTCGTTACTATGGCTTTCCATCATTTCGTAACAATAGCCTTGGCTTTCGTTTGTCTCTCAATCATCACTCATAGAGTGCTTTATGTTAACTTGGATTCTGGATGGGCCTGTCATTTTTAAATGATGATCTTTAGAGTGTACATGCTCGAGTATTGGTCAATGAATGTGAGCCTCCAAAAAACTAGGCTCACATTAGGCGAGAAAATCAGTGAATTGCGTGATGAGGGAAACGCCAAGATCCGCTTCTAAAAGAAATAGATCCCAGTGTTCCTGTCAAAACAATTACTTTTCAGCAGGCACAACCGCTTCATCAGTAGTTGGAAGCTTTGCCTCAGACTTCTTTTTCCGCCCAAACCACCCACGCCCATCATCACCAGCCTCCTTAACAGGCCGCTTCATCCAAAGCCCACCGACATTCATAGCCTGCCAGCCCCAGCGCAACCAGCCCAGTACCGACATCGCTAACCAAAGTGCCCATGCCAACATCAGGGCCCGATAAATCCACAGCGGTACACTAACAATTGACGGCTGCGCCAATACTTCACCCGCTCTGTCCTGATACCAATTCAGCGAGTAAGCATTCGACCCATTGCCGACAATCTGCATATCGGGACTACCCAGCAAGCCATTGGCCACCGCTGCAGCCAGTACGCCCAGCGCAACCACGGTCAGCCCTACCAAACTGATTTGCATCAAATCAAACTTTGCATAGCTGAGCTTCCTCGTGAGTTTCTCACGGGAGGCGATGGCAAATAACCAGAGTATCACCAGAATCATCAGGCCGGTTTCCGTCTGACTCAGTCCAATGCCGAGCAGGAACCACTGCCAACTTTTCAGCGGGGTATATTTAGACGCGGCCAGTGCCAGCGATAGTATCAATAGTGCCAGTAACACACCCCAGAATAGAATGGCAGGGCCAGAGGTTGGGCCATCTACCCACAGCACCCAGCGATCCCGCGGTAGCTTAATGGTGAAGTTTGCATTCACACTTGGCAGGCCGGTATTTACCTCTGGGAACTGATAGTGCGTGGTCAGTACATCCGACTCGCGCCATTCCACCGACACAGTTTGTTTGCCGGGTTTTAGCGTTAGGCTGAGCTTGTTGTCCGTGTTTTGAATGCGTTGCGCGGTGCCATCAATATGCAGTTGTTTTACATCAGCATTCTTTGGCAACTGGATCTCATGCAACACACCACGACTACTGAGGATATTCATGGTCAGCGTGACGTTATTGGCGCGTTTGCCGGTGTTTATGTGCATTTGGCTGCTGAGAATCGTGACGGTTTGACCCGCGACACCTTCCGGTCTGCTCATGTCCAGCGTCAGACTTTCACCCGGCCACGGATACCACACCGGCACGGTTTGTTGGTCTTGATTACGGTATTGATTCACCGGAATGCCGCTGCTTTTCAGGTGCCAAACAGGGCTGGTGGCGACTTGCCAACTTTCCAGAAAATCATTGCTCTGAGTCGCGGTTAGCACGAGTTGGTCGGTGCTGTTAAGGCGTGATGACCAACGCGCTTGTTTTTGCTGGGCACTCAGATTGATTTTTATCCGACCGTTTTTAATGCTGAGTTGTTCGCTCATTGGCTGTTCGCCAGCCAGTAGCGGAATGTTCAGGCTCAGCGGCGTGTCCAGTGGCGAGTAGCGCGTCAGCGTGGTTTCCACCGTCCAGTCCAGTCCCAGATTTAAATGCCGTTGGATTTTTACAAAGGTTGGCAGCGTGCTTTGAGCTTGTTCCCGAAGTGCCTTGGCGTCTTTGCTGAGTACACGGTTGAGCTGTAACTGTGACTCGGTGCTGCCGTTGTCTTTAATGCCATCCAGCGTCCAATCTTTATCGCTGCTTTGCCATGTCACGGAGTGCGGTTTGAGTGGTAGGGGCAGTGGCACGCTATTACGGTTAGGCAGCGCGCCGCTCAGCACCACATTGCTTTGACCTTTAGGAATGGCAATCCACAGTTGTTGTGATTGGTCGCGTTGAATCGCCAGCGCGGGTTCTCCATTCACCATGACTTGCTGGCTCAACCACGTGCCTTGGCTACCGGGCAGAGGAATCGCGGTATCAATCACGGCGTGTACGCGGAGTCGGGCTTGCAGCGCGTTATCGGCAATAGAGATTTGCATCTGCTCGATCTGCGCGCATTCCGGTAAACACTCCGGAGCCTGAGTCAGGCGTTGTTTTAATTCCTGAAGCATTTGTTCGCTGGGCAAGGTGTCTGCCTGTACAGGCTCAGGCGCCATAAACATTGCAGGCAATATGCACAGGGCGAGTGCCGGAACGATGCTGCGCTTAAACCATTGTTTTGGGTTCCAGCTGAAGCCTTTATTCAGGCTGAGTAAGCGCCATGTCAGGCCGAGTAATAGCGCGATACCGAAGTATTTAATCAGTGCATTCAGGAATGGATTAATCAGCATCAGGCGGCTGGTTTCATCGGCTTTAACAGGGCCAGACCAGCTGAGATTGATGCGCTTATAACCTGTCCAGCGTGGTAAGCCTGGGCCGGTTTGAATCATGCTATTGGGATCGATGGATTTTAGATCGGCTTTGCGCGGCGCGAGTTTTTTACCGGCATAGCTGTTGTACTCTTTTGACACGATGGAGGAACTCACTTTCGGGCGTGGTTTCATGGCGATTTCGGGCGCACGTTGCAGCATGCTGTCATTCGACATGTCTTGCGCCATCTCCACCTGAATTTCATCGTTAGTTGACATACTCATCGTGCCGGAGACGCCGGTGTTATTAACTTGTACACGTCCATAGCGATTTTCCAGTTGTGGGTATAGTCCGGTTTTAATGGTGTCGATGGTGTAGGGCAGCAGTATCAGCGCGAGGGCTAGCAAGCTTGCCCAGCGGTACAGATTGACACTACGCTTAAACCAGCTGTCCGGGAGTACCCGAAGCAGGGCAATCGCGGCCAGTAAATTCAACCAAATATAACGCGGCGCATTCGGCTCATGCCAGGTGAATACCAAGGTGACCAACGCCAGAAAACCCCATAACGGGTTGTAAAGATAGGCGACGGAAATCGCGATAATCAGCACTAAGAAGAAGTCGAGTAGGCTCCAGTTTTTTACCCAGCTATTCGGTAGATTATCCGTGCCGGTTGCTGAGAAAAGTCCCCAACCCGGTGGCAGGTGAAGTGTGGTATTCACAGATTGTAAGTCATGTTCCCAGCCATTAACCGGAGGCTGGGCGCGGCTGCCAGTGTAACGACTTTCTGCATTCAAATTAATGGATTCACGGCGAATTTCTACACCGGCTTTACCTTCGCTTTCACGGGTAATGAATTGATCACGTCCGTCGATGCTGACGCGGCCAAGTTCCAGCGTTGGCGTGGCATTCAGGCGTGATTGCTGGCGGATGGTACCGTTAAGTCTGTCCTTAATGGTGTAGCCTTTGCCGTCATAATCGAGCCACATTTCACGGCGTAGGTTTAACTCATTTTGTCCCACCTGACTGACGCCCCTGTGCATTTCATTGAGCTTGAGTGTTTGCTCCGGCGCAAGTAAATAGGCAGGTAGTGACTTCCATTGTGACGGCAGGCGAGTCTGGCTGGGGTCGATACTGTTGACGCCAGACACCTCGATTTGACGCATTTTAGTATCGGCTTCAAATACCCAGACTTCCTGCTGTGGCCACGGCGCTTTGCTCACTGGCAAGGTAAAGTCGGTTTGAGCGGCGAATGCGCGCCCGGTCACTTCAATAGTCCATTCACCGGGGCGCAGTTGTACTTGCAATTGTGTAGGCTGTCCGTCTTTGCCTGCTTCCATGCGTGCAGGGAGCTTGCTGTTGATGCTCAAGGCAGTGAATTCATCAAGCAATACAGGTGAGAGCGTGGTGTTTCGTTGCTTACCAGACACGCGTAGCTTGATGGAGGTGGTGACGAGTACCGGATGACTGTCGCTGATTTTGCGGAAGACTTGGATGTCTAAATTATCTTCGCTGACCGTTCCACTAGAGCCTTGGGTTAACCAGAGTTGACCCTGTTGATTGAATTGCGGCTGCTCAATGAGTTTGTTATTTACTTGTAGTTGAATCAGTCCGGATTCTGGTGTGACGCGTAGAGATTTGGGCAGTTTGCTCCAGCGGAATAATCCCAGAATGGTATGTGTTCCCGCAGGGAGTTTGACGTAGGGCATGCCATTGACCGATTGCACGAGTAACTCGCCGCTGTCTGAGCGTACACTCTGTGGCCAATGTTCACTGTCACCCGGTAAGCGAATCAGTGTTTCATCGAACACCTGCCACTGCTGGTTAAAAGTACCGCCACTTTCGCTGAGTTGTAATTGTAATTGCGAGGGCCAGCTACAGGCGCGGGATTGGCTGTTGTACAGATAGGGGCAGTTGCGTTGGGTGTCATCTTGCAGTACCCAATCGACCCACGGCTTTAACGGTTCGGGGACTTGCTCGGTTGTCATGGGCGCGGCAAGTGCGCTGAGGTTGATGAGTAGCAAGCTGAACAAAAGGCATAGTCGGATAAACATGGCGGACTCATTTGTTGTGTTTATTGATGGTTTAAGTCTATGTCATTCGCTGAAGAGTAATGTAAAAATCTTGTAAAAGTCGGATTAGCTGATAATTGCTGATTTAGTAAAACGATTCAGTGCTGTAGCAGATAGGCTTTGATAAGATTTGACCACTTTCATCCAAGTGGTCAACTCCAATGGTTTTTGCCAGTAGCGCTATCCATATTCCCATTCCTTACCTTGTTGAAACCGTTGCGTTCTTGCTGACGGTGGTATTTATTGTGCCGGTGTTTAAGTGCCTGAATGTGAGTCCGATTTTGGGCTATCTGTCGGTGGGCGCAATCATCGGGCCTTACAGTTTATCTATTGTGTCGGATGCAGAAGGCGTCAGTCATGTTGCCGAACTGGGCGTGGTGTTTCTGTTATTTAGTATTGGTCTGGAGCTTTCGTTTGAGCGATTACGATCCTATCGGCGCTTGATCTTTGGCTTAGGAGCCGCGCAGGTGATTATCTCTGCGGGTGTCATTGGTAGTGTGGCGTATTTCTGGGGAAATAGCGCTGAAGCAGCCTTAGTTATTGGGCTTTGTCTGGCCTTGTCATCCACTGCTATGGTTATGCAATTACTGACCGAACGCGGTGAAATTTCAACGACACATGGTCGGGCAAGTTTCTCTGTATTGCTGTTTCAGGACTTGGCGGTGGTGCCAATATTGATCCTGCTGCCGGTGTTAGCGGCTGAGGGTGAGGGCGATATCTGGCTTAATCTGGGGCTATCCATCTTCAAGGCCGTGCTGGCCGTTGGCATTATTTTATTACTGGGGCGGTTAGTCTTCCGTCGCTTATTTCAAATCGTCGCCAATACCCGCAATGTCGATGTATTCACCGCGATGATTTTATTGTCCGTTCTGGCGACTTCGTTATTAACGGCTTACGCAGGATTATCGTTGGCACTTGGGGCATTCTTGGCCGGTTTATTGTTGGCAGAAACCGAGTTCCGTCACCAAATCGAAAGCGAGATTTTGCCATTTAAAGGTTTGCTGCTGGGTCTGTTTTTTATGAGTGTCGGCATGATGCTCGACTTCTCACTGGTTATCGATAAAGCAGGGTGGTTAGTGTTGTCATTAATCGGTTTGCTGACCTTAAAGTCAATTATTGGTATTGCATTAGCACGCTATTTTGGATTGCAACTGCAAGATGCCTTGCGGGTGGGATTGTATTTATCAGAAGCCGGTGAGTTTGCCTTTGTTCTGATCGGTCAGGCGATGACAACTTACGATTTGATTCCTGCAGATGTCGGGCAGTTTATGGTGATCCTGGCTGGACTATCGATGGTACTAACGCCATTCCTTGCTTATTTGGCGGGTGAACTGAGTAAGCGATTGTCGCCGAGAGATGAGCGTTTAATGATGCCTCGAAGTGGTGAGCATGAACGCAGCGATCACGTGATTATTGCTGGTTATGGCCGGGTGGGGCAGTCGGTTGCGGCGATTCTAAAGCAGCAATCGGTGGAGTATGTCGCGCTGGATATGGATGCGGTGAGTGTCCGGCAATGTCGGGAGGCGAATGAGCCGGTTTATTATGGCGATGCGGCAAGGCCGGATGTACTTAGGCAGGTGGGAGCTGATAAAGCCAAGGTAGTGTTGATTACTTTGGATGAGCCGGAGGCTGCTAAGCGTGTTGTTGAAGCGGTGAAAAGACTCTGGCCTCAACTGACGATTTTGGTTCGGGCGAGGGATGCAGGGCACAGTGATGAGCTATACGAGCATGGTGCAGATGCGGTGATGCCGGAGACTACTGAGGCGAGTTTGCGTTTGGCGGCGATGGTATTGGAGCGAGTCGAGGTTGATGTCGACGAGATTAGGGCTTGCTTGGACGAGGTGCGAAAGCAAGAGTACAAAGGTGTAATTTAAGGCGATCAGAACACCAGAACTGAGTGGGTAGTTTCAATAATCCGTATTTTACGTATAATATGGATTATTGATATTTCAAGATGGAGTTCAGCATGAGAACAATATCCAGTACCCAAGCTCAAAAGAGCTTTGGTGAGCTAGTCACCAGTGCCATTAAAGAGCCGATCTCTATTACAAAACATGCCAAAGAGGTGTTTGTGATTGTCCCTTCTGAGGAGTATCACAAGATGAAACAGGCTTATGAAAACGCGTCAAGTAGATTATTTGTTGCAGAGGATAATATTGCTCAGTCATATCTGGGGTCGGTGAAAGGTGTATTTTCATCGTCGGCAGAGGTTGATCAATTTATCGCGAAAGAGCGTGAAGCATGGGGCTGAAGCAAGCGATATCCGGTAAGCGTGTGTATGTGGACACAAATATCCTGATTTACCTGTTTGAGGGGTTTGAGGAATATCTCCCACTACTGCAAGAGTTGGCGGAGTGTGTGGATAGTAAAGAGATCACTTTGCTGACAGGTGAAATTACGCTGGCTGAGATATTGGTTATGCCTTTCAATAAAGATGACACCGGCGCTATCAATCTCTACACAAAAGCATTGAACGACCGGAAGTTTATCGAGCTTGTGCCGACCACCCAGAAAGTCTATATCAAGACCGCATTTTTACGCGCAACGCTAAGCGGTATGAAAACCCCTGATTCGATTCATGTGGCTTCGGCAATGGAGGGTAAGGCTGATGTGTTCATTACCAATGACCAGGGTATAAAAACACCGAAGGGCATTGAGAAGTTGTTATTGAGTGATTTTTTGTAGGCTAAACCAGCATGGTCTCCGAAGCTACATTCATGATGAGTTTTATTTAATCATTCGTATCACGTTAATCGGAGAAAATTGAATACCACACCAGATTAGATTCTAATCACAGGGATATCCAATTTCTCGCTCACTAGTCGCTGTGATTGAGAATTAAATAATTAAAATAACAAGCACATCGGCATAGCCCGTTTGCAGGGAGTACCTCCTTGGTGAGTAATATTCGTGTTGAATGTATTAACAATACAGAGCAGTTCTGCGCGTTAAAAAATGAATGGAATACGCTAGTTGAACATTCCATTCACCCACAGCCATTCCTATTGTGGGAGTGGGTTTACACGTGGTGGGAAGTCTACCAAAAGCCAAATTACAAACTACAAATATTGGCTGTTTACGACAACGAGCAATTGCTGGCAATCGCACCTTTTTACATTAACAATGAACACTGGCTAGTGCGCGGACGCTTGCGGATGCTGGGCGAAGGTGAGGCGCGAGAAGATGAGGTCGTCAGTCACTATCCTGATGTTATTTCATTAGCAAGTCATCGCAGCGATGTGGTTAAAGCTTTGGTTGCCTATTTATTAGAGCATGATAATGAATGGAGCTTCGGGCAATTTCGTTTCATGTTGGGTGATTCATTACTCAATGAAATGCAGCAGCAGATTTCTCAGCAATATGACCATTACACGGTGAGTAGTAGTCAGTCCTATGCGATTCAATTGCCGCCCACACCGGAGGAATACGTTGCGAGTTTGAGCCGCTCAATGCGCAAGCAATTTCGTTCGCGTTTAAATCGCATGCAAAGTAGTGGTGAGATTGAGATTCGCTCCGCGCAGGACTACGCCGATCCGCACGAGGCAATGGATATTCTGGAACGCTTGCATCGTGCGCGTTGGGAGTCACGTGAAAAGGGCAGTATTTTTGATTCTTTGTCCTTTAAGACTTTCCACAAGACTTTATTAAACCGCCTGCTAGATCAAGGCATTATTGATATCCGAGTGATGTACCACGACGGTGAACCAATTGCGGCGGTGCATAACTTTAATTTCAAGAAGCGTTGTTACAGCTATCAAAGTGGCTTTAGTAGTCAGGATGATAAGCGTTTTTCACCGATGGTGGTGTTTGATATTTTGGAGATTCAGGCACTGGTAAAAGCAGGCTATCTGGAGTATGACTACCTGAGTGCTGAGGGTGATAATTCTTATAAGGCTAAGTTTAAATGTGAGTCTGAGCCGGTGTATGAAACCTTGTGGTTAAAGCGTGGTTGGCAGTCTGTGTTGATGCGCAGCTATCGACGCATAAGGGCGCAAGGCGGCAAGGTGTATCGCCAATTTAAATCGATGGGTACAGAAACGTTAGCAACATCGCTACGTCAACGTATTTTCGGTGAAAAAGCATCTTGATATCGCTATCGCTTGGTGGCTAAGAAAGCTCAGTTGGTGATTTAGAAACGTCTCAAGCTGCCAGCTTCTTCAGGACTTCGGCGACGGCGCGTAGTGCAAAGGCCGCTGTAACCGTCGTGCACGAGCCTAATCCTCCGGCGCAATTTAATGAGCCATCATTGCCGGAGGGCTTAGTATGAGTAAAGCCGCCATCTTCATCGGCATAACGTTGCGCTTCTTCTGAGTAGACACAGGGAATACTAAAGCGACGTTTTGGGTTCGTGCTAAAGCCATAGTCTTGTCGCAGTAACTTGCGTGTTTTTGAGAGTAGAGGATCTTGTTTGGTTTGGCTGAGATCGCCGACCTGAATTTTCCCCGGATCAATTTGCCCGCCGGCACCACCAAGTGTAATCACTTTAATTTTTTGTCGTTTGCAGTGACTGATCAATGCGGCTTTGACACGTGAACTGTCGATGCAATCAATCACAAAGCTCATGCTGGGCAGTAACAACTCAGCAACATTCTCAATCGAGACGAAGTCATCGACGATATTAACCTTACAGTCCGGATTGATTTCCGCGATACGGTCAGCAAGCACGGCTGTCTTATCGCGCCCCAGTGTCGAGGACATCGCGGGGAGTTGTCGGTTAATATTTGATTCACCGACCACATCCATATCAATCATGGTAATTTCGCCGATACCACTGCGCGCCAGTGACTCAACAGCCCACGAACCCACGCCCCCGACACCAATCACACAGACGTGGCTGCTGCTAAATTGTGCAAGGCCTTGTTGGCCATAAAGCTTTGCGATGCCACCAAAACGGCGTTGCCAGTCGGCTGAATGGGTCATTAGTTACTTCCTGAACGCCAAATTCTTGAATTATTTTTAAAAATCTTGCAGATATCAACATAATTTCTTAGCAATGAACCACTATTTTTGGTTAGAATACCCCGTTTTCCGAACTGGACGGATTGCCCGACTTGTTAAGCAACTGATTTTGCTAACGCTTCGAGTGAGGATGTTGACTATAAAAACAGACATCGCCAGTAATTTTTTTCGCCTGACAATATTTAGAGTACAGACATGAAAGACCTAACGCGTTACCGCAACATTGGTATTTTTGCCCATGTTGATGCGGGTAAAACAACCACTACTGAGCGTATCCTGAGCCTTACTGGTAAAATCCATAAGATTGGAGAAGTTCACGACGGTGAAGCAACAACTGACTTCATGGAGCAGGAAGCGGAGCGTGGTATCACAATCCAGTCTGCTGCGGTTAGTTGTGAGTGGAATAAACATCGCTTAAACATCATCGATACACCGGGACACGTTGACTTCACCGTTGAAGTATATCGTTCGCTTAAAGTGTTAGATGGTGGTGTTGGTGTATTCTGTGGTTCTGGTGGTGTTGAGCCTCAGTCAGAGACTAACTGGCGTTACGCGAACGACTCTCGTGTTGCTCGTATTATCTTTGTAAATAAACTAGACCGTTTGGGTGCTGACTTCTACCGCGTTACTAAGCAGGTTGAAGATGTACTGGGCGCACGTCCACTAGTAATGGTTCTGCCGATTGGTACAGAAGATGACTTCACAGGTGTTGTTGATCTGCTAACTCGTAAAGCATGGGTTTGGGACGGTTCAGGTGACCCGTTCAAGTACAAGATCGAAGACGTTCCAGCCGATATGGTGGACAAAGTTGAAGAGTATCGTGAAAAGTTAATCGAGACTGCGGTTGAGATGAACGACGATGCGATGGAAATGTACCTTGAAGGTAACGAGCCAGACCTAGACACTATCCACGCTTGTATCCGTAAGGGTACTAAAGAACTAGCGTTCTTCCCGACTTACTGTGGTTCTGCGTTTAAGAACAAAGGTGTTCAGCTAGTATTGAACGCGGTTGTTGACTACCTGCCAAACCCTGTTGAAGTTGAGCCTCAGCCAGAAGTAGACGCTGAAGGTAACGAAACTGGTGAATTTGCAGTTGTTGATCCTGATAAGCCACTACGTGCATTGGCATTTAAGATCATGGATGACCGTTACGGTGCCCTGACCTTTATCCGTGTTTACTCTGGAAAGCTTGAGAAGGGTATGACTATCCTGAATAGCTTCACAGGTAAGACTGAGCGTGTTGGTCGTATCGTTGAGATGTCAGCTGATGATCGTATCGAACTGGATTCTGCACAGGCTGGTGACATCGTTGCTATCTTGGGTATGAAGAACGTTCAGACTGGTCACACGCTATGTGATCCTAAGCATCCAGCAACGCTGGAGCCTATGGTATTCCCGGAGCCTGTTATCTCTATCGCGGTTGCGCCTAAAGATAAAGCCGGTGCTGAGAAGATGGGTATCGCGATCGGTAAAATGGTTGCTGAAGATCCTACCTTCCAGGTTGAGACTGACGAAGATTCTGGTGAGACAATCCTGAAAGGTATGGGTGAGCTTCATCTGGACATTAAGATTGACATCATGAAGCGTACTCACGGTGTTGACGTTGTTGTTGGTAAGCCTCAGGTTGCATACCGTGAAACAATCACTCAGTCTTGTGAAGACAGCTACACGCACAAGAAGCAGTCTGGTGGTTCTGGTCAGTTCGGTAAGATCGACTACATCATTGAGCCAAACGAGCCGGGTGAAGGTTTTGCATTCGAGTCTAAGGTTACTGGTGGTAACGTTCCTCGCGAATTCTGGCCTGCGGTTGAGAAAGGTTTCAAGATGAGCATGGACAAAGGTGTTCTTGCTGGATTCCCATGTCTTGATCTTAAAGTAACGTTGATGGATGGTGCTTTCCACGCGGTTGACTCCTCTGCACTAGCATTTGAGATCGCAGCAAAAGGCGCATACCGTCAATCAGTGCCTAAGGCTGGCCCTCAGTTGATCGAGCCTATCATGGCAGTTGACGTGTTCACTCCAGACGACAATGTTGGTGATGTTATCGGTGACCTTAACCGTCGTCGCGGCATGATCAAGTCTCAGGAGTCTGGTGCTACTGGTGTTCGCATCAAGGCTGAAGTACCGCTGAGTGAAATGTTTGGTTACATCGGTGACCTGCGTACGATGACTTCTGGTCGTGGTCAGTTCTCTATGGAGTTCGCGCAGTATGCACCATGTCCTGCAAACGTTTCTGAAGCAGTAATCAAAGAAACAAAAGAGCGTGAAGCGGCTAAGTAATTAGTTACTAAACGTTTGAGCTAGACACGACCGGCCGGTGAATTTATTCTCCGGCCGGTTTTGGTTTTGGCTTATGAAAATCGTTGAGGTTAGTTTGAAGCGCTGGTGTCTGATAGCTAAATAGCCAATAGAACTGAAATAAATCGAGAACTAAAACTAAACTACAAAGGTATTAAAGAATCTGTTGATGTAGTGTTTGGTGTATTTACTATAGAGCGAACTAGGCATTTGGAAGAGATGACAAGATGAATAAATCAGTAAAACTCGATCAGAGTTGGTTGGATGTGATTGGATCAGAGTTTGATCAACCTTATATGCAGCAATTGCGTGACTTCTTACTGGCCGAGAAAGCAGCAGGGAAAAACATCCTGCCACATAGCTCACTGTGGTTTAACGCCTTAAACACAACTCCCTTTGACAAGGTGAAAGTAGTCATATTGGGACAAGACCCCTATCCCACACCAGGTCATGCACATGGCCTGTGTTTTTCCGCGATGCCGGAAGTAAAGCCACTCCCAAAATCATTAATTAACATCAATAAAGAACTTATGGATGATTTGGGTATCAATAACTCACACACCGCGTATTTGCAGCCTTGGGCAGAGCAGGGTGTATTGTTACTCAATGCAGTATTAACGGTTGAAGCAGGTAATGCTAATTCTCACCAAGGTAAGGGTTGGGAGAAGTTTACGGATGCGGTCATTAGTGCATTGAATGAGCAAGCGGAATCCATCGTGTTTATACTATGGGGTAGCTATGCGCAGAAAAAAGCGGCATTTATTGATGCGGATAAACACCATATTATTAAAGCGGTTCATCCATCGCCATTGTCGGCCTATCGCGGGTTCTTTGGTAGTAAGCCGTTTTCACAAACCAATGCCTATTTAGAGCAGGTTGGTAAAGCACCGATTAATTGGCAGTTGTGAGTTTAGTGGTGTTTAGCCGGTCTTCGTTTTGGGGATTAGCTTTGCTCACACAAGCTTCGCTTGAATCGATTCACAAAGCTAATCCCCAAAACGAAGACCTACTTAGGTGTCTTCTAAACTCACAAATACCAATGAATTCAGGGTTGAAAATAAATGCAATATCGAGCTGAAATAGATGGGTTAAGAGCGCTGGCTGTCGTGCCGGTCGTATTGTTTCATGCGGGAATTGTAGGTTTCAGTGGCGGCTTTGTTGGTGTCGATATTTTCTTTGTGATTAGTGGTTATCTCATCACCTCGATTATTCTCAATGAGCAGGCTAAAGAGCGGTTTACGCTGGCGAGTTTTTACGAGCGACGGGCGCGGCGGATATTGCCTGCTTTGATGCTGGTGGTGCTCTTAAGTACGATCGCCGCCTGGTATATTTTACTTCCCAACGAACTGGTTGATTACGGGGCGAGTTTGGCTTCGGTGGGAGTGTTTGCGTCTAATATTTTGTTCTGGCAACAGAGCGATTACTTCGCAGCGACATCGGAGTTTATTCCTCTGCTTCACACTTGGAGCTTGGCGGTTGAAGAGCAGTTTTACCTGATTTTTCCTGTGTTTATGATAGCGAGTATTGCGTGGTTAAAGCGTAGTCGCTTGTTGGTGCTGACCGCGCTTGCGGTCGTGAGTTTTCTCTATTGTGAATGGGCATGGAGAAACGCGCCGGAGGCTAATTTCTTTTTAGCGCCATCTCGTGTCTGGGAGTTATTAGCTGGGGTGTTTTGTGCGTTTTATCTGAATAATAAACAGATTCAAAATGCTCTGGTGAAGCAATTGGGTAGTTTTATTGGACTGGCCGCGTTGGTGTATTCGATTGTTGCGTTTGACAAAAATATCCCATTCCCGAGTCTTTATGCGCTTGTGCCAGTTATCGGAACGGCATTAATTATTCTTTGCGCGGATCATGAAACACTGGTTGGTAAATTGCTTAGTTTACCTGTGTTGGTGGGTATTGGATTAATCTCATACAGTGCCTATCTCTGGCATCAGCCGCTGTTTGTGTTTGCGCGTATGCAGAGTATGGATGAATTGTCGGTTACTTATCTACTGGGTCTGAGTGTGTTGAGTTTTGTGCTGGCTTATCTCAGCTGGCGATGGATTGAGAAGCCGTTTAGAAACCGAGATTGGTTGAGCCAAAAGCAAGTGTTATGGATGGCGGCTGGCTGCAGTGTAGTGCTGATTGCTATCGGCATGACGTTCGTTTTCGCTAATGGTTTTGAACAACGTTTCTAATCAATGGTTATGTAAATGCCTGATGTATGCTAATTAAACAATAGGCGCAGCAAACCGCTCCGTATAACTCTTATCGCCAAGCAAGCTGAGTATTTGGTTTTGAGCGGATAGCAATAGCAACTGACGCTCTTCATCACTCTGGATACTTTTGGCAATTGCCACAGCGCCCACCATGGTCGCTAAGATAACGCGTGAGGTTTCTTTGACATGTTCAGCGGTTTGCACATTGGGTAACTGTTTTAGTTTTTTCAGCGCCATAATGCGTGTTTCTAATAATTTGAGAATGCTCAGGTATGAGGTCTCGTAGACGCTTTTTATCTCATCGCTATCGTTGCCAATTTCATTAAACAATATGTTTTCCGGCGAGGGGCCACCTTGCGCGGGTGTGGTTCGCAAATTGGATAAATTATTGACGAGCTCCATCAAATGATTAATGGAAAAAGGCGACTTGGCTAAGCGATTCGTTTTATTGCGCTTAAGAACATTCACCAAAGAGGTTTTATAAAGCGCTTCTTTGGAGTCAAAATGTGCGTAAAAAGCACCATGCGTCATACGCGCCAGTTTCATCACCTGACTAATGGATACCTTTTCGTATCCAAACCGGCAGAATAACTGGGAGGCTGACTCTAAAATCCGCTCCTTTGATTGTTTCTTGTGATGCTTTGTATATGACATGTGATTACCCAAAAACTGTACCTGCCCATGATAGCAAATTCACGTATTATCTTGATCATATATTGGGAGCAATTACACTTTTTATCAAATTGATATAATTACTTAGGGACATCATGAAGTCAGATATTGTTATAACAGGTATGGGTGCGGTAACGCCGTTAGGCTATGGCATTGAAAAAGTTTGGGATCGACTAATCGCAGGCGAAAGTGGTATAGAGCTGATTGAGCAACTTCACGAAGACGGTAGCCCGGTTCACATGGCCGGAATGGTACCGAGTATCGCTGATGATCCTGAAGCAGGTTTGGATGCTGAATCTGTTGTTCCTAAGAAAGAACTCAAAAAGATGGATCGTTTTACGCTGTATGCAATGGCTGCTGCAAAAGAAGCTCTGGAGCAGGCAAATTGGTTCCCGGAGTCTGATGAAGATAAAATCAATACAGCAACCATTATTGGTTCTGGTATTGGTGGATTCCCGACGATTACTAATGCCCAGCGCACCATGGAAACACGTGGTTTCAGACGCCTTTCACCGTTCGTTGTCCCGTCGTTTTTGGCAAATTTGGCAGCGGGTAATGTGTCCATTAAGTATGGTTTTCGCGGCCCAATGGGTTGTCCGGTAACGGCTTGTGCGGCTGGTGTTCAGGCGATTGGAGATGGCGCACGTATCATTAAGAGTGGCGAAGCAAAAATTGCGCTTGTGGGTGGGGCCGAAGCCTGTGTTGATCCGTTGGCACTGGCTAGCTTTAATGCGATGAAAGCCTTATCACTAAATCACGATGATCCAAAAGGTGCATCACGTCCATTTGACAAATCACGCGATGGTTTCGTAATGGGTGAGGGTGCTGGCTTGATTGTTATCGAGACTCGTGAACACGCTGAAGCGCGTGGTGCAAAGATTCTGGCAGTTCTGAGTGGCTATGGCACCAGCTGTGATGCTCATCATATTTCTTCTGGCCCGGATGATGGTGCTGGTGGTGCGCAAGCAATGCGCGCTGCAATCAAGCAGTCAGGTCTGGAAGCGTCTGATATCGGCTACGTGAATGCTCACGCAACATCGACACCCGTTGGTGACCGTGCTGAGGTAGCGGGTCTTCGCTCGGTATTTGGCGATGGCATCGTCAACACGCCGATTTCTTCTACTAAATCCTCAACAGGTCACTTGTTAGGTGCAGCGGGTGGTATTGAAACAATCTTTACGGTGCAAGCATTACAAAAAGGAATATTGCCACCGACCATCAACTTGTCCGAGCCTGATGACAATATTCAGGATCTTAACCTGGTAGCCAATGTTGCGCAGGAAGCCGATATCAGCCATGCCTTGTGTAATGGTCTGGGCTTCGGTGGCGTGAATGCTGCAGTTGTGGTTAGTAAAGCTTAAGTAAACTGATTTACTGCTGCTATAAAAAGGCCCTCGCTGCGTTGGTAGCGAGGGCTTTTATTTGTGTGACGTCTATTTATTCAAATAGAGTCAGTTCGAATTACTCACTGCCGATATCCCAATCCTGCGAAATGGTAAATTCGTAAGTACCGTCATTGTTCGCATCCAATGAAATATCAACGGTATCATTACCCGTAGCAACCATGCTTAACGCAGAGTTGCCAGACAATACAGTCATCGTACCATCCTGCAATAATCCGTCAGTATCATATTCCAAAACAGGATCTGTAATTACCTGAATCTCACCGATGTCGGACACTTCAGCTGTGAAATCAAGATCAGCATCTAAGCTTTCATCAATAATATCTTCGCGCAAGTCATAGTAAAGATCGCTGAAGGTATAGGTCTTTGTGTCTAAAGTGGTGGTGTCTGCCGAATCAATAATCAGATTGGTGCTGGACATAGTGGCGATATTCAGCTCAGTATCCAGACTATTGGATGAATCTAATATGATAGAACCATTAGAAGTATTGGCCTTTCCTCCATCAATTGGAGAGGTTTGAGTGAAGTTAGTAAAAGTGACGTATTGGCTGACACTCCAGTTAGCATTGTAGTCGCCAATATCCTCATAATCGCCTGATATGATTTCTGAGTCTATAAGCACTCTTCCGTCATAAGCGGAGTCGGAATCATAATAGGTGATATGACAGTTATCAAAGTCCCATTGCTCAGTTGTATCGTCAATTAAAGTGACCTCAAGTAAGCCATCAGTATTGCTGCAACGATAAACATTGCTTGATTCTGTTGCACTATCCAGTGTCATTATGGATGTGTCAATTTCATTACCAGCGAACATAACACCAGCTGCCAGTTTGGCAGTTTCAAGCACGCCTGTGCTGAGAATTTCTTGGTAGTTGCCAGCGTTAATTGCGTCTTCGACGACTTCTTCGATTATTTCTTCTTTACTACTGCCGCAAGCAGTCAGAGATGCAAAAAGCATTCCTGCGAAAATCAACTTGGGAGTTCTGTGTATATTGATAGTCATTGTTATCCTTGATTCTTACAATATTTTAATATGCTCAAGTATCCTGCCACAGATACACCGGATTTCCAATCATTGCCAGATGAGGTTGGTGTTTACTATGCGCGTAATTCATAAGAACTGACGGTTCTGTAATGATGAATTATTTGTCACAATGCAGAACTGATCTGAAAACAATATGTCAGACCAAATTCCATATAAACAGGGGGTTAAGAAACAATGAAAAATAAACGAATTACTTCAAGTTATGGGCTCGGATTAGCAGCGGTAAGCGCACTGTGCACAACGCTGTTTTTGAGCACAGCTCATGCAAGCAGTGAGGATCTGCTTAAAGCCGCAGATGCTGAGGTTAACAAGAGCTATGTACGAGCGCGTTTTGGTGCTGTACAAAACAAAGCATTTAATCCGGGTGATGCACGCCGCAAGCTTTTAATTATCGGTGACAGTCAGGCGCAAGACTTTGTTAACAGTGCGATGGAAAATGATTACCTCAAGGGGTATCAGGTGCGTACACGTCATGTACCTGCACAATGTCAGCTTTACCTGGGTGACCCTGAGCAGTCCGGTGTTGCCGAGAAAGACAAGGCGCTGTGTGCAAAAGTTGAGAGTTTGACTACGTCGAGACAGCAGATCAATAATGCGGATGTGATTATCTTCGCGTCGTTGTGGCGTAGCTGGGCAGTACAAAAGCTGCCTCAGACTATCGAAAACCTTGAACTGCGGGACAACCAAAAGCTAGTCGTGTTGGGGCGTAAGAGCTTCGGACGCGTATCCATAAGGCACTATTTGCGTATGTCAGATGACAAACGTAAGTCTGTACGAAATGTCATTAATCAACAATTCCTTAACGATAATAATATGTTAAGGCAGAGACTGTCACCGACTGTATTTGTTGATCAATACGCATCGATTTGTGGTGCAGGTCAGAATACCTGTCCGGTGTTTACGCCAGATGCCAAGCTAATTTCTTTTGATGGTGGTCATCTGACCAAAGAGGGCGCACGTTATGTAGGGGAAAGAATCTTTACCTCACCAGCACTCTCATCGTTGTAAGCGAGTGCATAAAGCAGTGAGCGCATAAGCGCTTGAAGCGACGTTTGTTAACAGGCCATATGTTTGATGCATATGGCCTGTTGTGTTTCAGCGCCAGGGTTATAAAGCTTGGCGTAATCTGCTAGTTACCTAGAGCCGAATAGGCGATACACTCATGATAATACAAAAATTCACACATCCTGCTATGCAGGAACAGGGAGCAAGCACATGAAGCTAACGGTAAACGACAAAGACTATGACGTCGATGTCGATGTCGAAGCAGAAATGCCCTTATTATGGGTGCTGCGGGATGAAGTCGGTTTAACGGGTACAAAATTTGGTTGTGGTATCGCCCAATGTGGTGCTTGTACTGTGCATGTCGATGGCATGCCGATTCGATCGTGCGTCTATCCTGTGGGTCAGGTTAAAGGAAAAATCACCACCATCGAGACTGATTCAAGCTCAGACATCATGAGCAAAGTACAGGAGGCCTGGATAGAGCATCAAACGCCACAGTGCGGTTACTGTCAGTCCGGCCAAATCATGTCTGCTACCGCATTACTTAGTGCTAATCCCAGTCCGACAGATGAAGAAATAGACCGTGCAATGGCGGGGAATATCTGCCGTTGTGGCGCCTATCCGAGAATTCGTGCAGCCATTCATGCCGCCGCTAAATCGATACAGGAGGCCTGAGCATGAGCACTCTGGGTAAAATTACACGGCGTACCTTTTTGGTGACTTCCGCAGCAGTTGCGGGTGGTGTGGTGTTTGGTACTTACAAATACAAACAAGCCGTTCCAAACCCCTTACTTAACAGCGATGGTTCAGCAAATCCTGAGTTCGCCAGTCTCAATCCTTATATCAAAATCGATCAGGAAGGAGTGACGGTCATCACGCCCCGCGCTGAAATGGGGCAGGGCATACAAAGCACGCTGGCAATGCTAGTGGCGGAAGAACTAGATCTGGACTGGAAGCGGGTTAAAACCGAACATGGCCCAGCCAGCAACAGCTATTACGTCGGCATCATGCTCGAAGCCATGGCAGGTCATATGTATGACCATAGTACCAAGGCGAATATAATTCGCGATCTGTCACACATCCCTGCTAAGTTTCTGGGGTTACAGATCACCGGTGGATCAATGTCTACCGCTGATGCCTTTGTCAAAATGCGCAGTGCCGGTGCGAGTGCCCGACTAGCACTGACACTGGCTGCAGCTCAGCAATGGGGTGTGAAAGCCACGACCCTAAAAACGCAGGATGGTCACGTCATTAATCCTGCCAGTGGTGAAAAGCTTGCTTACACAGCACTGGCTGCAAAAGCGGCAACTATTGAAGCACCCGCAGAGCCACCGCTGCGCGACCCTTCGCAATGGCGCTACCTCGGACAGTCCATGCCACGGCTTGATATTCCGGCCAAAGTGGATGGCACTGCTGAGTTTGCTATCGATGTGAAGCAGCCTGATATGCTGCATGCAACTGTGAAAATGAGTCCGCGCTTTGGGGCAGGCATCAAATCGTCCGACACCACAAAAGCCGAAACCATGAAGGGTGTTGAGAAGGTAATCACTCTGGATAACCACGGTTTTGCGGTGATCGCTGATAACACCTGGCGCGCGTTCAAAGCGGCTGATGCCATCGATGTTGAGTGGGGAGAGGTCTCATATCCGCAAGACACTGCAGGCATTTTTAAGATTTACGAAGAGAGTTTTTTAGCAGAGCCGAACGGCACTTATGACGAGCAAGGTGATGTTGAATTAGTGTTTGCAGATGCCGGTCAAAACCTTGTTGAAGCGGAATACCGTGTTCCTTATCTGGCACACTCCACCATGGAACCGATGACAGCAGTGGCGCAAGTCAAAGACGGTCGGGTTGATATCTGGACGGGATCACAAGCACCGACCAGCCTCCGCGATGCCATTATGGCTGTAGATGAGTTAACAGAGGATTCTGTTCACATTCATACCACCTTGCTAGGAGGCGGTTTTGGCCGACGCTCTGAAACGGACTTCGCGGTCAGTGCCTACAAGATTGCAAAGCAAACTAATGGTAAGCCGGTGAAAGTAACGTGGTCGCGTGAAGAAGACATGCAACATGATTTCTATCGCCCCGCTGCAATTGCGCGCTTTAAAGGGGTAATGGGGCTTAAAAAGCCGGTGGCATTGGACGTACAAATAGCCAGTCCTTCGATTATGTTATCGATGTCAAAACGCTCTGCATTTCCAGCCTTAGGGCCAGATGCACTGATTGCCGAAGGGACTGCCGGACAACCGGATGATATCGATAATATTCGTATCCGCACCTATGCACCAGAGCTGGATATTCCTATTGGGTTTTGGCGCTCAGTAGGGGCTTCCTACAATGGTTTTGTTCATGAGAGCTTTATGGATGAGCTGGCAGTAAGCCAAGATCTTGATCCTATCGCGATGCGTTTGGAAATGTTTGGGGACTTAGCGCCAACAGCCAATAAAGTGGTTGAGAAAGTCGCTGAAATGGCTGGGTGGACAGGGCGTAAAACTGACAAAGGTGGACGCGGTTTTGCTTACACATTGTCATTTGGCGCACACACCGCTCAAATCATTGATGTGAGCATGACGGATCGCGGTATCAGCATTGATAAGGTGTATTGCGCGATTGATGTCGGCACGGCACTTGATCCTCGCAATATTGAAGCGCAAGTGCAGTCAGCGATTATTTATGGGCTAACCTCTGCGATGAGCGGTGAAATTACCTTCGAAAATGGCGAAGTGGTGCAGTCAAACTATCATGATTATCCGGCGATGCGTATGCATCAGGTGCCTGAGATAGAGGTTGCAGTGATGGAAAATAATCCGCGCATTACTGGTGTTGGTGAGCCCGGAACGCCACCTTCAGTGCCGGCGCTGGCTAATGCAATCTTTGCAGCAACTGGCCAGCGGATTCGTGAGTTACCGATGAACAAATCCGTTGATTTTGTCTAAGAGGCTGGTATGAAAATTACTACATTATTCGTGGCAATTACGTCACTCGTTCTTGCTTTAACCGTCGGTAATTTGGTGGTTGCGGACAGTCATGCTGAAAGCGCCAAGCCATCTGAGTCGCTTGCAACAGACGTAAATACAACACAAGTTTCAACGCAAACTGGAGGTGTGGAAACGCCTGAAAATGTCATTGGAGACCCACAACAAACCGCTGATCCAGCTCCTGAAAAACTAGATCAGGCATCCATTGTTCCGCAAAGTGATGAGGATAAAGCCAAGGGCGTCGAGGTTTGGGGGAATATTTACAAAGTCCTGTCTCACCCGCGCTGTGTCAATTGTCATGTAGAGGATGATCGTCCACGTTGGTCAGGCAAGCAATATGGCAAAACACAGCTTCACGGCATGTACGTGCACGCCACAGCGACCCGAGTCGGCATGCCGGGACAGCAAATGTGCTCAACGTGTCACGCTAAAACCAACTCAGATGTGCCGCACGGTCCACCGGGGGCAGAGGTGTGGGCGTTAGCGCCACCCGAAATGGTGTGGTGGGGTAAGTCATCAGATGAACTGTGCGCGATTGTCAAAGATCCCGCTAAAACTGGTGGACGAGACATCACTGCCTTTGCTGATCATATCGGGCATGATCCCTTGGTTGCATGGGGCTGGGAGCCGGGAATTGGGCGAGAGCCTGCACCGTTTTCAGCCGATGAGACAGTAGCAATGTTAGAGCAATGGCTGGCGCTGGGCTTGCCTTGTCCTGAATAGTTTTAGCTGTTAGGAGTTCTTTAACAGGAGTTGAACCTTCACGGTTCAACTGGATCAAACTTCATTATTTCCGACCTATTGTCTTTTCTTCTGCCGATGAACAAAAAAACCGAATATCCGACATCAGGTTTTATGCGATAAGCAGAATCCTTTCTCTTGTAGTTGAACCAATCAGAGCGCATATTGTACAACCATATCAATAGCAGGCTTACTCATTGCTGCCAGTCACCACATAATAAATAAAGCGTTACCAAATCTATGAAATTAAATTTACAGGCCGGTAGTCCATTCCAATTAGGAGCTAATTATGATGGACGAGGCACTAATTTTGCTGTGTTTTCCGAAAACGCTACGCAGATAGACCTATGTGTATTTTCTGAGGATGGCAAAACAGAACTGGGACGTTGCGTATTACCTGAGCGCACCGGATCGATCTGGCACGGCTACGCGCCTGACATAAAGCCGGGCGCGCTTTACGGTTATCGTGCACATGGCCCGTATGAGCCATCCGTTGGACATCGCTTTAATCCCAACAAACTACTGTTAGATCCGTACACGCGTGAAGTGTTTGGTGATTGGACAAATGATCCCGCAACACTGGGTTATGAGAAAAAAGCGCAAAAAGAAGACCTGTCATTCAGTGCCGTGGACAGTGCGCCTTTTGTTCCCAAGTCGGTTGTGTCTGATCCCGAACTATTCAAAGTACTTCAGCATACGCCCAAAGGTTGGGACAACTCACTGGTCTACGAGGCACACGTCAAAGGTTTGACACAGGAACACCCAAAAGTCCCGAAAGCACTGAAAGGAACCTATGAAGGCTTAGCGTCGGATGCGATTATCGAGCACCTGCAGAAGCTTGGTGTCACCACTATTGAATTACTGCCGACGCATCATTTTATTGATGACGGTTTCTTGTTGGATAAAGGGCTGACAAACTATTGGGGCTACAACACCATCGGTTTCTTTACACCTGAGCCTCGCTATTTTGGGCCGGAAGGCTTACTGGGCTTTAAAAAAATGGTACAGCGCTTTCATGACGCTGGCATCGAAGTGGTATTGGACGTGGTGTATAACCACACCGCAGAAGGTGATCAACGCGGCCCGACTCTCTGCTATCGCGGACTCGATAACGCCTCCTACTATCGCCTGTTTAAAGAAGATCCGCGCTACTACATCAACGACACGGGCTGTGGCAATACCGTCAATCTATCGCATCCTTATGTGCTGCGTATGGTCATGGATAGCCTGAGATTCTGGGTGCAGTGCATGGGCATTGATGGTTTCCGGTTTGATCTGGCAACTACCTTGGCGCGTGAAGATCATGGCTTTGATCAGCGTGGTGGATTTTTCGATGCAATCCGCCAAGACCCCGTTTTGTCTGGTGTGAAATTGATTGCTGAGCCTTGGGATATTGGCCCTGGTGGTTACCGTTTAGGTGGATTCCCGCCGGAGTTTGTCGAGTGGAATGATACCTATCGTGACAATGTTCGCCGTTATTGGAAGGGGGATGACTTTAGTGCGCAAGGACTTAGCTCAGGCCTTTTAGGGTCTGCCAGTCACTTCGACAAATCAGGAAGACGCGCCTGGTCATCGGTCAACTTGCTGACCTCTCACGATGGTTTCACGCTGGCTGACTGCACCCGTTACAACGAGCGTCACAACTTAGCCAACCTGGAAAACGGTGCGGATGGTCACAGCGGTAACTACAGTGATAACTGTGGTGTGGAAGGCGACACCAAAGACCCTGTCATTATAAAGGCGCGTGAAAGGCGGCAGCGTAATATGCTAGCGACCTTGTTCTTGTCGCAAGGCACACCGATGTTATTGGGTGGCGATGAGTTGGGGAATTCGCAGCAAGGTAACAATAACGCGTACTGTCAGGACAACCCGATTGGCTGGGTGAACTGGGGGAAGCAGGACAAGGACCTCATCGAGTTTGTTGCCGCATTATCAGCGTTTCGTAAGGACTACAAAGGCGTGCGCCAAACCCTGTTTTTGCACGGTCAGGAACTGTGTAAAGACGGCACGCCCAATGTGGAGTGGATGGATTTTGACGGTAAGCATGTCGACTGGGATCATGCCGGCCTGAGTGGCTTTTGTCTGAGTCTGGGCTGCTGTGCGGTTGCCAACCCGAAGTATGACAAGGGACATGCGCCAGCATTTATTATCTTTAATCGCGATGAAAAGGATGTTGACGTATTGCTCCCTGAACGACCCGGTGCAAAGTACTGGGTTAAGCACATCGATACCGCTTTAGAGTCAGCACCAAAAAAGCAGCAGGTGATCAAAGGTAAACGTGCCAGCGTGAAGGGGAATTCGGTGGTGGCTCTATTGTTAGCGGTGGATGACAATTTAGAAGACTGAGAAACCAATATAGCATGCAGCAGTGACGGAGCAGGGTAGTGTATATCCCGCTCCGTTTCCTAAGATTCATGAGTGTGTCACGCGTTGTGATCACAGAAAGAATAAAGTCGCCACCAAGCCACTGGCTAATACATAAAACAACATCGGGGCCAATGTCATACGAATAATTTGCCCTTCTTTGCCGACCAGATTCACCACCGAAGCCGCTGCCACCACATTGACCACACAGATCATATTACCGGCATTAGCGCCTAGCATCTGCAGTGCAAGAATTGTGGTCGCGTCATTACCGGTTTGTATTGCTGCACTCTCTTGCAGGGTGGCAAACATCATATTGGAGAAGGTGGCAGACCCCGCGATAAAGCTTCCCAAGGCCCCTACAAAGGGAGCCATTAACGGCCAGCTACTATCAAAGGTTTGTACCGCAAGATTCGCCAGCTCTAATGGCATGGCCGCAAGGTCAGCAGCATTCACCCCTGAGTTAATAAAGACACGCACCATCGGCACAGAGGCCCCCAGTGCAATAATAGTTGGCAACAGCGAGTAAGCCGCTGATTTCCACACACCCAGCGCTTTAGCAGCGGGTAGTTTATGGATCAATACCGTGATTAATGCTACCGCTGCGAACAGGCTGCCGGGTAAATACAAGGGCTGAATCGCTGTACTGATACCGGTGCCGAAGATGTCACTAAGTCCCACCGAAACAGCCGTAAGCCAAGACTTGAACGGCAGGAATTCAACACGGGTAATGATCAAAAATACTGCTACTAACAGGTAAGGTAGCCATGCCGTTAGCAGTCCCATATTAACGGGAGCAGACAGCTTTGAACGCTCTTGAGTCGGTTGATTATCAGGGGCATTTTGAGTGCTTTGTTCCGGAGTATCCTTTGTTGCGGCCTGACCGAACCCCCAGACTTGTTTGGGTTGTAAAAAACCGGTTTTCACCGCAGTAATGACAATAATCAAACCAACAATGCCGCCAAAAATTGATGGAAACTCTGGGCCTAGTAATACCGCGACACCATAGGCTGGCAGCGTAAATGCGAGGCCGCCAAACATCGCAAACGGCCATAGCCTAAGTCCATGTAACCATGAACGCTGCTCACCAAAGAAGTGCGTTAGCATACAGACCATCAGGAGGGGTAAGAAGCTTGCAACAAAAAGATCAATACTCACGGCCCGAATGGCTACGTCCTGAACAAAGGCTGCGGTTGGTTGATCCAGACCTTGGGTAATTCCCACCAAAACCGGTGTACCCACGGCACCAAATGAAACGGCTGAGCTATCTGCAATCAGTGCAATAACCACCGCAGCCAAAGCGGGAAACCCCAGCGCCACCAATAACGGAGCGGCAATTGCGGCAGGCGTACCAAACCCGGACGCACCTTCCAAAAACGATCCAAACAACCAGGCAATGATAATCGCCTGAACTCGCCGGTCTGGAGAGATGTGTGTAAAGCCCGCCCGAATCACATCAATAGCACCACTGGCTTGTAAAGTGCGCAGTAACACAATCGCTCCGAACACAATAATGACAATGCCAAAAGCTATGATCCAACCTTCAATGACTGAGGCCGCAATGTACTTCCCCGGTATTTTCCACACCAGCCAAGCCATCATAGCGGTCATAAATAAAGCCAGCGGCATAGCGCGGGTCGCGGGCATGCGAAGAACTACCAGCAGTAACAAAACAGCCAATACAGGCATTGAGGCCGTTAATCCTTCAATTAACGTCATGCTTACTCCAGAGTTTAGGGTTTTAGGCTAGGTGGTCGGAACTATCTGTTTTAGAACGACACGCCGTCATACACATCAGCAACGGTGACTTGTTGGTTCACACAGGGTAATAAAAAGCTGTCATCCATCTGCTCATAAACCTGCACCCACCAGTTGCCGGACTCCTCACGGTAGTACAACTCAACTTCGGCACGGTCTTGCGCTACCAACATATAAGCCTGAACACTTGGAATATTCATATAGGCCAACAACTTTTCACGGCGGTCGCGCTTTTCGGTTGATTCAGATAGGACTTCAACAATCAGGCAGGGGGCTTCCAGATAATAGTCATTGCTCTCGTTATCATCACAGCCCACAACGACATCCGGATAGAAGTAGCTTTTGTGACTGGCTGCATGCACTTTGATATCAGACACATAAGTTTTGCAGGGTGTGCCTTTGGCAGCTTGTTTAATTGAGGTAGCAATATTGAGGGCTATTTCTGCGTGTCTTCTACTAGATCCCGCCATTGCGTAGACGTAGCCATCAACGTACTCATGGCGTGTATCGCTGAGCTTTTCTCCGTCGAGATACTCTTGTTCAGAGATTGACTGTTGTGTCTCGGCTGCTTTGGCCATGTTAATCAGCTCCATCAGATCTGTGGCTCTAGTATACGCTAGATTAAGATCCATAGTGGTAGCTTTGATTTCCAATCCAAGCGCTCCATTTCTCTTATTTCGACTCTTCAGCAGAAGACTCAGCACTCTCAGCTTTCATTTCCTTAAGAATATCCACGCCATTCTGACGGTGCATTTTGGTGAGTGCTAACTTCTTCTCAATAGTTTCTCTACTTTCAGAATCGATCTCATTATCACTTAAACTTTCGGTGAGTTTGCTCTGTTGCTTGCGTAGTTTTTTGAGCACTTTCTTGATATTTTTTTTGCGCTTATTACGATCACTTTCCTCAGTATTAAAGAGTGTATCCGCTGTCTCTATCAGTTTTTTAAGCTTCATTGTGACTCCCTCTGTTGATCATTAAGGTTGCTTAGCGCGCTGCTATCAGTGGCTAACTCGTCTAATTCCTCATCTTTCAGCGATAACATTTTTTCAGCTTTTTTAACCTCTTCTGTCTCAGTCGAGAACAGTATTTCACCCATTTGGACTAAGTTTTTGGTTACACCATAAATGTAATTACTGTCGTTCATGAGCGAAGTCGCCTGTTGTGAACTAAGCTTCCGCTTGCGTATTAAATCCTCCAAACGGTGGGTTAATGCAATATCATTCTCTTTCATTCTTAAGCGCAATGAGTCCAGTGAAAGAATTGCGGGCAGGTCATTTTCGGCATTCACTCGGACTGATTCCAGTTCTCTGAGTACCTCTGCCAACTCGCTGCGTAACTGGTTATATTCTTTGCGAATACTGGCGTTTCCCGAAGACAGATAGCGATCCAGATTTTTCTGTAGGTGCTTGGTATTTTTGATGGCTTCAACGATTTCACGACCGGCTGAGTGATAGGAAAATAGCTCTTCCATTTGGCTGGCTGACATATCTCCCATTGTCGAGACATATTCAACGATGTCGCTATATAGGGTTTTTATCGTTTCGTTGTACTGGGTATCGATATTAATCGGCAGAGTGCGTCTGCTGTTTTTAATCACTTCATCCAGTGCCAAGTCAGAGCGAATGTCATCCGGGTGTAGTCGTAAACTGCCGGCAATCACCGCATAGGCGTTGTCATACAAATGCAGTGTCTCTTTTCTTACCGCTTCTATCGCTGTCTCGGGGATTCCTGAGGAAACTTTGTGTAGGTATCTGGGCTGTGCAGCTGTTTTGACTTTTGGGTGGATGACTTTAGTTAGAAATGTCTTCAGCAGGTCAACAAACGGCAGCATGACTACTAGTCCGATAGCGTTGAACACACTATGGAACACAGCCAGTTTTAAGGTGTAATTGTCTGGCTGGATTGATAGCCATTCACTGATTATATCGACGACGCCGGTCAACTGAAAAATAAAAATAATGGCGATTGCAGCCGTGACCACATTAAAAATAAGATGAGCACCGGCAAGCCTTCTGCCGTCCACACTGGCTCCAAGTGCACCAATAATGGCGGTCACTGTGGTGCCCAGATTCGCACCTATCGCCAGTGCCAATGCGTTTTCATAGGTAATCTGTTGCGCGGCCAAGGCGGTAATAATCAACACCAAGGTCGCATGGCTGGATTGCATAATGACGGTGGCAACGACGCCTATCAGGGTGAACAGCAGTATGCCTTTATAGCCTGAGACGGCATACGCAGTCAGGTCAATGCTTCCCTTAAAGGTGTCAAAACCTTCTTTCATGTAATGGATGCCGAGAAAGAGGAAACCTAGTCCGGCTAGTACATAGCCAATGCCTTTGAGTTGTTTGCTCTTCTGGAATAATAAAATGACGCCGAAGACAATCATTGGCATGGCGTAAGTGGCGATTTGCACCTTAAGGCCAAAGGCTGCGACTATCCAGGCACCAGTGGTTGTTCCGAGGTTGGCTCCAAAGATAATCCCAATACCTGCGGTAAGCGAGATGAGTCCCGCAGACAAAAATGAGATGGTAATGATCGAAACCAGAGAACTGGATTGCATCAAGGCGGTGGTGATGACGCCGAAGCTCAGGCTCTTCCATAATCGATCCGTGGTTTTGCTTAGTATTTTTTCCAGCAATCCTCCGGTGAATACGTTAAAGCCTTGCTCAAGGCTCATCATGCCAAACAGGAAAATAGCCACACCCGCGGCAATTTCTTTCAGATCAGGGCTTAGCCAGAAACCGTAGCCGAGAACGCTAAAGATGATGATTAGTAGAATTTTTTGAGTCATAACAGAGCATTCTAAAGCGCAACTGAAGAAGTGGTCATGACTGATATCAAAGTTAAAGCAGAATAAATTCTATTGTCAAAACTTCAGCCTCAAATTAAACTGACCCGGTAGCGATGGCGTCGCTACATTGCTCAATACCGGATTGAAATCCACATTCGTCCTGAACGCCGGGATCTTTTGGAAGCCAAGCGCTTCTTGTGAGGTCAAAATGACATTATCTACCCGTACTAATTTTTTACGTTTCCACAATGGCGAACAGTCTGTTCTGCAGTTTGCTAACGAAGAATACGAACAGCGCCTGAGTGGGCTGCGCAAAACCATGGCGGAGCACAATATCGACTCCGTAGTACTCACCTCTATGCACAATGTTGCGTACTATTCGGGCTTTTTATACTGCGCCTTCGGTCGTCCTTACGCCTGTGTTGTGACTGCGACTGACAGTGTGACCATCAGCGCCGGAATCGATGCCGGACAGCCGTGGCGTCGTTGCTTTGGCGATAACATCACTTACACCGACTGGACACGTGACAACTACTGGCGTGCCGTAGAGTCTGTTACTGGTAGTGGTCAGCGCGTGGCTTATGAGCGTGACCACATTAGCCTACTGCAGCTGGATAAGTTGAAGGACTTTTTGAAGCCCAGCGAAATCATTGATATTTCAGATCTGACGATGCAGCAACGTATGCACAAGTCAGCCGCAGAAATTGAAATCATCAAGCACGGTGCCGCAGTTGCAGATGTCGGTGGTTATGCCATTCGTGATGCTATCAAGCTGGGCACACGTGAAATCGATGTGGCAATGGCGGGACGTGATGCGATGGAATTAGAAATTGCCAAGCGCTTTCCGGATGCTGAGTATCGCGACACGTGGGTGTGGTTTCAGTCGGGAATCAATACCGATGGCGCACACAACCCAGTGACGGGCCGCAAGCTTGAACGTGGGGACATCCTATCGCTTAATACCTTCCCGATGATCAGTGGCTACTACACAGCATTAGAGCGTACCTTGTTTGTGGGCGAGGTTGATGAAGCCAGCATGGCGATCTGGCAGGCCAATATTGATGCACATGAGCTGGGAATTAGTTTGATTAAACCCGGTGCGACCTGTTCCGGTATCACAGCCAAGATCAATGAGTTTTTTGAAGAGCGTGATTTGCTGCAATACCGCTCCTTTGGTTATGGCCATAGCTTCGGTGTGTTATCGCATTACTACGGTCGCGAGGCAGGGCTTGAACTGCGTGAGGACATCGATACCGAGCTGGTACCGGGTATGGTGGTGTCGATGGAGCCGATGTTAACGATTCCGAATGGACAGCCTGCCGCGGGTGGTTATCGTGAGCACGATATTTTAGTGGTTGGCGAGGAGGGCGCGGAAGATATTACGCACTATCCTTATGGCCCTGAGTTTAATGTTGTGCCAGTTTGAGCCATTTGACTCGGATGTTAACGATGATGAGGGACGCTCGTTTCTTGTGAGTCGACGTTAGTTAAATGCCAGTCCTGAGAAAACTGACGGTTTATAGAGCCAGTTCATTATCTGAACTGGCTCTGTAGAGTAATCATGTAGAGTCAGGAAGTGGCGCTGACCGTTTCTGAATTAAAGTGAATTAAAGCCCATGCGTTCCATCATAGCCATTCTTCGGCCATGGCTTCCAGTCTGCTAAAGCCTCATCCGCAGGCTTATAAATCTCCACAATCAACGGATAGCAGGGCGTAGAATCATCAGAATGACTACTGCCACAATCCCCACCAGGACAGGTTGACAGTGCGCCCAGTAAATCAATCTCAGCAAAGAATTCGATATAATCCCCCGGCCTGACCGGACTGGCTTTCATAAAGTACTGATGCGTGTCTTTAGTGAAACCCGTACACATAAACACATTCAGCACGTCATGCACATGCGACTCAATCGCCGCAGTCTCTGTACCTTGAGAGTCTGCCAGCGCACGGGTTAAATTAGAGTGACAGCAATGATGGTAATTCACTTCATTGAGCATGTAATTGGTGTAGGGGTCACAACGGGTGCCAATCACATCATGAATGCCGCCGCCGTCTTCATCCCAGCCATACCAATCCAGCGTGTCACGCGTGATGGTGGCCATAGGGCGCAGGCCGGGTAAATTACTCCACAAACGGTCGCCGGTGCTGACATGAGTGGCGTGTAACTGGCGTGTTTTACCACTGAAAAAACGCTCATTCAAATCATGTTGATTCCACAGGTTTAAGTCACCAACCTGCGGTCCCTCAGTGCTTAGTATCCGGAAAAAATGACCAGCAGGTACCTTAAAACTGGATGCATCTCGCGGTGCGACAACCACCTCATCAATCTTCGTCATAGACTGGCGTGCCGTCTCGTAAAACGATTGATCAAACGCAGGCAGTTTATCTACGGTATAGCAGACAATGGCAGGTTTGGCACGGCGCGCTGCTGCATCTGTCGGGGCAGGGTGTTGAGCATGTTTAAGCATCCGGTATTCCTTTCATTTATTGTTTGCTCTTTGCGTATTTCGCTAAAAACACCAAGAGATCTTCATGACCGGCAATCTTGGCTAAATCAAAAATACTTTTACCGTCATTGGTACGAATGTACATCGGTGTACCACGATACAGCAAGGTGCTGACGATGCGGATATGCCCAAACCGAGCCGCATGATGCATCGGGAGCCAACCACGCACTGTTCTGGCTTCGGTATTCGCGCCCTTGATCACCAGTTGTTGCATAATGTCGAAATGACCGGCAGCCGCCACTTCGTGTAGAGGAGTCACGCCATCATTGTCAGTAGCATCCGGTGCTGCGCCATTCTCCAGTAAGAAGTTAACCATGTTCAAATTACCGGCACGGCTTGCGATGTGCAATGGCGTGGTGCGGTTACTATTTGGTTGATTGATATTGGCGCGATTATCCAGCAAGTATTCAGCCATTTCTAAATTACCACTCTCAACTGCTGCAAAGAATGCAGTTTCACCGTTTATGTTGGCATAAGCAGTGCTGGCGTTTTTAGTTTCGATTAACTCTTTCGCAGCCTGAAGGTATCCCCCTTTCGCCGCATAGTACAAACGTTCACTGCTGCTAGCGTGCGCGGTTGAGAAAAAAGTTAAACTAAGCAAAAGGGTGATGACAAATGTCAGACGTGACATGCGGTGGTTCTCCTCAGGTATTTTGGGGGTTAATCCTTTATAAATCATCGAAGTAATTCCTTATAAAGGTGTGCGATATATTAGCATAGACCAAGTTCTGGATAAATGGCTTGTCTATTTGCAATAAGGTCCACTAATGACCCGATAAAGACTGTGCTGGATAGCATCTTATTAGTCGGCTTATACTCCCGTGATAATTCTACGGATGACCTTAAATGCCTATTCTAAACTTTGAAGCGTTTCTCATAGCCATTACCTTATTAACCATCACCCCTGGTATCGACACTGTGCTTGTTATCAAGAACACCAGTCGTTCAGGCGGTAAGGATGGCGTCGTGACCAGCCTTGGTATTTGCCTCGGGTTGTTTGTACACGCGACTTTTTCCGCGGTTGGTATCTCTGCAATTTTGCTGCAATCAGCCGAGTTATTTCAGGTCATGAAATGGATTGGTGCCGCTTACCTGATTTGGTTAGGTGTGAGTGGCTTACGGGCCGCGCTGAAAGGTAACGCCGGGGTAGCAATCAATGACACGATCGCTCACTCATTCAATGCTAAACGCTCCCTTAAAGAGGGCTTTCTGTCGAATGTGCTGAACCCAAAGACAGCGGTATTTTATCTCGCATTTTTGCCCCAGTTTATTGACCCTCAACACTCACCATTCCTGCAGTCTATGATGATGGCTGGCATACACTTTATGATCGCGATGGTATGGCAGTGTGGGATTGCTGGTATGGTTAGCTCCGCCAAACGCCTGTTTGCCAGTAGCTCAGCCATGAGGTGGATGGAGGGTGTTACCGGTGCGGTGTTAGTGATGCTGGGTTTGAAATTGGTCTTTCCTGCAGCGCCAGACAAATTGATTGACCCATGAATAATCACTCAGCTGGACTATTTAGCAGAGCACAGAATCAGCTTTCGCTGGAGTTGTTTGCTGCGATCTTTGGACTTAGTCAGATTGTTTGGTTCTTGTGGCTTACGGGGTGTTTGTATCGTTTAAAGAATGTGCATGACGCTGACTGATTAAAAGGCCTTGAAGATAGGAAAGGCGGTAACTGGAATTGGAGACTATGATGCAAGAATCAGACTACTTCGAGATGAACCGAGTCGGCTGGGATAAACGCGCAGCAGCACATTTCGATTCCAGTTTTTATGACTTACCGGGTTTTCTCGCGGGTCAAACCTCGCTTCGTGAAATCGAGTTGGCAGAGCTGGACGATGTAAGCGGTCAATCACTGTTACACCTTCAGTGTCACTTTGGCATGGACACGCTTTCTTGGGCGCGCATGGGAGCGATCTGCACAGGCGTTGATATCTCGCCGGTTGCCATCGACAAAGCGAGGGCGCTTGCCCAAACACTCACGTTGGATGCTGAGTTTGTGTGTACGGATGTCTACTCCTACCAGCGTTCGGGCGCATCCCCATACGACATTGTGTTCACATCCTATGGCGCTATTTGCTGGCTGCCAGATCTCAGGCGATGGGCTGACATTATTGCGTCGAACCTTGCCGTCGGTGGTCTCTTTTATATCGTGGATTTCCATCCCATTTATGATCTTCTCGCGGGGTATTCATACTTCACCCAAGTACAACCGGAGGTGGAGGAAGAGGGTACTTACACCGAAAATGGTGCGGGTGTGACTGCCAAGCTGGCAACGTGGGCGCACCCTATGTCCAGTGTCATCAATGCATTGATTAACGTCGGTATTCAGATCGAGCGTGTTAGCGAGTTTCCATTTAGTCCATACAACTGTTTCGACGGCATGGTTGAGCGGGAACCGGGCCGCTTTTATCTTGACCACAAGGGAAACGATGTTCCGATTGTCTACAGCATCACCGGGCGGAAAGTCGTATAGCATCCAGCAAAGGGCGCAAGGCTTTTTTGGTAGGGTGGTTTTGGGTGGGTTATTGTGAAATAATGGGCAAAGTTAAGACATAATTTGAGTTATACAGATGCTGTCTATTTCTGGTGATAACGGATTAGGTTTGTTTTAGTTCTTTAAATCAGAGGGATAGGGTGGTGAATTGTGGCTATCTATCGCTGGTTATGTGCTAGCGAGGAAAGTCGGGAGAATTATGGAATATCAAATTCATAAGTGCAATTACTTACCCGAGAGTGGTATATCTATCGTTTGTAGTGATGAACTAACCAAAGACGATCAATTTATCTGGCAAATGCTGATTTCTCATGAAGCAAATGAAGATGACTTAGAAAGTAACCATTTACTGGAAAATATAGGAGACTTAGTTTGGCAGACTGCCGTGCAGATTCAATGCTGCCCGTATTGTGGCGAAAAACTGAATCGACAGCTTAACAAACAGGAACCGCTTCTTCATTATCATTATTATGTGTGTTGATAGGTCTTTGATATATATAGTTTTGGTACTTTATCGCAAAGGTCGGGATCGCACATAATCGGGTAAGGACTGGTATCTAACCAGCCCTCCCCACAACACCCTGCATGCGGATCCGCACAGGGCGTTTCACTTAGAATGGTGAAGCGCAATCCAACCATCACGCAGCGAATAAAGCCCTTCGGATTTTAAGTAATCAAGCGATAAAGCCTGATTAATCCCCGGAGTTTTCGCACTACGCCATGGCCCTTTGCTGGTGATGCCACACGCCACAGCGGCTTGAACATGCACACCCAGTCTCATTAAGTTTCTGACTTTGGTGCGTGGTTTGCGCCACTGTCGCCAATAGGCCATTCTCACTCTGCGTCTGATCCAGTGATCCAGATCGACACAGCGTTGATAGCCACTGGCGATACCAAAGTAATTTATCCAACCACGTAAATATTGGCTGAGCTTAAAGAGCTGATAGCGCATAGACACGCCCCAGTTGCGGTTTGTTAATCGTCTGACTTGCTGCTTAAACTTTAGCAAGGTTTTCGGATGCCATTGAATGCGCCCAGCCTTGAAGGTGAACCCAAGGAATTTGCTTTCGCTGACTTTAACGACGTGGCTTTTGACCGTATTCACGATCAGTTTCAAACGGTGACTCAGGTATCTGCTGATACTACGAAGCACCCTTTCTCCCGCACGAGGACTGTTCACCAGAATGGTAAAGTCATCCGCATAGCGTGCAAATTGGTGGCCTCGCTTCTCCAGTTCTTTGTCCAAAGGGTCGAGCATGATGTTCGCCAATAGCGGCGATAATGGCCCGCCTTGAGGAACACCTTCCCGAGTTTCACTATAGAACTGGTTATCGATAACCCCAGCTCGCAAGTAACGTTTAATCAACCTCAGCACACGTTTATCCTTCACTTGATAGCCAAGGTGTGTCATGAGTAAATCGTGATTAACGCGGTCAAAGAATTTGGACAGATCGACATCAATGGCATAACGGCGTCCCGTTTTGATGATGCCTTGTACCTGTTTCACCGTGTCCTGCCCATTACGGCAGGCGTTTGGCTACTATGCCGTCTGCTGACTTCTGCTTAATCATCAACAAGGTTGCCCCTGCTGACGCTATCGGTTTTCATCTGTTTCGCTTTCCTCTGTCGATGAACTCAGAGAAACCAAGGCACTTTTAGAGCAGAGCCTTACTGCTATTTTACCGATCGCTTGTTAGCCCATCTCCCCAGATAAGCGCATGAACTGTCCCTGCGCAAGGGCTCATTTACGGTGGCCGTTAAATCACGCGGCTTCGTTGTCTTGTGCCAACTCGCCTCCAGCCTACGCCTCATATGATGTTCTTGTTCATCAGCTCGCAGTTTTGCGTCCGGCTTCCTCCCCACAAGACCTCGCGGTATTGCAGTTGCCATTCGCTAGTTGTTAACGTCATACTACCAACACGGGGTTCTGACGGTGATTTTCCAACAGAGGACTTTCACCTCATTAGTTCATGCCCATGCTGAGCGTACACAAATCGTTTCACCTGACATTTTTCCGCTCTGCTCCAAAATGCAGGTGAACTCAACCGTTGAACTAAACCGCTAACACGGTAGCTACCTGATTCCAAAAAATTTTCTATAAATAAGCCACACTTTAAGTGTTAATTAACCAGACACTTAAAGGTGGTTTATATGAAAGTTAGCAAAAAGGATGTAGAGCGCTAATGGGATGAAGGCGAGCATTTAACGAGGAGGCTGTGAGTGTTAAAGTGTAAGTTGGACTCGCGCCTAACGCGATGCGTTGAGCATCACTTGTCCCAAAGGAGGGCACACCATGTTAAGTACTTCGAAAGTAATTGGATTTGTTGGGACGAGTAAGCCAGATGAATCAAGGGATTTTTACGAGAAGCGTCACGCCCGATGGTTCGCAGATTGCATGGTTTAAGGATCCGGATGGGAATACACTCTCGCTGACAGAGTTTCATCGGAAACCCGCTCACTGACACTAATCCCCATCCAACAAATACGCCACACACCCGGTCCAGCCGGTTTGATGCGTCGCGCCAACTCCACGGCCATTATCACCATGAAAATACTCATAAAACAGGATTAAATCTTCAAAGTGCTCATCGCTGTAGGTGTCTTTGTGAAGTGCATGAATCGGGCGGTTGCCATCGGCATCTTTCCTAAACATCGCCACTAAGCGCTGGTTGATGTCGTCGCTGACTTCTTTGAGGTTGATGTTCCTTTCTTCATTAATAGCGCAGTCGATGGTGAACTCATCACCATAGTATTTGTGGTATTCCATCAGCGACTGCACAAACAGAAAGTTCATGGGAATCCAGATCGGCCCGCGCCAGTTGGAATTGCCTCCGAACAGATTGGTGGTGGACTCTGCCGGATCGTATTGCACCGAGAAGTGCTGACCTTCTATGTGTATGTTGTAAGGCTCACTGTGTTTTTTCGACAAGGAGCGAATGCCGTAATCACTGAGGAATTCATTCTCATCCAGTAACGCGCCTAGCAGTTTTTTGAGCCGCTGCTTTGGTACCAGTGACAGCAGTAAGTCGCCATCGTCTTTGAGTTCTTCAATGACGCGGTATTTATTGTGCTTTCGACGGTAATTAAAGAACCACTTTAACTTGCTGTAAAAGCTTTTAACGTTGTCTAACTTCTCGCGTTCCAGCACTAACACCGAGTTCAGTGTCATTAAGCCTACTAAGGATCTGACTTTGATCGGAATGTATTGCTCTTTTGGTAAAGCCAGAATGTCATAGAAAAAGCCTTCGCTTTCATCCCAGTTACCGACCCAGTCATGCCCCATTTTATTGAGCGATTCTGAGATATACACGAAGTGCTCGAAGTACTTGGTACACATGTCCTCATAGGCATTGTCTTCGGTGGAAATCTCTAAGGCGATCTGTAACATATTCAGTGAAAACATGGCCATCCATGCCGTGCCGTCAGCTTGCTCTAAGTGGCCACCACCCGGAATCTCCTTGCTGCGGTCAAACACACCAATGTTATCTAAGCCTAAAAAGCCGCCTTCAAACACATTGTTATTACTGCGGTCTTTTTGGTTTACCCACCAGGTAAAGTTCAGTGACAGCTTATTAAAGACGCGCTTTAAAAAGGTGATATCACCTTTGCCTGTCTTCTGCTTATCAATCTCATAAACCTTGTAAGCCGCCCACGCATGTACCGGTGGGTTCACATCGGAAAAGTGCCACTCATACGCGGGAATCTGTCCATTGGGTGCCATATACCATTCATGCAACACCATAATCAGCTGGTTCTTAGCAAACTCAGGATCAATCATGGCCAGCGGTAAGGTATGAAACGCCAGGTCCCACACCGCATACCAAGGGTATTCCCACTTGTCCGGCATCGAGATGATGTCTTCATTATTGAGGGTCATCCAGTCTTTATTGCGTCCCTTTTTTCTTGCTTCAGGCGGAGGCGTTAATCCGGGGTCGCCTTTTATCCAAGACTCCATATCGATGTTGTAATACTGCTTAGACCACAGCATACCGGCAAAGGCTTGGCGTTGAATATTGGCGGCGTCCTCGCCTTGTTGTTTCTCACAAAATGGCGCGTAGAAGTCATCGGCTTCTTGCTGTCTTAATGCAAAGATGGCATCAAACTCGTCGGTTAGTGGTGTTGCCGTGTAGTGCTGCTTTGAGAAGCGTAAACGGATTTCAATATGGCCCTGGCTGTCGATGCTTTGTTGAAACATCGGGGCAAATTTCGAACCCTGAGAAGCTGCTTGTGTCAGGCTGAAGTCATTGCCCACGACGGCGTCGTGGAACAAATCTTTAACATATGGCGTTTTATTGGGTTGGCCATACAACTTGTCAGTGTTGGTTTCGTTTTCGGTGAACATCCACTGGTCTGGTTTGTCGAAGGCCAGATAGTAGTCGCCGAGTTTTGGATGTGTGAGCTTTACTGTACCGAAGCCATCAGCCTCAGTATGTTTGGTAATATTGTGAGCACGCTCAGTCTGCCCAAAGCGCCATAAATTGCGTAGCCACAGGGTAGGGAGGACGGTAATGTTAGCCGCTTCCGGTCCCCGGTTGTGTACCGTGATCTTGACCAGAATGTCTTCTTCATCCGCCTTGGCGTATTCGGTAAACACATCGAAATAGCGATTGTCATCAAACACACCGGTATCAAGTATTTCGTACTCAAGCTCTTGTCGGTTGCGTTTTTGATTGGTCTCCAGTAAATCCTGGTAGGGGTAAGCCTGCTGCGGGTATTTGTACAGGTTTTTCATATAGGAGTGCGTTGGCGTGCTGTCCAGATAGTAGTACAGCTCTTTGCAGTCCTCGCCGTGGTTGCCCTGCGGCCCCGTTAAACCGTAGAGACGTTCTTTTAGATAAGGGTCATTGCCATTCCATAAAGTGACCGCAAAACAAACCGCACAGTGACGATCTGAAATCCCCGCGATGCCATCTTCACCCCAGCGATAGGTGCGGCTGCGGGCGTGTTCGTGCGGAAAATAATCCCATGCATCACCGCCGGCACTGTAGTCCTCGCGCACTGTGCCCCATTGACGCTCGCTGAGGTAAGGGCCCCATTCCAACCATTTTTTCTTATCGGAGTAGTGTTCGTTTAAGCGTTGTTGTTCTGCATTTTTTTGGGTCGACATAGTACGGAATATTTATCATTTTTTAGATGAGTTTATTATTGGGAGATTTTACCGAAATGTATACGTCTTTACCCAAAATGTTTAACGGCATTATGGCCTTCGTCCTCTATATTAGTCACATCAATAATTTACACATGAAGGATTTAAACAATGGCTGATAACACATTTGGAAAGCAGGGCTGGACACCAGAGCGTATTGGTTCTCTTGACGGAAAAGTATTTGTCATCACCGGTGCCAATAGCGGTACCCGTTTTAAAGACGTGCTCAATGATTACTTTGAAAGCGGCAACCGGTAAAACGGCAATCGATCAGATCAACCTGTATTTGGTCGAAGAGGCAAAGCACCTTTTGCTGGCACCGAATGCCTCGGTTTCTCAGACGGCTTATCACTTGGGCTTTGAATATCCGCAGTATTTTTCGCGTTTGTTTAAAAAGAAAACAGGGCAAAGTCCGAAAGACTACATTCAGTCGGCATCGATGCATTAAGTTACGCCTTAGGGTATTGGACAAAACAAAGTATCATTCGTTACAGTTGTGAAACTTTTTGACGAGGGCTTAGGTTTGTTTGGAAACCGTTTTGACGATTTTAATCTGAAGGGTGACATCTTTGGCGGAGTGACCACGGCGGTTATCTCTCTGCCATTGGCTCTGGCCTTTGGTGTGGCCTCCGGCGCGGGCGCTGAAGCCGGGCTTTGGGGCGCGATTTTGGTGGGCTTTTTTGCTGCCTTTTTCGGTGGCTCGACGACCCTGATCTCTGAACCAACCGGCCCCATGACCGTCATTATGACCGCCGTATTGACCGGCATGGTCGCCAAATACCCCGAATCCGGCATCGCCATCTCGTTTACGGTGGTGATGATGGCCGGCGCGTTTCAGGTCTTACTGGGCACACTTAAGCTCGGTAAATACATCACCTTAATGCCCTATAGTGTGATCTCTGGCTTTATGTCGGGAATCGGTATCATTCTGATTTTATTGCAAATATCACCGCTGCTGGGTCACGCTGCACCACCCGGAGGCGTGATGGGCACACTGACCGAGCTGCCCAATACCATCGCCAATATGAAACCAAATGAGCTGCTACTGGGTGCGCTCACGCTGGCGATTCTGTTCTTATTCCCCAAGAAACTTCGCAAGTACGTGCCCGCGCAATTGGTCGCACTGCTGGTGGTGACTTTAGTGTCAGTCCTCTTTTTTAGCAGCGACAGCATTCGCCGCATCGGTGAAATTCCGGCGGGTTTACCATCCTTGGTCATCCCGCATTTTAATTTAGAAATCTTCACCGAGATGGTGATTGATGCGCTGGTGCTGGGCACCTTAGGCTGTATTGATACCTTGCTCACGGCCGTTATCGGTGACTCACTCACCCGAAAAGAACACGACTCGGATAAAGAACTGCGCGGGCAGGGCTTTGCCAATATGATCTCCGGATTGTTTGGTGCATTGCCGGGGGCTGGTGCAACCATGGGAACCGTCACAAATATTCAGGTCGGTGCGCGCTCGCCGGCATCGGGCATGGTGCGTGCGCTGGTGCTGGCTTTGGTAGTACTGGTAGCCGGTGGTTTGACCGAACCCATTCCGATGGCAGTATTGGCGGGCATTGCCGTTTATGTCGGGATTAATATTCTGGATTGGAGCTTTATCCAACGCGCGCATAAAGTCAGCGTACCGGCGATGGCGATTATGTATGGCGTTATGCTGCTGACAGTGTTTGTTGACCTGATTGTGGCCGTTGGGCTGGGCGTATTTATCTCGAATATTATTATTATCGAACGCCTGAGCCGTGAGCATGTGCGTCAGGTGCGGGCGATCAGTGATGCGGATGGCAATATTGTGCCGCTATCTGAAGATGAGCGCGCCTTACTGGATCGGGCAAAGGGCAAGCTGCTGTTTTTCTACCTGTCTGGCCCGATGATTTTTAGTGTGTCTAAGGCGATTTCCCGCCAGCATCGCCGCATCGCGGATTATGAAGTGATGGTGCTTGATTTGACCGATGTGCCCATGATTGATGTGACCGTTGGGCTGGCGCTGGAAAATGCCATCAAGGATGCGCAAGAAGTGAACTGTGAAGTGCTTTTATTATGCCCGAATGAGCAGACGCGTCAGCAGTTAGAGAAGTTTCATGTGATTGATTTGGTGCCAGAGGCCAATACTTATGCTGTACGCACGGCAGCGCTGGAAGCGGCATTGGGTTTTTTGGAGCAGGGGTAGGTGACCTTCCGAAATTGCTTTTCTATATAAATGCCGTACAATAATTAAAACCAAGCTGTACAGAGAGCGTTTAGCTATGGAAACACAAAAACTCACAGTGCGATTGTCGCAAGATGATCTTCAATTTCTAAAGCAATTTGCGTTTGATCATAAACTAACGGTAACAGAGTTAATTCGCCGTCAGCTAGCGAGCTTACGGCGACAAAGTAACGCTGAAATTTCACCGCTACTCCAGCCGATAACGGGTATTTTGCCGCAAAATATTGATCTCTCTGAGGCTCGAAAGGAATATCACGATTATCTATTGGATAAGCATCAATGAAAGTACTCTTTGACCTGAATATTTTGCTTGATGTGATGCAACAGCGAGAAGCCTTCTACGCTGCTTCCGCGGCTGCACTTAGTAAATCGCTAAACAAAGAATGTGAAGGTCTTGTTCCCGGACGTGCGGTAACCACACTTCATTATTTACTTTCGCGCTACACCAATAAGCAGAAAGCGGATGAAGGTATTGACTTCCTACTGGATCATTTTGTGGTAGTGAATGCTGAAAGCGATGTGTTTCGAAATGCACGCCAGCTTGCCATGAAGGACTTTGAGGATGCAGTCGTTGCGTCGATTGCTGCTAAAGCAGGGTGTGACGTTATAGTGACTCGTAATATTAATGATTTTAAACAGTCACCAGTGCCTGCACTTTTGCCTCAGGAGTTTTTAGAGCGCTTGAGTTGAATGTTTAAGGAGTTTTCAATGGTTAAACTTCATGCCTCAAGCCATGGTAAAAGAATCTATGAGTAAGCAGGCTTTGTGCAGGCTGATGGTTATATGAGTTTGATGTTGTAATTGAGCGGTATCTGTAGCTTTATCAAAGCCTGTTACGGGGTGCCAAAGGCCAGTTTAGCTGAGAGAGTGCAATGCTAACTCAGTGTAGATGTGGTATAAGATAACAAAACATGCCAGTTGCAACTTCTGGCAGATACTGCCCATTACTTCGCGGTATTTAATGGGCTACCGGGGTCAACATCAACAGGAATCAGAACAAATGACCGACACTGTTCAAATCAATCAGGACGATATCAACAAAGCCGTCTGGGCAGCCTGCGACACCTTTCGCGGCGTAATCAGTGCGGACACCTACAAAGACTTTATCCTGACCATGTTGTTCTTAAAATACATCTCGGATGTGTATAGGGACGAATACAACAAGCTGGTCACGCAGTACGGCGAAAACCCTGAGCTGATTCACGCCATGATGTCAAAGCAGCGCTTTGTACTGCCTGAGGGTGCAAGCTTTTGGGATTTGTATGAACTGCGTTACGAAGCGGGTAATGGTGAGCGCATCGACAAGGCGCTTCATGCCATTGAAGAAGCCAACGGCAGCAAGCTGAAAAACGTGTTTCAGGACATTAGTTTTAACACCGACCGCTTAGGGCAGGAAAAGCAGAAAAACGAACTGCTGCGTCACCTGCTGGAAGACTTTGGCAAAGACATTCTCAACTTAAGCTCTGAGCGTGTCGGTAGCTTAGACATTATCGGAAATGCTTATGAATACCTGATCAAACACTTCGCCGCCAGTAGCGGCAAAACCGCCGGTGAGTTTTATACGCCACCGGAAGTCTCGGACTTACTGGCCACCATTTTAGAGCCTGTTGAAGGTGATGAAATTTGCGATCCCGCTTGTGGTTCGGGGTCGTTGTTGATGAAGTGTGGCGCGATGGTGCGCAAAAATTCAGGCTCCAGAAAATACGCTTTATACGGGCAGGAAGCCATTGGCTCGACCTGGGCCTTGGCCAAAATGAATATGTTCCTGCACGGTGAAGACAACCACCGCATTGAGTGGGGCGACACCATTCGCAACCCCTTGCTATTGGAAAAAGACGGCACCGCTTTATTGCACTTTGACATCGTGACCGCCAACCCACCGTTTTCATTGGATAAATGGGGGCATGAAGACGCCAGCGCTGACCCTTACGGGCGCTTTAGACGCGGCACGCCACCCAAAACCAAAGGTGACTACGCCTTTATCAGTCACATGATCGAAACCCTAAAACCCGACACAGGCCGCATGGGCGTGGTGGTGCCACATGGCGTGTTGTTTAGAGCCTCATCCGAAGGGAAAATCCGCAAGCAGCTGATCGAAGAAAACTTGCTGGACACCGTCATCGGCTTACCTGAAAAACTCTTTTTTGGCACGGGCATCCCTGCGGCGATTTTGATTTTCAAAAAGCACAAGACCGATAAAAACGTGTTGTTTATTGATGCCAGCCGTGAGTTTAAATCGGGTAAAAACCAAAACCAGCTGACCCCTGAGAATATCCAGAAAATCATCGACACCTACCAAGCGCGTGAGACGGTGGATAAATACGCCTACCTCGCCAGCCTCGATGAGATTACCGAAAACGACTTTAACCTCAATATCCCGCGCTATGTGGATACCTTTGAAGAAGAAGCGGAAATTGATTTAGTCGCCGTGCGTACCGAGCGATTGCAGCTAAAAAGTGAGCTGGAAGCGCTTGAGGGAGAAATGAAGGGGTATTTGGAGGAGTTGGGTTATGGGAACTAAAAATTTAGTGCTAGCTCATAAGCTTATCGGAGAGATCCCTAAAGACTGGAAATATATCGACTTTCACGAAATATATTTAAAACCCATACGAGACTTCGGGAGCTTTTCATCCACCAAGCTTATTACTTTTCTTAGTGAGGGGATTCCCTTTATCAAGTCGGAAATGATTAAAGAAGGAATAATTGATTGGGAAAATGTCTCATACATATCAGAAGATGTTCACAAAGTATTGAATAAATCGTATGTCACAAGTAACACGATTTTATTTTCAAAAATTGGCTCTGCACTAGGAAAAGCTGTAGTTTATGAGGGTGAATTAGGAGAGTGCAATAGCAATGCTGCGGTTGCTAAAATCTTGCTAGATGATGAAAAAGCAGATAGATACTTTTATACGTATTTACTAAATAATCCAATTGCCAAACGCCAGTTTATAAGGATGGTTATTAGTCTTCTTCCGAGAATCAATTTGGGAGATATTAATAGTCTGATTTTTCCATACCCCCCACTCCCAGAACAACGCAAAATCGCCAAAATCCTATCCACTTGGGATAAAGCGATTAACACCACTGAGCGCCTAATCGACAATAGCAAGCAGCAGAAAAAAGCGCTAATGCAACAACTGCTCACGGGTAAAAAGCGCCTGCTTGATGATTCGAGGCGGGTGTTTGAGGGGGAGTGGGAAGAGGTTAGGCTGGGACAAATTACTGAGTTCATAAAAGACGGTACGCATGGAACTCATAAGAGGTATGAAACAGGCATTCCAATGCTATCAGCTGCAAATATAACGAAGAGCCACAAAATAAGTTTTAAAGGTGCGCCATTCATTAGTGGGAATGATTATAAGAAAATCCATTCCAAATACGAGATAAGTAGCGGAGATATACTCCTTACTGTTGTTGGTACTCTAGGAAGAGTCGCCATAGTGTCAGAGGACAGAAAATTTACCTTACAAAGAAGTGTGGCAATAATAAGGGTATCAAATAAGGCTGATAATCAATTCTTGATGCAGCTCTTCAGTTCTAACGATTTCAATCATCTTCTAGTCAGAAAATCTAACTCAACAGCTCAAGCTGGTGTTTACCTTGGTGAGTTAGCAAGAATTAAGATATTACTTCCACCAATCGAAGAGCAACACAAAATTGCCTCTGTGTTTACTAATGCTGATCAAGAAATCGAACGACTAGAACAACAACTAGCCGACCTCAAACAAGAGAAAAAAGCCCTAATGCAGCAATTGCTCACCGGCAAGCGCCGCGTAAAACTGGATGATACAGCCGCCGCATAATCACACCCACACAACCGCATACCGTTCAAAAAGGAATCCTAAACCATCATGGCTACCGTTAAATTCCAAGAAGAATTCAGTGCAAAAATCCCCGCGCTTACACTGCTAAGCACATTAGGCTATACCTTCGTATCACCTGCATCGTGCAGCAAGCAACAGGTGGTGCTAGCCTCGGTCATGCGCTCGTTTTTAGCGGGTCAAACCTTCTCCTTTGGCGGTAAGCAGCACACGCTGTCGGAGGCAGCGATTGATAAAGTCATGCAGGAACTCAGCCCTGCTATGAACCTCGGTTTAAAAGCGGCCAATGAAAAAATCTACGATGCACTCATGTATGGCATCAGCGTCACGGAGTTTATCGACGGCAAGAAAGCCTCGCCCACTATTCAACTCATCGACTGGCAAGACATCAGCCGCAATCAGTTTCATTTTACCGAAGAGTTTGTCGTCGCCAACGCGCAAGGCACTAGCACGGTACGCCCTGACATCGTGTGCTTTGTCAACGGCTTGCCGCTGGTGGTGATCGAAGCCAAACGCCCCGCGTCAAACAAACCCGGCCAATCCACCAACACTGAGGCCGTGTCACAACACATTCGTAACCAAGGCCAAACCGAAATCCCACACCTGTATGCCTATAGCCAGCTGCTACTTGCGATTAATGGGCATGAGGGCTTATACGGCACCTGCGGCACGCCCGATAAGTTTTGGGCAACATGGAAAGAAGAAGAGATTCCTGAGGCGGAGTTTGTTCGCTTAAAAAATCGCGCACTCAGCGACGCGCAGCTCACCACGCTGTTTGCCCATCGACCTGCACATGAGTTGCAAGATTACCGAGCACTGATTGCAGGGGGTGATTTGACCGTCACCAACCAAGACCGATTACTAATCAGTTTATTACGCCCTGACCGCTTATTAGACATGACGCGCTTATTTACCTTGTTTGATAAAAAGGCCGGCAAAATCGTTGCGCGTTATCAGCAAGTGTTTGGCATTAAAGCGCTGATCGAGCGCATTAACCGCTATGACGAGAAAGGCGCGCGTGAAGGCGGCGTGATCTGGCACACCACGGGCAGCGGTAAGTCGTTTACCATGGTGTTCTTATCCAAAGCCTTGATCTGGCTGGAGTCCTTGGCCAAGTGTCGGGTGATTATCGTCACCGACCGCGTGGATTTGGAAGACCAGTTAAGCCGTACCTTTGCTTCGGGTGGTGCACTGTCTGACCGAGATAAAAAGGATGCCATGGCGTCCTCTGGCAAGCGCTTGGCTGAGCAGATTGGGCAAGGCAATGAACGGGTGATTTTCTCGATCATTAATAAGTTTGGTTCTGCGGTAAAGGATAAAGCGTGTTACAACGACAGCCCCGATATTTTGGTGTTGGTGGATGAAGGTCACCGCAGCCAAAATGGTGAAAACAATATTCGTATGCAGCAGGCTTTACCCAAAGCGGCGTTTATTGCGTTTACCGGCACACCGTTGTTAAAAGATGATAAGACGGAAAATAAGTTCGGCAAGATTATTCATTCCTACACCATGCAGCAAGCGGTTGAAGATAAGACCGTCACGCCTTTGTTGTATGAGGAGCGTATTCCTGAGTTAAACGTCAATGACAAAGCGATTGATGCGTGGTTTGAGCGCAGTACCAGTAAGCTCAGTGATAAACAAAAAACGGATTTAAAAAAGAAGTTTTCGCAAAAGGGGCAAATCTACCAAACCGAGGGCCGCATTGAACTCATCGCCTTTGATATTGCCGATCACTTTCAAAACTTTAAGCGCTTGGGTTTAAAAGGCCAGCTCGCTTGTGACTCTAAAGCCTCAGCCATTCGCTATAAGCAAGCCTTGGATAAACTCGGCACGGTTACATCGGTGGTGGCAATGTCCGCACCGGATACCCGTGAAGGCCATGAAGCGGTGGATCAGGAGAGCAAGGATATTGTGCAAAACTGGTGGAAGGCGCACGTCGGTCATCAGGACGAAAAAGCCTACACCAAAGCCATTATCGAAGACTACGGTCGGGATGATGGGCCAGACATTATGATTGTGGTGGACAAGCTGCTAACGGGCTTTGATGAGCCTAAAAACACGGTGTTATACATCGATAAACCGCTTAAAGAGCACAATCTGATACAGGCAATTGCGCGGGTAAATCGCTTGCACGAAAAAAAGCAGTTTGGTTATTTGATTGATTATCGCGGTATTTTGAAAGAGCTGGACACCACCATTGAGAAGTACCAAGACCTTGCCGAGCGCACTCAAGGCGGCTTTGATATTGATGACTTGAAAGGCTTGTATAACCGCATGGACACGGAGTACAAAAAGCTGCCGGGCTTGCACCGTGATTTGTGGGACATCTTTGCTGAGGTAAAAAACAAGCAGGACGGGCCAGCCTTGCGTCAGGTGTTAGCGCCTAAGATTTCAGAGATGGGTGGTCAATTAACGGATACTAATCAAAAAAAGCGTGAAGATTTTTATGATGCTTTAACCGCTTTTTCTAGCTGCATGAAAGTGGCTTTGCAGTCAGCGACTTATTTTGAAGATACGTCATTTGATACTAAGCGGGATGTGTATAAGCGTGATCTTAAAGCCTTTGCTGATTTGCGCAAGCAAGTGCGTGAGGATGCGGATGAGACCGTGGATTATGATGATTATGCTGAGGATATTCGCGGCTTACTGGATAGGCATATCGCGGGGATTGAGGTCAAAGAGCCAGAAGGCGCGTATTTGGTGGGTAACTTAGGCAAAGACGTAAAACCTGAAAGCCTCAGCGATGATGAAGCGCGTAACCAAACGGATAAAATCACGGGTCGCGTGACCAAAATGATTGAGCAGGATTTGGCGGATGACCCGTATGCGCAGGAATACTTTTCTAAGCTGCTCAAGCAGGCGATTGAAGATGCCAAAGCGATGTTTGATGCACCCGTAAAGCAGTACATGATATTTGCTGACATTGAAGCGGATGTGAAAGCCCGCAAAGTGGCGGATATGCCGACTGACTTTGTGGATGCATCGGGGACACTGAATCGACACGCGCAGGCGTATTTTGGTTTGTTTAAACACTTGTTTGATGCGGAGTTTTTGGAGAGTAAAAACTTAGACACCGAAACCTTAGTGAAATATGCCTTTGAAATTGATGAGGTGGTGAATACCGCCGTGGCGGAGTATTCGATTAACCCCGCTGAAATTGAAAACTCGATTCATGCCAAGTTATTGCCGATGTTGTTTGCCGATTTGGGGCTTGATAATGCGCAGAAGCTAATTGCCGAGGTGATTAATGTCACGCGCTTAGGTTTAGCGAGGAGCTAACAGGCGTGTCCAGCTCAGTAAAAAATGGCGTGTTCCCGTATGGGGATGATCTGATTCATTATCAGGTGATGCGCAAGTCACCGCCAAGTGAGACGGCTAAAGCACCTGCCCGTAAGGTGGTGATTAAGGTACACCCCGATCAGCGTGTGGTGGTGACAGCACCGCATGATGCCAGTGATGCAGCTATTCACGATGCGATTCAAAAACGCGCGCGTTGGATTTGGCAGAGTATCGAGGCATTTTCAAAACAACAAGATGCGGTATTGCCCCGACAGTATGTGAGTGGTGAAACGCAGTTTTATTTAGGCAAGCGTTATGTATTAAAAGTGATGGTCGATGCATCGCAAGTACCCAGCGTCAAACTCAGCTGCGGCAAGCTCAATGTCACACTAAAAAAAGCGCCTGCAATTGGCTCAGACAATGCGGATTACAATAGCCAGCGCACACAAGTGAAACCCCTGATTGATCGATGGTATCAGCACAAGGCGAAAGCCATTTTTCATGAACGTCTGACAGCACTTTTACCGACAACCACGTGGGTCACGGGGATACCATCCTTTCGCTTGATGGCGATGAAAAAGCAGTGGGGCAGTTGCTCCGCCAAAGGCAATTTAATGCTGAATCCTCACTTGGTAAAAGCGCCTAAGGAGTGTATTGATTATGTGATTTTGCATGAGCTTTGTCATATTGCTGAACATAACCACGGTGAACGCTTCTGGCGCTTGCTGACTCAGTCGATGCCGCATTGGAAGGAAGTGAAGGCCAAATTGGATGATATGGCGGAGCTTTATTTGAATGAGTGAGGAAGTTGATAATGCATTCCAACTATCCCGACATAGGGGCCTTCCTCATGAATCAGAAGCCTAAAGCATCTAATTCATCAAGCATCTGTAGCGCTTTTTTGGGGTTGCCTCGCAACTGTGTGGCGAGAAACTTCTGTTTAGCTTCTTCTTCAGCTAAGACGTGAGCGGAGAGTTCAAACATAAGTTTGTTCAAACTAATTTCTCGTACTTTAGCAATTGACTTAAGTTTTTCAGCCATGTCATCAGGTAAACGTATAGATAAAGTTGTCATGATCTAAGTACCCTCAATAGTTGTTCGGGAGTTATTACTTCATAGCCCAGTTGTTTGAGCTGAGCTTGGGCAAAGTCTGAAACGTTATTGGTGATTATATACCTTGCTTGAGCGGCAATTGCTAATTCTACCAAATGGTTGTCAGCTTCATCTTTTAAGTTTGGTCGCCATAAATAGCGGGCGTCAATGGGGGTACAGATACTTGCAAATCCATCTAAAAACTCCATTAACGAAACAGTTGTTTTCTTACAAAGCGACTGTATTTTTTCTCTGTTCAATAAGTCTTGCTTTCTGCCGAACACATTTATCAACGAATGCTCCCGAACTGATAGAATACGGTTATTATAAGTGCCACTTTCAAGATGGCCGCAACATTCAGGAGCCTGTGGTGATTAAAGAGCTAAGACTAAAAAACTGGAAGAGCTTTGACGAAGCAACGCTCTATATTGATCCGCTGACGATTATTATTGGAACCAATGTGAGTGGTAAATCCAATGCGCTTGATGCACTTACGTTTTTGCATCGTATTAGTCGTGGCGTGACTTTTGCTCAAGCGATCAATGGTGATTTGTCTTTTCCGGCACTGCGAGGCGGTATGGAGTGGGTTTGTCTGCAACCGCATAAGCAATTTGCCTTAGAAGTGATTACCGACGGGAACGGTGATTATGATGAATACCACTATTGTTTAGAGGTGCAAACTCAGGGTGCAAAGGCATTTGTTACAAACGAATCACTGAAAGCGGTGATACTGAGTGATGCAGGTACCGAAACGACAAGAGAGAAAACCCTTTTCAAGACACCCGATACTTTAGTCAATGATTCGAAAATAGCTGTGGTGGAGATCCCGAGAAGCGCTGTTACCTCTTCAGCACTCAAACTCACTACAAGTTACTCTGCCAATACAATATTTTTATTACAGGCTGAGCTAATGGAACCTGAAGATGATGAGGTTACTCATGCTATGAAGCATGTATTAACGCAGTTCAGAGGCATTTTTATCTTCGACCCAATCCCCAGCCATATGCGCGACTACTCGCCACTCTCCGATAAATTAGCCAGTGACGGCTCAAATATTGCTGGTGTGTTAGCCGATTTAGAAGCCTCAAAAAAACAGTCGATTGAACAAACACTCACCCAATACCTAAAAGCTCTGCCAGAGCGAGATATTCAAAAGGTGTGGACTGAAAAGATTGGCCGCTCCGCAACGGATGCCATGTTGTATTGCGAAGAAGCATGGTCAAAAGACACTGCGCATGAAATCGATGCCAGAGGCATGTCCGATGGCACATTGCGTTATCTCGGTATTCTGACCGCTTTGCTGACGCGAGATTCAGGGAGTTTGCTGGTGATTGAGGAGGTCGATAATGCACTTCATCCATCACGCGCTCAGGCACTGCTGGATATGCTAAGAACACTCGGCAAACAACGTGGTATCGACATCCTTGTAACCACTCATAATCCTGCACTGCTGGATGCAGCGGGTGTTCCTATGTTGCCATTTATTACGGTTGCACACCGGGATACTGAGAGCGGTTGTAGTGAATTGAAACCGTTGGAAGACTTAGAACAATTGCCAAAGCTTTTGGCGGGCGGAAGCCTTGGCAAACTTAGCAGTGCAGGGCGTATTGAATCTGCGCTCAAACTGGAGGATCAACAGTGAGTAAAGTGTTGATTCTTGATACTAGTATTCTGTGTGTCTGGTTGAATGTGCCGGGAATGGAAACCTGCGGCTCCGATGCAGATCGCTGGGATCGTGATCGGGTTGATCAGAAAATCTCTGAGGAAATGGTTGCAAAGACGACGTTTGTCTTACCCATGGCTACGTTAATTGAAACCGGAAATCATATTGCACAAGCAGCCCATAGTCGTTGGGAGCGTGCAAATGCCTTAGCGGAGATCATTAGGAAAAGCGCTCAGGATTTGGAACCGTGGGCGGCGTTTTCGCACCAGTCTGATTTATGGTCACCGGAAGGTTTGGAAAAGCTCGCCGACAGTTGGCCGTCATTAGCAAATCAATGTATTTCAATTGGCGACGCCACCATCAAGGATGTTGCGGAGTTCTATGCTCAGTCACGGTTTGCCGTTGAAATTCTAACGGGTGATGAAGGGCTAAAAAGCTATGAGCCTGTGACGGCGACTGAAACACCACGCCGCCGCAAGCGCTAGGTTCAAACAGGCCATGCCCGCTTCGCTGGCGTAAACATTACTTGCGAATGGCGTGGATATTCAGCGCATCGCCACATTCAATGCGATTGAAATGGGCGGCATACTAGCCAGCGCATCTGCAAAAAAATCCTAAAAACACCCTATAACTTTTACAAAATATGCTATAAAACACCCTATAACTTTTACATTGATAGCCGTGTTATGTATCGCAAGCATATAAAATATATAGAAAATTGGTATCACAGAACATCACGTAAGCCGCTCATCATTCGTGGCGCGAGACAAGTGGGTAAAACAACCGCGGTTAACTTAGCGGCGGAGGCACTGGGTGTTGAGCTAATCACACTCAATATGGAAGACCCACAAAGCTTTGTTTCCGAATTGCCAAAGAATGACCCAGAGGTCATATTTGAACTGATTGCACTCAGCCAAGGCAAAGTATCTCTTGATCCTGATAAGACACTGTTCTTCTTTGATGAGGCTCAGGAGCATCCTGCCATCATTCCTTTCTTACGGTATTGCTATGAAAAAGCACCGCAGTATCGGGTAGTGCTGACGGGCTCGTTGTTGGAATTTGTCATCAATGCACCGGACTTTTCGTTTCCTGTCGGGCGGGTCGAGTTCTTATACATCAACCCGATGACGTTTGATGAGTACTTACGCGGCATTGATCAGGCACCTTTAGCAGACAAGTTAGCTGAGTTTAGTTGGGGTAAGCTACCCAGCCGGGCATTACACGACATGTATACGGAGCGGTTACGGGCTTATGTCGTGACGGGTGGAATGCCAGAAGCCGTGAAAACATACCGTGATACCCAGTCATGGTTAGAGGTTGCCCGTGTTAAAGAGTCCATCTTAGACACTTACTATGCTGACTTTGGTAAATACCATCGTCATGTGAAAAGTGACGTCATCCAGCAAGTGTTTCGCAAACTGTCATTCACGATTTCTGAAAAGACTGTTTATACCCAGCTTGCCAGTGGTGAGCGCAGTGAAACGAATAAAAAAGCGCTTGAAGCACTAGAGCTGGCGCGTGTTGTTAGCCGTTGTTATCACTCCGCAGGCAATGGCGCGCCACTCGCTGCCGAGCAAAAAGACAATCACTTCAAAACCTTCTTCCTTGATATCGGTTTAGTGCTGAGCGCGCTGGGCTTACAGCTGGACTCTATTGATCGTGAACTCAATAACACGGCCAGAGGGGCCTTGGCAGAGCAGTTCATCGCACAACATTTATTGGATGATCGTGAGCTGTTTCAACGACCACAGCTGCATTACTGGCAGCGTCAAAAAGCAGGCGCGACCTCTGAAATTGATTTCTTGACGGTTAAGCAGGGCAAGGTTGTGCCTGTTGAGGTTAAGTCTGGAGCATCGGGTGCGATGAAGTCATTGCAGGTGTTTATGAGCAGCAAAGAATCGCATGCAGGTGTCGCGCTGCGCTTTTTGAATAACTTGCCGAAGCGGCAGGATGTGCCACTGGTTCAGGGTGGTCGTTATGAGCTGGTAAGCTTGCCCCATTATTTGGTGGAGTATTGGCGGGAGTGGGTTGCCTGCGATTAAAATGAATACGGTCATTATCGTTAAGGATCACGGTGCACTTAGTGAGCCGGATACCTAGGTTGGTTTTGAATTGTCCGAAGTGGCGTCAAGTAAAGATGGTATCGCTTTTCAAGCTATGACACTGGTGCGTTAGCTAACAAAATGCTATCCAGTACATGTTTGGTTTAATCGATTGGAATTGCTACTAGCACGTAATCAAGGAGAATGATATGAACGCATCCCAACCTTAAATCAGAGTGGTTAATCAGACCGAAAAGAGGTGAATACTCCCGGCCTGCGGCATCAAAGTGCCCAAGTCGTGGTAAAACAAGTTCTCCACATCGGTCTCAGGAGTATTCAGG
>NZ_QGKM01000027.1 GCF_003172875.1 Leucothrix pacifica | reverse complement strand
CCGCTATCTTTCAATAAGTAGAGGCGACAACTATCCTGACATAGGGGGGGGTCAACCATTATGTAAGATTCGGTCATATCTTGATTGTCTTCGACAACCATACATTCTGATAACGATGAGTGCCTTTCGACGAAACCCCTAAACTCCTGATCGGTAATGGATAAAGCGTTAGTAATAACAGGGAGGACACGCAAAACTTTCCATTTATTAGGTTGTAATTTTCTAACCATGTCATTCATGTCGCTAAGGTAATTCACATGATTTATTACACTGTTTAGCTTTACAACAATATCTGGGTTCACACTTCTCGCCACCGCTAAGGCCTTAACAAGATCATCGACTCCCAGTTGTTCACCTCTTTTGTTTTCTCTGCCTATAACTGTATTGTCCTCTTGGCTACTAGAGTCAATACTTATACCAATCATGGAAACTAAATTTGAAAGTGTATGCATGAAGCTAAGGTCACTAGAAGCGCTTCCATTAGTGATGATAGATGTGTCAAACCCTACACTTCGGGCTTGCTCTAAAATATATATAAGCTTTTCCTTGTACAAAGTCGGCTCGCCACCTGCTATATTTAAACGTACTGACTTCCACCTCAAAACATTTGATAAAGGGTTCTGTATGTTATTTGGTTGGAAATATTGATATAACTTCTTTAGTAACAGCTTAGACTTATAGGGATCGTGGATAATTTCTCTTAAGTCTTGTTTATCACTCCATTTGGCGTAACAATAGTCACAGCGATAGTTACATACCTCAGTGGCATGCCAGTTAATAACTAGTTGGTCTACAGCTTGTACTAATCTAGGTAGATGTCTCATCTTGTTGCTCCTGAATAAAACGTGTACCCATTCTGCTTAAAGCAAGTTTTTTCCGAAATGAAATCGCTCGTACCCCCCCTTTGCACACTACAACAGTCCCTGTAAGGAATTGATTTATGGCTGCTATCCCAAACGTTGAAAAACTGTTAATTGAAGCTCAAAAATGCTTTGACCTTGACTCTGGTCAGTCAACAATGAAGAACAGATTCACCACTCTAAACATGTCCACGGAAAATCATGACGAAAAGGTAAAAGAAATCCTGAAGCAGTTATTAGGCGCATTAGAGCTTGATGAAGAAGATTCGGAATACTTCTTGAAGAGCATAGTGAATTGGCAGCAATTCTATAAGAAACTTGAACTAAACCTATGGACTGGTGGTGCAGAGAAAAGCCATGTAGTTTTGCTATTACTAGGTTATGTATTTATTCCATTCATTGCGAGAACTGCTGCTCATTGGAATATTGACGGTTTTAAAGGAAAAGGGATGCCAAACGAATTCTGGTATTTACCTAAGCTTCAGATTATTGATGAGCAAAAGACATTGTTACTGCCTGTTCAACAAGTAATGCAATGGTTTGAAGACCTTCTAGATCAACCTATGGATCAACTAATAGAATCCTTAGATGCTAACTCTATCGAGCCAGAGTCTAAAGAGCGTAGTTTTTATAACTGGAAGAAAGGTACTCTTCCAGACGCTAAGACGATTGAAAGATATTTCTCTAGCGATAAAGAATACTCATTTAAAGGCTGTTATTCGCACAATACAGATGACTCACTGGAAGACCAATTTAATAATGCCTTCGCTTTTCTAAAGAACAAGAAGTGCCTAGATGAAGAAGGTATTCGTGATCAGTTACAACTTGCAACTAGACGGTTGGATAGGGTCTTCACAAAAAGGGCTAGTGACGAAGACAAAGAAATGTTTATCGAGGCAACAAAAGATCGTTTCGCTGTACCTGATATGTCAACCATTAGAAAAAGATTTTTATTGGCAAGAGCATCACAAGATGCATTTCAAAAACTATCTAAAATCCTCCACCATAATGTCAAATACAATAAAATCCCCGCCTCTAAAAATAAGCTACTACCTTTAGTTACGCAATATCAAAGAGTCTTTAATCTTACAACAGAGGCTTTTAACCAATGCGGTGTTGACCAATTACAAGAAGATTTATGGTTCGAAAATCAGTTATTAAGTTTTGAAAAATGGACAACTTTATTGTCAATATTGCCATCGATGCAGGATCAAGATATTGCAGAAGAACTAAGCAGTTATCTAACATATTTTTTCGAAAGCAGTGAAAGACTCTCAACTATTGACCATCACTTTCCTAACTACATGGATAGAGAGGATTTAAGCAGAAAAAGTTCTTTCCATTTTGAGCAGTATACAAATTACAGAAAAGATATAGACAGCACATCAGAGTTAATTGTGGCACTAGAAAATACAGAATCCCCTATAACGATCATAAAAAACTACAATGACTCTCATACTTTACTTAAAACATTAGTTCATGATTTCTCACCCGAAACAACAGCATTAATACTAAGCCGCTTAGAGGAAACTCTCAAAGATCCAAAAGATCTACTATTTTTAAATATGCATAAGCTTGCTATGTACTTAAACAAAAATCAAAATAGAAATAAATCTACCGAATCAAAAGTAGACTCATTACTTAAACAAGCTGAAGAAAGTGAATATTACCATCAATGGGAAGCAGTCTTTCTTCAATATAGAGCGAAGCACCACCTTTATTGCAACCAATTCGGTAATAACAAAAGACCAGCTGAGAAATATTTCAAACAAGCAATGGCAGCATGTGAACGTAATAACTATGGCCCTCTAAGAGGTGAAATCGCACGCGATGCTTTTGCAACGTTAGTTGCTAAGAGGGAGTTCAACAAAGATGATCAAAAATATTATCGCAACTTGATGAGGTATATGGAAATCTCAGGCAATGATGTATCTCTGGAAAGCAGTACTCAGGAACTGCGAAAGTACTTTTGGGAAAATCTATACAAACCTTACTCAACTGTGGAGCGGTTACGCCATGAGTGGTAATTTATAATTCTTTTGTTTGAGAAATAAGTACCCAACTAAAAGTTTTTTGCGTGACAACCGCTACCTGACTACGTCTTGCTGCTGAAAATACCGCAAAACTTTAATCTAGGTACTTACGTTCCATCTACTCAAACATAACACAAAATAATTCATAATGCAGTGCTGAAAAATACAACGACAATACCATCCCGTCACCAGCTTACGGATAGTGAGAAATAGCGCGCATTATCCTGTCAAACGTCAGCCATAGTCCTGTTGCACAGGCAGTAAGGAATAACGAACCCGCATGACACCGGTTTTACAACAGGAACAGGGGATGCCTTCAAATCCAGACACAGAAGACGCGTCCGTTGCTTTATCTGTCACTGCTGGTGTGACCGCCAGTGCTGCAATCGCCTGCCGGACAAGCGGTAGCTGCTGCTTCCGCCCAAGTTCGACACTTAAAAACGTAAGTCATTGATTTAACTGATATCGACTTCAAAAAATGTCACTACATTGTCTTATTAGTGGGTGGTGTGATGTCTAAATCCTTGAATAGTTGTTGTTGCTCAGGTTGTATTTTGCTGACCCCTTCATAGCATACTTGACCCACGAATACGCGATGACGCTGTAGGCGTTTGAGTTCGCGCAATGCCGATGCCGGGCTATGATCACTGCCGGCGGCTTTTAGGCGCTGACGGATCACGCGTGACAGGAGTAAAGCGATAAAGCAGATGGCGCTGTGGCTTTGAATGCGTTTGGGTAATCGATGATGGACCGGTGCGATGTCGATGTCATGTTTTAAGACACGAAAGCCGGTTTCAATGTCCATCAGGGATTTGTAGTGCTGAATGATACGACCGGCATCGAACGTTTCTTGGGGCAAGCTAGTCAGCACAAAGAGTTTGCCATCAAACAATTCCGCTTCCTGCACTTTGTCTTCATCGACGCTAAAACTAAAGCGTTCAGCGCTAAAGTCGGTGTTGATAAAGCGCTTATAGCACGAGTCTTGCAAAGCGGCACTGAAGCGCGCATGAGCCCCTCTGTCGCTTGCTATACGTCCTCGACTGCGCACACCTTGGTCTTGTTGATCCAGTTTAGCCGCCAGTTTGTCGCCGATCTGGCAAAGTGCTTCAATACCGTCTCGTCGTTGTTGTGACTGGTCAGCGGCTGTTTTGGGATCATGGGCAATCACTAATCGTCGGTCTGCAAATTGGTGCTCAACGACGCTGGGGGTGTCGCGGTCAAAACACAGCGTTGATAAGGTGGAGCGTAATTCTTTGTAACGACTGGCCGGTAACGCCATGATGTAATCCGGTGCAACGCCACTGGCCAATTCAGTATTTTCTAATTGGTCAATGTTATCCAGGCTTAATAAGCCGCGATCGGCAACCACAATGGCACGTTTTAGCTGATAGCGTGAGAAGTTGCGGGTGAGTACCGGTATCAAGGTACTGACTTCCGCCTGATTGCCTTCAAAAACGGCAAAATCTAAGGGAATCCCGCAGTCACTTTGCACGACCGCTAATAAATATTGACGGGCAATACCGCCTTCCAGTTCTTTGCTACACCCATAGCGACGCAGATCATTCTCCTGTTCGCTGTTTCCATGTACCCGAATCGTGGTGAGATCATAAAAAGCCACCGTCAACTCTTGATCTAGAAGTGGTTTAATTTGACCAGCCAGGGCATCACGAACCGCCTCTAAATGCTCTGCCAAGGTATCCATTGCACGCAATAATTGTTGGTGCGACAAACTGTTAGGAGAGATACCCGGAACTGCCGCCTCTTCCAGCCAACGCAGTGTTCCCAGCTTGCTCTCAGGGTCACACAGGCGATTAAACACCATCACTCGCAAGGCATCGACCACATCAAACTGGCGACGATTTGAGGATAGAGCTTTGCCCAGTACACGGGTTAGGTTCAGAGAATCCCATACACTCTGTAACGCCCAGCTGTCACCCAGTGCACGGGCCGCTTCAAATTCAGTTTCTTTGGGCGACTCAACATCACCACCCAACAAGCGATTAATGCTATTAACGAGTTCATGCCCTTGCTTCTCAAACTGTTCTACACGGCCAAGGTTTGCTAAGTGGCGTTGTTTCACCTTGCCATTTTCATCACGGTAGGTCTCTGCGAGACGAACATACGTTCGAGGGCCTGATTTTGAAGTGCGGATATACATGGCACCATATTTTAACCCGTGTAAGTGCCATTATAAAGTTACATTAAGTTAATAAAATGGCACTACAAAAAATTGCACCAAAATCCAGTTATGACATTGATTCTTTTAGGGGGTAGTCGGAAAAATCAGGGTATAAGTGTCGAACTTGGGCTTCCGACACTCATTCGCCAGCTAACCAAAATGCCGGATACCCATAAAACCATGGGGTAAAACATGCTGTAGAAACCGCCGCAGAAACTCTGGGCCTTCCAGTATCATGACCTTTGACTGCCCGTCCCGGTAGTCCTGATAACGAAAACGCACATGCGTGTCATCCATCGCCAGTAAGCGGGATTCACTGATGGCAATTTTGCGGGTATAGCGCGACAGGTATTTCACCACGGTTTCCGCTGTTGCCATTGCTCACTGGCTTGCTGCTGACAACGGGGACAATGGCGATTACGGCAAGCGTGGTAAAGCACCTGTTCTTCACCGCCGAAACCCATAAACCCACCGCGCCAACAGCCCAGCAACCAACCCCCAAAACGCCGCTCCAATTCCACCAAGCACAATCCCCGAAGCCGTCACCAAAAACGTAATCAACGCTGGCTCTCTCTCAGCCGCATCCGCCAACGCGCCACTCAGCCCATTGCCAATCGTAGCCAGTAAGGCAATGCCCGCAATCGCCAGCACCAACTCCTGTGGAATTGAGGCAAAGAACACCACGACTGCCGCACCTAACAGCCCAACAATCAAATAAAACACACCCGCTGCAAAAGCTGCCAGATAACGTTTTTTCGGATCAGGATCAGCGTCTTCCCCCATGCAAATCGCGGCGGTAATCGCGGCAAGATTAAAGGCAAATCCACCAAATGGCGCGAGTACTAAGGAGGCGATTCCCGTCCAGCTGATCACGGATGACAACGGCGCTTTGTAATCATGTGCTTTGAGAATGGCGATGCCTGGCAGGTTTTGTGAAGTCATGGTGACGACAAATAGCGGGATGCCGACACTCAGCATCGACACCCAGTTAAACGAGGGAAATACGAATTCCGGCTTGGCGAGTGTCAGCGTTAATGCATCGTAGCGGATGCCGCCCTGTAGTCCGGCGTAGACCAAGCCGACGATCAGCACCAACATTATGGCGTAACGTGGCAGGAAGCGTTTGCCCAGCAGGTAGGTGACGAACATGAGTGACACCATAACCAGCTCGGTTTGCATCGAGACAAACACATCGACACCAAAACGAAATAACACGCCTGCGAGCATGGCCGAGGCGATAGGCACGGGGATAATATCGGTGAGCTTTTCAAACCATCCGGTGACGCCGCTGAGGATAATCAGTACGGATGAGAATATGAAAATACCCACGGCCTCTGACATTGGCAACCCTACTAATCCGGTGGCCAATAATGCCGCGCCGGGCGTTGACCATGCCGTGAGTAGCGGGATGCGATAGTAAAGCGATAAGCCGATACTGGTTGCGCCCATTCCCAACCCAAGCGCGAGTATCCACGAGGTAATTTGTGATGGAGTGGCACCGGCTGCATTAGCGGCCTGAAAGATGATGGCGACGGAACTGGTGAAGCCCACTAATACCGCGATAAATCCCGACACAAAGTGCCGTAACGCTAAACCCTGAAACATAGAGAGTACAACTCTTGCTGAATGTTTAAATGATGGGTGGCTAAGATAATGTAATTCTAAATTAAAGCAATGTAATCTCAGCGCTAATAGCGTCTAACGCTTAAGGACAATACAAAGGTGTTGCCCGTTTAATGAATAACTAGCCAGATGCCTGACTACTTTCGTCCGACCAAGCACCCTAATTATCCCTATTGAGAAGCCACCCGGATTGGTTTGCCATGTCTGACAATCGGCCCATAGCTTGAGCATCCTTTCCACCAGCAACGATTCAATTTAGAGAATTGCATCAAGGCTTGATATTTTGGCGCTTCATGACTTGGTTGAGTAATGTATTCTTTGATTCCCCAACTACCAATCCATGAGTACTGTCGGGGTGCTGAAAATGCGATGAATAACTTTCCACCTGCTTGCTTCCAGCCGCGCAAAAATTGATAGTACAACCGAGACATTCGAGGGTCGCGATTAGCTTCAATCAAATAAGGATTTGGCCCCTCTGTCATTGTATGCGTTTTGTAAGCCACCAAGTGTTGTCCACCTTCATAAGCAACTAAATCAACACCATAGCGCTTAGATAGCTCGGCTTGGTTCTTCACAGAGCTCAGAATGTTTTTGATGGAGTAAGGGTTTTTAGGATCTTCGAGTATTTTAAACACAGCATCCACACTTCTTAAACGTCGCGTGTCAGGTTGTGAGGCATAAAAATAAGGAGCGATTGCCAGAGCATCCGTGTGTAAATACGCGTCCTGATAATCGAGCATCATTTTAGTCAAACGTAGATTACCCGTCATGCCGCCCATGACTCGGACCAGACGATCGGTACTGCCATAGATTTTCTCCCAAATTTTGAAGATCTCGACACTGCGTTTTGAATAAAACTTATACCCCGCATAGTCCCGATTAGGATCAAGTCTCAAAGCTTGTCCTTTATCTTTCATGTAATGAGCCTGTGGGAAAATGCCATTCCACGCTTCATTGGTGTACTCCACGTAAGCTTTAAGGCCCGGTTTGAGGTGCTTGTGAACGTATTGGGCGTACTTGTGAATAAAGTAGTTGTCTGCCTTATGAGGCAGAGTAAACCATGCATCGCTTTTCAATACATTGGCTAACTCAACCATAATTTCTAAAGGCACACCACGTACGCCTTCAACGCCAGCCCAAGTTGCATTCTCAGGCTTTGCACGCTGATTCCATGAGCTCATGGAATTTCTGGTGATCCCTGACATATTCATAAAACGCAGCACTTTAAAGTCTTTCATGAAGGTCAGATAGTCAGGATTGAACGTTAGCTCTTTGTGGTACTTCGCAAATGACAGGTATTGCTTACCGCCACACTCATTCGCGTTATTAACACGCTTAAACACATGTCTGTGACAAACACCGCCCGGCATCAGGACTTTAATATTGCGTAGGTAATCGCTTGGGTCACTCTTCACAATAGAGATCGTTGCACTAATCTCGTCTTTCTCATTAGGCACCAGACGGATAATGTCCTTGCCTTTAGAGCGACTAATCAATTTTGCACTGACACCGTATTGCAGCTCGCCATTGCCATCGTAAAGAACGGTGTAGTCACCTTTTGGAAGTGCTTTTGCAGGAATATGACTAGCGAATCGTGTGCCTGCTTTTCCATTATTCAGCGCTTTTGGCCAGCCGTTAGCATCGTAGGTAATTCTCCCTTTGGTTAACCAAGGTCGGGCTTCCTCAAACGGTAAGGATAATTTGAAGAGGTCAACAAATGGAATGCTGGTTCCAAGGTCCATCGCTTCATTGGTATTTATACCGATAGAAGCCGTTTTATTCGCAGCAGACACGGTAGATCCGTTGAACGTGACACACAGGAGCAAGGTAAAAATGAAATATTTATACATGTGATGCTAGTCCCCAACTAGCCTCAACTGGATCGCATACTAAGATAAGGTCTTGTCGATACGGGTTTGCCTTAGCGCTTCGAATGCGATGGCGCAGTTGTTTTTTATTATAATTATTTTTGCTTTGTAGCCATTAACAATGCGTTATGTGGTTGTTTTTATTATTGTTATTTATCTCGTTAAAAGATGAATAGTATTTTCCGCTTTTCTGATGAACCGCTTGTTAATGTTTTTGCCAAAATCGGCGGATTTGAAGAGATTTGCCTGATTTGGAAAGCAGCGATTCAGTTTGGGAAAAAGATCTCAAAATTAGACGCAACGTTCGATTTATCGTTTAGGGATAACAAGAACACAAAGCAGGTAGATAGAGAATGATTATCTGACAGTTGAATAACTATCAGACGGGTGGATTGCTACTGTCGCCCCCACTTAATGGTTTTATTTATCGCGGTTAGATCCTATCATTAACGCTAATTATTCACACCATGAAAGGCGCACGCTATGACCCCTCAAGCTAACATCCGAAGCCTTGCCGCCCAGCTAACTGCCGGTGAAATGAGTTGCGAGCAATTGGTTAAAGAACGCTTGGCGTTAGCGAGTCAGAAAGATGGCGTCTTTATCGAGTTGAATGAGGATTTATTACTGGAGCAAGCCCGCGAAGCCGACCAACAACGTGCAGCAGGTACGGCAAAGCCATTAGCAGGCATACCCGTTAGCCTGAAAGACTTGTTCAATGTTGAGGGACAAAAAACACTGGCAGGCTCCGCGGTTCTGGCAGACAAAGCCTCGATAGAACCCAGTGATGCAGAAGTCGTCGGTTATCTACGCGAAGCTGGAATGCTGTATTTCGGACGTACCAATATGAGTGAGTTTGCCTTCAGCGGCATGGGAATTAATGAGCACTTCCCGCCGTTATATTCTGTATGGGATGACGACGGCTTGCGCATCCCCGGTGGTTCTTCATCAGGCAGTGCGGTGAGTGTTGCGCTTGGCATTGTTCCGGCAACGTTGGGATCTGACACAACCGGCTCCTGCCGCATTCCCGCCGCATTTAACGGTGTTGTCGGCATGAAACCGAGTCATGGGCGCTTATCATTAAAAGGCATCTTTCCTTTGTCGCATAGCTGCGATGCCCCCGGCCCTTTAGCCGTGGATGTGGACAGCTGCTTTTTGCTCGACCAGCTGATGCAGGGCAAACAGTTTGACGAGTTACCCAGCCTTGAGACTGCCGATATAAAAAAGACTCGCTTACTCATTCCTCAGGCAGTAGTGATGGAGGACTTAGACCCTGAAGTCGGGTCTGCTTTTAACCGCGCAGTTAAGCATTTAGAAGCGGCTGGTGCAGAGATTATCCGTGAACCATTCCCGGAACTCGATCAATGTATCGACATGTTTATGAGCCGCAATACGGTGATTTATGAAGCTTGGGAATTGCACCGTCCATTGCTTGATACTCACGGTGATGAATACGGTGATTATGTCCGTAGCCGAATCGAGAGCGGTCAAAGCGTGACCGAAGAGGAGCAACAACAACGCTATGTCGAGAAAGCTGCATTGACTGAAATGGTGAAGCGCACCCTCGACAGACTGAATGTCGATGCGATGATTTATCCAACGGTTCCCTGTATTCCACCGTTGGCTGCTGACACTGAGGATATGGACAAAATCGGTCCGATTAATTTACGTTGTTTACGTAATACCTCGACGGTGAATTATTTTGATGGCTGCGCCATTAGCTTGCCATGTCATAGTATCGGTGAAGCACCTGTGGGATTGATGCTTAGTAGTGTCCATGGCGATGATGAGCGGTTGTTGGAAATTGCCTCGGCAGTGGAAGCTGAAATGTCTACTAGCTGATCATAACGAGGCTACAAACCAATACAAATTTAAGTGGCCGGCAACTCCTTCCGAATGGCACACAACACAGCAGGTATTTTTTACAAACCTGTAATCCTGTGGTCTTATTGCGTATCTGATTTATGTCGCCGACTTATACCAAAACGAGCAATTAACGTGAAAAAAGAACTCAAAAAGTTTTCTGCAGAAGATGAATCAAGAATCATCGAGATGGCGTGGGAAGACCGAACTCCCTTCGAAGCAATCGCTTTGCAATTCGGCTTGAATGAGTCACAGGTGATAGCCTTTATGCGAGGCCATGTAAAAAAACGTAGCTTTAATATTTGGCGTCAGCGTGTCAGTGGCCGTAGTAGCAAGCACCTCAAACTGAGAAACCCTGAGATCTCTCGCGGTTACTGCCCTACACAATATAAACAGCGTTAAATCTGTTTACGGCTGATTGGCCAGCTCTTAATTCATGACTGCTTCAAACCAAACCTTGTTTTAAGAATCACTCTGAATTATCCAGAACCGCTGCATTTCAATAAACATAAATGAGGCAGTCCAAGTGATCAGCACAAGGCCAGTCAACGCCTCAAGTCCCACCAAAAATCGTATATCGCCAAGCGGTTCAATATCACCAAAACCTAATGAGGTATAAGTGGTAAATGAGAAGTAACTCGCATCCATCAGCGTGCCATTAAAGTTGCCCTCTAAAGAGCCGTAACGACCGCTATCCAACATAAAATAATAGGCAAAAGCGAACAGCCAAACCTCAGCGACATGGGCGACTAACGCCCCAAACACACCAACCAAGATACGTAAACGGGATCGCAGAAAGGTCAGTTTTGGAATGAGTCTCGTCAAGCGGAACAATACCTCGTAATGTATGAGGACTGCCCCTGCAATTAGCGCGCTGTTGATAATGAATATTTCGATCATTCGAAAAGATTACTGAGTAATCCGGCTAATGTCACCAGTCTATAGGGCATAAGGCACTAGCGATACTTCGCTGCTGTAATAAATTCACCAAATGTCTCACACCACACAACTGCTGTCGTATATTGCGACGGGTCAATAGTTGCCGGAACAGGTAGCACGAAATTTTTGAAGGTTTTCACATCCCCAACCTGAACCATTTTATCTTTGAGTTGTGAGAATGCAGCTTCCGTTTCAACAAACTCAGGTGATAAATACAATTTGTAATCCGGCCCTGGCGCAAGCTTACCCACCAATGAAATGACGTTTTCACCTATTGACACTCTTCCCTCACCCCAATGAAGCCCATCACTTCCTTCGAGGTCTCTACGGAACTCACCTGTAAAGCGCGCACCTTGCGATGCCGCTGCAACTTCGGTTTCAGAAGGAGCAGGTGGGGCGATCAGTATAGGTAGGAAGTAGATTCCAGCGGCAAAGCCAATCGCTCCGACTACACCGTGGGAGACTAGTAATCCAAAAATGGTACGTTTTTTCATGATGTTGCCTCTATTATATTTTGTTGATTGGCTTTTTCGACTTCTGAGGTTTCTACCTCTTTCAGTATTTCGGGTGGATGAACTGTTGTACAGAATATATAGAAAGTCAGTCCATAAAATTTAGATTAAATATCTGCCAGAACTATACGTATTGCCGCCTAAACTTACAACAAACCAAGCCTCTGCTGTACAATGCCCCTACCTCCAAAAAGGCACAAAACATGCGCATTATCCATACCTCTGACTGGCACTTGGGACAACACTTCATTAGTAAAAGCCGTGCACATGAGCATCAGGCATTTATCGACTGGCTATTGACTCAGGTGAGTGAGCAAGACATTGATGCTGTGATTATCGCTGGCGATGTATTCGACACTGGCACGCCACCCAGTTATGCACGAAAGCTGTATAACTACTTCGTTGTGGAAATGAGTAAGCTGTCATGTCAATTGATTGTGTTGGGAGGCAATCACGACTCCGTATCTACTCTGGATGAATCCAAAGGCTTACTGGCTTACCTAAGCACCCATGTCATCGCCAATGTGCAAGCTGATTTAAGTGAGCAGATCTTTGTACTGAATGATAAACAAGGTGAAGCAGCGGCCATTTTGTGCGCCATCCCATTTATTCGCCCTCGCGATGTTGTGAGCAGTCAAGCCGGTGAGTCAGGCACGGATAAGCAACAAGCCTTAACTCAGGCAATCGCGGATCACTACCAGTCCTTATACGATCTCGCCGAAAAAAAACGGGATGAATTTGTACAGCCTCTTCCGATTATCGCGACCGGCCATTTGACCGCCATGGGGGTAAAAACGTCCGAGTCTGTCCGTGATATTTATATCGGCACCTTAGAGGCTTTTCCTGCCAGTGCTTTCCCACCTGCTGACTATATTGCACTGGGGCATATACACCGCCCGCAAGTGGTAGCTAAGTCGGAACATATCCGCTATTGCGGCTCGCCAATTCCATTAAGCTTTGATGAGTTAGGTAGCCAAAAACAGGTGCTAGTTGCTGAGTTTGCCGAAGGAAAACTGACCAGTGTTAAACCGCTGTCTATTCCACTTTTCCAGCCAATGCAGGTCATTAAGGGCAATTTAGCCAGTATTCATCAGCAGTTAGTGGAATTGGACAGTGCAACGAATCCCGTACCCAGCGGCACTCAGACAACCCTAAGCATTATTCCTGATATTGAGGAGGATGCTGATGATAACGATACAAGCACTGATAAACCGCTGCCAATCTGGTTATGCATCGAGGTAGATACCTCAGACTATCTGGATGATTTACAACAGCGTGTTCAAGAGATGACGGCTGATTTAAATGTTGAAGTCCTGCAATTACGTCGCGCCAGAAATGCCAAACGCATACGCCTTGAGCAACAAGAAAAAGAGACACTGGCTGAGTTAACAGTTGATGATGTTTTTGAACGTCGTCTGGCACTCGAAACCTTTGAAGGTGACATGGCAGAAGAGCGGCGCAGCAGAATACTGAATGACTTCAGACAAATCGCGGAAGAAGTCTATACGGGGGAGCAGTCGTGAAAATTCTCAGTCTACACCTCAAAAATATCAACTCGCTGAAAGGTGAATGGAAGATCGATTTCACCCAGTCACCGTTTTCTGACAATGGCTTATTTGCCATTATCGGCCCGACGGGTGCGGGGAAAACCACTATTCTGGATTCGATTTGTCTGGCACTTTACCACCGCACACCGCGCTTGCCGATTATATCCACCAGCACCAATGAGCTGATGACGCGTGGCACTGCGGAGTGTATGGCGGAAGTGGAGTTCGAGGTCAAAGGTAAAGGTTACCGTGCAAACTGGAGTCAACGACGCTCGCGCAATAAGGCAGACGGAAATTTGCAGGCCGCTCAGGTGGAGCTTGCCGAGCTCTCTGACGGGACTATTCTGACCTCAAAAATCGGTGAAAAGAACCAGAAGATTCAAGCGTTGACTGGCCTGGATTTCTCGCGCTTTACCAAGTCGATGATGTTATCTCAGGGTCAGTTCGCTGCATTCCTAAATGCCGATACCAATGACCGCGCCGAGTTACTGGAAGAGTTAACCGGTACTGAAGTTTACGGTTTGATATCCAAGCAGGTGCATGAGCACTATACACAGAAAAAACAGGCGCTGGCCGAGCTAAAAGCAAAAGCCGACGGCATGGAGCTACTGGATACTGAGCAGCGCCAATCATTGGAAGCCCAGCAAGCTGACTTAGCCGAACAGGAAGCCGACACCACGCAGCAATTGACCCACTTACAAACACACCAACAGTGGTGGACTGATGTCAACAATGCCAAACAAACTGCACAACAAGCCGCTGATAAAGTTACCAAAGCGTTGGCTAAGCAAACCGATGCCGCAGATGATTTGGCACGGTTGGCTAATAGCGAACCTGCCGAAAAAATCCGTGCACAATTTTTGCTACAGCAGCAAGCCAATCGAAATCTGGAAAAAGTTGCGACGGAGCTAACTCGCTTATCGAGCGATATTCAGCACAATGAACAGCTGCATGAGGCACATCAGCGTGAATTAAGCGATGCAACAGAAAAAGCCGAACAAGCTGAGCAGGCGCAACAAGAGCTGGAATCACTGCTCAATGACACCATAATCCCTCTGGATAATGAGTGTGCGGGACTGAGTAAAGACCTGACAACTGCCGAACAACAATTGGCTGACCTAGACGTCGAGCTGAAGCAATTAACCGAACAAAAACAGCAAAAGCAGCATCAACAAAGCCAACAAAATATCACACTGACAGAATTAGAAACTTACCAAAAAGCGCATGCACATGACGCATCGTTGTCTGAGCATTTGGGGCTATGGGAGTCGCAATTTGGTCGCCTAAAAGACTTTTCTGTAAAACATCGTGACCACCAGCATTCATATAAAGTACTGAAAGCTAAACAAGCACAAACTGAAGCCGATAAACAACAATCGACACAGGCAGTGACCTCAGCAGAAAGCGCTCTGAGCAGCCAAAAGAAAGCGCTGGAGGCTGCCAATCAAGCGTTCGAGGCGGCTTTTGGTGGTGATGAATACAATGCATTGGAACTGCAATATCGTCAGTTAAGCTCACAACAAAGCCAACTGCAGAGCCTAAAACACCTGTCTGAGCAATTTGGCAAATTACACCAGGATAAGAATACTTGTATCGCCTTGCATGCAGATCTAAGCAAAACACATCAGAAAATCCAGGTTGATCTGCAAAAATTAGAGCAACAGATTCAAGATAAACAGACTCATCTAAATGATATTGAGAAGCTAATCGAGCAGGAAAAACACATTAGTGATCTCAATACAGAGCGCGCTAAACTTCAGCCTGGTGAGCCCTGCCCTTTGTGTGGTTCGGATGAACATCCATTGGTTGACGACTATCAACAGCTGGATATTTCAGAGACCGAAAAACGCAGGCAAGCTCAGCAGCAAGACCTCAAAACACTTGGGAGCGAGCTAAGCCAGTTATCCCAACAATCCACAAAAACACAAACGCAGATTGAAACGCTAGATCAGCAATTGGCTGCGCTTGAGTCTGAACTGACCTATTGTACGAATCAATGGCACGACCTCACCGCAACACTATCGGTCAGCTTAGTCATCAGTGATCCAGAATCCACTAAGGCATTTCTGACAAAGACCGAGCAAGCGCAAGCCTCGTTAGCTCAACGTTTAGAAACGCTTAAACGGCTGGATGAACAAAAGCGACAGGCTACTGATGCCTCAACAAAGGCGCAGCAAGCCTATGACAAAGCGACCCATCAAGTCACACTACACCAACAGTCCTTAGATAATCTTGCACAGCAACTGGAGCAGCTCACTACAGCTGGCAAGCAGGCCAGTGCAGAAAAAGAGTCAATATCACAGGCTCTGGAATCACAGCTTTCAGCGCTGAATCTGTCATTACCCTCCTTAAACGAACAAGGTGAGTGGCTCAATGACAAACGCCGCGCCGCTAAGCAATGGCAGAATAGCGTGGAGCAATTAAAGCTGTGTCGGGAAGTGCTTAGCACACTGAATGTTGAACTTAAGAATCTTGAAGAGAAGCTGGCTACATTAAACAAGGCATCGGATAAGCTTCACGCCACGAAGACCGAATTATCTGATCAGCTCAGCAACAAACAAGAAACACGAAAAACGCTATTCTCTGATAAATCGGTCAATGCAGAGCGAGAAGCTGCTAAAGCCACTAAGCAACAGGCGATAGCACTTAGTCTGCAAGCTCAAAAACAACATCAGTCCAGTAAAGATCAATTACAAACATTAAGTGGTCAGTTAAAAGCAGCCACCGCACAGCAAAATGATCTTCAAAAAATCCAGCTGGTAGAGCAAAAAGCATGGCAAGAAGCTTTGGAATCCAGCCCATTTGATTCTCAACAAGCCTTTGAGACCGCCCTGCTATCAGAGCTGGAATTACAATCGCTCAATGTCCTGAAAAACCAAATTCAGAGTGATATCGAGCGCTCACAAGCGATCAAAGAACAAGCTGATACTAAACTGACAGAATTACATGCAAGCGCTGAGCAACAAGCATTCGCTGACACTCCTCAGGATAAAGTGGCGCAACAGTTGGACACTTTGAAGCAACAGCAGAAATCTATTAATCACCAGCAGGGTGAGATTAAGCGCAGCCTTGATGATGATCAGCAACGACGTAGCAATCAGGCAGCCTTATTTGAAAAAATTGAACAAAGTCAGCTTGCCTATGATGATATGGCTTATCTCCACAAGCTGATCGGCTCCAGTGACGGTAAAAAATTCCGGACATTTGCCCAGGGCTTAACGCTTGATCATCTGGTGTTTCTGGCGAATCAACAAATGGAGCGCCTACATGGCCGTTATTTATTGCGTCGCAAGCCTGTCGAGCTGGATAGTAAAGCGGACGATAAACTGGAATTGCAGGTTATTGACACCTGGCAGGCGGACAGTGCGCGTGACACCAAGACCTTATCCGGCGGAGAGAGCTTTCTGGTGAGTCTAGCACTGGCATTAGCACTGTCAGATCTGGTCAGTCACAAAACCAGTATCGATTCCCTGTTCCTCGATGAAGGCTTCGGCACACTGGATAGCGAAACCTTAGATACTGCGTTAGACACACTCGATAATCTCAATGCCTCAGGCAAAATGATCGGTGTTATCAGCCATGTTGAAGCGATGAAAGAACGTATCCCAGTACAAATTCGCGTGCACAAAATGAATGGCCTCGGACTGAGTGAATTAGATGCAAGCTTTAAATACAAATAGTTTCATCCACAGTTGTCCACACCATCTGTGGATAAGCTTGTTGATACGCTAATCATAACCCCGACGGAGTAAGCTATTGCTTACTGTATAGCCAATTGATTAAATATTAACCATAGCTGAATAACTAAAATTTCTGCTCCATTTGATGCACCTGAGCACACTAATTTGCGCCCCGAAATCGGCTGAGATAAGCTTGAACCAACTTAGGAGCGTGATATGAAATCAAACAATAATTCTTACCTTATTCCTGCCAATGGCGCCTTCGACTTTGATGCCCTACTGACTGCACCGGAAGGTGATGTTGATGGTAAAAAGAGTCTTAAAAAACAGCTCAAAAAAGAAATCGAGTCTATCGCCGAGTTGCAACACCAACTGTACGCTGAGGATAAACACTCCCTGTTATTAATATTTCAGGCAATGGATGCCGCCGGTAAAGACAGCACGATTCGCTCGGTGTTTACGGGTGTGAATCCCGCAGGCTTTCAGGTGTATTCATTTAAGCAGCCCTCTAAGGAAGAACTGGATCATGACTTCTTGTGGCGTACCCATTGTAAAATGCCGGAACGGGGTCGAATTGGTGTTTTCAATCGTAGTTATTACGAGGAAGTGCTGGTCATCAAGGTGCACCCTGAGTACTTAGCCGGTCAGCGTATAGAGATTCCGGAAGGTGGAGAAGATGAGTTTTGGCAAGACCGATATGACTCGATAAACCAAGCTGAGAAGCATCTAACGAAAAATGGCACGACCATTGTTAAGTTCTTTTTGAATGTGTCTAAGGATGAACAGAAAAATCGTTTTCTATCACGCATCTATGACGAGCATAAAAACTGGAAGTTCTCGAATTCAGATCTTGCTGAACGTGCTTTATGGGATAACTATCAACAGAGTTATCACGATCTATTAAAGGCGACATCCACTGAAGATGCACCGTGGTATGCGATCCCTGCGGATAATAAACCTTATATGCGATTGCAGGTGGCCAAAATTATTCGTCAAACTCTAGAGGGCATGCAGCCACAGTATCCAACACTGTCTGAAAAGGCTCTGGATAAGTTAAGTGTGGCGGAGCGATTACTGCTGAATGAAGAAGGCACGTATTGATTACGAGGCATTGTGAATGGACTGGAACAGACTAGCCACAATCAAAGAAGGACCTGAATTCGGGTCCTTCTTTTTTAATCGCTCATAATCTTATTGGCTAAGCATTAGCCTGAACATCTGCTTTCGCTTTTTCCAACTCAACCAGCAAGGCGTCCGGAAGCTCCAAAGTCGCCGCTAATGCATCCAGATATGTACGTTCCATCTCATTTTCTTTGTTAATGACCATGGATGAGATCAAGTAAATCTCGGCTCCAGTTTCTGGGCTATCAGATAGTGCAGCAAGCTCATCTAAGCTGGCTGGCGAGGCAATTTCAGCCCGAACAAAACTGGCAATATCACCCGTCAAACCGAGTGCAGCGATCTGCTGATTGATGTCAGCCATTTCCATGTCATCAATATGACCGTCCGCACTCGCTGCGGCAATCATGGCTTTGAGTAGTGTCATGCTGCGCGCATTAGCAGCGTCTGATCCAAGTTGGTTAACCGCAACAGGCTCAACCTCAGCCTGTTCAGCTTTACTTTGTGCAGACCAATTTTGGTAAGCATTCCATGCGATACCGCCTACGGCAGCAAGACTACCGATTTTCAACGCAGAACCGGTGACACGACGTCCACCTTTTGTACCAAGCAGTAATGCCATCACGCCAGCAGCAATTGCACCGGTCTTGATTCCGGAGATGGTAGCGTCGCGCTTCTCTCCCGGCTCTTCAATATCCAGTTTCTTTTCAACCACCGCCTGGCCTTTAGCTGCCATTTCACGTCCGGTTTGTAATAAATCATCTAAGAAAGATTTCGCGTCCATTGGGCTTACCCTATAACTATAAAAGTGCACACCTGTGCATAGTTAACTAATAGGGCTAATGACGCTAAGAATCAAGTACCTGCTTAAGAAATGGTACGGTTATTTTGGATTGCTTGCGTAAGCTTTCTTCATCAATCACATCGAGAATCGTCAGCATCGACCCCATATCACGCGGGTAATGACGGTTTAAATACTCAAGTACTCGATCATTTAATTCTAGTCCACGTTGTGCAGCGCGCTGACGTAAAGCATTGTTTTTGTCTTGGTCTGACAAACTTTGTAGATTATAAGACTCACCCCAGATCAGGCGTGAAGACAGGTCTGGTAATTTACATTCCATGTGGCGTGGATTTTCTGAGGCACTAAATAACAAGCGCTGACGACTGATACGACTGTTATTAATCAAATCAAATAGTGCTTCTTCCCAGTCCAGATTACCCACCACCAAATCCACGTCATCTACGACGATCAGATTCATCTTTTCCAGGCCACGGGCAGAGGCTGTGCCATAAGTACCCAATGCTTTAAGCGGTAGATAAGAAACCCGCTGACCACGCTCCGTTGCATCGTAACAGCAGGCCTGCAATAAATGTGATTTGCCTGAGTGCATCTCACCCCAAATAAATACCTGTGAGGACTGATCCGTCTCAGCAAAGTTTTTCAGGCGCATTACAACATCATGGTTCTCTTCCGTTTCAAAGAAGGAATCAAACTTTAGTCCGTCACGTGAGGTGACGTTGAGGGTCATTTGCTGGAAAGTCATATTCGATATATCTGACTTTCGAGGTATGAGTCATGTGCATGTCGCAATAGCACCGCCAATACCGCGAACACTGGTAGTGCCAGCAAAATACCAAAGAAACCAAATAATTGACCGCCAGCTAACACGGCAAAGATCACCGCAACAGGGTGAAGACCTATTCTGTCACCAACCAACAGAGGCGTTAGTAGCATCCCTTCAACCATCTGCGCAACGCTGAAGACAACGATGACCCAAACTACCATCATAAAGCTTTGTGTTTCGACTAACGCGGCAATACTCGCGATGGCGATGCCTACGATTAGCCCCATATAAGGAATGAAACTGATGATTCCGGCAATAATGCCAATCAGCAATGCAAAGTTAACACCAACAATCGCCAGACCCACACTGTACATGGCGCCCAGTGCCAGCATTACCATTAGCTGACCACGCAAAAAAGCACCCAACATTTCATCTGACTCTTTGGCCAACATCGCAAACTTAGGCTCCACATTACGTGGCAATAACTCACGAATATAGGCAACCAACTTATCCCAGTCACGCAACAAATAGAATGTAATGACGGGGATTAGCACAAGATTGGCTAACCACCCCATTACTGCCAAACCGGAGCGCGAAACGGTACCAATCAAACTTTTAATAAAGCTCCCGGCAACAGACCACTCCTGAGACAAGGTTTTACCTACACTTTCGGCATCAATTGCCGGCACTGCGATGCCTAATCTTTCCAGCAGAGGCTCTGCAGAGGTCGTCATCCATGTCAGATAGGTAGGTACCTTTTTGAAGAAAGCCTGAATCTGATCTTCCAATAGTGGAATCAGGATAATAAAGAATGGCAACATGATGGAAAAGACCACCACGAACACAATCACCACTGAATTGGTTCGGGAGATTTTATACGTCTCCAAACGATCAACCAGCGGATCGCCAAGATACGCCAACAACGCACCGGCAACAAACGGCAGTAATATCGGAGCAAGCAGATACAGTAGTATGCAACTGACACTAAACAGCGCTAACCAGAACCATCTTGTATTTGTCGTCATACCTGTACTCTGCCTACGTCAATTTATTTAGACTTTCTGCAAACGAACAAATCATTCGCTTGCAATTATTTAGTTCAGATCCAGCACATCCTGCATGCTATATACTTTTGCCGGCTTACCTGTCAGCCAGTTTGCCGCACGAATCGCACCCTTGGCAAAGGTCATTCGGCTAGACGCTTTGTGTGTAATCTCGATACGCTCACCAATGTCCGCAAACATCACCGTATGTTCACCCACAATATCACCGGCACGAATGGTTTCAAAGCCGATTGTCTTGCGATCACGTTCACCGGTCACACCTTCACGACCATAGACCGCGCACTCTTTGAGATCACGGTCCAAGGCTTTTGCTAGTACCTCACCCATACCCAGTGCAGTACCGGATGGTGCATCAATCTTATGACGATGATGCGCTTCTATCACTTCGATATCAACCGTATCACCCAAAACGCGTGCCGCCATATCCAATAACTTAAAGCACAGGTTCACGCCCACACTCATATTGGGGGCAAACACGACAGAAACCGTCTCACCAGCCGTTTGAATGCGCTGCTTCTGCTCATCACTGAAGCCGGTTGTACCAATCACGATAGACTTGTTATTGGCCACACACCAATCCAGATGTGACATCGTCGCATCGGTGGTAGTAAAGTCGATTAACACATCAAAGTCTGCCGCATCATCCAGCGATGAAACCAGTGCGACTTCGTTCTTGCCAACACCTGCAACTTCACCCGCATCAACACCTACTAAGGAGCTATCAGGTAATACCGTACCTGCAGTTAATTGACTCTGCTCATCAGCCTGTACCGCTTCAATCAGTGTTTTACCCATGCGACCAGCTGCGCCGACAATTGCAATCTTAGTCATGCTTACTTCTCTCCCTCGAACCAACCCTTCACATTATCGAGGAAAGATTTTGTTTTATCACCCCAGCCATGCATTTCCGGGCTGTGCTTTGCACCTGAATCCTTAAGACTATCTTCAAATTCGCGTAGGAGACGTTTTTGGTCTTTAGTCAGACTAACTGGTGTCTCTACCTGAATCTTACAAAACAGGTCACCTTCAAATGCATCGCGAACCGACTTCACACCCTTACCACGCATGCGGAAAACTTTGCCAGACTGTGCGCCATGAGGAACTTTTAAATTTACTTTCCCGTTAAGCGTTGGTACTTCCACTTCGCCACCCAAAGCAGTGGTCACAAAGCTAACCGGAATCGTACAATGCAAATCGCTACCATCACGCACAAAAATATCGTGAGACTTTAACTCCATCTGCACATACAAATCACCCGCAGGACCGCCATTCATACCCGCTTCACCCTCGCCGGATAAACGAATCCGGTCACCGGTATCCACGCCCATTGGGATTTTAACTTCCAATGTTTTTTGCTTTTCGACACGTCCCTGACCGTGACAGCTACCACACTTTTCTTTAATGGTCTTACCAGAGCCATTACAGTTCGGGCATGTTTGCTCAACCGCAAAAAATCCTTGCTGAATACGTACCTGACCTTGGCCGTGACAAGTTGAACAAGTCTCTGGTGTTGTACCAGGCTTCGCACCAGAACCACCACAAGGCTCACAGTTCTGCATCGTTGGGATGCGAATATCAACCGTTGTACCGAACACCGCCTGCTCTAAGGTCAGATCAAGATTGTATTGCAGATCATTACCACGGTAAGCACGATTTGGATTTCCGCGACCGCCCCGGCCACCACCAAAGATCTCGTCGAAGATATCGCCGAAGCCGCCGCCTCCGCCGCCAAATCCGCCACGACCACCGCCCATTCCGGCAGAGCCATCCACGCCTGCATGACCGAATTGATCATAAGCAGCACGTTTTTGAGGATCACTCAGAACCTCATAAGCCTCTTTGACTTCTTTGAACTTTACTTCCGCGTCTGGATTATCCGTATTGCGATCAGGATGATGTCTCATCGCCATTCGCTTGTACGCTTTTTTCAACTCGCTTTCACTCGCGTTCTTATTGATCCCGAGAGCTTCGTAATAATCCTGCTTGGCCATACTATTAACCTAAATTCTGCAATAAATGTGATTCGCTTAATACCAAAGAAGGCGCGTAGAGAAACTCCCTACGCGCCTGCATTCAGATGGAGCCGAAGTGATTACTTCTTAGTGTCATCAACTTCTTCAAACTCAGCATCAACCACGTCATCATCAACTGGCTTCTGCTGTGCTTGTTCAGCACCTGCTGCACCTGGCTCACCACCAGCTTGCGCCTGTGCCAATGCACCTGAAGCTTCCATCAGCGCCTGAGCTTTAGAGTCGATCAACTCTTTGTCTTCGCCTTTGATTGCTTCTTTCACTTCATCAACTAAAGCCTGAATCTTAGCAACTTCAGCACCGTCAACTTTGTCGCCAAACTCTTTCAATGACTTCTCAGTTGCGTGAACCATGCTGTCAGCAGAGTTACGGGCTTCAACCAGCTCCTTCAGCTTCTTATCTTCTTCAGCGTGAGCTTCAGCATCTTTTACCATTTGATCGATTTCTTCATCCGACAAACCTGAAGACGCTTTGATCTGGATAGACTGCTCTTTACCGGTCGCCTTGTCTTTAGCAGACACGTTCAGGATACCGTTAGCATCAATGTCCAAGCTTACTTCGATCTGAGGCATACCGCGTGGTGCTGGTGGGATGTCAGTCAGATCAAAACGACCCAAAGACTTATTACCAGACGCCATCTCGCGTTCACCCTGCAGCACATGAACCGTTACTGCATTTTGGTTGTCATCAGCCGTTGAGAACACTTGCTGCGCCTTGGTAGGAATGGTTGTGTTCTTCTCGATCAGCTTAGTCATGACACCACCCATTGTCTCGATACCCAGAGACAGTGGAGTAACATCTAACAACAGTACGTCAGTCACCGAACCACCTAGTACACCACCCTGAATCGCTGCACCCAGTGCAACCGCTTCATCAGGATTCACGTCTTTGCGTGGCTCTTTACCGAAGAAGTCTGTAACCGCTTCCTGAACCTTAGGCATACGTGTCTGACCACCAACCAAGATAACGTCATCGATTTCAGATGCTGACAAACCGGCATCTTTCAATGCTGTTTGGCAAGGCTGGATAGTACGTGTTACTAAGTCCTCAACCAAAGACTCAAGCTTAGCGCGAGTTACTTTCACGTTAAGGTGCTTAGGGCCCGATGCGTCAGCGGTTACGTAAGGAAGGTTTACATCAGTCTGTGTAGAAGATGACAATTCGATCTTCGCCTTCTCAGCCGCTTCCTTCAAACGCTGAAGTGCTAACGGATCATTATGCAGGTCCATGCCGTTTTCTTTCTTAAACTCATCCGCTAAGTAGTCGATCAGACGCATGTCAAAATCTTCACCACCAAGGAATGTATCACCGTTAGTCGCTAGTACTTCGAACTGGTACTCACCGTCGATTTCAGCGATTTCGATGATCGATACGTCGAAAGTACCACCACCTAAATCGTATACAGCAATCTTCTTGTCGCCCTTCGCGGCTTTATCCATACCGTAAGCCAGTGCAGCGGCAGTTGGCTCATTGATGATACGCTTAACATCCAAACCAGCGATCTTGCCCGCATCTTTAGTTGCCTGACGCTGTGAGTCATTGAAGTATGCAGGAACTGTGATAACCGCTTCTGTGACTTCTTCACCAAGATATGCTTCAGCATCTTTCTTCAGCTTCATCAATACACGTGCTGATACTTCAGGCGCAGACATTTTCTTGCCGTTCACTTCAACCCACGCATCGCCGTTATCCGCTTTAACGATGTTATAAGGAACCAGCTTGATATCTTTTTGTACTGCTTCTTCGTCAAAGGTGCGTCCAATCAAACGCTTGATTGCGTAGATAGTGTTGTTAGGGTTAGTAACCGCCTGACGCTTAGCTGAGTGACCTACCATTACTTCTTCATCGGTAAATGCGATGATAGATGGTGTAGTACGGTGACCTTCTGCGTTTTCGATTACTTTGGCGTCTTTGCCTTCAATGACAGCCACACATGAATTGGTAGTACCCAAGTCAATTCCAATAATTTTTCCCATTTCTTTTTCTCCAAAGAAAACTTTTTTAACTTGAGAAATAAACTGCGGTTCATTTCTCTAAATTCAAGTAATGTTTCGTGTTTAAAGCGAATTAATTTCGCTGAATCACTTAATTTTTAACGACCATAACCATTGCCGGACGAACCAAGCGGCCACTTAATGTAAAGCCCTTCTGCATGACGGCCATAACAGTATTATTTTCCATCTCAGGGTTTGGCTGCATTGCCATCGCCTGATGGAGTTCCGGATTGAATTTTTCACCCATCGGATTCACGGTTTCGATATTGAATTTTTCCATGACCGACTCGAACTGCTTCATGGTCAGGCCCATGCCTTCGCGAATCTGTTCGATATTGCCTTCAGCGGCCATGCCCATTTCAAGACTATCAACCACGGGTAGCAGTGCTTCTACAAACTTCTGTGATGCGAACTTGTGTGCATCTTCAACTTTCTTTTCGCTACGCTTACGCTGGTTATCCATCTCAGCTTGCAGGCGCAGGAAGCTATCCCAATTTTCGTTAGCTTTCTGCTCTGTTGCTTCCAGCTTCTCACGCAACTGCGCAATAATTTCATCACTGGAAAGTGCTGCATCCGCCGAATCTTCAGCGGCCTCAGTCCCCTCAACATCTGACTCAATGGTTTCAGACTCTGCTGAGATAACGTCTACATCCACTTCAGGTGCTTGCTGATTCTCAGGTGTTTGATCAGATTTGCTCATTAGCTCCACTCTCTAGGTAATCTTTGATGCCTATAATTTGGGTTAACCTTATGTTTTCAAGTTTTAATTTTGAAAAAACATAAAAAAACCCCGTACTAGACGAGGTTTAATTTAAATAGTCGGTTATCCCTACAAATCAGAGATATCCGTATTGCAACTTTTTACGCAGAATGTTCCACAACACGCGTATCAATCTCACCACGATCATCCGCACCACAAACCATATTTGCAGGAACCGCTACATCGATCTTAGCCGGATTCGGCAGATTCAGGTTCTCCATTTTTTCAATGAAGCCTTCTTTGCTCAGCCCCATTAGATATGGATTGCTGATTTTTTCCTGACCAATGCAACTAACACGATGATTGTTATAATCGTGCGCAGGATAGACCAAGTACTCATCAGGATAAGACTGAAGCTTCTGCAAGCTTTCATACAAACGCTCAGCGCTACCTTGTTGGAAGTCAGTACGACCACAAGCGCCAATCAATAACGTGTCACCCGTGAATAAGCGATTACGCCAGCGATAAGTCGTACAGCCGTCTGTATGACCTGGTGTCAGAATCGCATATAGCACTTCATGGCCAAAGTTGATGATTTCACCTTCTTCCATCAGCTTATCGCCACAGGTAATACCCGTACCCACGCCAGAAATAAACTTACAGCCCGTCGCTTCTTTCAAAGCACGTGCGCCAGTAACGTGGTCAGCATGAATATGCGTCTCTGCAATATATTTAAGATTCGCATTCAGCTCTTCGAGAACCGCCAAATCACGCTTATCTTGCCCTAGCACCGGATCAATAATCACAGCATCACGCGTGACAGCATCAACCAGTATATAGGTCAGTGTTGATGTTTCTTCATCAAAGAGTTGTCTAAAAATCATGGTCTCACCTAAATAAGTATATTAGTTAAATCTAATATATAGGTTTTCACAGCAAATTCAAGCGATTTTCGACCGCAGCGCTGCGCTCAATAAGCGTGATGTAATATCCACTACCGGAATCACTTTTTCATACTGCATACGCTTAGGGCCGATCACGCCAAGAACGCCCAAATGCTTGTCATCGATGCTGTAAGGCGCAGTCACCAAACTACAGTCATCAAACACCGCTTTACCAGACTCACGCCCAATAAAAATCTGCACCCCTTTAGCTTGAATACAATTATCCAGTAGCTTCAGCACATCGCGCTTTTCATTAAAGGCATTAAAGATTTGTCGCAAGGTATCCATATCAGAGAAGTCGTCATAGTCGAGTAAATTCGTCTTACCTACAATCAGGCAGCTATCCTCACTATTTTCGCCTTTAGAAATGTCATCAAAGGCTTTTTCACCAAGCTCGATCGCCGAAAGCATCATCTTATTCAATGTTTCACGATCTTTATTCATGGCGTCCAACATATGCTGACGCGCCCGATGAAGATCCATGCCATTGAGGTGCTGATTCAGGTAGTTACCGTATTGCTGTAACTCCTCAGAGGAATACTCCTGATCGGTATGAATAATCCGGTTCTGGACCTCGTTATCACTCATCACTAACACTACCAAAATCTGATCCGTTGATAGATATAAAAACTCGATGTGACGAATCGCTACTGCTTCAAGACTAGGTAAGGTAATAACACCAGCCAGCTGCGTGATATTAGACAACAGACTGGAAGCCGTCTGGATTAATTCTGAATTGGTCGTTTGAGTGTCACTAAAACGCCCCTGCATGGTGTGCAAATCACTCTGATCTAACTCCTGTACATTCACCAACGAATCAACAAATAAACGATAGCCGCGTGCTGTTGGAATACGCCCCGCAGAGGTATGTGGCGCATGGATATAGCCCTGATCTTCTAACAGCGCCATCACATTGCGCACAGTTGCCGGACTAATCTTTAAACCACTGCGTTTAGCCAATGTAGAGGAGCCAACCGGCGCACCATCCACAATATAGCCTTCGATCAACACCTTAAGCAGCTGTTGTGCGCGTTCATTCAACTGTGTATTGTCAATAGCCATGGCGTTGCCTGCCTCATAAAGATATTCTTATATTACTGTTATATGGGGGCAAATGTGAATGCTTGCAAATAGATTTAGTACGCTTGCATTTGTAGCCAAGGTTTGCGACTCTAATCGTCCTAACCCATGCTGGACTTTGTATGCGTTCATTTAGTCGAATCGGATTATTCTCAAAACAACAAGACACCCGCATCGCCGACACGTTGCATGAGCTACACCGCTTTTTAACTGACCAATCATTCGCCGTTTCCGTCACTCATACGGTGGCATCATTTCTGGATATTTCCGGGCATGACGATGATTACTTAGCAGACAATATTGATCTGGCCATCGTTATTGGTGGTGACGGAACCCTGTTACAGGTCGGGCGCTTACTCGCTCCCAAAGGCATTCCCATCATTGGCGTCAACCTTGGTCGTCTCGGCTTCTTAGTCGACATCTCATCAACCAATCTGGACCAGCAACTCAATGCCATGCTGGAGGGTCAATACACCGTTGAGGCACGAACCATGCTGCAAGCTGACGTGTATCGTGGTGACAGGAAATTAGGCGCGGGCAACGCCCTGAATGATGTAGCGGTGCATGTGCGCAATGATGTCCGCATGATTGAGTTTGACACCCAGATCGATGGACATTTTGTGAATACGCAGCGAGCGGATGGGATGATTATCTCGACACCAACTGGTTCTACTGCTTACTCACTATCAGCTGGTGGGCCCATTTTGCATCCGGGATTAGGCGCTGTGACGCTGGTACCGATTTGTCCGCATACGTTGAGTCACCGCCCCATCGTGGTTAGCTCGGAAAGTGAGATTGAAATACTGCTGTGCGAGTCACGTAATGTGGATGCACGGGTGTCGTTTGATGGACAGTCTAATGTGGATTTGAAGGCGGGTGACCGGATTGTGATTCGCCAGCACCCTAATAAATTATTGCTGATCCATCCTGAGGATTATGATTATTTTCATATTCTTAGGACGAAATTGGGGTGGAGTACTACGCCGCCATAGCGCTCGAATGATAGGGACGTTATTCATCTGTCACGACTAACACAACGCTACCGCACTTATGTCCCTTATCGACATATCGGTGCGCTTCCGCTGTTTTTTCTAAGGGATAAAGACTATCGATCACTGATGTGAACGCTCCCGAATCAACAAGACCTAGCAGAAAGTTTAGCGCCTCCTTGCTTTCATCAGCTACTCCGCAAATCAATTGCTTATTAAAGACCGACTGTAAAGTGGTCTGTAAATCAGCGACTATCAGCACTAGTTCTCCCTGAGATGAAAGAGATTTAGCACAGACAGAAAACGACAAGTTGCCTACTGTATCGAGAATAATATCGTAGGTTTCCCCATTATCCACAAAGCTCTCTCTGGTGTAATCAATGATGTGATCAGCGCCAATGGACATCACTAGTTCATGATTCGGTTCGCTGCAGATACCCGTCACCTCCGCCCCATAATATTTGGCAATTTGTACCGCAGCAGTTCCGACTGAACCGGACGCTCCGTTCACCAGTACCTTTTGGCCACTGCGCACCTTTGCCTCATCCCGAAGAAAATGAAGCGCCGTCAGCCCACCAAACATAATGGCAACTGCATCTTTATAACTGATATGGTCGGGAATTTTTACTAAGGGTTTTGTCTCAGACAGACAGACGTATTCGGCATTCGCCCCCAAACTCATGCCTGCGGTTCCATAGACTCTGTCGCCTTTTTTAAATTGACTTACATCCTTCCCGACTAACTCAACCTCTCCGGAAAACTCCATACCTGATATGGGCTTTCTGGGTTTGAATAAACCAAACGCTAATCGGGTCGGTAGCCAGAAGCCTCTGGGCACTCTGCATGCCCGAAGTCTACAATCGCCTGGAGTAACAGTAGATGCATAGACTTTTATTAACACTTCATGATTTTTTGGGAATGGCTTTTCAACATCTTTTAGTTGTAAGACGTCGGGAGTACCATAGGCAGTCCAGTTAGTAGCTTTCATGAAGAGAATAAACCCCTATTACATACATCAGAAAATTAATATAAAACCACAGTTTGATGCTCAGAGAACTTGTCAACTTAGCTTTTCAAAGCTCCCCATATAGATCTGATCTTGTTAACCATAACTATAGCCTAGTTTATCGTCATTAATGATTTCCGACTGAAATTACATCAGGGTAGTCAGCTAATTCCATTAGATTAAGTCGTTACAATAAACGCCTATATCGAGCTTCGGGTACACATCTTCCACAACCCTTTCACTCATCACTTTTCCTGCACCTCACTCGCATGAGTGATATTATCCCCACCAGTAAACACATCCACCACCGACACACTCAGGAATAAAACAACAATGCTAAGCCATATCTTCCTTCGTGACTTTGCCATTATCGAAACACTAGACTTAGAGCTAGAGCCAGGCATGACCGCCCTTACGGGTGAGACCGGCGCGGGTAAATCCATTCTGGTCGATGCCATCGGTTTGGTACTGGGTGATCGCGCCGACAGCGGTGTGGTGCGTCATGGTGCGGAAAAGACTGAAATTACACTGACCATTGATATTTCAGACACTCCGACAGCCTTAAAATGGCTGCAGGATCAGGATCTCGATCAGGATGATCAATGCATTCTGCGACGTGTCATTACCAATACCGGCAAGTCACGCGCATGGATCAACGGTACTCCGGCAAACCTGACCATGTTGCGTCAGCTAGGCGAACAAGTGGTGGATATTCACGGCCAGCACGAACATCAGTCATTGATGAAAAAAGACATGCAGCGGCAATTATTGGATGATTATGGCAGTCATCACAAACAACTGAACACGCTGAATGAGCACTATAAAGACTGGAAAGCACTGCAAGATAAGCTGGATCAGCTACAAAACCAAAGCAGTGATCATCAGGCACAAATTGATTTATTGAGTTTTCAGACGCAAGAGCTGGAGGCGCTGGCACCGATTGAAGGTGAATACGCGCAACTGGATGAAGAACACAACCGCCTGTCAAACGCAGGGCATTTATTACAAACCGCTTCAACGGGGCTTGAGCAACTTTATGATGCCGAGCAAAACTCAGTGTATTCAGTGCTGAGCCACCTGATTAGCGAAATGACACAGCTGAAAGAGCTGGACAGCAGTTTTGCAGAACCACTAACTCTCCTAACTGAAGCGCAAATTCAGGTCGAAGAAGCCAGCAGTGCGCTGCGTCATTATCAAGACAGTCTCGAGCTTGACCCTCAGCGTCTGCAATGGGTAGAAAGCCGCATTTCTGATCTGCACCAAATGGCCCGTAAGCATAATGTGACACCGGAGGAATTACCTGAAAAATTCAGTGATTTATCCCGGCGTTTGGCCGCACTCAGTGGCGATGAATATGATTTAGACGCGCTACAAGAAAAACTTGAGCAAAGCCGTCAAGCCTATATTGATCGCGCGACTAAGCTTCATAAGTCCCGTGAAAAAGCCGCAAAACAATTAGGCCAAGGCGTGTCAAAAGCGATGCAACAGCTAGGCATGGATGGCGGTGTGTTTGAAATTAACTGTGGCTTTGATGAGGATAGTAAGTTTACCTCGCACGGCATGGATGATATTGAGTTTCAGGTCAGCGCCAACCCAGGCCAACCGTTAAAGCCATTAGTCAAAGTTGCCTCAGGTGGTGAGTTATCACGGATATCGCTGGCGATTCAAATGATTGCCGCGCAGAAAGTCACACTACCCGCATTGATTTTTGATGAGGTCGATACGGGTATTGGTGGTGGTACAGCAGAAGTGGTGGGACAACAGTTGCGCAAGCTTGGCGGCAGTCGTCAGGTACTGTGTGTGACGCATTTACCGCAGGTGGCATCACAAGCGCACCAACACTACAAAGTCACTAAAATCAAAGGCAAAACCAGCACCAGCACAGGCATGCTGACATTGCGGGATGAGGAGCGTGTTGAAGAGATCGCCCGCATGATGGGGGGCATCGAGATTACTGACTCCACACTCGCTCTAGCCAGAGAAATGCTGGATGTGGGTAACGAAGATTAAACGAGACTAACCATGACACAAGCCGATTTGACACATTCTATTCTGCAAAGACCGCAGACTAACGACATCCCAAAGCGTGTCTTCATCGCCGGCGCATCCGGTGGCATTGGTCAGGCGTTTTGTGAGCAATTAATCCTGCAGTACCCTGATATTGACATTATCCGTATGGCGAGAAAGCCAGAGTTACTTCCAGAAATCAGCAATGTTTCTGAGTCGATCGCTTTTGACTTGCTGGATGAAGTTAGTCTGCAAACCGCGGTTGGACAACTCTCAGTCAGTCGACAGATTGACTGGGTGTTCATCGCAACGGGTTGGCTACATGACGAGGCTTATCAGCCTGAAAAGACTTACCGCACATTAGGTAGCGCCCAGCTGATGCAGTCCTATGCATTAAACGCTGTCGGCCCAACACTACTCGTCAAGGCCTTGCTGGAGCACTTTCCTAAACAGCAATCGATGAAGATTGGCATTTTGTCCGCGCGTGTCGGCAGCACCAGTGATAACCGTTTGGGAGGCTGGCATAGTTATCGCGCCAGTAAAGCAGCACTCAATATGCTGATAAAGAATTACGCGATTGAATTACAACGCATGAAACGTCCGGTCGTAATTTGTGGCTTACAACCCGGCACAACCGATACTAAGCTGTCCGAACCCTTTCAACGCAATGTCTCTGCCAAAGATCTCCAGACACCAGCATACACAGCCAAGCAACTAATAAAAGTAATGCAGGCACTCGAACCCGAGGACTCAGGATTACTGTTCGATTTTCTGGGTGTAAAGTTTGAACCATAAATCGCCCCTATGGTAGAGGCGAAGAACCAGCGTTCTACAGAAGATCCATCACTTCTGCCAACTCAGATTTACCTTCACGAATCTCATCAGGGGTCAGCCCTGTTAATTCATGAGGGAACACCAACCATTCGTCTGTCTCAGTGACAAAGTAGTCCGGTGTCATACTGACTGACTTGTTCGATGGTTTATACCAGGGACAAGCAATACGAATATCTTTTGGCATATTCAAACGGGAAAGTTTGGAAATTTCTTTCATCAGCGCATCAACACTGCGGCCAGAATCAAATACATCATCGACAATCAACAAACTGTCATCAGCATTCGCATTTTCAATGAGATAATGTAAACCGTGGACGCGGATGGTCTTACTTTGCTTATTGATGCCGTAATACGAGGAGGTGCGAACAGCGATGTGGTCCGTCTGCACTTGTTTATAATCGAAGTATTCCTGAACGGCAATCCCGATCGGCGCGCCACCACGCCAGATCCCAACAATAAACTGAGGACGGAAGCCGTCTTCATAAACCTGTGATGCTAAACGAAACGAATCCCGCAGCAATTCCGCAGCAGTGATGAATTTTTTATCCATACCAGAAAGCCCTGAGTATTACCCAATTAGAATCTGAGCATTATTCCATAACTCAGGGCTAGTCCCAACCTGATTATCAGGCTGCTTCTGGCTTAAAGGTTAAAGATAGTCCGTTCAGGCAATGGCGTTTGCCGGTTGGTGCCGGGCCATCATCAAACACATGACCAAAGTGACCACCACAACGACGGCAATGGATTTCTGTGCGCACAGAGAAAATTAGCTTTCTGTCTTCACGGGTACCAATAGCATTGGGCAAAGAATCATAGAAACTTGGCCAGCCGGTTCCACTCTCATACTTAGTCTCTGAAGAATAGACAGGTAGGTCACAACCCGCACAGTGGTAGATACCCTTACGCTTCTCATTGAGCAATGCACTGGTTCCGGGACGCTCAGTATCCTCTTCACGCAGAATCGCAAAGCGATCCTTACCTAATAGCTTCAGCCATTCCTGATCTGTTTTTACGATTTCAAATACCTCAGTTCCGTCAGCCTGCACGACTCCGCTTGCCAAAGCTGCGCTACCCGCGCCAATGACTGCTAGTTTGAGGCTACCTCTTAAAAAATCTCTTCTTGATAAAATTTGTTCGTTCATCAGTTATGACTCCTGATTATTTTAATGTTTGTGGTTATCTTATTTTGTATACGCACAGAATCATTATTTAGATTGGATGATTTACTTGTTTACTACAAATAGACCTGATATCCGTAGCACAATGCACCGCTTAGCAGTCTGCCAGAATCTTCTTGTATTCAACATAAACAGGCCTTAGAGTTATGACAAAATAATTAATTATAAGTTTGTTGCACGGGGAATTTCTGTTGAAGTCTTGGTTAATGCTAACCGCATGCGTAATGGTATGCGCGTTCCTTCTCGGCTGTAATGGTGGCACATCGGTCAGCTCAGGCGCTGAAGCACCATTTGTGTCCGCGTACTCTGTTGATAAAATTCAGGATCGTGTACTACTTGGAGCCTATCTGGATCAGGATGGTTGGGATGAGCAAATCATTGACATCTTTAACGAAAAACTCCACAAGCCTATATCGGTGATCAATGTATTCAGTAGCTTTGACATGGACTGGACTTACCTGAAATACCAGAGTAGTAACGTCGTGTCACGTCAGGCTATTCCCATGATCACCTGGATGCCCACCGTCAACAAACGACCAGACGATAGCTTGCTCTCTGAAATTTCCGATGGCGCATGGGACGACTATCTTTATGAATGGATTAATGGCTTCAGACTATGGCTAGCCAACTATGATGCGAATTATCAGCCTAAAGTCATGATTCGCTTTGCCCATGAATTTAATAGTGATTGGTTTCCGTGGAGTAACCAACCGGATGAGTTGATCAAAGCCTGGCGTCATATACATCAACGGTTCGTTGCAGCTGGCGTGGCGAAGCATGTGGAATGGGTGTGGAACGTCAACAATGTTGATGTCGATGATTATAATGACTTCTCTGTTTATTATCCCGGTGATGATGTAGTGGACTGGGTATCCATTGATGGCTATAACTGGGGCAGCAATTATCACTACACCCGCTGGAAAAGTTTTGATGAAACATTCAGTCAGTCATATGTGAAGCTAGTTACAGACTTTCCGGACAAGCCTATTATGATTGCCGAAGTATCTTCGACTGAGCCAGCCGATCTTCCTAATGAAGCACAGGGTCAGTACGGTGATGATAGTGACATTTACGAGAGTAAGGCTGCGTGGGTTAATGACATGCTGGTGACTATTGAAAACAACTACCCCGCTATTAAAGCGCTGGTCTGGTTCAATAGTAATAAAGAACTCAACTGGGCATTGGACGCCGAGCACAATACGGGCTTGGGAGCCTTTAATGCTGGTATTGAACGCGCTCATTACACAACCTTAGATGAGGTTTCATCAACAACCGTAAAACGTCCAGCTTCACCCGCAGCCAATGTAATCCCTGAAGTGGTTGGTTCCGAGCTATTACAACAGGAAGCTGACTATCTAAGAATGCTGCCCAGACAACAGCGCCAACATCTCAGACAGTCACGTTTCGCCAGCAAGGAAGCATTACTGTCAGTGCCATCCGTGGATGACTAAAAATAAACCTGATCTTCCAATGTACGCCCGTTAACCAGCTGTCGGTAAGGCCATCCCTTCTCCGACAAATGCTGCATCAATAACATATCAAGATTACTATGCTGTTTACTATCGTATTCGAGTACAAAACGATTCGGGGCGTTAAAGCTTACCGCTGTTACTCCTGGCAGAGACAATAACGATTCACGAATGTCTTGATCAGTGGTTTTGAGTTCAGCCATCACCACAGTTAAGTAACCACTATTACGTGCCTGATGAATATCGACCACACCTTTCAAGTGACCTTTATCCAAATGCACCACACTCTGGCAAACCTTTTCCAGTTCATCCAAATTGTGCGAGCTGATAATAAAGGTCGCGTTTTTTGAAGCATCATTAATTAATGAGCGCATCACCTTCACATTGGGCGGATCAAGACCCGCTGTTGGCTCATCTAATAGAATCAGCTCAGGACTACCCATTAATGCCTGCGCCAGTAAAATCCGCTTACGCATACCATGACTCAACGCCTCTGGTTTCATATCATAAGTGTTTGATAAATCCACCTGCTGTAAAACCCGCTTAACTTCGTTACCCGCCTTGGAGCCAATAAAACCTTGTAGCTTTGCAAATAACTCCAGTTGATGGCCAATGCTAAAACGAGGATCCAGATTGGCATCTTGCGGGAGTGCAGCAAGACGACCATGTAATGCTTTTGACCCCGCCTGATGACCCATAATCAAGGCATCACCACTACTCGCTCTGAGAAATCCACATAGCAAGCTGAATAATGTTGTTTTACCGGCACCATTCGGACCAATTAATGCAATGGGTGCTCCTGCCTCTAATGTCAGTGACACATTATCAAGCGCCAGCGTGCTGCCGTAGCGCTTTGTGATATTAGTACATTGAATAAGACTCACCAGTCACTCCTTTGCATAATCACACGCCCCAGAAACAGTAGAACAATGGTTTGAATTACTGGAATCGCTGCCAGTGATAAGGTATTCCAACCAGATAGTTGTAATAAGGATTGCACTTGCGCTCCGGGCAATACCATATCCAGAATACTGAGCCCCGGAAACTGACGCGAAAGCCAACCGGTTAACATGGAACACACTATCCAGATAATCACCGCATACATTGTCGCCTGTCGCGCCGAGCGTGCCATCGAAGAGACCCATGCCATTAATGCCGTATAGGGCAATAACACCAACATCATATTGACCAAAATGATGGCTGAGAGATGAAGTGAAGGCTGTAACAATGTGCTATCTCTCATCAGGACCAATGCAACCGCTGATAGTAGTGCCAGTAACGTTAACATTAACAAAATCAGCAGCTGTCCTAGAAAGCGACCAAAGAAGATTGTGTCTCTGCCAGCACGTAAGCTTAACAAGCGTAAGGTACCACGTGCCCTGTCTGACGCAGTCTGATCCGCTGTCAGCACGACACAAAAAACAGGGAACAAATACAGCGCAATTACCCACAATACCGCCAATTCCGGCACTTGCCATGACAGCAGATTATTAATGATAGTGGAATTAAAAAAACTGACGATAATTCCACCGGGCGCATCAGCCATAAAAAACTGTGCAGCACTGTAAATGGGATAACGAAGAATCAAGAACCAAACCAGGGAAAATGCGAGCAGAGATAGCAACCCCCTGCGGGTCATAATCAAACGACTTAATTCATATCGGGCAATAATAAACACGTCACCTACTCTATCGTGATGTTACGAAGCCTCATGATGCTTGCTTTAATAATTTGTCGCAACCATGGTACGAATATGCAAGTGGTTATCATCAGCATCAGGAGAATTAATCAAGCCAATGGAGTTATTTCAGCTCTGATTAATCTCATCGTAATTAAAATATCCTTCTTGAGCTGACCATAAGTGATGTAGAATATCGCTCGATATGGTTATTTTTTACACTATCTAATCTTAGGCATTTAATTTACTGAAGTATTTAATTAACAAACATAAGCCAAGTTACGCTAGAGTAGCGCCCATGTGATTTATAGGAAAGCAATTCAATACAACAAACATTTACAAGTTTTGTGCATACCTTTAACATGAGCCTCGCTTGTAGGGAGCTGGTCTGATTAACAAACCCGAGATACCGTCAGGCTGTTAATATTTTTTTCTCAGAGTGTATAAACTTGCGGACATATTATATTTCATGGTATGTAATAATGCTAAGGCGCAAAGGGGCGCTGCTGTGGTTATGCTAGTGACACATTTCTATACTTTACGGAGCTGCCAATCTTGAGTTCTCGAACAAAAGAATCGTCAGTCAATAACAATAAGAACTGGGATGACGTGTTAGCACGTTATGACATACAAAATCAGGTTGACCTTGGTTTCGATTCACCACATGACGATGCGGCTGAAATTGCCGACACTACCCCGGAGAAGCAACCTCCACGATGGGCAGGACGAGCGATTATATTAGTTGGTTGTGCGACTGCGCTCGGGAATATTCCTTTACAGTCATTTCTACCTAACACTCAAAGTAATCACTTTGAAATAAGTGTTAATGACGCAAGTAGTGCACCAACACCATCCACTGTGGCAGAGATAGCTACGGCTAAAGACGTCAAACCTGGACCTACTTTACAGCTCGCATCCATTGCCAAGCCTGTTGTAGCCTCCAGCCCAACAGCGGCTGAAGCGGTTATCAATAACACCGACATTCAAGTTGCTGACTACAATGACGAAGCAGTTCTGGAACTAACGTTACCCAAACGTGCCCTTGAAACCTATACAGGTCACGAATTAATTAATACAGAAAGTACTTGGCACACTTATACGGTCAAGCGCTATGATAGTCTGCACAATACTTTCAGTAAAATTAAACAAGCATCGATTCTTAATGACCTTCGCAGTAACGAAGAAATCAAAGAAGCACTGAAAGACATGAAGATGGACACTATTGTCCGTGCCAAGTCACATGACGGTAAGCTTGAACAGCTTGCATTCACGCCGGATAACAAGAAAAGCTTTGTTATCGAGCCGGATGGTCAGGGTGGCTACACGGGTCAATGGCAATCGAAAGTATTCGAAGTCCGTCAAGCAAGAGCCACGTTCTCAGTTAAGAATGGCTTGTTCTTAGATGGAAAGAGAGTTGAAGTTCCTAGCAATATTATTCGACAAGTTGTGAGTGTATTTGACTGGGATATCGACTTTTCACACGACGTACGTGTGGGCGACCAAGTAACGGTTGTTTACGAGAATATTTACCATGATGGCGATTTAGTGGGTAGTCAGAACTTGTTAGCGGCTGAATTTATCAACAAAGGTAAAATTCACCGCACGATTCGCCACACTACGGCAAGAGGTCTGACTGATTTCTTCACGCCTGAAGGCCGCGAAATGAAGCGTGCCTTTATTCGTACCCCGGTAGCTCATGCTCGTGTGTCCTCACACTTTAACCCGGGCCGATTCCATCCTGTACTTCACAAAATTCGCGCTCACAAGGGAACGGATTTTGCTGCTCGCAGAGGAACACCAGTCATGGCGACCGGTGATGGCGTAGTTCAGCTTAAAGGACGTAAGGGCGGCTACGGTAACACAATTATCTTAAAGCACCGTGAAGGTTATACCACGTTGTATTCTCATCTTTCTAAATACAAGAAAGATCTGAAGCAAGGCCAGGTAGTAGCCCAGGGTGAGATCATCGGCTATGTTGGATCTACAGGTCTGGCCACTGGCCCTCATCTTCATTATGAGTTCCGCAAGAATAATATTCCTGCCGACCCACTAACGGTTGAATTACCTAATAGCATGTCTCTAACGAAAAAAGAGTTAGTGAAGTTCAGAGCTGATGCAATCAATATGAAGCTACAACTTAACGTACTACATCGTTTTGCTATGGAAAACTTCGATATCAACAGCGCTACCGGTGGCTAATCAACAGCCGGACGCCGAATACTATATCGGGATAATGTCAGGAACCAGCATGGACGCTATCGACGCTGTGCTGGTTTGCTTCAAGCCTGATGATCAACTTGAAACTTCTGAAGTTCACTCCACACCCTTCCCTGAAAAAATTCGCCAATCACTTCGCGAGTTAATAAAACCCGATTGGGCCGGCTCTCTTAAAGAAGTTGCAAACCTTAACGCAACACTTGGTACTCTGTACGCCCAAACCGCGCAAACACTCATCGACAAGTCCGGATTACCCAAAGAAGCTATTTCAGCGATTGGCAATCACGGTCAAACGGTGTGGCATCAACCTGATATCGAGCCTCGATTTAGCTGGCAATTGGGTGATGCTAATCAAATAGCGGAAATAACGGGCGTGACTACGATTGCTGATTTTCGTAACCGCGATATCGCCGCTGGCGGTGAAGGCGCACCATTGGTACCAGCATTTCATCAATCGGTATTTTCATCAGCTAACAAACATCGGGTCGTTGTGAATATCGGTGGTATTTCTAATATCAGCGTACTCTCTCCGGAACAATCTACAATTGGATTCGACACCGGTCCCGGTAACGCCCTCATGGATGCCTGGTGCTTGCAACAGCAATCCCTTGCTTATGACAAAGATGGACAATGGGCCGCAAGTGGTCAATGTAATCAAGCTCTGCTGCAACAATTCCTGCAAGATCCATACTTCAAACGCCCCTACCCAAAAAGTACTGGCAAAGAATATTTTAATCTTGGCTGGTTAAACTCACACTTAGACAAGGCAATTCCGGAAGAAGACGTACAAGCGACATTATTGGAGCTGACGGCAGTGAGTATCCAGCAAAGCATTATGGAGGCCGCACCACAGACCGAGGAAGTGTATATTTGCGGTGGCGGCGCAAGAAATAACGCACTTATGTCCAGACTGCGAGCATTGATGCCAGCCGTGAGACTTGAAAAAACAGACGTACTTGGTATTGATGCAGACTGGGTTGAAGCAATTGCATTTGCCTGGTTGGCCAGACAAACCCTGAAAGGCTTGCCGGGCAATTTACCATCTGCGACGGGTGCTAAAGACTTTAGAGTGTTAGGTGCGATCTATACTGCATAACCCCTGTCCGAGGTCGCGACGCTGTGCATGAAGTTAATCCAGCTGAACAGGGATATTATCGATCAGTCGGATATCTCCCATATAGGCTGCAGCTAAAATAACCAAGTCTTTATCCTCAGCCTCTGCATTAAGTAAGGTTCTGGCATCACAGATCGTGATGTAATCGGATTTAAAACCCAGCTCATCAAGCTCAGTCATCGCCTCATTTTGCAGCACACTAAAGTTTTTAAGGCCACTGCTTAACTTAGCCTCAACCGCTTGCAGCACACGATACAAATTAGGCGCCAGCCGTCGTTGCTCTTCATCTAAACGGTTATTTCTGGAGCTCATCGCCAGACCACTATCTTCACGCATCGTTGGGGCAGCGATGATCTCTACCGGCATGTCTAAATCAGCCACCATTTGCCTAATCAACATCAACTGCTGAAAATCCTTTTGCCCAAACACAGCCATGTCAGGTGCAACGATATTGAATAACTTTGAAACAACGGTGGCAACACCTCTAAAATGACCTGGTCGTGAAGCACCTTCTAACAGGCTACTGATTTCAGGAATATCCACCTGAGTGACTAAGCGACCCTGAGGGTACATTTCGCTAGCGTCCGGAGCAAACACAACATCGACGCCCAGCGCCTCCAGCTTGGCTAAATCCGCCTCCATCGTGCGAGGATACTTTTCAAGATCGTCTTGCTTCTCGAACTGCGTAGGATTCACAAAGATGGAAACGACCTGACGATTCGCAATCTCTCCCGCCCGTTTCACCAGATCTAAATGACCGTCATGCAAATTACCCATCGTGGGAACCAGACCGATAGTATCTCCGGCTAAACGAAACGTTGAAACGATTGCCCGAAGCTGAGCGATAGAATGTACGATTTGCATTCTAGGTGTCCTAAGCGATTAAGAATGAAGTGATGACGGCGGCGTGAGGCGAATCAAACCATTATCAGATACACCTGACAGGCACTCTTTAAGCGAACTACCGTCAGGAAACAGCAAATCAGGCGCCAGCTCGTACAAAGGATAAAGCACGAACTCGCGCTGCTTCATCCAACGATGTGGCACTTGCAAGCGCGTATTTTCGATGCTTTGCTGACCGAATAGCAAGATATCCAGATCCAATGTACGTGCAGTCCACCGCTCACCGGCTCTGACACGTCCGTATTTCGTTTCTATAGCCTGTAACCGATCTAACAATAGCAGTGGCAGCAATTGTGTCTCAAAGCGTGCCACGGCATTTATATAATCAGGCTGATCCTGCGGGCCGTGTGGTTTACTTTGATAATAAGAGGAAACAGCGAGATGTCTGATTTCAGGCTCATTACTGAGCGCCTTCATAGCATCACTCAAGGTTTGCTCTGAATCGCCCAGATTACTTCCCAGGCCAATATAGCACTGAGTCCACTCCATCATACTTTCGGCGGTCCTTTACGCTTACGACGGCGCTTCTTTTTGACGTGAGGCACGGCTTTTGACATTTCAAGCTGACGCTCAGCATCCACTTTCTGAAACTCCTCCCACCACGCAGCATCTGCTTGTAATTCTTTATTTTGCTCAGCGATCGAGCGCAGGCATAAGAAATCGAAGGCCGCACGGAAACGCCGGTTCTCAACAAACTGGGTGGCGCGTCTGAAATTCTTCTGGCTAAAGCGCGACTGCAATAACCAAATCTCACGCGTCACATTGCTAAAACGGCGAGGTACCGCTGTATTTCGTACCTGACTAGACAACACATCATTTGCCGCCAGCTGCATGCATTGTGGATCGGGATAAGAATCTTCACGATACGCCGCTTCTACTTGTCGCATTGGCTTCCAAAGCATGACCGCGAATAAAAATGCTGGCGTCACCGAAAGGCCGTCATTGATCCTATTATCTGTGTTTTCCAGAGAATCATTAATCAATGCCTGAAAATAGCCGTCATCATCTTGTTGCAGGGCCTTTTCCGTGAGTGGAAATAAGCTATGAAACAAACGGTATTCACGCAACAGCTCCAACACTGATTTAGCCTGACCACTGTGGAATAATTTCAATACTTCATCAAACAAACGAGCCGGTGCAATATTTTCCAGCAATGGAGCAAGTTCACGAATCGGCGCCTCACTTTCAGCCTCAATTGACAAACCGAGCTTACCGGCAAAACGCATTGCCCGTAGCATTCTGACAGGATCTTCACGATAGCGTGTTTCCGGATCACCAATCAGGCGAAGCTGACGTTTCTCAAGATCATCCATACCACCGGCAAAGTCCAGAACCTGATCATTATGCACGTCATAGAACAGCGCATTAATCGCAAAGTCACGACGAACTGCATCCTCTTCAATGGTTCCATACACATTGTCATGGATGATACGCCCTTCTTTACCAACCTGGCCATCATCGGAACTGTCATGTGGCGCCCGGAACGTTGCGACCTCGTAATATTCACGGCCGAAATGGACATGAGCCAGACGAAAACGTCGGCCGATAATACGCGTACTAGGCAGGACAGCTTTTATTTGCTCAGGGTGGGCATTGGTTGCGATATCAAAATCTTTAGGTTCGTAGCCTAGTAGCAAATCGCGTACACAACCGCCGACAAGATATGCATCATACTTAGCTTTATTGAGCGCTTTAAGAATACTGAGGGCCTTGGGGTTAATCGACGACTTGGAAATACCCAGTTTCGACGCTGATAACACTAAAGGTTTGTGTTTTTTATTGTTCAAGGTTTCTTGCCCCGTAATCACATGTCCAAACGATCAATGTCGTTCCCTCTTAAGCAACTTCGGCGGATAATAACACAGTTTTCAAGGGATTATGCTCTTTGCCATGACTAAAGCGTCTTCCCTGCCCTCATCCGCCGGATAATAGTTTTTGCGCATGCCAATCTCATTAAAGCCCTCTGACTCATACAATGCTCGCGCACCCGTATTTGAAGGACGCACTTCTAAAAAGCACATATTGGCATGATAGGTATTAGTAGCCATATCAAATGCCCGATGCAGGATATCTCTTCCCCAACCCTGACCTTGCAGCTCCGGGTGCACACACAGGTTTAAAATATGCATTTCACCGGCAACCACCGACAAAAACAAATATCCTCTGATTTCCTTATCAATTTCTAACACCCAGGCATGATAGTGCTTAACCTTCAGGCAATCACGCATGACTTTTTCATTCCATGGCTGGGGATAAGCAAGATTCTCAACAACCATTACGGCATCAACATCGCTTTTTTCCATTGGCCGCAGCATCGCCTGATCCGCAACATCTATTGCAGCGCTCATGTCATTACCTGCTTTTTTGCAAACACAAGATCTTGCCAAACCTTAGCCTTCAAACGCGGCTGCTTTAGCAGGTAGCTCGGGTGATAAGTAGCAATAATCGGCGCTACAATACCCTCTCGCTGATGCGCTTGCAGGCGAAGGCCCGACATAGACTGACTGGCACCCAGCACTTGCGTAACCACATCACGCCCCATCAGTATGACCAAAGCGGGGTTCAGTAATTCAATTTGTCGCTGCAAATAAGAATAACAGCTAGTGGCCTGTTCCGGCTCAGGTGAGCGATCCAGCGGCGGACGGCATTTCATAAGATTCGTCATGTAGACCAGATTACTATCCAGTCCAATACTCGCCAACATAGCATTGAGTAACTCGCCACTTTCTCCGGTAAATGGCTGCTGTTGCCACTCATCTTCCAGACGAGGGATGTCACCAACAATCATCCACTGCGCCTGGGTATTACCTTTACCAAACACTGTGTGCTGACGTTGTCTATACAAATCACAGGCAGTACAGGCATCTACTTTCTGCTGCAAATCAGCCCAGCCCAGTGCCTTCAGGTCTGACACCGGCACTAATGAAACGGGTGCTGCAACGGGCCCCTCATCCAGGCTTGCCGCTATTTCAGCAATCTTCGCCGACGGATTTTGTTGCAAATCATGAATCAAGTCATCTGCAGCATGTAATCCCGGGCCAGCTGATTTTGGTGAAACTGACTTTGCAGCTTCGCCATTTTGCGCAGGCCTGACTGAATGGCTACTCTCTTCACTTTGCAGGTCGGCCGCTAATGAGGATATTTGTGACCCGGTACTTCGTTGACTCGAAGCCGGCGCTCTCCCACCGCCATGATCATTCGCAGACTCCGCCTGAGACAGATCTGCTAACTGCGCATTTGATGACTGCTCAGGAAAGTCAGGCATCTCAAGTTCACGGGAAATCCACACCGGGATTCCCATTTCATTGAGGTATTCAATTTGCTGCTGACTAACGGGCAAGGATTACACGCCGCTCATTTGTGGGTGTTCACGCTCAACCTGATTAGCGATTTTATTCAGCGCATCAATGTAAGCTTTAGCCGATGCAACAATAATATCGGTATGCGCACCATTGCCGTAGAACAGACGACCGTCTTTTTCCAAGCGGACAGTCACCTCACCTTGTGAATCTGTGCCTTGAGTCACGGCATTCACGGAATACAGCTCTAGTGTGGCACTACTGCCTGTGATCGACTTGATCGCCGAGTACACAGCATCGACTATTCCGTCACCTGAGGCCTTCCCTTGCTTCTCTTCACCATCGACTGACAATGTTAATGTCGCTTCCGGCGTTTCTCCGGTTTCGGAGCAAACATGTGAGGAAATCAGCACAAACCTTGCCTGATCTGGTTCCAGCTGTGATTCATTTGCGATGACACGCAAATCCTCATCAAACACCTCATGCTTAAGATCAGCTAAATCCTTAAAGCGAGCAAATATTTCATTGAGTTCGGCTTCAGATTCAACATCAATACCGAGTTCTGACAAACGACTTTTCAGCGCATTACGGCCGGAATGTTTACCAAGGACAATTTTATTGTCTGACCATCCAACATCTTGCGCCCGCATGATTTCGTAAGTTTCACGAGACTTAAGCACGCCATCCTGATGAATTCCCGACTCATGGGCAAATGCATTCGCGCCAACAATTGCTTTGTTTGGCTGCACCATGAAACCAGTCACGGAAGAGACAAGCCGTGAGGTTGGGACGATCAATGTCGAATCAATATTAGTATCGCAATTAAACACATCGTTACGCGTGCGGACTGCCATGACAACTTCTTCCAGCGCCGCATTACCTGCACGCTCACCCAAGCCATTGATGGTACATTCCACCTGACGTGCACCGCTGAGGACAGCTGCGAGTGAGTTACTCACCGCCAAGCCTAAATCATTGTGGCAATGCACGGAGAATACCGCTTTGTCTGAGTTCGGAATATTGTCGATGAGTCGAGCGATCAGGTCGCCAAACTGAAATGGAATGGTATAACCAACGGTATCCGGAATATTGATAGTGGTTGCACCTGCATCGATGACTTTCTCGATCACACGGCACAAGAAATCAAATTCAGAGCGCCCTGCATCCTCTGGAGAGAACTCAACGTTGTCAGTAAACTGACGTGCATATTTAACCGCTTTGACAGCCTGCTCAACAACCTGATCCGGCTCCATGCGTAATTTATCGCGCATGTGAATCGGCGATGTGGCCAGGAAGGTATGAATACGTCCGGATGCAGCAGGCTTGATGGCTTCAGCAACACGCTCGATATCACGCTCCATGGCGCGAGCCAGCCCGCAAATGGTGCTACCCTGCACAGCCTTCGCGACAGCCTGAACCGATGCAAAATCCCCCGGACTAGCCGCCGGAAAACCTGCTTCGATAACATCAACCCGCATTTTTTCCAACATTTTTGCAATACGGACTTTTTCTTCCAGCGTCATCGAACAACCCGGACTTTGTTCGCCATCACGCAGGGTTGTATCAAACACTATTAAACGATCATCGGACATTTTCACTTACCTTATTCTTTTGCTGTGTCGTCACAGCCATCTGTTTTGCCGGAGCAACGAGTTATTCTTCGTCTTCATCTTTTGGCAACGTAATTGTTGGGACAGTTTTCACATAACCAAAGTGGCGCAGTAGCCAAAATACCGGGCCTGACAATGCATAAATCAGGAACACACTGAATAAGACCTTTGGTGGATCAATCGCTGCCAAGGCAAACGCCAGTACCACCGCCAAAATAGCGATATAAGGCACTTTACTGCGATAATCAAAGTCTTTAAAACTGGTGTACAACACGTTACTCACCATGAGCAGACCTGCGGCTATCGTCATGATTAATGCCGGAATTTGTACTGACCTGCCTGTTACATCTAAGTCCTGAAAAAACCAGACCATGCCAACCATTATCGCGGCAGAGGCAGGACTTGGCAGACCAACAAAATAACGCTTGTCCACCTCTTCAATCTGTACATTGAAGCGTGCCAGACGTAACGCTCCACATGCGACATAAATGAAGGCAGCCATCCAACCGACCTTGCCCCATGACGGTGAGAAATTTGCCATATGTACCAGCGCCCACTGGTAAATGACGACTGCCGGAGCCACACCAAAAGACACCAAATCAGACAGGCTGTCATACTGAGCGCCGAATTCTGACTGTGTATTAGTCCAACGCGCTACCCGGCCATCCGCACCATCGAGCACCATTGCGACAAACACGGCGACTGCGGCATCCTCAAAACGCCCGTTCATGGCAGCTATAATGGCATAAAAACCGCTGAACATTGCCGCGGTTGTTATTAAATTCGGAAGTATGTAAACACCCTTCGAAGGTGTATTTTTCTGTTTATTCATGGCCGCTATTATTAGCACAGTTAGTATTAAAAAAAAACGACTCAACGCAGTAATTAACCGCAACGGTCAATTGATTCTATTTACGAATGGCGGGGTGTATAGTTGACTCAGCAGCTGTGTAAATTATAACGACTTTTTACTATATCGAGCCTCATTCATGGATAACAAAAAAACGATCACCCCGCCTGTCGCTACTAAACATCCCGTCACCACCACAATTCACAACCACCAACGCACTGACGACTATGCATGGATAAGAAACAAGGAGTCCGATGAGGTAAAGGCATATCTGGATGCAGAAAACGCATACACGCAAGCCAATATGAAACATACAGACTCGCTACAAACCGAGCTGTACAATGAGATGTTAAGTCATATTGAAGAAAACGATGCCTCTACCCCGGTAAAAGTCGGTGATTATTTTTATTACCACCGTATTGATGAAGGTAAACAGTATTGGGCTCACTACCGCAAACATCTGTCACTCGATGCAGAAGAGGAAGTGCTGCTTGATGAAAATGAGTTAGCGGAGTCTGGTGGGCACGACTATTTTGAACTCGGTGCTCTGGAAGTGAGCCCTGACCACCAATGGCTAGCCTACTCGACAGACACGACCGGTGCTGAAACCTATACTATTCAGGTGAAACACTTATCCAGTGGTGTATTACTGAATGACAAGCTGGAGAATAATGCCGGAACCGTTAGCTGGGGCGACAGCAACACCTTATTTTACACAACGGAAGAATCTGATACCAAACGCAGTGATAAACTTTACCGCCATACTCTCAAAACTTCCCAGTCGGACGATACGCTGATCTTTCATGACGACGATGGTCTGTTTAATGTGTCAGCTGGCCTGAGCAAGGATGAAAAGTATTTATTCATCACCTCAGCGAGTATTGAAACCACTGAGTACCATTTCATACCGACCGATGCAATTACGCAAGCAGCAACACCAATACAAAAGCGCGTCACCGGGCTACGTTACTCAGTAGAGCACCATAACGGATTCTTCTACGTTCTGACCAATGCTGATAAGGCGACTAATCAAAAGCTAGTCACCTGCCCGGTTGAAACGCCATCACAAGCACACTGGGAAACACTGATCCCACATCGTGATGATGTGCAATTGGAACACATTGAGCTATTTAATGAGTTCATGGTGCGTTACGAACGCGAAGGCGGACTGCATCACCTAAGAGTCACCAAATTAGCAGACCAATCGACTCATACTATTAGCCTGCCTGAACCCATTTACAGCGTTGGGCCAGCAGCCAACCCCGAGTTCAATACCAACACATTACGTTTCGTTTACACCTCACTGGTAACCCCCATGTCTACCTTTGACTACGACATGAATACACACGAGCGTGAGCTGATGAAACAAACCAAGGTTCCCGGCTACGATGCAAGTCTGTACACCAGTGAACGCATATTCGCCACTGCAGATGATGGCACGCAAATCCCTATCTCACTGGTTTACCGTAAATCAGCATGGACAGGCTCGCCCACTTACTGCCATCTTTATGGATATGGTTCCTACGGGCATACGATAGAGCCAACATTTTCAACGACACGTCTGAGTTTATTAGACCGAGGCATGGTTTACGCCATCGCACACATTCGTGGCGAAGAAATCTATGGTCGTAGCTGGTATGAGGATGGCAAGTTTCTAAACAAGAAAAACACCTTCACCGACTTTATCAGCTGTGCAAAACATCTAATTGCTGAGAACTACACACAAGCTCAAAAGCTTTCGACTGAGGGACGCAGTGCAGGTGGTTTGCTAATGGGTGCGGTGTTGAATATGGCACCGGAACTATTCCATGTCGCACTGGCTGGTGTGCCATTTGTGGATGTGATTAATACGATGCTGGACGAATCAATCCCGCTCACGATTGGCGAGTTTGAAGAGTGGGGAAACCCCAAAGATGAGGAATACTACCATTACATGCTGTCGTATTCGCCTTATGACAATGTGACTGCGCAAGACTACCCAGCAATACTGGTAACTGCGGGCCTGAATGATCCTAGAGTGCAATATTGGGAGCCAGCCAAATGGGTGGCGAAGCTACGTGCAAATAAAACCGACAACAACCCGCTTTATTTACATATGCATATGGGAGCAGGTCACTTTGCCTCTTCTGGTCGCTATGCCTATTTGAAAGATTTGGCATTCGACTATGCTTTCTTACTGGATCAACTAGACATCGCTGACAATAAATTATAGGCATAAAAAAAGGCCGGATAAGCTAATACCTATCCGGCCTTACTGGTGTAGAGAGTATTAACGGAAAGCTGCTTTAAACGCCATTCCTAATACATCATCCATGATCGAACCGTCGCGATCTGAGTCCAACAAAGTACCTAGAATACCTGATGATTGCTGGCGTGCAGGTGCAGCAGTACCACCACCCAAAATCTTCTTGCCGAGTGTACCCATTACCATGGTTGCTACAACAGGTAGCATCTTTTTCAAAAGAGTTGAGCCAAGTCCGGTCTCTTGTGCTGCATGCTTTGCAACATTGCGGCTGACATCTTTACTACCGAAGACATGGCCTAAAATTGAGTTACCATCATCAATGGTTTCCTGACGACCAAGGACACCCGGATCATCGATATATCTGGCATGGTTACCTTTACCCAAAGCATTAATCAGACTATCTAAACCAGCAGATTCTTTAGTGCGATGCTGCATGCCACGAGACAATGATGGTGCTAATGAAGACACTGCATCACGTGCCTGTGACTCACTAATGCCAAATTGCTTTGCCAGCGCGCCGACTGCATCTGAGCTCTGACTGCCTAATAGCAAATCTGTAATATTCAAAGTTCTTTCTCCTTTACCCTTCTCTTTTGAGGTCACACAGTGTGACCCTTTCTAACTATAGTATTCTGAGCGCAGAACTACCAGCTCTGCGCACTGAATGGTCTTTTAACTAATGAACCCAACGAACATCATGACGTCTATTCGGACGAGTAATGCGTGTCCGGCCGTTGTGACTAGTGTGGCCGCGATGCACATTATAATGACGCTTGTACAAAATGGATGGTACATGGCTTCTTTGCATTCTGCGCCACCGGCGATAATCCGATGAACGCTGCCAGACGTTTCCGTGATAGCGATAATAGTGACCATTATTCCAGTAAGTATTTGCAAGCCCTAATACGATATACATACCCAAAGCCGAATCGAAAGATACACGATGGTTGTGCGGTGTACGTGTAATGTGACCATGATGGTGCCTTGGCCCTGAATATCCGTGCCCGCTATCAGCAGATATTCTTACGCGTGTATCGTCGCAAGCGACCAGAAAGATTCCTGATAATGCGATAACAGATATTGCCTTTAACGGCACTTTTTTAAGGTTCATTGGTTCAGCCTCTCCAAATTATGGTTGTGCTGATTTGATTATGAAATCAAACATTTAGTTCCCAGCGTTGAAGAATTATTACATCTCTGCTAAGGATTTCGAGCTTTAAGCGCCAGTGTTTTGCAATCCACTTGAATGTGTCATCAGAATAGAAACAAATATGGGTTTGATCTTTCTTGTAATGCCATTCAGAGAATTGATCAGGTGCTGGTAAAAGCTGGGTCATGACACCCAGATAAGCACCGGGCTTCAGACAATTAATGAGTCGGTCAATTGTTACGCGAGGTTCACGTAAATGCTCTAAAACTTCCGTCGAAGTAATGAAGTCGTATTGCTTTGTGAGTAATTTTTTATCCGGAAGATAGTATTTATCATAGCAGTTGACTTTAAAGCCTTTCCGCTCAAGCAGAAGCGATAATGTTGGTCCCGGTCCACATCCAAAATCCAGCCCTTCAGAGGCATCTGCTAATCGTTCTGATAGCGGCTCCAGTAGCTGCCCCAGAAATGTGCAATAGCCTTCATCATGAATAGAGTTTTGGTGTAAGTCGTAACGCAGCTTTTCGTCGGATTCGTTGACATGTTGAGCGGCTGCAACAAATACAAGTTTGCACTGACCACACTGCCAGTAATCACGGTAACTGTCTTGTGAATAATGAGTAAGCGAATTGTCTGCACACAGCGGACAATGACCGGGAGATTCCGTCATTAAAAGTTCAGCTGGTAAATATCAACATGCGAATTGCTGAGGTCAGGTTTAGCATAACGCCAGCCATGTTTTTTATAAAAAGCAACACCGCGGTCATTACCAGAACTCACTAGTATTCTCGCGCCATTGCAGCCTTGTTCACGTAAGGTTTGAATCAGGTAATCATGCATTAACGAGCCAATACCAGAGCCTCGCTCCTCAGGTATCAGATAAAAAAGTGGGATAAACGCTTTGTCAGTAAATAGCTCTTCTACTCTGAACTCAATCTGACCAATGATGTTGTCGCCACGCCACACATGGATGACACCGTAGGGGTATTGTTGTTGAAATTCAGTCAGGCGGTCAGCATATGCTTCACCCTGCTCCCCCATCTCGGTTTCGAAAGACTTTTCATTACCGTAGTTAATACGAAACGAGTCTTTTCGAAACTCAATACAACTGTTCATATCCCGCTGTAAATCAGCACGCTTAAACTCAATGGACGCTGGATTGACCACTTTCATTCCCCAATTGGATAAAAATATGGGTCCGCTATAGCAGATCTTATTGTTCTAAGTGTACTTCGAACTATAAAAGTTCGAAGCCACTTTAAGATCACTTGTTGAGATTATTTGATCGAATGCTTCTTACGCATACGGATGTTAATCATCTCAACCGTTAGTGAGAATAACATCGCGAAGTAAATGTAACCTTTTGGCACATGGACATCGAATCCTTCAACCATCAACGTTAATCCGACAACAATCAGGAATGAAAGCGCCAGAATTTTAATGGTTGGATGTTCATCAACAAACTCACCAATCGCTTTAGATGCCAGTAACATCACAAGCACAGCAATAACGATCGCGATCGCCATGATGGAAACATCATCCACCAGACCAACTGCAGTGATTACCGAATCCAGTGAGAACACAAGATCCAAAATAGCAATCTGAACCAAGACCATACCAAAACTGGAGGCTGCTTTTGCTGCCTGATGCTCAGCCTCCGGCTCACCCTCAACGCTGGCATGAATCTCATGGGTTGATTTGGCCAGCAGGAATAATCCACCCAGAATCAGAATCAAATCTCGTCCTGAAATCTCTTCACCGAAAAGGGTAAACCAAGGTTCGGTGAGCCCCATCACCCACGAAATCGAGAACAGTAATGCCAATCTTGTAACCATCGCCAGCATGATACCCAATCTACGGGCACGATCACGTTGCTCATCCGGCAAGCGCGCCACCAATATTGAGATAAAGATAATGTTATCAATCCCTAACACAATCTCCAGTGCGGTTAGAGTTCCAAGCGCAATCCAGGCTTCCGGGCTGGCTATCCATTCAAACATATTATCTCCTGACAATTAGTGGTAGCGATGGTAAAACAGAACTATCTACTGCTTAACGCTTCAAACGGTCACGCTCTTGTTGACGTTTTCTTGCGGCTAACTTTTCTAATCTGGCCTGCTCAATCCGGGAAGCAACGTCACCACCAATATGCGGTTCGCCACGCTGTTTAGCCAGTTGAATCTGACGCTCACGTTCAGCAAAGCGGGCACGTTTTTCCTCAGAAATACTGTCATAACACGCCGGACAACTCACGCCAGATTGGTATTTCTCGCTGGCTTTATCCTGTTCGGTAATCGGCAAACGACACGCATGACATTGATCATAGTCGCCACGTTCCAGTTTGTGGTTCACTGTTACACGGTCGTCAAACACAAAGCACTCGCCTTCCCATAAGGTATCTGACTCATCCACATTTTCCAAATATTTCAGAATCCCACCTTTAAGGTGATATACCTCATCGATACCCTGCTCTTTCAAATATGCCGTAGATTTTTCGCAACGGATGCCACCTGTACAGAACATGGCTACCTTTTTGGGTTTACGTGGCAATACATGATCCGCAACGTATGCGGGGAATTGTCTGAAACTGTCTGTCTTAGGGTTGATGGCGTTTTTAAAGGTCCCGACCTGATACTCATAATCATTACGGGTATCGATTAACAACACATCCGGATCACTAATCAATTCATTCCAATCCTTGGGATCAACATAAGTACCGACGACGCGTTTGGGATCAATACCTTTCACACCCATGGTGACAATTTCTTTTTTGAGCTTCACCTTAGTTCGCTTGAACGGCATTTCATCAGTGAGTGACTCTTTGCTGTCGAGCTCCGCTAAACGCGCGTCACTGCGTAGAAATGCCAATACTGCATCAATGCCCTGACTAGGACCGGCGACGGTGCCATTAATCCCTTCCTGAGCTAACAACAATGTTCCATGCACTTCATTTTCCAGCATGGTATTAAGGAGTGGCTGCCTCAGTGCTTCAAAATTCTCCAAAGTAACGAACTTATACAGTGCGCACACGACTGTTTGCGACATAACAATGACCTCTGCGATCCGGAACGTAAAACCGGAGCATGATTAAAATGATAAAAACCAGCGCATTATACAAATAATCCCTGAAAAATCACCCTGCTGCACCTTAAGCATTTAATTTAATGGAGACTCGCCTGAATCAACGATAGAATGCACAATTGCAGAGGACTCTGCTTTACATTATCAAACAGGAAGAAACGATGCTGGAAATCGGGCGCATCAATAGATTGCAAGTTACCAAACAAGTCACCTTTGGTTTATACATGGACGGTGGTGAGGCTGGAGAAATTTTGCTGCCCAAACGATACGTTCCTGAAGGCACCATTGTTCAGGACTGGCTGGATTTGTTTATTTATCTGGACTCAGAAGACCGCCTTATTGCCACCACCGAAACCCCAAAAGTAATGGTTGATGAGTGCGCCTACTTAAAAGTCGTTTCGGTTACTCCTGTCGGAGCCTTTCTGGATTGGGGCTTACCTAAAGATTTGTTGGTTCCATTTAATGAACAAGACCGCCCGATGGAAGTAGGTAAATCCTATGTAGTGGTTGTATCGGTCGACGATGCCACCAACCGTATTATTGCCTCATCAAGACTCTATGATTATTTAGATGAAGAAGCGGATGATGATTTAGAAGTAGGACAACAAGTCGAACTACTGATCTCAGGACAGACAGACCTGGGTTATAAGGCAGTCATCAATCATGATTATCTCGGTCTGATTTTTCGTAACGAAGTATTCCGGGATCTTCCGCCAGGAACTGAACTCACCGGTTTTGTGAAACACATTCGAGACGATGGCAAAATTGACCTACGACTGGAAGCGAGTAAGAAAACAGTGGTTGAAATGCTTGAAGATAAAATTCTTCAACAATTGAAAAACAATGGTGGTGTTTCACAGCTCACTGACAAAAGTCCTCCGGAAGCGATCTATCGCAGTTATGAAGTGAGTAAGGCGAATTACAAACGTGCTCTAAGTAGCTTGTACAAGCAACGTAAAATTCTGATTACCCACGAACAAATTAGCTTGAGCGATAGCGAATAAGATGCAAATTCAATGGTTCCCCGGACATATGCACAAAGCCGCTAAAGCGGTTCGTGAAACACTGCCCACCGTAGATGTGTTAATTGAGGTGTTGGATGCCCGTATTCCATTTAGCAGCCAAAACCCAATGATCGCTCAGCTAATGGGTGATAAACCGTGCATCAAGCTTCTGAACAAAAGCGACTTGGCAGATCCGGCATTGACTGAGATCTGGCAAACGCACATGGAACAAAACAGCAATGTCCGTACGCTTGCCACGAATGTTAAAAGCACTGGCAACCTTCGCCAAATCACTGACTTGTGCCACAAACTAATCCCTAACAAAGGTGGAGAGGATGATTATCGCAATATTCATGCGATGATTATTGGCATCCCTAATGTAGGTAAATCCACACTCATTAATTCACTGGCTGGCAGGACGATTGCTAAAACAGGCAATGAGCCTGCGGTGACTAAAAACCAACAACGCATCAAGCTTGAGCATGGTATTACGCTCATCGATACACCGGGAATGATGTGGCCCAAAATCGAGCATGAAAACAGTGGTTATCGTCTTGCTGCAACTGGCGCCATTAAGGAAACAGCGACTGATAATACCGATGTGGCTTTTGCTACCGCTGAATATTTGCTAGAGGTCTATCCTCACCTACTCACCGCGCGCTATCAACTCGACGAAGTGCCTGAGTCTCCACTAGAGCTTATCGAGTCGTTGGGAAAGCTGCGAGGCTGCCTACGCTCTGGTGGTGGAGTGCTACTGGAAAAAGCCAGTAACATTTTAATCTCAGAATTGCGCAGCGGTGTCTTGGGTGAGATTACCCTTGAAGACCCAGCCCGTGTGGAGGTGGAGCAACAAGAAGTTATTGCTGCCAGAGAAGCTAAGCGCCTTAAAGATGAAGAGCGTAAGAAAGGATTTAAGAAAAAGCGACGCCGTTAGTCCTAATTTTACACAACTCATCACTTATTCATGAGCTATTAATAACTGAGGTGTATCATGAAAAAGATGAACCTTCGGCTCACCTCCAGTACTAATTAACTTAGTGCCAATGAAGTGCTCAACATCCCAAACTATAACAATAAAAGTTAGGGTAAAACGTAGCGACAGCGGCTAATTATACCCCTAAGTGGAAGATAACATGACTGATTCCAACAATACTCATGCGCAAAAGCATAATAAAAATACTGCTCAGGAAATTCTCGAAGAATCCATGAAAGTTTCTGACGATACAGGAAGCTTAGCAACTATCCGGGATATTTTATTTGGCAAAGAAGCCAAGGAGATCGAGCAAAAACGTCAAGACTTGCATCAGGACTTTCATCAAGGCCTGAATACATTGAAGCAAGAGACGCATTCACAGTTTGAGCAAATTTCAGCGGATATCCAAACGCTGTACCGACTGCTCAATGATGAGTCGGATCAGCGCCGGGCAGACACTGGAGAAGCTAATCAACGACTTGAGCAACTTAAAACGTCACTTGATGATTCAAATAGTAAACATCTAAATGCCCAAGACGCATTGCAGTTAAAAATTCAGAGTGAGTCGTCTCGTTTGGAGCAACAAACGAATCAGCTACATGACGATATTTTAGCGAAACTTGATACAGCTGCTAAAGAGTTGAAGTCTGACAAAGCCGATCGTGGTGATTTAGCAAGAATGTTACGCGGTGTTGCCGAGCAATTGTTGGATGAGCACAAGAGTTAATTTATGGCGGCGGCGATTGACCAGATGAGTGAAAGCGCGAACGAGCACGGCAAAGCCAAGCTTACGGACAGTGAGCTGGCCACATTACGCCGCTTGTTGATGGGGCCTGATTATGAAAAGCTTCTAAAGCACAAAATCACTCTGGAAAACCCCGAACTTCTGGCAAAACACATTTCACCCGTGGTCAGTGAAGCGTTAAAACTACGCGCTAAGCATGACTCCAGTTTACAAAAAACGCTTAACCCTATCATTACTGAAGCTTTGCTAGACTCTGTATCTAAAGATCCAAAGCCTATCGCCGATGCCCTCTACCCTATTATGGGGCCTGCGATTCGTAAGTCCATTAACGCTACCATGAATCAAATGATGAGTAACTTTAACGAGCTACTCGAGCAAAGCGTGTCACCAAAATCATGGCAATGGCGTTTTGATGCGTGGCGCACCGGGCGGAGCTACGCTGAAGTTGCCTTAATGAACAATGTGGTATTTCAGGTTGAGCAGATCTTTTTAATTCACAGTGAAACAGGCTTACTACTTCAGCACATTCTGTCTGATACTGCGATCAGCAAAGACCCGGACATGGTCTCCGGAATGCTGACCGCCATTCAGGACTTTACAAGGGACTCTTTTGAGGTAGATGAAAACAGCGGCCTGAGCACCTTAAAACTAGGTGATTTGACCGTACTCATTGAGCAAGGCCCTTCGGCTACTCTCGCCGCCGTCGTGAGGGGTACTGTGCCACAAGGCATGCAGAATTTATTGAGCGAGACACTGGAAAGTATTCATCAGCAAGTACCACAACAACTTAAGCATTATGATGGTGATCCGGAGCGCTTTGAACAGCTTCAGCCTATCCTGGCAAACTGCCTGAGAGTAAAGAAAAAGGAAGGTGCCAGCGAAAATACAAAAAGCAATGAGTCTGGTAAAGCGGTAAAAAAACCAAATAAAATAATTTGGCTATTGTTACCGCCATTAATATTAGGCTTAGTTTACTCACTGTATAATTCACATCAAACAATTAAAAACTGGCAAGATGTACAGTCAAAGTTATCATCCGAGCCGGGGATTATCATTACAAACGCAACGGAATCCGACGGTCAGTACCGTATTTCAGGTTTGTATGACCCGCTGGCTAAAAGTCCGGATAGTGTTGTAAATAGTGACATCATGAGCAGCTTACCGTTAGAATTAAATTTCAAACCTTATCTGTCATTAGAACCTGAAATTATACTAAAGCGTGTCCACAAATCACTTCTGGTACCGAATACAGTTAAGCTGAGACTGGTTGACAACACGCTCTTTGCAAGTGGACAAGCTAGCTCCGACTGGATAAAAGAGTTTCGATTAAGAGCACCACTGTTTGAAGGTGTTAAGGTGGTAAATCTCAACCAACTAATGATCCGGTCAAATTGACAACGAGCTATTGATAAACCGAAACATTTCTTAGGACGACACAGTGTTACAAAAAAAAATCTGTTTGCTGGGGGCATTTGCAGTTGGTAAAACCAGCTTAGTTATGCGCTATGTCGACAGCATATTCAGCGATAAATACCACACGTCAGTTGGCGTCAAAATTGACAAGAAACAACTCACTGTCGATGAGCAAGATGCAACACTGATGATCTGGGATCTGGCCGGTCAAGATGACTTGACACGCCTGAGAACATCTTATCTACGTGGTGCAGCCGGTTTTATCGTAGTTGCTGACGGCACACGCCCCTTCTCCGTTGAAACGGCCATTAATATGTATAAAGAAGCACTGGAGTATACCGGTGATATTCCATTTGTGGTGGCACTTAACAAGGCCGACCTTCAAGATGACCCGAAGTGGCAAGTAGAGCCAAAACAGTTAGCTACTCTTGAGGACCTTGGTGCTGAGATTATCCTGACCAGCGCAAAAAATGATGAAAACGTAGAACTTTTATTCCATAAACTGACTCGTAAAATTCTTGATTATCGCGAGGGCGAGCAGCACTCCTCTACAATGGTTGATAAACTATGAGCCAGATACTGTCCAGCATATTTCAATCAATGAGCATTGCGGTTTTTTTGAGAGAAGATCGTGATAATTTCAAACTATTAACTAAAAAGCCAAGCTGGTTGAACACATTTTGTGACCGCAACTTTGAAGCAGGCCAAACCGTTAAACTTGGTATGTTATTCCCGTTTCTCGAATGCTTTATGTATGAAGCTGAAGATGTTTGGGAGTCAAAGGTTAACACTCCACACCGCTCCGGCCCCTGGATTGAATTTACCCAACACGGAGAAGAGTTACCACTTGAGGCAACAGCGATCTGTCAGGACACTCATTCTCTGCTAGTGATACAAGATCTGGGTGAAGAATATTACAACGAAGTGGTACGCCTGCAGAGTTTCCGTGAGAAGTCACTCAACCAAGAAGAACTCCAGTTAGAGATTGACAATAAAACTCAAGAAATACGTTCCAGGGAAGAAGAGATTGCGATGAAGCTGCTCACTGCCGCAGGTCATCGTGATCACGAAACTGCTGCCCATGTGAGGCGTATTGGTCTCTATGCAGAGGTTATGGCGCGGGCCCTAAAGTGGGATGACGCTATTGCAGCTGACATTCGTATCGCAGCCCCCATGCATGACATCGGTAAAATCGGCATACCTGACAGTGTATTACTCAAACCGGGCAAGCTAACTGAGGAAGAGTTCGAGGTAATGAAACGTCATGCTGAAATTGGTGCTGATATGCTGCGAGGCACAAATATTCCTCTGCTTAAAATGGCGTCAGAAATCGCCCTCTGCCATCATGAGCGATGGGATGGTAGCGGTTACCCAAGAGGCTTGAAAGGCAAAGAAATACCAGAGTCTGCACGCATCACCACAATTGTGGATGTTTATGATGCATTGATACATAAACGTGTCTACAAAGACGCCAGTAGTGAACAATCCGCTCTAAAAATGATGGAGAAGATGGTCGGCAAGCATTTTGATCCCGACCTCTTCAAAGTGTTTATTGCCAACCTACCCAAAATGCAGTCCATCAAAGAATCAGTGAGTGAGCCGGCAAGAATTCCGGGATCATTAGCTCCCTGAGTGACCTGCAGAAGATCAGTCTGAGAAGGCTTGCCCCATTTTAACGGGCAGGCCTTCAATCAATGACTTTGACAATTCAGGGCTTTTAGATTCCATTAGCATGACGATCGTTGATCCCATGTTAAATCGCCCTAACTCCTGGCCTTTGTCCAGAGTCACATCACCCACAGCATAAGCCTTACGTGAGATGGTTTTACCTTTAGGCGGAGTCACAAGTCCGTCCCATACTGTTTCTATAGCCGCTACATTGATAGCACCCACTAAGACCATCGCCATTCGACCGTAGTCTGTATCGAAGTGGGCCACTACACGTTCGTTACGGGCAAAGATTCGGGATACGGTTTTTACGGTATGCGGTGCAACACTAAATAAGCGTCCGGGTACATGCACTTGTTCCGTTAAATGCCCCTTAAAAGGCATGTGCATACGATGATAATCTCGTGGTGACAAGTAGATTGTCAAAAACTGGCCATTAGCAAACGACTCAGCCATTGCATCATCACAAGCCAACAACTCCTGAACGGTATAATCCTGCCCCTTAGCCTGAAAAATTCTACCGGCATTAATTGCACCTGACTGGCTCACGGTACCATCCACCGGACTTACGATAGCTGTGTCTGCGATCGGTCGAAGCTCTGGTTTAATCTCACGAGTGAAAAAGGCATTAAAGCTCTTATAACTTTCTGGCTCTGGCTGTTTCGCCTCACTTAAATCGACCTTAAATACTCTCGCAAACCCCTTGATAACAGGCACGACTACCGGAGACTCAATCCGCGTTAACTTATACACAACCCGTGAGATAGCGTGGTGTGGTAGTGCATACAAAGAGCCAGACTTTATGTAATCGAGTAGTGAAGCGTTCATTTTTAACCTTATTTGAATGACTGGCTTTTCAGAAGCCATAAATTAGGCGATGATACGCGATTCAGTAACAGGAAAACAGCGCATGCAAGCCTTCAGCGAATTTCAGCAACTTAACACCGTAAAAGATATGATTCGCTGGTCTGCCAGTCGATTTAGCGAGGCTGAACTTGACTTTGGTCACGGCATGTCATCTGCGATTGATGAAGCGGTTTATTTGGTACTGAGAGGCCTGCACTTACCTGTCGACACACCTTCTGTCTATTGGGATGGGCTTGTGACGGAAGCCGAGAAGCAACATATTTACGCCATGCTGGCACGCCGTGTCGATGAACGCATCCCTGCCGCTTATATCACCCAGGAAGGCTGGTTTGCCGGATTGCCATTTTTTGTGGATGAACGTGTTTTAGTCCCCCGCTCACCTATTGCAGAGTTAGTAGAAACTCAATTTGCGCCGTGGGTTGACCCTGAAGACGTTGATAGCATTCTGGATCTATGCACAGGTAGTGGCTGTATTGGTATTGCAAGCGCCTACGCTTTTCCGGGATCTAATGTGGATCTTGTCGATATTTCAGAGGAAGCACTGGAAGTTGCAGCAATCAATATCGAACGACATGATGCAGGCTCTCAGGTTCACACCATTGCTTCAGATGGCTTTAAAAGCCTCAGCGGTCGTACCTACGATATTATCGTAAGTAACCCACCTTATGTTGATCAGGAAGACATGGACGCGCTCAGCGCTGAATTTAAGCATGAGCCGGAATTGGGGCTCAGCTCTGGTGCAGATGGCCTGAATCTGACACGTCACATTCTTGAGGAAGCAGCGAAACACCTTAACGATAACGGTATCTTAGTGGTCGAAGTTGGCAACAGTCAGTACGCCCTACAAGCCGCATTTCCTGACGTGCCATTCCAATGGTTAGAGTTTGAACGTGGTGGTGATGGCATTTTTCTGCTGACCAAAGAACAGCTGGAAATTCATTTTTAAACTACAGAACTACAGAACTACAGAACTACAGAACTACAGAATATTTCGGTTTTTTCTGGACACTGCAAACAATATGAGAAGGAGTAGTGAACTTAGGATAACAACTAAGTAATTGCCAAACTTCACATACGGTGTACTTCCGGATAAGACCATCATTTCACCACTAACGACGCCCTGCTCATAAGCAGGTATGGTATTGATAACCTTACCACGATGATCCACGATTCCAGAAACGCCTGTGTTGGTGGCGCGTAGCAAATAACGCCCCGCTTCCAACGCACGGAAACGAGCAATTTGCATATGCTGATAGGGTTGTAGCGATCCGCTGAACCAACCGTCGTTGGTGATATTGATCAGATAGTCAGCTTCCGGCAGATCATCAATAATCTCTTCACCAAACGCATCTTCATAACAAATACTCATCTGGGCACGATGCTTGCCAATCGTTAGTAAACCGTCTTCTCCACCACTCGATAGATTGTCATAGGGAATATTCATCCACTTATCCAGCCAGCGGAGATATTTGAGCAAAGGGATATACTCACCTAAGGGCACTAAGTGGCGCTTTGAGTATATGTCGACTTCATCAACATCATCGCCCAACACGATCGCGCTGTTTTTAAATTGCCCCGACTCTGTCTCATGAAAACCACCCACAACAAGATTGGTATTGGTCTCAATTGACTCTTGATACATAGGCGCTAACACAAAGTCATTAAACTCGGCAAAGCGTCCCGGAATTGCCGTCTCAGGCCAGACAATAAGATCACTGTCCCAGTGTTTGCGAGTCATTGACATATATCGTTCAACCGATGGCACACGCTGCTCCGGTAACCACTTTTGATCCTGAGCAATATTTGCCTGAATCAAACTAACCTTAAGGTTATCACCGGTTGGAACAACCCAGTGCTTAAGCGAAAGTAGCCATGCTCCTGCCACCAAAGCAAGGACAACCGCAGCAGCTATGCCTCGACTCCAGTGTGACAGAGGCTCAGAAACACGCACATAGTTTGCAGCCGGTAGATTAACTTGGTGATAGCGTTCGGAATTTTGGCCTGCAATTGTCGTCACTAAAGCGCCTGCGATGATTGCAGTAACCCAGCTGACTAATAAGCTACCACCAACGGGTGCATAATGCGCAAACCAAGTGTCGATCTGGGAGTGGCCCAAATACAACCAAGGAAAACCGGTAAATAACCACCCTCGACACCACTCGACAAACACCCACGCAGCTGGATAAATAACTAATAACCGTGAAATAACAAGACACTTATTAAAGAACGATACGATGAATCCAAAAAATGCAATTTGTAACGCAAGACCCAGTACAAACAGGAACGTCAGAAAAGCAGCAAGCGCCAAAGGCGCTTGCGCAAAACTGTACATACTCTGGAACACCCATGAAGCACCAGCACCAAATAGACCAACTCCAAATGCCCAGCCGAGCTTCACGCTTTGGGAACGTCGATTGCTACGTAATAATAGAAAAAAAAGAATCGCCGGTGAGATGTATGCAATTGGAAACAAACCTACGGGGGCAAGCGATAAAACTAGTGATGCTCCCGCTAGTAGAGAGTATAGGTAGTTAAGCTTCCTAAAAGCATACTGCATATGATTGAATCCTTAAGCTGCCTCAGCAGTTTGCACCTCTAACAACTGAATACGACGACTATCCGAGCGTAATACCCGAAATTTGATTTCCTCAATCATCAACTCATCATGCTGCTTTGGTATCTTGCCAAACTCATTGGTAACGACGCCACCTACTGTGTCGAATGCTGAGTCTGGTAATGATGTTTTAAAATACTGATTAAATACACTAATCTCAGTTCCCGCTAACACAGTAAAACGCCCGTCACCATGTTTACGAATATCTAATTTGTCATCGATGTGATCATGTTCATCATCTATCTCACCAACGATTTGTTCTAATACGTCTTCTATCGTCACAAGTCCGGCCGTGCCAGAATACTCATCAACGACTACCGCCATATGGTTGCGGCTTCTTCGGAAGTGAGCCAATAAACTCTCAAGCTTCTGCCCTTCCGGTACAACGATTGCAGGTCGCAAGATATCATCCATATCGAACTCATCTTCACGTCCTACATACTTCAATAAATCTTTCGCCAAAAGCACACCTTCGACATCATCCAAATTATCATCTAACACTGGATAACGTGAGTGCCCTGACTCCAGAACCCGGTTCAATATGTCATGATACTTGTCATCATGAAATACAAACTGAATATGTGATCTCGGGATCATAATATCCCGAACTTTCAGCTGATCAACCTGCAGCACACCTTCCATCATACTTAATGAGTTCGGTGCAATCACATTTTTCCGCTGAGCTGCACGTAAACGATCTACTAGCTCATCACCACTGCTTGCTGACAAATCAAACTTGCCAAGCGCCCACCGCTTCAACCAAGACGGGGGTTTTATTTTAACTGGCTTCGGTTTCATTATAAGGGTCTGGAACTCCTATTTTTCCAAGTAACTTAATTTCAAGGCTCTCCATTAGGGCAGCCTCATCTTCTTCAATATGATCATATCCCTGCAAGTGCAGGATGCCATGTACAACTAAGTGCGCCCAGTGGTGCGCTACAGATTTGCTTTGCTGCTTCGCCTCATCAGCAATGATGTCAGCACACACCACTAAATCACCCAAATAACCCGCCTCTTCATCATCCAGTACACCTTCCGGTAAGTCACTGAAGTCGCTGGGAAAGGACAAAATATTGGTTGCATAATCTTTATCACGGAATTCATGATTGAGTGTTCGCGCTTCATCAGGCCCTACTATTCGTAACACGGCTGAGCCTTGAAGTTCACCTTGATAGGCAAGCTGTGCACAGTCAACCAACCATGCAGGGTCTGGCAATGCTGCAGCACACTCATTTTGTATCTCAAGGTGAAACATCAGCTCTCATCATGATCGTTATAGGCTTCAACAATTCGCTGTACTAACGAGTGACGAACCACATCTTTAGGTTGGAAAAAGCAAAATTCAACCTCTTCAATACCCTGTAAAATATTGATGACGTGTTTGAGGCCAGATGTCTGATGCTTTGGTAAATCAATCTGTGTTACATCACCTGTGACAACTGCAGTTGAACCAAAGCCAAGACGTGTCAGGAACATCTTCATTTGCTCAACGGTTGTGTTCTGCGCCTCATCCATAATAATGAATGAGTCGTTCAGGGTGCGTCCACGCATATAAGCTAACGGTGCTACTTCAATAACCTGCTTCTCAATCAGCTTATTCACTTTTTCGAAGCCCATCATTTCAAATAACGCGTCGTACATAGGTCGTAGATAGGGATCTACTTTTTGCGACAAGTCGCCCGGTAAAAACCCCAGTTTCTCGCCCGCTTCAACGGCAGGTCTAACCAAGATAATGCGCCTGACCTCGTCGCGTTCCAATGCCTCGACCGCACAAGCTACCGCCAAGTAGGTTTTACCCGTTCCGGCAGGACCTACACCAAAGGTCAGGTCATGCGTTTGCACGCCACGAATATAGCGATTCTGATTAGGCCCACGCCCACGTATCACCCCTTTTTTGGTACGAATCGATGCTAAGCCTTTTGGCTCACTGTCATCGCTACTGGTCGATTCATGCAGGTGAAGGTGTAGAACCTCAGGACTCAGTTCTTCACTAGCCGTGAGCTGATAGAGGTGTTGAACAAGATCAACAGCACGATTTACATTCGCAGGTAAACCTGTGATCGTAAATTGTGGACCTCTGTTATTGATTTCTACGCTTAATCCCGTTTCAAGCTGCCGCAAGTGTTGGTCGAGCTGACCACATAAATTCATCAAACGCGGACTATCTGCGGGCTCCAAGTCAATACTGACCGAATGCAATTCTGCATTATCATTATTAGAATTTTTCAAAAAGTACGGATTCTCCGAAAACGTATTTATCATCGATGTTTAAACAAGCATAAAGGAAAGTACTTGCGCTTGGAAAGACTCAATTTGAATTATTAGCAGAATTCACTAAGTTTTCATACCTTTAAAATCAAAAAAGGCACTGATCAGTCACGATCAATGCCTTATCTTTACAGCATTTAAGCAAAACTTCTACTTAACCACCGAAGTCATCCAACATGATGTTGTCTTCTTCAACTCCCAGGTCATCAAGCATATCGATAACCGCAGAGTTCATCATTGGAGGACCACACATATAGAACTCACAGTCCTCTGGTGCTTCATGCGTATTCAGATAGTTCTTGTACAGAATATCGTGAATAAAACCAGTGTAGCCTGTCCAGTTATCTTCAGGCTGTGGATCTGATAAACCAAGATGCCATGTGAAGTTTTCATGCTCTTCCGCAAGCTTATCAAATTCATCCACATAAAACGCTTCACGCAGACTACGCGCACCATACCAGAAGCTGATCTTACGCTTACTGGCAAGACGACCAAGCTGATCGAAGATGTGTGAACGCATTGGCGCCATACCGGCACCACCACCAACAAACACCATTTCAGCATCGGTCTCTTTAGCAAAGAATTCACCGAACGGACCAGAGATAGTCACATCATCACCTGGCTTCAGGTTAAAGATGTACGAAGACATAATGCCCGGAGGAATATCTGTACTACCCGGAGGTGGCGAAGCAATACGGACGTTCAGCATGATAATACCTTTCTCTTCCGGATAGTTAGCCATTGAGTATGCACGAACCGTATCTTCTTTAACCTCTGAGACATTGTCCCAAACTTTAAAGCGATCCCAGTCACCACGATACTCTTCTTCGATATCAAAGTCTTTGTAGTTAGCTACGTGAGGTGGACATTCAATCTGGATATAACCACCTGCACGGAAGTCAACATTCTCACCTTCCGGTAGCTCAATCACCAATTCTTTGATGAAGGTTGCCACGTTGTGGTTAGAACGAACTTTACAGTTCCACTTCTTGATACCGAAGACTTCTTCCGGAACTTCGATCTCCATATCTTGCTTAACAGTTACCTGACAAGCCAGACGGTCACCAGCAGCTTCCTGCTTACGATTGATGTGAGCTTCTTCAACTGGTAGCAAAGACCCGCCACCATCATGAATCTGTACACGACATTGTGCGCAGGTACCACCGCCACCACAGGCTGAAGCCACGAACAAACCATTCTCAGACAGAGTACCTAGTAGCTTACCACCAACAGGGACCTTGATCTCTTTCTCGCCATTGATACGCAGTGTGACGTCGCCGTCAGGTACTAACTTAGAACGTGCGAAAAGAATGATGTAAACCAGTGCTATTACGATCAGGGTAAACAACACAATACCCAATAAAATTTCGAGTGCCATGATTGTTAATCCTTACAGTTGTACGCCGGAGAATGCCATGAAACCCATGGACATCAGACCGACTGTAATAAAGGTGATACCTAGGCCTTGCAGACCTTTAGGTACATCGCTGTACTTGAGCTTTTCACGAACACCCGCTAGTGCAACGATGGCCAACGCCCAACCGAAACCACTAGAGATACCGTACGTTAAACTCTCACCGAAAGTGTAGTCACGCTCGACCATGAACAAAGATCCACCCAGGATCGCACAGTTAACCGTAATCAGTGGCAAGAACACACCCAGCGCGTTATAGAGAGACGGTAAGTACTTATCCAGAATCATTTCCAGAATCTGTACCATCGCCGCAATAACACCGATGTAACTGATCAAACCAAGGAACGTCAGATCAACACCCTGAAGTAATGCGTTCTCTTTTAAGAATACATTCAAAATCAGGTTATTAACCGGAACGGTAATGGTCTGTACAACGGCTACTGCGATTCCCAAACCAATCGCTGTTTCAATCTTCTTGGAAAGTGCCAAAAAGGTACACATTCCAAGGAAGAAAGATAAGGCTAAGTTTTCGACGAAAACCGCTTTAATAAATAAACTTAAATAAGCTTCCATTAGTGTGACTCCCCTGCGCTATGCGAATGAGACTCGTGAATAACAAAGTCAGGCGCTTCATTTTGCTCAGGCTGATAAGTACGAATAACCCAAATCATGATGCCGATAATGAAGAATGCACTCGGTGGCAATAACAACATACCATTTGACTGGTACCAACCGCCCTCAGTAGTTAACGGTAGAATCTGGTAACCCATCAAGGAACCTGCACCGAACAACTCACGGAAGAACGCGACAACAATCAAAATTAAGCTGTAGCCCAAACCGTTACCGATACCATCCAGAAAGCTAAGACCTGGTGGATTCTTCATCGCGTAAGCTTCAGCACGCCCCATTACGATACAGTTGGTAATAATCAAACCAACAAATACCGATAACTGCTTAGCAGTGTCGTAAGCAAATGCTTTCAATAACTGATCAACCACGATTACCAAAGAAGCAATGATCGTCATCTGAACGATGATACGAATACTTCCCGGAATATGGTTACGAATCGCACTAATGGATGCGCCAGAAAACGCAGTTACTAATGTTAACGCCATCGACATCAATAACGCTGTCTTAAGCGAGGTTGTAACCGCCAGTGCTGAACAGATACCAAGAATCTGCAGCGTGATGGGATTATTACCAATCAGCGGATCTAATAAATTATGTTTTGCTTCAGGGCTCAATTTCATGACTCGCCTCCTGTTGCACGGACTTTATTAAGGTACGTCGTGAAGCCTTGCTCACCTAGCCAATAGTGCAGCATATTCTCGACACCGACACTCGTTAGCGTTGCTCCAGACAAGCCATCTACTTCATAGATTGCTGTCTTGCTAGCAGGGTCAACCGCCCCTTTAACCACATCAATCATTACCTGATTATCAGGACCATAGACCTGCTTACCAATCCACTTAGCCTTCCAGCCCGGGTTATCAACTTCACCACCAAGACCCGGTGTTTCAGCATGCTCATAGTAACCAAGACCCACGACAGTTTTCGCGTCAGCTTCAAGCGCAATGAATCCATAAAGCGTAGACCAAAGACCGTAACCTTTGATTGGTAAGATGTATGACTTAACCGCATCACCGTCTTTTACCAAGTAGACCGAAGCATACTTAGCGCGACGTTTAATACCCGCAATGTCATTGTCTGCACTGATCAGTACATTTTGTGCAGGATCATTCGATGCTTTACGTTGGTCATAAGTTGCTGCATCAACATCATCAACGTACTCACCCGTTTCAACATTGACAACGCGAGGTTCGATCTGTTTGAACAACTCATCTACTGACTTACCTTCTTCCATCAAACCAGCGATTTGCAGAATGTTACGCTTCTTATCAAAAGCTTTGTTTGCTTCTTGCATTGGCTTTAGCGCAACCGCTGCGAACGACACCAAAACAGAGCAAACTAAACAAGCTGCCAAAGCAACAAAGATTGTTTTCTGCTTGCTGTCATTAGGTAACGCCAGCATTTCATTAAACTTATCTTTAATCACGCCTGACCTCCTTGCTCAATACGCTTGGTACGTCTGCGGATATTCGCCTGAACCACAACATAATCGATCATCGGTGCGAAGATATTAGAGAATAGAATCGCCAACATGATACCTTCCGGGAACGCAGGATTGATGACACGAATCAATACTGTCATGAAACCAATCAAACAACCATAATAGAAGCGACCAGTATTTGTCATTGACGCCGACACAGGATCTGTCGCCATAAACAACATACCAAATGCGAATCCACCAACAACCAAGTGCCACCACCACGGCATGCCAAACATTGGGTTCGTGTCACTACCGATCAGATTAAATAGTGTCGCAGTCGCCATCATGCCGAAGAACACACCGAGTACGATGCGCCATGAAGCAATTTTGGTTGCCAATAAGATACCGCCACCGATAAAGATAGCCAGCGTAGAAGTCTCACCAATCGAACCAGGGATCGTACCTATAAACGCTTCCCACCAAGTGAACTGCGCCTGTACTGCTGCCATTCCATCTGCCGCTGCAATACCCAATGCTGTTGCACCGGTGTAACCATCAACCGCTGTCCACACTGCATCACCTGACATAGAAGCCGGATAAGCGAAGTACAGGAATGCACGACCAACTAGTGCTGGGTTCAGGAAGTTCTTACCGGTACCACCAAATACTTCTTTACCAATCACGATACCAAAGATGATACCTGCACCAACCATCCACAATGGAATATCTGGTGGTAGAGTTAAAGAGTAAAGGATAGATGTAACAAAGAAACCTTCGTTAACTTCGTGACCACGAATCAATGAGAACGCCGCTTCCGCAATACCACCGACGATAAACGTGGTCATGTAGATTGGAATGAAGTACGTCATACCGTGGAAGAAGTTTGCAAAGAAACTACTCGGATCATAGCCGATTCCATTCAGGAAGAAGCCACGTAGACCGTCGATGCTAGTCATACCCAGAGTTTGCATTGCTTCATTCGCTTGCAAACCTGTGTTGAAACATGCCATGAACATGATTGGGAAGGTACACATCCAAACCATACCCATTACACGCTTCAGATCCAGCGCATCACGGACGTGTGGACCACCAACCGTTTTATTTGGCGGGCTGTAGAACAGCGTGTCCACCATTTCGAACAGCACGTAGAAACGCTCGTATTTACCACCTTGGGTAAAATGAGGCTCCGCACCGTCAAGTAGCCGACGTAAGCGGCTAGGACTTGAAGAACTCATTATCCATCCCTCTCGATCATTTCCAGGCAAGCACGTAGTGCCGGACCGTATTCATATTTACCGTGACAAACAAAGGTACATAACGCCAGATCTTCTTCATCCAACTCCATGCAACCTAAGCTCTTAGCCGTTTCTGTATCACGAACCAATAAAGCACGCAGTAACTGAGTCGGCAGAATATCCAGAGGCATCACTTCTTCGAAGTTACCGATCGGAACCATTGCACGAGGAGAGCCATTCTGAGTACTGCTCATTGGGAACAGCTTGCCTTTAGCACGATTCACTGAATTGAAGAAAACATTCATTACAGAGAACTGATTTAAGGTCGGGTTTACCCAGTGCAATAATTGACGAGGCTCACCTTCAGGAATCACTGATACCTGTAAGCTGTAGCGACCAAGGTAAGCACTCCAACCTGCTGCGCGGAAGCCACCCAGAACAGAACCAGAGATAACACGCACGTCGCCTGAATCGATCTCACCTTCAACGATCTCAGAAGTACAAGCTCCCATACGAACACGAAGTAGACGAGGGTTCTTAACTGAAGGACCAGCCAGAGAGATAACACGATCAACACAGCGCTTACCGCTGGTAAACAGGCTTCCCAGAGCGATAACATCCTGATAGTTCATGTGCCACATTTCACGATCAATACCCGCAGGCTCAATCATGTGCATATGTGTACCAACTAAACCAGCCGGGTGAACACCTGAAAACTCACGGTAAAGCACGTTGCGATAAGACGTCTGAGGGATTGACTTACCCGCCTCATGACACACGTAAACGTGGCCTTTAGTCAGCTTTGACAGCAGCGTCAAACCATTCTGGAAGTCTTCAGCACGCTCATTGACGATAATGCTTGGATCTGCCGCAAGCGGGCTGGTATCCATAGCGTTAACATAAATATGAACGGGCTCAGCATCTGCCAGAGGGACCTTGCTGTTAGGACGCGTACGGAACGCAGTCCATGCACCGGACTCCTGCATGTTACGGCGAATGTCGCTGGCATCCAGCTCATCCAACTGATCCGCATCGTACTTCGGAGAATTAATCGACTCTTCACTGTCATCAAGATCAATAATAATCGACTGCAATACACGCTTTGCACCCCGATTAATCGCTGAAATAGTACCAGCGCCCGGTGAAGTGTAATTCACACCAGGATTTTTCTTATCAGTAAAAAGTGTTTGGCCAATCTTAACCTTATCGCCTACCTTCACTTGCATTGAAGGGCGTAGACCATGGAAGTCCCGCCCTAGTAATGCGACTTTAGTAATAGTAGGTGATACTGAATCGATCGACTGTATGGGACGACCCGAAATCGGGACATCCAAGCCAGTTTCAATCTTCATCATACTTCTTCACTCAATTTTAAAAGCTTATTCGGCTGACACAAGTGCCAGGCCTTCTTCGAGAGGAACCATCTCACGGTTGTCATTCTCAACCGCAACGATTTCTCCTTTCAGGGAATTTCTAAATGCGTCAGTGATTTTCACATCCACAAACCGACCGATTAGCCGTGGATGTGCTACAAAAGTCACCGAACGATTGTTTTCTGTTTTACCGGACAACTCGCCCTCATCTTTGTGAGAAACCTTATCCACGAGCAGACGTTGTACAGTACCTAACATGGAACGGCTAATCTCTGTCGCCATTTCATTGATACGCTGTTGCAGTCTCTGTAAACGCTCTTTCTTAACCTCCATCGGCACATCATCTTGTAACGATGCCGCCGGCGTTCCTGGACGCTGGCTGTAAATAAAACTAAAACTATGGTCGTAACCAATGTCTTCGATCAATTTCATCGTATCTTCAAAGTCCTGATCGGTTTCGCCCGGGAAACCGATAATAAAGTCCGAAGACAAACTAATATTTGGACGAATTTCACGCAACTTACGAATCTTAGACTTGTATTCAATCGCCATATGCCCTCGCTTCATTGCTGCGAGAATACGGTCCGATCCACTTTGAACAGGTAGGTGTAAGTGATCTACAAGCTCAGGCACTTCGCCGTATACTTTGATTAAGCTCTCACTGAACTCTACCGGATGGGAGGTAGTATATCTAATTCGGTCTATGCCGTCGATTTGTGCTACATAAGTAATGAGCATGGCAAGATCGGCTGTGTCACCCGTGTGCATCGGGCCACGATAGGCATTTACATTCTGACCTAACAGATTCACTTCGCGAACACCCTGCTCTGCCAGCTGCACCACTTCGGCAATAATATCGTCAAACGGCCGGGAGATCTCTTCACCACGCGTATAGGGAACCACACAGAATGTGCAGTATTTGCTACAACCTTCCATGATCGACACGAATGCACTCGCTCCGTCAGCCTTCGGCTCAGGCAAGCGATCGAATTTTTCAATCTCCGGAAACGAAATATCCATTGCTGTTTTTTGGGTTGTCTTAGCCTGCTCAATCAGCTCTGGAAGACGGTGGAGAGTTTGTGGCCCAAAAATGACATCGACGACTGGTGAGCGTTTTCTTAGATTATCGCCCTCCTGACTAGCGACACAACCACCGACACCAACAATCACACCTGGCTTCTTTTCTTTGATTTTGCGCCAGCGCCCAAGCTGGGAATAGACTTTATCTTCTGCTTTTTCTCGAATCGAGCACGTGTTCAGCAGTAGGACATCCGCCTGTTCCGGGTCGTCTGTTAACTCAAGCCCATCTGCTTCGTTCATGACTTCCGCCATTTTTGCGGAATCGTACTCGTTCATTTGACAACCGTGTGTCTGTACGAAGATTTTGCCGGACATATTTTAGACCTAGTTTAGCGTGAACAACAATTTAGCCGGCGCATTATCTCGGATTGTGTCTACCTTGTAAATAAATGGAATGCAATAGCCTGCATTGATATCTTGTAATTCGTAATGCTCGGGAGTATCCTATTGAAAACTAAACAATAAGAAAAATAACCATGAAAACACTAACAACAAAGCTAATTGGGGCAGCTTTATTATTAGGCGCCTCCACCTCTCTTGCGATTGCCAACACCTTTTCAGTCACTAATATTCCCGCTGGTGGTTCTCTGACCTTACGAGCATGGCCGAGCACGATATCAAGACCATTGAGTAACATCCCTTTTGATGCCACAAAGATTGAAGCTACCGGTAAGACAATTCTATTAGATACCGTAAACTGGCTTCAGATAGCGTACGGAGACAATACTGGTTGGGTCGAAGCAAGCTATTTAAAGAAGACTGCCCCACAGGCACAGGCACCTCAAGTTTCCATTCAAGCTGATACGATTGGTCAAGAACGAAATAGCGCTGTTATCAATAAAGCAGAGTTTTTCTCATATGGTGAAACAAAAACACCAACAACCAAGCCTACTCCAACAGCTCCCCCCACGACACTTGACCCGAACGCTGACATCATTGCTAACAATATTAAATATCCCTGGAATATCGCTGCCGACTCGATCTACAACGATCCCAAGACAAAAACGCATCCACGCCCTATTCAAACGACAATTGCTGATGCGGAGCGATTAGAAGCTCAAAACAGTGTGGCAACAACAACGACAACGGTAGAGACTCAACCTCAGACAAATACGACTACGGCCACTCTGCCGATAGCGCAGACTCAAACTGTAGCAGCGGCAACTCCTATTGCAACACCTACCGTTACACAGCCTACTCCCGTTATTATAGATCAAGCAGAACAATCAAATGATTATAGATTTGAATACATCAGCGGGAATCGCTACGAACATATAGAGACTGCTGCCACAGCAGGTTTTATGCCTAACTAAGCAAAGAAACCTTAATGTAACAGACACAAAAAAGCCCTTGGAACTAGTGTTTCAAGGGCTTTTTGTTTGTACAAACCAGAGTAAGTGGTGGAGACGGCGGGAATCGAACCCGCGTCCGCAAATCCGCTGCCTGAAGGCGCTACATGCTTAGATCCGTCATTAATTTAGCAAACACAATCTCGACGGGCAGAGAAGGTATCCGCGATTCCGGTTAGGTTTTAACGCTTCGGCCCCGAACAGTCCTCCACGCGATACCGCATAAATGATTCCCAGTAAGCACCTGCGGGCGAACGCTAGTGGGAATTTAGCAGGCTTATTAAGCCGCTAAAGCGTAGTTGTCGTCGTTGGCAACTAAAAGTTCACAGCTTGAATTAAAGTGGTCACTGCATCCACTGCATGCTCCCCAGGTTTTGTAATCCACGTCGAAGCCAAGTCGCCCCCAAATGAATACTTACTGGTGAATCGCACAGTCTAACGGATCATCATGACCCTGTATATGACTGTGTGATTTTTTCTCCTGACGATATTACTGCGAGAACTTAGCGCGGTAACGTGTAGGAGACAAACCTAACAGACGAGTAAAGTGATGACGCAAGTTCATACCCGTCTGGAAGCCTGTTGAAGAGGCAATCTCTTCGACACTGTAATTTGTTGTCTCAAGAAAATCCTGTGCAAGATTAATGCGCTGGTGAATCAACCACTCTTTAGGACTCTTTCCGACGGTAGAACGGAACTGACGGTCGAAGCTGCGACGAGATAAGCACGCCTGCTCAGCCATTTCAGTGACATTCAATGGCTTATCAAGATTTTCCAATACCCAGTTAATTGTCTCATGTAGACGGCCATGCTGTTGACGCAAGGTACGCTCAACAAACTGAGACTGGCTTCCGTCGCGATGCGAGGAAACGACTAAATCCTTAGCCACAACGTTAGTGCGATGTGCACCGTAGTCCTGACGAATCATGTGTAGACCGATGTCAATCGCACCAGTATGGCCCGATGAAGAGTGCATACGATTTTCACCGGTATATAAAACGTTATCCTGGAAGTTCACTTTTGGGAACATCTCAGTGAATGATTTTGCCAACGACCAATGTGTCGTTGCTTTTTTGCCGTCAAGCAGGCCAGTCGCAGCCAGTGCGAATACACCCATACCCAGCGCGACGATTCGACCACCGCGCTGATGCATCTCTAGCATTGCGTCGATCAAATGCTCTGGTGGTTTAACATCGATGCCAGTCCAGCCCGGAATGATCATCATGTCATAGTCAGTTAAATCATCAACTAGCTTGTCGGCCTGGACCTTCACACCACCGGTAGAACTCACAGGATCAGCTGTTAAGCCCAAAACGTCTGTTTGATACCATGCTTCCAACTCAGGTCTTGGTGTTGCGAACAGCTCCACAGCACAACCGAATTCAAAACTATCCAGATTTTCGTATGTTAATATCGCCACTTTTGGCGATGCAGTGAATTTATTCATAATTTTCCATTCTTCAATATGATTGTTTAACGATAGGTCACTACGTTTTCTTACTGCCATTTTTGCCATCAACGAACGCTATAATGGCAGATTATCAATGCTTTCTAGCAAAAGTATATCAATCAAGCTTAATAGAAACTTAATTTAATATACTCTTCTTCAAACTATTATCCAAGAAAACCAGACACTAATTATGAAAATAAGAACGCTACGACAAAATTAAGCAACACAAGTGCATCACTTTAAACCAGTACTACAACGATATTCAGTAATCAATGAGTACCAAACGGTTCAATTAAGTAGTAAATAAATTGACCCAGCCCGAGTGGCTGCCAATAATACTTACTATTTAAGCACATTAAACGACCTAAATCAGACAATATCAATAACTAATTAGATATTTACGTTTACTTTACACCTTAAAGGGCCACTACGAACGAAAGAATCGTTGATTGAACCTCAAATATTTCCCACATCATGCGCTAAACTAGCGTAGAATCGGCAACCTTAAACATTTCTAGTGATTCAAACCCCGCAATGTCTGACCAAAAAACGCCACCATTCTCAGAACTTGGCCTTTCTGAAGCTATCTTATCGGCAATTGATTATGAATTTCCGTCACCCATTCAAGCCGAAAGTATCCCTCCCTTATTAGAAGGCCGCGACTTACTCGGACAGGCCCAAACAGGTACTGGTAAAACGGCTGCATTCTCGTTACCGCTACTGTCAAAAATTGACCTAAGCCAGTCTAAGCCACAAATTTTAGTGCTTACACCGACTCGTGAGTTAGCGATCCAGGTTGCGGAGGCAATGCAGTCATACTCAAAGAACCTACCGGGCTTCCACATTTTACCCATATATGGTGGGCAGAGCATCGGTATTCAACTAAAACAACTAAAACGTAATGTTCACGTTATTGTTGGAACACCTGGCCGTGTAATCGATCACATCAAAAGAGGTACGCTGAAACTTGACCAGCTGAAAACGCTTGTTATGGATGAGGCCGACGAAATGTTGAGAATGGGCTTTGTGGATGATGTCGAAACGATCCTTCAGGCCACTCCGGAAAACAAGCAAGTAGTGCTATTTTCCGCCACTATGCCGCCTGCTATTAAGAAGCTCACACAGCGCTATTTAAAAGATCCGGCTGACATACGAATCAAAAGTAAAACAGCGACTGTACCGACTATTCGCCAGCGTTATTGGCAGGGTAAGACCATTCACAAACTGGATGCACTGACCCGTATTTTTGAGGCCGAACCTTTCGACGGCATCATCATATTTGTGCGCACTAAATCTATGACTCACGAGCTGTCAGAGAAGCTGGAAGCCCGCGGTTATGCGACCACTGCACTGAATGGTGATATCAAACAAGAGCAACGTGAAAAGACCATTGAGCAGTTTCGCCGCGGCAGAATTGATATCATGATTGCAACGGATGTGGTCGCCCGCGGCTTAGACGTTGAACGTATCAGTCATGTTATAAACTACGACATGCCGCACGATACGGAATCCTATATTCACCGAATTGGTCGTACGGGGCGTGCTGGCCGTGAAGGTACAGCAATCCTGTTTATCCCTCCTCGTGGTCAGCGCATGCTGCAGAGTATTGAGCGCGCAACAGGACAAAAGATTTTACCGTTTGAGCTGCCAACGGCGGAGTCAATCAGTGAAACCAGAATCAGCAAATTCAAGCAACAAATTCAAACCATCGTATTGCAGCAGGATCTCGACTTCTTAGAAAAGGTGGTTGTTGACTTCGCAAATGAAGGTGACCTGAGTCTGGAACAAATTGCTGCCAGTCTTGCTTATTTGGCACAAAAAGACCGCCCCTTATCTGCAAAGCAATTAGACATTCCTAATTTCAGCGAGCGAGATTCAAAGCGAGACAGTCGCAGAGATAATGATTTTGAAAAACCTCGCAGAAGTCGTGAGCGCTCTGAAAAGCCAGCAGACACAAAACGCCGCCCACGTCGCGAGCGTGATGAAGGCGTGGAAACACCGGATATGGTGACTTACCGCTTAGAAGTGGGTAGTGATCACGGTGCAGAAGCAAAGCACATCGTTGGTGCCATTGCTAATGAAGCCGGCGTTGATAGCGCCTTTATTCGCAACCTGAAGATTGAAGGCGAATACAGTACGGTAGAGCTGCCTGATGGCATGCCCAAGCCCATTCACAAACACTTATATAAGCTGTGGATTCAGGGACAACAAATGAAGCTTCGTCAGCTGACGCCAAAAGGAGACGGCTCATTTGATTCTGAGACTGGAAACTCGCCTAAAAAGTCACATAGTCGCACGGATGCACCGAAAAAGCGTAAACCCTCCGCACCTAAAAGTGGTGGTGGCGAACAGCGCCCACGCAAAAAGAAAAAGAAGTCATAAGCGCGTCATTTAACCGTTAGCGCCGATTAAAAAAAGGGCGAGACACTTAAACGGTGTTCTCGCCCTTTTTTGATTCTGTGATTTGAAGTGGCGTAAGTTACAAGACTAAAAACAATTCCAAGCAATCTCCACGCCTAGCTATGACTTAATACCGCAATACGCAATACGCAATACGCAATACGCAATACTACAAATAATAGTCCATGCACTTAGCTACAAGGTTTTACTCAATACAACCCTATGGCACTTCACAAATAATAGTTGCTCGTCGTGGTGCCGGATAACCTTCAATCGTTTTACTGTGGTCTGCAGGATCAAGGAAGTCTTCCAGCGATTCAAAGTTCATCCAGTCCGTCGCTCGCTGCTCCTCTAGCGAAGTCACGCATTCATCAACGATCCTGCAATTCACAAAGCCCACCCGCTCCAACAGGCGAATCAAGAACGGTGTCGATGCAACGAACCAGACGTTACGCATCTTTGCATAACGATCCTCAGGAACCAGTGTTGTCTGCTCGTCACCCTCTATCACAAGCGTCTCCAGCACTAACTCACCGCCACGCCGCAAAAAGCTACGTAACTCTTGCAGATGAGTGACTGGTGAAGCACGGTGATATAACACGCCCATTGAAAACACGGTATCAAATCCAATGCCTTTATACTCACGCGTAAACGCCGGTAATTGCTCACTCTTCATTGGTAGCAGGTGTACTGGTAAGTCACTACCTGCGTACTGCTTAATCGCTCTAAACTGCGCTAAAAAGAACTGGCTAGGGTCCGCCCCAATCACAAGATCAGCGCCTTCACCCAGCATGCGCCACATGTGATAACCGTTACCACAGCCTACATCCAGAATAGTCCGACCTTTTAACGGTGATAAATGAGGCTGAATACGGTCCCACTTAAAGTCAGAACGCCATTCCGTGTTGATGTGGATACCAAACAGTTCATAAGGCCCTTTGCGCCAAGGGATTATCGTGCGTAGCTGTTGTTCCAGCACCTCAGCATCAGCCGTATCAATATCTTCAGCACAACCTATCCTCACCCGACCAGTATTAAAATCAACGCTGCCAGGCTGCGGTTTCGGCATATCGTGAATGAGCTGAACCCAGTCCGCCAAAAAGCCATGCGTCTTTTCTTTAAAGACCTGTTCAATTTGATCCGGCAGATCATCCAACCAAGGCGCTAGCTCTGACTCCTTCAGATCACGGTAAAGCGTATCAAATTCAAACATCATGAGTTAAGCGCTTTCCACTTTGATACCTGGCCAAACGAAGTCAGCATCGACCTTACCAAAAGCGATTGCCTCTCCGGTTCGGGTGCCGGCATCATCACTCATGAAATAGATATAAGGGCCAATAACCGCCTCTGGCTCAGCCAGACTATCAGTGTTTTCACCCGGATAGTTTAGCTTGCGCATTTGTGTGCGAAGCGGGCCACTATCAATAGTATTGACACGCACAAAGCGATCTGGATTGTCATATTCATCCGCAACAATCGACATCATGGCGGCCATTCCTGCTTTAGCCACCCCAAACGCACCCGCATACGCACGATTCATGGTGTGCGCAGAATGAATGATAGAACCATGCTCCGACGCGCAGAGCATCGGTAGACAAGCCTGTGTAATCAAGTAGTTAGCCGTGAGATCAATCGTCATCACTTTTTGCCACATTTCCAGATCATACTGTTCAAAAGGCACAAAGCCCGGCAACCATGCGGCATTGAGGACAAGACCGTCCAACCCCTCTAACTGCTCGTTGAGGATACGTGACATTTCTTCATAGTCGTGGGCAGTAGCCCCTGTCATATCCAGAGGGTAAATGGCAGGCTCAGGGCCACCAGCTTCGGTGATTTCATCATAGACGACTTCCAGTTCCGGAATCGTTTTTCCTAACAAAACCACTGTCGCACCAAAGCTTGCATATGCTTTTGCAATCGCTCGACCTATTCCCGCACCAGCTCCGGTGACAAGAATTTTTCTCCCGTCTAAAGCGCCGGCAGATGGAACAAAATTGAGTAATGATTCAGACATACACCATCCTGTAAGGTTATTCATCGTCTTGATAATAATAGTCATAAGCCCGCTGCATTTCCGTGGTAAAACGCCATGCATCGGAATACGAAAGGCCGCTATTCTCAGGGATTATGATTCTAACGTACAGCGATTTACCATGTTTGTCTTTTAATCCTGCCAATGCTGACGCCATTGCGGGACGGCTTATGGTTCTGAATTCATCCTCTGTCGCATCACGAATACGATACACTTCGCGGCCACTTTGCTTGCTAAACCAAACAGATACGACATGTTTACCCTCACTGGAACGCGCTGGCCGGACTAGCTTTTTATACTTAGTATCCAACGTATCAAACTCACCCTGCAGGCTCTCGAGCTTGGCCATATCCTCAGAGCGTAAGGACTGAATTCGGGCAATTTCGCTTTGCAGGCCTGCCAGTCGGTCAGATTCAGCTTGTTTCGCTGCTTGCAACGCTGCGAACTCACTTCGCATATTCTCTAATTGCTCTTGGCTAACCTGCTGACTTTCCTGTGTATCTGACAAGGAAGTTTGCGCACTAATCAATTGATTCTGTAATTCACTAATACGCTCGTCATTAGCCTTTTTAGTGTCTGCTAAAGTCTCTTCAGATGCTTTCAGTGCTGCCTCTAACACCGCCAAACGCTCATTCGCTTCTAAGCTTTTCTGCAGCTCAAGTTCAGACCGCGTCATCGCCAGCTCAAGCGCTTTTATCTTTTCCTCATTTGCTTGTTTAGAGGACTCCAGCTCAACTTCTTTATCATCCAAAGCGGCTTGCAAACGTAGCACCTGACTCTGACTTGTCTCCTGAATACCCTGCAACGTTGCCAAGGCCTGTGCTCTGTTTTCCAGTGTCACCAATTGCTTATCGCGATCTGCTTTAAGGTTTGCAATTTGATCATCACGCTGTGCGATCTGAACTTGTCGCTTCTCCAGCAGCTTCACACTCGCGGCCAACTCCGTTTCAATCTGTGTGATCTTTTTGAGAATACGATCAATCTCAGCTTGCAGGCTTTCATTCTCAATTTGTTTTTCAGCCACCACTTCTCTGGATGACTTCAAACGATTTTCCAGCAAATTCATACGATCTTCCAAGGTATGATTCTTGGCTTCTTTATCCAGCGCCTGCTCTGCCGCCAAACGCTGCGCCTGCATACTTTCCTGTAAATCCGTTACCAACTTCCAGTTATTGGTAATCACCATCACCGTGACTAACAAAAACACCATTGTGATCACCATCATAATATCGGTAAATGATGGCCAGAAGCTTTCCTCCCCCTTATCCCGGTCAGGAAAATTATGGTAATCGGGGAAGCCGCCCGTCATAGCTTAGGATCCATGTGATCACGCTTTGGGATATGTGAACCTAATGGTTCCCGAGGCGCTGCTTTTAATGGCGACTTTGGTAAACGGAACCCTTCACGCAGTAAATCTTTAAGTTCCTGAATACTTTCCTCCGTCACACCAGCCGGCCCATTTTGCTTAACCACCGCGCCCGCCAATTGATTAGCTGCGGTAGTGAAATGTTGCTGCATCTCATTCAAACGATCCGCAGACTTATTCAAGGCCACAGTGAGATCTGCAACATGGCGAATCAATGATTCCTCGTTATGCGTCACATTCGGCAATAAATGCATACTTGTCATGCTCTCAATGCCATTAAGCAATTGGGCACGCGCATTATTCAGTCGAAGGTAAAAATAGGCATAAATGACGAAACACACAATAGCAGTCATAGTGGTACTGAGTGCTGATGACATGCCACCGATAATCATCCCCATGCGATTGGCACCGTCCGGTGAATCCAATAAGTTAGACGCGCCAATCAACGCAATCGACAATGACACGACGGTTCCGAATACACCCAGCAAAATCAAAATACTATTGATGTAACGCACCAGCGTAAAGCGGCTTTGCTCTGACGTACTTAGACTAGATGCCAACGCGCCATGATTAATCGGTAGCGCCCGTAACGCCATACTCTGAACATATTTGTAGCGTGCTACGGCCAATGCATTCTCCGGCAAACGTCCTGTCGGGTCATTTGCGCCATCGGTAATCGAATCGACCAAGCGCTCCAACACACTGTGCTCACGGCTGTAAGACAGCAGTAGAGAAATCATGCGGAACATTCCAAACAGGAATAACAACACAATGATGCTGTTCAGCAACCAACCAACCGGATTGATTTCACCCGACAGATACAAGTCAGCAATATTATTTCTCTGCCAGAATAAGGCCGCCGCTACCAAAATCAGGAACAGCACGACCTGTAATAACGTGGACCGTGCGGTGTTTTTACTTATATTCACGCTTTTTCTCCATTAGTTGGCTTTTTGGATATCCAACTCAAGTTCGTCGGCTTTAGTCAGCCAATCCAATATTTCATGTGTGTGCTCAATGATACCATTTGCGCCCCACCGTTCCGGTTGATCTCCGGCATCGATGTAACCATAACTGGCCAACAAGGTAATCATCCCTGCCCTGTTTCCAGCAACAATATCGCGCTCAGCATCCCCAACGTAGATACACTCTGTCGTGAGCACATCGCACTCGTTTGCAGCATGAAATAATGGTTGTGGGTGTGGCTTGCGCTGGGGTAAGGAATCACCACTAATAATGGTGCTTGAGCGCTTGTCCAGATTCAGTGCCTTCATTAACGGCTCCGTTAAAAACGCCGGCTTATTAGTGACAACCCCCCAAAGGATATCCTGATCTTCTAAAAATTTCAGTGTTTCTGCCATCCCCTCAAATAAATCTGTATCCACACAGAGGTTTTCCTCGTATAGAGATAAATATCGCTGGCAGCGACGCTTGTGATCGCGCTCCGTTTGGGTCTCGCCAAACCCCAGAGTCACTAACGCTCCAGCCCCATGCGATACTTGTTGACGTGCTTTTTCATGCTCAACCGTTGGTACACCTTCTTCTTGAAGCAGAAGATCGAGAGCCCGTACCATATCCGGTGCGGTGTCCAGCAACGTACCATCGAGATCGAAAAGTACAGCGCGGGTCGTATATAAGGAACTTGTCGGCATTTTTTATATCTTTGTCGTTATTGGAATTAATCTGCAACTGCATCATAAATTGAGGAACATACTCGTGAAACTGTTTTCTTTAACAAAAACATTATTTTTATCATTCTTTACGGTCGTTGTGCTGAGCACTTCAGCGTTCGCTTTCACCGAGCTTGATGGAACAAAAACGACCATTGAAGACCAGATTGGCGATGGCAAATGGACCGTTCTGGAAATATGGGCATCAGACTGTCATGCCTGCCGTGAGCACATGCCGGAAATGGTTGAGTTTGATGGCAAAATGAATAAAGTACGACTACTCGGTGTGTCACTGGATGGTCAGGCAGGTAAAGCGCAAGCCGAAGGTATGATCAAAGACTTTGACATTCCCTTCAAGACCATCCTTAGCAATGTCATCGAAATGAACGCGTGGATGGAATTGAATGCTAAAGAAAGTCTCAGAGGCACACCCACGTTCATGGTATTTAGCCCTGACGGCGAGCTGGTAGGCCTGAATCCTGGTGTTCTGTCCATTGCAGCTTTAGAGAAATTCATTAGCTCAAGAGATGTTGAGACAACGGCAAACGATAGTTAATCAACGCTTCTCCGATATCTTCAGAGGCAAGAGTTAGCTCTCTCAGAATTGACTCTTGTCTCTAAAACAACCAACTACCTATTGGTGGGCGAATCACGCCAAGGTATCCATCAAATCAATCATAAATTCAGTGTCTTCTTGAGCTTGTAACTGCCATCCGGATAATCCCATGCTATCCAAAACACCTTGCCCCTTATCCCGATGAGGCATATCCAATAGGCAGGCTCTCAGCTCATCTTGATGTGTTGTAAAAGCCGGGCTTGCCAATAACACATGTGTGACGACATGAATCTCACTGCTCAATAGCACACTTAGCTGACTTCTCACAAAATCCGATAGACTTTCGTAAGCCTCCTTCAGAAAAAAGCCAAGATCAGCCCGCTCCTGAAATAAAGCTTTGGCGACCAGCACATAACTATCCAGCATTTGAACATGGGTGTTATCCGCCTTTAAATCTGCAGATTCAATCATCATCATGCCAATCAAATTGACATCAGGGTCATCCGTTCGGGCGATGCGCGTGCCTGGCGTTAGGTCATCTAGCTTTTTGACGGGTGATTCAGCCGGCACTGCGAGAATGACTTCATCTGGCTTATCTTGCGGTGCTGCAATCGCACTAAATCCCTTCTCTCGTACCAACATTGCGGCATCAAATGGGTTTGCATAAATCAGATCAATTTCATCTCGTGAGATCGCTTCGCGTTGGGTGGCGAAATCGTTATACAACTCAAGGTGGATCGACTGGCCAAGTTGACGTTGCAACCAGGTATTAAAAATATACCAACCCGCAATATAGTCCGGCATAAAGTCAGGGCTCACTGTCATCGTATAAGGTTTCATGAGGCCTCCTCCAGACGCATCTGACGATATAGCTCGATACACTCTGCGATACGCTCACGAGAAGGCTTTCGGCGCACCGAGGTATACCCCGTCACCTCCCCTCCACGAATATTTGCCACTACTGTTGCCAGCACCCAATAATATGCACCGTCTTTACGCAGATTCTTCACATAGCCAGACCACTTTTCGCCCCGCGCCAAGGTATCCCAGAGATCTTTGAATGCGGCTTTTGGCATGTCAGGATGCCTTAAAATATGATGCGGCTGTCCAATCAATTCATCCTCAGTGAAGCCAGACATTTCAACAAATGACTGATTGCCGTGTGTAATGATTCCTGCTTCATTGGTGCGTGACACGATCAGTTTACCCTCTGGAAACGGAACTTCCTGATCCGCTACATACACTTTTCTGCGACTGTCATCGTGATACACCAACACCTGTTCGATACAGGAGGAGACCACATCATCCTGATGCATATCCTGCATATTTCACCTCTTAGCTTATTAGATTCCATTCTCGCTATAAAATGATTATAACGTTGGAGACTCACTTCAATTTGCTGATAATTTAAACAAATCAAACAGATACTCTTAATACAGGATATTAATTGCTTTAACACTCAGACATAGTGACGTAGATCATGCTGTGATATGTTTAGTCGCGATAAATTATCATCAAAATTACGGGAATCACTCACTCATGAGCCAAACTACTATCAAAGCCGTACTGTTCGATATGGACGGACTGCTACTGGAAACTGAAAGCATTTACACCGAAGTCACTCAGATGATCGTGGGACGCTACGGTAAAGTGTTTGATTGGTCAGTGAAGTCACACATGATTGGTCGTGATTCATTAGATGCTGCGACTTATTTGGTGAAAGCGCTGGAGCTTCCCTTTACACCGGAATTTTATCTGGAAGAACGCAATGAGCTGCTGAATGAGCGGTTTGCCTTTGCCCAGCCAAAGCCTGGTGCACCTGAATTAATTCGTAAGCTTGCTGACATGAATGTACCCATTGCGGTTGCGACTAGTTCTAAGAAATATCAGTTCGAGATTAAGACCAGCAAGCATCAGGATTGGTTTAGCTTATTTGATACGATCGTGACCAGTGATCATGAGGATGTGAAACACGCTAAGCCTGCACCTGATATTTTCCTGACAGCAGCAGCGCAGTTGGGTGTCGCGGCTGAGCATTGTCTGGTGTTTGAAGATGCACCTTCAGGCGTAGCGGCGACTAATGCGGCGGGGATGAGCGTGATTGCCGTGCCTGATCCGAATATGAGCCATGATCAGTTTACTGATGCGAATGAGGTGCTGGATTCGTTGGCGGAGTTTGATTTTGATAAGTGGGGATTGAAGTGATCACCACTGAAATCTAAATGGGATTAATAGCTTGAAGAAGCTTCGTCATCAAAGCTTCTTTAAGTAATTGACACCACCCAATTTCTCCATATGCTCCAATATCCACGCATGCCGCTTCTGCAGCGTTTCACTCGGCTCATTCGCATTAGATTTAGCCGGTGTCGGTAACACCGCGGCTAACATAGCACACTCTTCCAGCGTCAATTGCAGCGGCTCTTTGTCATACAACACTTTACTTGCCGCTTTTACCCCAAACGTCACCGGTGCAAACTGTGCAACATTGAGATATACCTCAAGAATGCGTTGCTTAGACCAAACCAATTCCAATGAAAAACTAATAAAAAACTCAGCCGCTTTACGCACATAACTACGGCCATTCCAAAGGAATAGATTCTTAGCCACTTGCTGAGTGATCGTACTAGCACCACGCATGGGTTTGCCGTCGCGCATATCACTAATAGCGTTGCGGATTTCGATCAAGTCCACACCCCAATGATTCGGGAAGCGCTGATCCTCAGCGGTAATCACTGCAAGCGCCAAGGCTGGCGGGATTTGCTCCCAATCAACCCATTCAAATTTTGCTGCACTGTACACCTTTGGATCAGTCTCATGCAGTGTATTTTGGTGATGAATAAACGCGGAGGTCGGGATCGGCACCCATCGGAAAATGAGTAATGCAGAGAAATAAAAAAGAACAACACCCAACATAACCAGGAATAAAACCCTGAACCCTCGCATCATTCTTTTTGTTATTAGTTTCATGTGCCTATAATGCAATAATCCCGCGTCCTCGAGCAACAATTTTTAAGCATGCAGATTAAAATACACAGTGAAATCAATCAAATTCCAGCCAAACAGTGGAATAAAATGGTGGATGACAATAACCCATTTGTCCGGCACGAGTTTTTAGCAGCCTTAGAAAACCACGGTTGCGTTGACCCTGAGTTTGGCTGGATTCCTTGCCATATCGGGATCTATGAAGACGACACACTGGCTGCAGCCATGCCGCTGTATCAAAAATTTAACTCCTATGGTGAGTTTGTTTTTGATCATGCCTGGGCGGATGCCTACAAACAGAGCGGTATTCCGTATTTTCCAAAATTAGTCTCAGCAGCACCCTACACGCCTGCGACGGGTCAACGCATGCTAAGCAATGCGGAAAATCCCGGGACTCACTATCAAATCCTGATGCAAACCGTAGCGCAGTTTGCGACAGACAATAACATTAGTGGTTACCACTGCCTGTTTCCCCGCCCGGACCAACTCGACTGGCTTGCTAAGCTGACGCTTAATGGCGCGGATGTTTTACTACGCCATGATGTGCAGTTTCACTGGCATAATCAGGGCTACAAAACCTTTGAAGACTTTCTGGCAAAGCTGACAGCAAAGAAACGCAAAAATATCCGTCAGGAACGCAAGCGCATGCAGCAGTCCGGCGTCACGCTCCGCTTGCTTGATGGTCACACAGCAACCGCTAAAGATTGGGACGACTTTGCCTATTTTTACAAAACCACTTTTGAAGAAAAATGGAGTACACCAACGCTTAATGCTGGTTTCTTTAAAGAAGTGGCGGAAAAAATGCCGGATCAGGTGTTCTTAGTGATGGCTGACCTACCGTCTGATCCACAAGCTGAAAACAGTCAACCTGACACAGATGCAGAAAGAACTGAAGATGCTGATAGCAACTCCCAAGGCAATCGCTGTATTGCCGGATCACTGATGTTCCGCAGTGACACCCGACTTTATGGTCGCCACTGGGGCTGTACTCATCAGATCGATAAATTACATTTTGAAGCCTGTTATTACCAAGGTATCGAATACTGCATCCGTAATAACTTGCAGGTCTTCGAGCCAGGTGCTCAGGGTGAACATAAAATTGCCCGCGGCTTTATTCCAACCGAAACACGCTCCGCACATTGGTTAAATAACTCGCCATATCAAGACGCCATCGCGCAATATGTCGGGCATGAGCGTTTGGCAATTAATGAATACCGTGATCAACTCAAGTCGCCCTATCAGGAGGATCAGTCATGAAGCCTTATTCTGGCGCTTGCGATCAAAACCGTGACCCTATTCTTTCTGTGTTGGAACAGTTGTTGAGTGATGCTTCAACCGTTTTGGAAGTAGGAACAGGCACCGGACAACACGCCGTCTATTTTGCTGAGAAACTGCCGCATCTGACTTGGCAGTGTAGCGATCAGGTGCAATATCACGAGGGTATTCAAGCATGGCTGGATGAAGCCGAACTCAGTAATGTGCTTCCGCCCATCGCCTTAAATGTCAGTGAAGATAAGTGGCCTGAGACTCGCTATGATGCTCTCTATAGTGCAAATGTGATGCACATTATGCATTGGGAGAATGTCGTAGATTTATTTGTATCAGGTGCGAAGTGTATAAAAGAAAATGGCCTGATGATTTGCTATGGCCCTTTTAATTATGACGGTCAATACACCAGCCAAAGCAATGCTAACTTTGATCAGAGTCTAAAAATGCGTGATCCTGACAGTGGTATCCGGAACTTTGAGGATTTGCAGAAACTAGCGAATGAGAATGGGCTGAAGTTTTTACATGACATAGAAATGCCTGCAAACAATAGAACTCTGGTTTGGCGTAGAGCAGCTTCAACTACCTAAATGCTTAACCGCGTAATCGGGAAACCATTTATACAGTCTAGAGTTCGCGTATTACCACACCAAGAGCGTTTGACCTGAGGCGTACTACCACCTCAGGTCAATCAACACACCGAAATTAGCCAGCGATGTTCTGACCTGTTTTAGCCCAGTCCGCAAGGAATGCTTCCAGACCTTTGTCAGTCAATGGGTGCTTAACCAGTGCTTTTAAGGTTGATGGTGGCATCGTGCCCACATCCGCACCGATCAACGCAGCAATTTTCACGTGATTCACTGTACGGATCGACGCTGCCAAAATCTGTGTATCGAAGTTGTAGTTGTCATAAATGGTGCGGATTTCCTGAATCAACTCCATGCCATCAATACCGCTATCATCCAAACGGCCGATAAAGGGTGAGATATAAGTCGCCCCTGCTTTTGCCGCCAGTAGCGCCTGATTGGCAGAGAAACATAGTGTCACATTTGTCTTGTGACCCATATCAGTCAGAGACTTACACGCCTTCAGACCATCCAAAGTCAGTGGCAGCTTGATACAGATGTTATCAGCGATCTTTGCAAGTACAGCCGCTTCCTTCATCATTTCATCGTACTCTGTTGCAGCGACTTCGGCCGACACCGGACCTTCAACGATATCGCAAATCTCTTTGGTCACTTCAATAATGTCGCGTCCAGACTTAAGAATCAGAGATGGGTTTGTCGTCACACCGTCAACTAAGCCGAGTGAATTTAACTCGCGAATATCATCGACATCAGCGGTATCAACAAAAAATTTCATAGGTAAACCTTATATTTTGATTGGATTAATCGTTTGCGGCCGTTCAGACTCGCATATCTAAATTTAAATCACGGCAGACCCGCATATTATCAAGGATTAAGCATGGCTTATCAATTTTGAAACCGATACATCTTCACGATGTCGAACCTAAACTGATCGATTTTTCACACATACTTACAAACATTTACGTAATGGCTAACCCTTCTGTTAGTGATTTCGCGCATACTATTATAGTCGGCCTGCAAATCACTATTTTAAGGGTCAGTCGACATTAACGCTTTTTATCATAGGGGTAACAAATTATGAAAGGCATAAAAAAGGTTGTAATTACGCTGTTTTCCGCTGCTGCTTTCACCAGCATGGGCTCTGTTATGGCTGACAACTCTGTCAGTGTTTCAGCGGATGGCTTTTTAGAGCTAACGGTTCAAGAGGCGCCTGCAGCACCAGCCAGACAATCCGTCAACGTTTCTAAGCAATCGACGGTAAAGTCAGCCGCCCAAAAAAGCGCTGAGCGTAAGAAACTTGCTCAACGCCGTGCGGCAGCAGAACGCAAAAAGCGTGCGGCTGCTAAAAAACGCGCCGCTGCCAAACGTGCGCGCAGTAAAACCTACCGCGTCCGTCGTGGTGATACATTAACGCAAATCTCGAAAAAAACCGGTGTTAGCTTTAGCCGTCTGGTACGTTTGAATCGTTTGTATGGTGATAAGAAAAACCATATTCAAGTTGGCCAGCGTCTGCGTTTACGCTAAATCAGTACAGAGCTGACATAAGCTCAATCGCTTTCAGTTCCTGGTTGGAATATTTACCGCCGGGAACTGTTGATTTGTCTATTCCTACTCCTTTATTCACCTTCAGCCCCTTACTATTTATCAACCGAAAATGACCACTCTAAACGAGTCATGCTAGGCTAATGCTTAAAATGAGGTACGTCAATCAAAAACCACGGATTAATCTGATTTTTCCGTTATACTTCATGAATAAGGCTTGAAACCGCAGGCAATGACAATGGAGCGAAACATGCAGCAGATACACAATAAGGTAGTGGTATGGTGATTAAATATTTGGTGTTTACCAGCCTACTGTTCTGCACCTGCAATACCGGTTATTCAAACACAATTGATTTACCCGCCCCGCTTTCCCAACAAGACTTTGTCAGCGCCACACAGGCACGTGTTAAACTCGGCCAGCAACTCTTTTTTGACCCCATTCTCAGTGGTAATAAAAATATTGCCTGCTCCACGTGTCACCATCCTGATCTGGCGACGGCAGATGGTGTTTCATTATCACTTGGCGAGGGCGCTAAAGGACTCGGCACTAAACGTTTACCTGTAACTGATGACAACCGACCAGAACAACGCATTGGTCGCAATGCTCCAGCCTTGTTTAATCTGGGAGCGAAACAATTTACTGTGTTGTTTCACGATGGCCGCCTGGAGGCCGACCCCACTCGCAGCAATGGGATTCGCACACCACTAGAAGATGACATGACCCAAGGCTTCGACTCTATTTTATCCGCACAGAGCATGTTCCCGGTGTTATCACCCGATGAGATGGCGGGGCATTATGCAGAAAATGACGTTTCACGCGCAGTACGAATGGGCCTGATAACCGGGAAACAAGGCGCATGGCAAAAAATTGCTGAGCGGGTACAACAGATTCCTGAATATGCCACAGCCTTCAAAGCCGCTATTCCACGCATTCAGACAGCTGAGGACATTCATTTCACTGATATTTCGAATGTCCTTGCCGACTTTATTGCCAGTGAGTGGCAGGCTATTGATAGCCCTTTTGACCGTTATTTAAATGGCGATCAACAGGCTTTAAATGAAGCCTCAGTTCGTGGAATGAATTTATTCTATGGTAAAGCGAATTGCAGCAGCTGTCATAGCGGCGCATTGCAAACTGATCACAGCTTCCATTCCATCGCAATTCCTGAATTTGGACCGGGCAAAGTTGCACGTTTTGAAAGTACGCCACAAGACTTAGGAAGAATGCGGGTCACTGGTAAGACAAAAGATCGCTACCGTTTTCGCACACCAAGCCTGCGTAATGTCGCCCTAACCGCACCGTATACTCACAATGGCGCTTACCTAACACTGGAAGGTATCGTCAGGCATCACCTTGATCCGAAAGCTGCACTTCATCGCTACCAGCTATCAACCCCTACCCTTTCTCCTCTTCCAGAGCAGGATAAAAAAGACTTAGATCCCGATCGTCTTAAGGCTGTGATCCCACAGCTACTCGCCTCAACTGAGTTAACATCCATCTCTTTGCAAGATCAGGAAATAACAGACCTAATCGCTTTTCTGCACGCCTTAACTGACTCCGCTCAAGGAAAAGGAATTTTGGGCAAACCAGACAAGGTGCCAAGCGGATTGTCGATGGACTGAGCCGATGGTTTCGCTCTATTCCGACTTTATGATCTTGTGAATAACACCCGCTATGAGTCGCTGCCAGACGCTTTTTGTTTGATCCGGCCACGTGATTTGAACATCCGCAAACTCTGCCTCTGATAGCCCGAAATGTTGAGGTACTAAGCTGCCACCGGCATGCCCACCACCTATCGTTAATTCACGATGATAATGCTTGTCCCCAACCTTGAGTTGAATCCAGGCGCCTACTGCATCGCGGTTCACACCTGCCTGCTGTAGACGAATGGCTAACCAATTGCGCTTAATCCTAAAATACTCAGTTAAA
>NZ_QGKM01000026.1 GCF_003172875.1 Leucothrix pacifica | reverse complement strand
TACTGCGTAACATCAGTTATTAACTCAATCGTTACGCAATCCATTTGCTGATGAGTTAATTATCTATACAACCGTGCAATCAATATGTGCCAAGTATGGAGAGAATAAGGAGAACCTCGTGATTTGTGCAATAACTCTACTGCGAACTGGCCAGCCCGAGCAACAATCCTTGCTCCTGCCAAATCGAGACTTTGACGTCCCCGACCATATTGGAGGTCATCGAAAGACCAGTCTGTGTTAAGTCCCCCTCTGTTGATGCCTGATACAGCGTGTACACCTTGTCTTCGGCGACATTTCTCACCTTCAACTGCGCGGCCAGTTTTCCATTAATGGAGCAGTAACGGCCGCCAAGAATTTGCCAGCCGCTGTCGACTAATGCTCTGGGAGAAATCAGTGAAAAGCTCAGACGATCCAAATAACCACCAATTGCAGGCATGCTGTTTGCAGCGACTTCAACCGGCATTTCCTGGCGATGGTTATAGGCAATTTCATCCATTACACGCTCCGTTAAGGAGCTTTGGTTAAACAAGCTAAGAGACAGAATCAAACCCGTGAGCAGCAAGCAAGCACTGGCATAATAGACATAACTATAACGGCCAAAGTCAGGCAGGAAAGCATTCAGCTTATTGCGCATAGACGCCAGGCGTGACTGGCCAGGTGTCGAACCTTCCGCTAGTTGAGCTTGCTCAAGTGGTTGCGCAGGAATTCCTGCCGGTGACAGGTCATGCACCAAAGTAACGCCGTCTTGCTCCACATCTTCCTGAAGCGCCATAAGTCGATCCAGCTGGCTGTCAGATAGGGATTTTTCTGAGTAATGCGTTTTGAGTGCCTCATCCATTGGTTTCATAGATTGCTTCATGACTTAACCCTCAAATTCAGCACGTTGTCGCTGTTTTGTTGCAACTGTATGCGCTTTTTCAAACGATGCAGCTTTGATAACAAAGTCCCCCTTGGCACTTGTTTCATCTGTGAAATTTCTTCCAGCGTATATTCTTCTACCGCCCAAAGATACAATAATTCTCGCTCATCTCCACTCATGGTTCCTAGCAGCGCCCCAACCTCAGATTGCTGTATGAACACATCTTCCAACGTGATGGCATTGAGTGCCGATTCATCACTGATTTTACTGACAATTTCCGGGCCAACATCACTGTAAAAACATTTCTTGCGGGTCTGATCGATAAATTCATTGCGGATCATCCGCATCAAATAAGCTTCCGCAGACTCAATCACGGAGCGATCAATCCTCAGAAACTTTTCCACACAACTTTGTAAGACATCATAAGCCTGATCTTCTTGATTAGTCAGAGACACTGCGTAACGAAAGAGCTGATTAAGAAGTGGTTTATCAAGCATATACGGGTGGTCTTTTTAAAATTTAAAAATGGCGCACCGTGGTTTTACACAGCGCGCCTCCGCCATATTAGAGCTAGTCGCTAAATAAAGGGGTGAGTTCACGGCTAACTCTGACGGCAGACAAACAGCGGGGATTAGAACGCTGCTTGATCTGTCCTTTTGAGCACACTTTTATAACGTGTAAAGTGTGAAATCAGATCCATCAACACCGATGAAATCCAAACCCTAAAGACAACCAATGCTCATCACAAACCTTTATTACGTGAGCTATTAGTTGTTGAGACCCTAGCTAACTTCACACCACCCAAAAGCTTGCTCGTCTTAAGATAGACGTGTGATAAATGAATTTGATTGCATTTATTTTTAGTAATTTTAGTACGCCGCCCACCAATCCTTTAGTCACTATCAGGGAACCAAAACCGACTCAAATGGTGCTCAATGTTGAGTACCAAGGGACTTTTGTTAACCTCCCCCAACACATCATCAAAACGCCCGCCCAAACTGCAAGAAATACCGCGTATCAAACCCTTCAGTAATCCCCGCCCCCAAATAAGCTGGCCCTAGGATCGTTTTAGCCCCCATAAAAGCTGCTGCAGAAAAGCGTGTGTCACCCAAACTCACATCACTCATTTCATTCCAGGTATTACCTGTTTCAAGAATGAAGCCCGCATTTAAACCTGCAATATTCGGGATGCTAGCTAAATCATAGTAGTAAGCGGACAAACCATGCAGATAGTGATTACCAGTGAGTTGATTATCTTCCAGACCTGACAATCGCGCAAAACCACCCAACTGGAAACGCTCCGTAATGATCGTGTCATCGTCAAAGGTACTGCCTATCGAGCCCGACGCAATCACGTGATGTCTCCCTTTCTGCCACGCCTTACCACCTTGTATATCCAAACGGTGATAACTCTCATCAGAGCCTAACGTCCTGCTGCCATAGTCATAACTCAAGTCTAACCACTTTCCCTCATCCGGAAAGCTGCGGTCATCCAGCGTGTCTTCACGGTAGTTCACGCTAATGCCCGCCAGATTAAACGAGTCCACAGGCAGGTCGACTGACCCGGTGGTAATGCTGGGTTCGAGATTTTTGTAAAACAGACCCAAACGCACTTCCGCCTTATTACTGATCTCACGGCCCACCTCGAATCTTGCTTCAACCGTTTGGATTCTTGCTTCCGCCGAACTGGTGCTGCTGCCTTCCGGATAAACAAAAACACTGCTTTCCTCGTAACTTGCAGAAGGATTCCAAAAGTAGGTACTGTTGGTATTGAGAGGTTGATAATAGTCCGTTGTAATGGCCAAAGAGTCGCCAATCGCCAGACCAACTTTAGCCTCACCACCCAATGAATTCAAACCTTTCATACTGTATTCCAAACCAGCTTGATAGGCGGCATTACCGTCAAAATCATCACTCAGGGAGAAGCCACCACGCAGGGTATTGTTGCCCACAGGCTCTTTGACTGCACTCACGATCAGGGTGTAACGGTTGTCCTGAAGTGGCTCCAGCCGATAATCCACCACCTCAAAATAGCCAAGGGAATAAATCGCATTTAAGCCTTTTTGTAATTGTTTCAACGACAAGCTGTCACCGACTTTCAGGTTAAGGCGATTTCTTAGAATGTTATCGTTGAGTACCGAACCATTTTCAATAATGATTTTATCAATCACTCCACGGAAGGCCTTATTCCTTGGTATCTGAGCGACAGCAGTCGAGGCTTTTCCGCGTACATCAGCTGTGACGGTTAATAACTCGGCTAACTGTAGACGCGCCTGTTTTTCACCCAAAATAACGGCCTCTTTCACACGGTCAAAACTGAGTGACTCAATGCCATTCATATCCGGTTGCAAAATGATATGTGGCTGCCTGATATTTTGTAACTGTGGCTCGCTGCTTTTAGCCATCATCAGATACATTGATTGCAAAGCCACATCGACCGCCGAGTTTAATTCTTTCTTGGTTTTATACTCCGTTGGCAGACCAACTACGATGAGAATATCAGCCCCCATTTGCTGCGCCACATTCACCGGCACATTGTTAGACACAAAGCCATCAACCAATAAACGGCCATCAATTTCAACCGGTGGAAATACTGCCGGGATGGACATACTGGCGCGTACCGCAGTCGCTAGATTACCCTTTTTCAGCACCACTTCCTGGCCATTTTCTATATCAGTCGCGACGGCCCGAAACGGAATCGGTAATTTATCAAACTGATTAATATGACTGACGTGATCCAGTAAGCGTCTTAATTCAAAGGTGAGTTTGTGGCCTTTCACTGCACCTCGCGGCAGATTTACCCCTTTACGATTGACCCCAATGGTGAAGCTATCGAAGAAGCTCGACATTTCATCTTTGCGATGAAAACCTTGGTCACGACGGGAGATTTCATCATTAAACAGCTCATCCCAGTTCAAGGCGTTAACAACCTTCTCAATCTCACCGGCCTTCATACCCGAGGCATATAAACTCCCGACTATCGCCCCCATACTGGTTCCGGCAATCATATCAATCGGAATCTTCTGCTCCTCAAGCACTTTGAGCACGCCCACATGTGCAATCCCTGCAGCCCCACCACCACCAAGGACTAATCCCACTTTGGGGCGCTGGGTGTCAGCGATACTCACGCTGCTGCTCAGGAGGAGTATGAACAATGCAGCCGCTTTAAACAGCCACTGGCGAATCCTTAAAATAGTCACGGTAAACCTGCTTATATTTTTATATTAACGTGGTTGAAACAGAGCGACATCATACAGCCCCCAGTCTCTCGCGTGCTTATGATACCTGTCAGAAAAATCGATTTCATTTCAAATAAATGAATAGTGGTGCATATTAAATTGTATTTTGTTGTGCTGGCTAAAAGCTTGATACACTGCCGCCATCGAAATAACCATAAAGGAGATTCCAACATGGCACTAGTATTCTACGTAACACATGATGGCTCAAAATTTGAAGCTGACGTTCCTACCGGTAACTCTGTGATGGAGGGTGCAGTGAATAATGGCATCGACGGTATATTGGCAGAGTGTGGTGGTGCGTTAAGCTGCGCAACTTGTCATATTTATGTGGACGAGGCCTGGACTGCTAAGGTTGAGCCGCCAAGTGAAATGGAAACAGACATGTTGGAAGTGGTGAGCGATCCTAAGGAAAACAGCCGCCTGAGTTGCCAGATTATGATGAAAGATGAACTGGATGGCCTAGTCGTGCACCTCCCTGAATCACAATTCTGAGTCATCAAAATGAGCACATTTGAAGAACAAATCCAGCACAAAATCGATACCAAAACCAAGCCGTTAGGCGCTCTTGGTAAGCTGGAAGCCATCGCAAAGCAAGTCGCGACTATTCAGCAATCACTAACCCCTCAACTTAAGCAGCCAACCATTTTAACTTTCGCAGGTGATCACGGCGCTGCCAAAGCAGGCGTCAGTGCCTTTCCACAGGAAGTTACCTTCCAGATGGTCATGAATTTCCTTAATGGTGGCGCGGCAATCAATGCGTTTTGCCAGCAAAATCAGATCACCCTGCATGTGGTTGATGCGGGCGTTAACTTTGATTTTGAAGCAGCGCCGGGTTTGATCGATGCGAAGGTTGCTCATGGCACCGCCAGCTACATCACAGGGACAGCCATGACAGAAGCGCAGCTTCAGGACTGTTTTGACAAATCAGCGGCAATAGTTGCTGATGTTGCCAAGGATGGTTGTAACGTCATCGGTTTTGGTGAGATGGGAATTGGAAATACAGCATCATCCAGCCTGATTATGAGCGCGATGTGTCAGCTGCCGATTGAGCGTTGTGTCGGTCGCGGGACTGGCTTAGATGACGAAGGCATGCATCACAAGACAGACCTGCTGACTCAAGTTCAGGCGTTACATGGAGACATCACGGACCCGCGTTTGGTCATGCAAACTTACGGTGGCTTTGAAATTGCTCAAATGTGTGGCGCTATGTTGGCAGCACAAAAGCACGGCATGATCGTGATGGTTGATGGCTTTATCGCAACTGCTGCCTATTTGGTGGCTGTCGCTATTAATCCTGCCCTCAAAGACCACGCGATTTTCTGTCACACCTCTGGCGAGGCGGGTCATCAGCTCATGCTGGATCATCTTAAAGTAGAGCCGCTGGTTAATCTCGGCATGCGCTTGGGTGAAGGCACAGGCTGTGCGGTGGCTTATCCATTGATTCAAAGCGCAGTGGCATTCCTCAATGACATGGCAAGTTTCGAATCAGCAGGCGTATCTGAGTCTGATGCGACCTAATCAAACCGCCTGACAATAGATATCACTAACCGGTTACCCAAGAGTCACCTTGGCTGTTCGAAAAGGGGCCGGTTAGTATTTCTCATCAGTGCTTATGAAAGCTGACTAAGGCAACAATAGACCGTCTGCCCACTCTGGCAGTACTTGCGCTCAAACAAAGTCATATACTCATCACCCGGTTTAAACGCCTCGTAATGATTACTCGTCACTGATGACACCATCACTTCAGCAGCCTCTGAGGTGTGCGTTGTATAGCCTGCAATGCCTAACGCAACACAAAACTCTTCGATATACAGCGCCCAGTTACTACGAACTTCCAGCAAGCCACCCAAGGCCAATAAATCCGCCAACGCAGGATGTCCGTGCCAACGATATTTCAGCTGTACTGACTTAGGGTAAGGGTTGGGATACAGCAGATAATGCTTGTGTAACTGCCAGCCAGCCTTTCGTGCCAGCTTCCAGAAATCGACACAGTCTACTTGTGCAAAGATTAGATTCTCCGGTAGCGGCTCGTCATACTCTTTGGCTAAACGCTTCGCCGAGCGATCCAAGGCGATCACCCAAGCCTGCGGATGAGCTTGTGCTATCAACCGACTACTCACGCCGGTTCCGCAACAAGAATCCATGATCAGCGGCCTGTCAGGCTGAGAGGCAATCACTGCCGCAACCGCATGGAAGGCATTCACAGTATGTTCGGCAGGCGGCTTACGAAACTCAGCATTCAGGTGCTTTGTGACCACCTTTTCAAGGTTATCATGCACCCCACTTTGATTGGTGTAAATCTCACGCGAGTCTGACACTTGCTGGCGCTTATTCAAACCAATCGTATTCAACTTAATACACGGCCCGGATTGAGAATATTATTTGGGTCCATGGCTTGCTTTAAGACACGCATCAAAGCTATTTCTTCAGGACTGCGGCATAGTTTCAGATAATCAGCCTTCATATAACCAATGCCATGTTCCGCGGTCACTGTGCCACCAAATTCATTTAAAAGTTGGTAAACGTGCTTATAAATAGCCTGACTGTTGTCTTCATGCGTGGTCCAGGCGAGTATGTGAATATTGCCATCTCCCAAATGCCCGAATGTCAGAGACTCGACGTTTTCAAAGCGCTCACTCAATGACGACTGCACCTTATCAAGGAAATCTTCCATCTGACTCACTGGCAAACCGACATCAAAATTCGCGTATGGCTGAGGAATCGTCGACATCACTTCAGGAATCGAATCACGAATCGCCCAGAACTGATCACTGTCTTTTCCGGACTGCGCAATCACTGCATCCAGCACATTGCCCGCTTCTAACTCATCAAATAGCACCTGCTGGAATTGATCCAACGCATCATTTTCAGACTCAAGCAAGACATAGAAAGGATACTGCTCATCAAACGGGTCGCTGAGATTAGGATTGGCACCCACCGAGCACTGGAAAAAACTATTCCACATCGCCTCAAATGCACTGAGACGTGCAAACTTCGACTGAGTTGTATTGAGCAACTTTACGACGCTTTCAAAACTATCCAAGGCAACCACGGCGGTGTGTTTATTACGTGCCAGCGGGAACAGGCGCAGCACCACTTCAGTGACAATACCCAAGGTGCCTTCACTGCCAATAAACAACTGTTTAAGATCATAACCCGCGTTGTTCTTCAGCATTTTATTGTAAGCAGGGACAATAGTGCCATCAGCCTGCACCGCTTCCAGACCTAGCACTAAAGCGCGCGTCATGCCGAAGCTGAGTACTTGGTTACCGCCTGCATTGGTCGATACATTACCACCGATTTGGCAGGAACCACGTGCTCCCAAGTCCACCGGCAACCGCAAACCCTCAGCCTCAGCTGCCTGTTGAATCACTTGCAAGGGCGTTCCGGCTTTAACCGTCATGGTCATGGACTGTTTGTCCAACTCAGTAATGCCATTTAAACGCTCCAGTGACAAAGCAATCTCACCGTCACGAGGCGTCGCACCACCAGCTAGTCCAGTCAAACCACCCTGAGGTACCACCGGCAGCTTATGCTCCGAGCAATAGCGCAGGAAGGTACTCACATCCGCCGTATTTCTGGGGCGTACTACAAACTCAGGCATGTGCGGGGCTTCCTTACTCCAGTCCACCTGATAGCGTTCACTAATGTCACTACCGGTTAATAACTGATCTGCGCCTAATAACTCGGTCAGAGCATCAATATGTGTTTGCATAAATTTATCCTTAAAAACGCAGGTGTTTGACGGACACCCCTTGGTTTTTCAATTCATTGAGTGAATCAATGCCAATTTGTAAGTGGCGGTGAGCGAACTGCTGTGTGACTACCTCATCACTTGCTTCCGTTTTTACGCCCTCAGGCACCATCGGTTGGTCAGAAACCAGCAATAGTGCACCCGTTGGAATCTCGTTATTAAAACCGGCTATAAATAATGTCGCCGTTTCCATATCGATAGCCATACAGCGAAGCTTACGCAAGTGTTCTTTAAAACGGTCGTCATGCTCCCACACACGGCGGTTAGTAGTGTAAACCGTCCCCGTCCAATAATCACAGCTGTGTTCACAAATTGTTGCAGAGACAGCTTTTTGTAAACTAAAGGCTGGCATGGCAGGCACTTCGGGCGGCATGTAGTCATTCGATGCACCTTCACCGCGTATCGCAGCGATTGGTATAATCAGATCACCCAGTTTATTTTTCACTTTGAGACCACCACATTTACCCAGAAACAGGCAGGCTTTAGGCTTCACGGCTGTCAGCAAGTCCATAATCGTCGCCGCATTGGCACTGCCCATGCCGAAGTTGATAATCGTAATATCATTCGCTGTCGCGCTGATCATATTACGATCACCACCTTCCACCTTAACGTTATTCCACTCAGCAAATAAGGTGACATAGCTACTAAAGTTGACCAGCAGGACATACGAGCCAATAGACTCCAGAGGAATACCGGTATAACGAGGTAACCAGTTGGATACAATTTCTTGTTTTGTTTTCATTATTTTTCTCCTTTTTATAATGTATATCTGTCGGGCCCACTTTTTGAAAGCGGGTCGGTAACATTGCAACAGATGGATTCTCAGATAAAGAAACACCAATAATTTTGGGGAACTTTAAGGTGTTTTATCCGGAAGTGACTAACAGCATACCACTTAAGGGTTAAGGAGTGTACGCAGAGGTGAAAGTAAATCAGTTGCCAGTAAACCTCTTTCACCATCACGTTTAGCTGCTATATCAGCCGCATGGGCATGTAACTCTACCCCAAAACAGGCCGCGTCATTCACGCTAAAGCCTTGGGCTAATAAGCCGCCGATAATACCGCTGAGCACATCACCCATACCACCACTGGCCATGCCGGCATTGCCCCGCCTGCATTGGTAAATTGCCTCTGGTGTCGCGATTAAACTGCCTTTACCTTTCAACACTGCCACACCCTGAAAGCGTTGTTGTAAATCCTGTGCATGCTGCAGACGGTCTTCGGCGATTTGTCGGGTGGAGGTATTTAGTAGTCTTGAGGCTTCACCGGGGTGAGGCGTGAGTATCCAATTGTCACGCTGCAACTGAACACAAGCATCACCTGCTAAAGCCTCTTTCGCCGCTTGGGCCGTATCGTTGTTATCGCGATAACACATTAGCGCTAATAAATTCAGGGCATCCGCATCCACCACTAACGGTAAATCGGTCGCTAACACTGCCCCTAGCATTGCCTTTGACCAGTCGGTTTGACCCAGCCCCGGCCCGATAACAACCACCGTCGCCATCGTTAACAGCGGCATCAAGTCATCCGCAGACTCCACCGACCGTGCCATTAACTCAGGCGTCCGGGCAATAAAGGCAGGGATATGTTCAGATCGGGTTGCAATACTAACCTTACCAGCCCCCGTTCTGGCGCACGCTTCACCAGCCATCAGCGCAGCACCTGCCATGCCCTTGTCACCCCCGACAATCAGTGCATGACCAAAGTCACCTTTGTGTGCATCTCTGGCGCGAGGGCGTAACGCAAGCCGGAGCTTACGTTGATCGATGGGCAATGCTAACGAGGTCTGTGTTTTCATCCGACTCAGGAGTTAACTCAATCGTCGCTCAAGGTGTCTAACCAAGTAGACACTGCTTCGGCTAGCGCTTCACTTTGCTCATCGGTATTAAAATAGTGATTTGCCCCTTCAAGGACTTGTTGCAGAGACTTCGGGTTATTGGCTTTCTTCATTGCCGCTAAGCGCTCAGGTGCCATGCGCAACACACCATTAAACTCATCACTGCCGTAAATATCCAACACCGGAACTTTCATTTTGTCTAAAGGAAATGGCTCAGCCATCTTTTGCTGGTAGTCAGTCGCTCCCATACCTGCACCAATAAACGCTGCGATCTTGTCATCGCCTTTGTGCCTCACCCAATCCATCGCCATATGCACACCGCAACTGTGAGAAAACAACACAATATTATCGATACCTTGCTCTTTTAGGTAAGTAATCGCTGATTCAATGCGTGGATGAGCATCATCAAACAGCGGGACATAGTCGTAGTACTTTGCGTCCTTCTCCAGCACTGGCATTTGCAGTGACAAGGTACGCCAGCCCTCCTCTGCCAACGTCACCCGCACCGGATTAATTACATCGCCCCAGTCTGAATGATAACCACGTCCATGCAGTAAAATCACCGCACCACGCGCCTCGTCATCTGGCTCCATATCAATCGCCATAAACTCATGACCATCTGAAGCTTCACCAGCATCCAGAAAAATTACCTCACCATCGAAAATGCCATCTTCGATTTCAGCAACCAGACGTTTCTCGCGCGCAATATCTGGCTTGCCATCTACATGCGCCAGCGCATTGTCGGCGAACGATAAACCGGGAGTAAACAACAAGGGAATGCACAGCGTTAAGGCGGTAGCAATGGAATTTAGACGTAACATAATGAATCAGACCTCCGGCTCGACGGGAAACGATTCTAATTCTATAACATGAGAGCACCTTATCCCGCCACTTTAATCATATCCCTCACAAGGGATAGTAAGTCATGAAACACGACTCATCAGACATTGTTAACAGGCATAAAAAAGAGCGACCGAAGTCGCTCTGGGGTGTCTTTGCAGAAACTCCCTGTCTCCGCAAAGTTTTTTAGCCAGATTCAAAATTATCGTGCGCCGAATCCAGTCAGAATGGTGTAAATCGTCTTTAATGTGATCTGCACATCCGTCATGAACGATAAGTTCTTAATGTAGTACAAGTCATACTTCAACTTAGTGACTGTTCCGTCTGCATCCGCAACATAACCTTGCTCAGTTTGAGCCAAGCCAGTAATGCCAGGGCGAACCATGTGACGCATTGAATAGTTAGGAATCGTTTTGTTGAACTCGCTGACAAAGCTCTCCTGCTCAGGGCGTGGTCCAATAATACTCATATCTCCTTTCACAACGTTCCAAAGCTGTGGTAGTTCGTCGATACGAAACTTACGAATGAATTTACCTACACGTGTGACTCGCATGTCATTGGTCTGAGCAAACTGAGAACCTTTTGCTTCCGAATCAGAAGTCATACTGCGAAACTTCATCATATTGAATGTTTTACCATTCATACCGACACGCTTTTGCCAGAAAAAAACAGAACCCGAAGACTCTAATTTGATGACAACCGCCGTAACAGCCATGATCACTGCTACAAAGGGTAATACCGCTGCGATTACAACTAAATCTAAAACTCGCTTAGTGCCAAGATATTGATTAGAAACTACATCATTTAAAGACTGTGCGTTATTGTTATTTAATTCTGAAATTGTGACACTCATCTTGCTTATCTCCTGAGACTTGGCTGCCTGGCCGTTCTCGTGTTAGTACCTATTTTTATAATTAATGCGTGTACCACACCGTGTGATACCGAATCCATCGGGGGTTGATGTCTTCTCTGCGGTTGAACTAACAATAGGGGTTTCGGAGTCTCGGCACACCCCCAATTGGGATGACTGGTCACTTTTTGCTGAGCAAAAGATAAGCGGTAGTTTTTAAGCAAAGATTCATGAAAGATTAAGGTTAACGATAAAAAACAGTATGTATTATTACCGTACAAAGCTAACTGTCAGGGGGGTGACAAGTGGTAGCTTTGGGGGGAGGTGTGAAGGGAATCACGCCTCCCCTTAGTGATTATTTTTCCGAGAAAAAGATATCGCCATAAGAGGCAGCAGCGGTACCACCGCTATTGTCGGTATCCGTCATAATGGCTATACCATCAATGAATCGTGGCTGAAAACCGAATAACGTCTTAAAGTCAGCGGCCACGTCTTGTTTTTGATACAACCAACGCCCGGCAGCATCCCGCTTATCCCGAACCGCTAGCATACGGGCATTTTTTGGTTTAAAGGCATTATTCCACTTAGTACCCCGACTATTCGGTGCACTTGACCAGACATAATTAAGTGCGCGGGTTTTCCAAACAAACACCCCACCATCAATAATCACATAGACACGCGCCGCATAATCATCACCGGCACGGGTTGCCTCTTTTAGTGGCGGCAGTGCTTTATCAATCTTCCAGCTCCAGTTTAAAAACGGCGTTTTGGTCAAATCAATACGCATACGACGCCCCATAATAGACGCTGTCTTATTTGAGTTTGCCTTGAGAACTTGCTTATTGCCTTGCTGCTCAAGTTGATACTGTGTTGTACCTGCGAAGGATTTACTTTCCCAGCCTGTCAGTGACCCCTTAGAAAACTCACCAAGATCAACTCGTGCACCATCAGCCATTGCTGCCCCAGAGAATAAAAGTGCACACGTAGTGAATAGAATCTTATTTTTCATTGATCAATACCTTTTCTTTGCTACGATTGTTTTTAAATACGACCTTAAGCCTGTCAAGAGTTCAGGTCATTAAGCAAAATACGCGACCATCGGTCAGTCGGATGCAGAACAATAAGGAAGGCATATGAATAAACGCATCATCAAATTTGGCTTGGCAGCGTTGAGTGGCGTGCTGTTACTCAGCCTGACCGCGTGTGAATCCGTCCAGTTTTACGCACAGGCCGTCAAAGGCCATTCGCAGATGATGTTGAAGCGTCAGGACATTAGCGACGTCCTGAAATCACCGGATACTAACGATGAAGTCCGTCGCAAACTCCAGCTGATCCAAAAAGCACGCTTGTTCGCGATCAATGAACTCAAGCTTCCCAATAACGGAAGCTATACTCAGTATGCCGATATCGAACGTCCCTATGCGGTGTGGAATGTGGTGGCAACAAAAGCCTATGACACGCACCCCATTCAACACTGTTTTCCTGTTGCAGGCTGCGTATCGTATCGTGGTTACTTTAGTAAAGATGCCGCACAGGCACATGCCGATAAACTAAAAGCACAAGGCTATGACGCTATCGTTAGTGGTGCTGCCGCCTACTCAACGTTAGGCTGGTTCTCTGACCCGGTTCTCAATACCATGTTACGCCGCTCGGACTTAGCCTTGGCAGGACTGGTGTTCCACGAACTGGCCCATCAGCGAGTCTATCAAGCTGGTGATACCGCCTTTAACGAGTCCTTTGCCATGGCGGTGGAATTAGCCGGAGTGGATGCCTGGGTAGAGGCACAAGACAAAACTCAGCAACAGCAGCAATCAGTCTCTCAATACCGGCAATCCAAGAAGATTAATGCAGACGTTGTCGCGCTGATTCTTAAACACCGCAAGCAGATAGCAGCCGCCTATAAAGCCACACCTGCTGATGACACGAAACGACTGGCTAAAGTGAAGCAAAAAGGCTTTGATGAATTGCGTGCCGCTTATAAAACCTTACGTGCACAAGGTGGTGGCAGTCCGGGTTATGACCGTTGGTTTGCAGGCGACTTAAACAACGCCTCGCTGGTTTTATTTGGTGATTATCACGGCTGGTTGGGTGCATTTGAAACACTGCTCAAGCAAGCCAATGGTGACTGGCCATCCTTCTATGACAAGGTTGAAGCCCTCACCAAGCTGGACAAAGCCGAGCGCCGTAAACAGCTACAAAAGCTAGAGACTGAAGGCCTGAAGCCAGACCACTAAGGCTCTAGTCGCGGTACGCACACAAACTTTTGCGCATCCAGCTCAGTCTCGCCATCCCAACGATAGGCACACAACTTACCAATCTCACGTCGGGCAATGCTGTAATCCACACAGGCAATGTTCGGCGATAAGGGCGTGGGTTTACCCTGCATCCAGTAATGCCCGATAAACAAGGGTGGTTCATTATGTCCGTATTCAATCAGATGATCGCCATCAATCGGGTCATCTTCGATATGACTTAGCGCAGCCGGCGGGCCAATAAATGCCGCTTTATACGTCGTTGCATCCGCATCCCACCAGCGCACCCGCATATAGTGACGGGTAACACCCACCGAGTCCTGATAACTCAAACCATCAGCCAGTTTAATCGTTTTACCCTTCAGCAAATTCTCAACGATTTCAAACTCAGGATTTTCAGGGTCAGAAGCCGCATGCAGCAACGCCTCAGTCATTAGCCCATCGGTGGCATACTTCTCTTTTAAAAAAGCAATGCCGTCACGATCCCAACAGGCATGCACCGCTCGCACATCGCCTAAGTCCAGCCACAAAGGCAGCGTCATAAACCATTCCAGTAACTCATCATAACGCTCTGGGCTGGCTTGCATGGCCTCTAAAAACGCCCAATGGTTGCGCTCATTTCGCTCCGTATGCGCTCGAAGATAGCCACCATATTTTTTATCTTCGGTGACATAGGCAATCGCATTAAACTCATGATTTCCCATCACCGCATGCGCTTGCCCGGCATCTACCATGGCTCGCACCGTATCAATCACTTCGATTTGATGCGGCCCACGATCCACAAAGTCCCCCACAAACACCGCCTGACGACGCTCATGACGGTAACAACCATCGCTGTATTGATAATCCAACGCTTGCAGCAAGGAAACGAGCGTATCGTGACAACCGTGTATGTCACCGATGAAGTCATAAGATGTGGGATTTTTATTAGTCATTTTCCAGTGGTTCTGCCGACGATTTTAGTGGACTGATGTCATTTGCGGGTAAATGCTAGTTTAAATCAAATAATAATGAATTTGTCGTTCTTTTATCCCCTGTTATCGGTTGCCAGAGTGATGTACAGTATGTGCACCAATAATGTAAAAAACAGAGGACACCATGAGCAAAAGAGATGATTTAATTGCTAAGTATGCATCGGATTTAAAAGACAAATGTGGGATTGAACCAGACATGGACTTCCTGACTAAAGTCACTATCGGTTGTGGCCCTTCTATCTACAACAAAGATTCGGCAAGTGTTGCAGGTAGCGACAAGAAAGAGCTTGAGACAGTGAAGAACAACTTCCTGATTAAGAAGCTTGGTCTTGAAGATGGCCCTGAGCTGGATGATGCAATTGCTTCTGTGCTTGAGACTTATGGTAAGTCTAACCCTAATAAACAGCGTGCAGTGGTTTACTACTTGCTTGCTAAACACTTCAAGAAAGAGTCCGTTTATTCTTGATTTGTTTCCGGCGAGTGCCGGGCATAAGGTTTGCTCACACAAGCTGCGTTTGAAATGATTCGCGGCACCCTATGCCCTGCACTCGCCTGCTTTAATGTAGCGTTAGTGTTGGTGGTATCTTCATAATCAAGGCCAACAACATCCTTTCTACCTACCCTCTGACTATTCCATATTTACGCTGTACTACCTTTCCAGCCGTGCAATCACTTCTCCGGCAACACTTCTGTTTTTTCTCACTCCCATCCTGACTACTTAGTTAGCAGTCCATACGACTGATTCCTCACAACTCAGCATTTTACGTTATGATGTAATCTTCCAATTGGAAGTAGATAGAGAAATTCCAGATGAAAAAATTACCTGTAGGCATGAGTACCTTAGCGAACATTATCGAAGGTGGTTTTACTTATGTCGACAAAACAGAGCACGTACTTAATTTACTGAGCTCCAGTAAGTATTATTTTTTATCGCGACCTCGCCGCTTCGGCAAATCTCTAATGGTCAACACACTGGCAGAAGTATTCTCCGGTAACGAGACTCTGTTCCGAGGACTGCACATCCACCCGCACTGGGATTGGTCTGTTAAGTACCCGGTCATCAATATCAGCTTTGGTGCGGGTGTGCTGCGCAATAAAACCGATCTGGACCAACACATCGAAGAGGCTTTACAGCTTTGCTCCGAACAACTCGGTATCGAATCGCTTAGCAGTTCCAGTAATAAGGGACGCTTTGCGGAGCTGATTCGCAAGTCTAAAACGCAATACGGCCATGGTGCTGTTGTACTGATCGACGAATACGACAAACCCATTCTCGATAACATCACCGAGCCGGAGATGGCTGCGGAGATGCGTAACGGCTTACGCAATTTCTATTCCGTGATTAAAGACAATGACGAATATGTGCGTTTTGCCTTTCTGACGGGTGTCAGTAAATTCTCTAAAGTGTCCGTCTTTAGTGGCCTGAATAATCTTGAAGACATCACGCTGGATGCCAAATACAGCACCATTTGTGGCTATACCCAAAGTGAACTGGAATCCGTCTTTGCCGACTATATGGAAGGTGTTGACCGCGAAGAAATGAAGAGCTGGTACAACGGTTATCAATGGTTAGGTGAAGGCGTTTACAATCCATTCGATGTACTACTATTTTTCAGTAAGCAAAAAACTTACCGCCCTTATTGGTTCGAAACCGGCACGCCCTCATTTCTTATTTCGCTGCTCAAATCAGGCAATTACCACATTCCGGACTTCGAAAATATGGAGGTCAGCAGTACTCAGTTAAGTGACTTTGATATCGACCATATCCGGCTGGAAACGCTGTTATTCCAGACCGGCTACCTCACCATTAAGCACGAAGAAACCCTCTTCGAAGAAACCATTTTCCTGCTTAACTACCCCAACCGTGAAGTGCGCAGTACCTTTAACCAAGTTATTTTGGATCGTTACTTAACCAACCAGCCCTCTGAACGCTTACCCGTACTTCGTGCCTTACTGAAAAATGATTTTGATGCTTTGCACCAGCATTTCAAAGCACTGTTCTCAGGCATCGCCAACGATAATTATCGCAAGAATCCGATTGCAGAATATGAAGGCTATTATGCCTCTGTTATGTACGCCTACCTTTGTTCGCTGGGCATTGACGCCATTGCAGAAGACACCAGCAATAAAGGAAGGATTGACCTGAGTTTGCGCTTTAAACTCGCGAACGGACAAAAACAGGTGTATATCTTTGAGTTCAAAGTGATTGACGGTGAAACAGGCGACGGCAGTGCCATGAAACAGCTACACGACAAAGACTACGCCGCTAAATATGATGATGGCGAGATTCACATTTTCCTGATTGGTATCGAGTTTAGTAAGGCGCAGCGGAATATTGTTGGCTTTGACTGGCAGGCATATAACAACTGAGGAATCACCAAGTAGCCAAGTCGTCACATATCACCTGCATTGTGCGGCTACTTCAATACTACTGTAGCTAGTAGAAACCTTCACAACGGCAACCGCGACCGCCGGATCAACTGCCTAATCGCAAACCTCGACCTAATAGACTGCACCTGCGGCACCACGGTCAATTTATCATGCAAAAACTTATCATACGTCTGCAAATCCGCCGTTACGACTCTCAGTAAAAAGTCCCGCGAGCCGGTCATCAAATACCCCTCCATAATCTCCTCAAAATCGTTAATGTGCGCTTCAAACGCATCGATACTAGCCGCTGTCTGATCTTTTAACTCCACCGAAATAAACACGCTCACCGGCAAACCCAGTTTTTGCTGATCCAAAATCGTGGCGTATTGCTCGATGATGCCGGACTCTTCCAGCGCAGCCACACGACGGGCACAAGGTGTGGGCGAGAGGTTAACCCGCTCGGCTAACTCAGTGATGCGGATACGGGCGTTCTGCTGTAATTCATCCAATATCGCTCTATCTATCTTATCCAAAAGTGATTTCCTCTAATTACTAAACTAAAAATAGCAGAAAACACTTTTCATACCAAAAACTAGTGCCGATTTTGGTGATTAAACGCGTCACATTTTTTCTATTATTTATCTTTAAGTAACAACGCTTCGTGCGAACAAAGGAGGAAATGACGTGCCGGATTACCAGCCCTTACGCCTGAGAGTGCCAGAACCCACTAGCCGTCCCGGTGACCAACCGGACTTTTCAGCATTTCACTTTCCGGTTGCGGGGAGTGTGTCAAAGCCACCGATAGATGTGGACTTTAACGACATCATCGAACATGCCATGACCACCATTCGCGTGTTGAATAAAGACGGCGAAGCGGTTGGCCCGTGGGCAGATTCTATTAGCGATGACATCCTACTAAAAGGGCTACGCGCCATGCTCACCACACGCGTTTTTGATGAGCGCATGATGGCACTGCAACGACAAGGCAAAACCTCTTTCTATATGAAGTGCACCGGCGAAGAAGCGATTGCCGTAGGACATCAGCTCGCCTTGCAACAAGGGGATATGAATTTCCCGACTTACCGCCAACAAGGTTTGCTCATCGCGCAAGACTATCCGTTGGAAAATATGATCAATCAGATCCTATCCAATGCACACGACCCGCTTAAAGGTCGTCAGTTGCCCATTATGTACTCGGCAAAAGACCACGGTTTTTTCAGCATCTCCGGTAACTTAGGTACGCAATATATTCAGGCCGTCGGTTGGGCCATGGCCTCAGCCATTAAAGGCGATACTCGTGTTGCTTCCGCATGGATTGGTGATGGTGCAACCGCATCCAATGATTTCCACGCAGCACTGGTAAACGCCTCCGTATATCGTCCGCCAGTCATCCTTAATATCGTCAATAACCAATGGGCAATTTCAACCTTCTCCGGCTTTGCGGGTGAAGGTCGCGACACTACTTTCGCCGAGCGCGCACACGGTTACAGCATCGCGGCGTTACGGGTTGATGGCAATGACTTCCCCGCGGTCTATGCCGTCTCAAAATGGGCAGCAGAACGCGCCCGTCGTGGTTATGGCCCCACCTTAATCGAATGGGTTACCTACCGCGTTGCGCCACACTCCACAGCCGATGATCCGTCACGCTATCGCCCCAAAGAAGAGTCCGACGCCTGGCCAATGGGTGACCCGGTACTGCGCTTAAAAAACCACCTGATACAACGTGGTATCTGGAGCGAACAGCAACATCAGGATCTGGAAGGCGAATTAACCCAACACATCCGCGACATCGCCAAGACCTGCACCGAGCACGGTATTTTGGGCGAAGGCAGCAAAGCCTGCGATATGTTTGAAGACGTTTACGAGACCATGCCAGCCCACCTGGTCGCACAAAAACAAGAATGTGAGGCACTTAACAATGACTAAACTAGATATCGGTGAACTGCCGGAAGCAGGTCGGGCTATCTCTGACATGAGCATGATTGAAGCGATTCGTGACGCCATGGACGTCTGCATGGGCCGTGATGAAAATGTCGTGGTATTCGGTGAAGACGTCGGCTATTTCGGCGGCGTATTCCGTTGCACGGCAGACCTACAGGAAAAATACAGCAGTCAACGCGTGTTCGACAGCCCAATCAATGAAAGCGGCATTGTCGGGGTAGGCGTCGGTATGGCGGCATACGGTTTGCGCCCCTGTGTTGAGGTGCAATTCGCTGACTATATTTATCCGGCCTATGACCAAATCGTTTCCGAAGCTGCCCGACTGCGTAGCCGTTCTGCGGGCGACTTTACCGCCCCGATTACCATTCGCACACCCTGTGGTGGCGGGATTTTTGGCGGGCAAACTCACAGCCAAAGTCCGGAATCACTCTTCACCCATGTGGCCGGACTCAAAACCCTCATGCCCAGCAATCCCTACGATGCCAAAGGCATGTTAATCGCAGCGATTGAAGACAATGACCCCGTGGTATTTTTCGAACCAAAACGCCTGTACAACGGCCCGTTTGACGGCCATCACGACCGCCCCGCACAAAGCTGGAAAGGCCACCCACTCGGCGCAGTTCCGGAAGGGCATTACACCGTCCCGCTTGGCAAAGCCCGCATCGCCCGCGAAGGTGCAGCTGTCAGCGTAATCACCTACGGCACCATGGTTTACGTGGCAACCCAAGCCGCTGAAGAAATGGGAATCGACGCTGAAGTCATCGATTTACGCAGCTTAAACCCACTGGATATGGACACCATTCGCGACTCAGTACAAAAAACCGGCCGCTGTCTGGTACTGCACGAAGCCACACTGACCTCCGGCTTTGGTGCGGAGCTATCCGCCAAAATACAGGAACACTGTTTTTACCATTTAGAAGTGCCCATCAAACGCGTCGCAGGTTGGGACACCCCCTACCCACACGCCCAGGAATGGCACTACTTCCCAAGCCCCAAACGTGTCGGACTGGCACTACAATCATTAGTTGAGGAAACGGTATGAGTCTCTGCAAAATCAAAATGCCGGATCTCGGCGAAGGCATGACCGAGTGTGAAATCGTCGAATGGCAAGTCAAAGTCGGCGACACCGTCAAAGAAGACGATGTGATTGCTGGCGTCATGACGGATAAAGCCGTGGTAGAGATACCCTCACCGGTGGATGGTGTGATTACCGAATTATCTGGTGAAGTCGGTGAATTAGTACCAGTAGGAACAGTGATTGTGGTGCTGGAAGTGGCTGATGTCGCGCGCGCCAAAGCAACATCTGAAGCACCTGAAAAATCTGAAGCGCCCAAAATGACCATTGCTAAATCAGAACCGGTTAAGCCAGCGAAACAGGCGCAAGCTACCAAGCCTGTCGCAGCAAAGCTGGTAGCCGAGGCTAACAATGCAACAATTTCCCCTGAGCGCACAGCCGAGACCATCACGGCAACTGCCGAACCAACACAATCGGCACAAACTTCAACCCTGAGTCGCCAACTCAGCGCACCCGCAGTCAAGCAACGCGCCAAAAACCTCGGCATCGACATCAACACCGTCTTAGGCAGTGGGCCGGATGGTCGTGTACTCCATCAGGATCTTGACCAGTTATTGCTTCAGGCCAGTCACCCTACCGCCATCGATATACCAGAACCAATCAGCACTCCGGCAATCGGCCAAGCGCTCACAAACACCGCGCCAATGCAGCAGGAAGCAGAGCAACTCGTCACGCCACAACGTGTTGGCCCAATGGTGCTGGCAGACGCAGGCGAAACCACCACCACATCCATCATCGGCCTACGCCGTAAAATCGCCGAACGCATGCAAGATGCCAAACAACGCATCCCGCACATCACTTATGTAGAAGCCATCGACGTCACCGAACTGGAATCGCTGCGCGCCCACCTCAACCAACAACGACGCGATGACCAGCCGAAACTATCGCTACTGCCCATGCTGTTTCGCGCCATCACCCTCGCCACGCGTGTTTACCCGGTGATGAATGCGCACTATGACGACGTCAACGGCAAGCTACACCAATATCAGGCATTACACCTCGGCGTAGCCACCCAAACCGACCGTGGTCTGCTGGTTCCCGTACTGCGTCATGCCGATCAAATGGACATCTGGGAAAGCGCCGCAGGCATCAAACGACTCGCTGACATGGCGCGTTTGGGCACACTCGCCAAAGACGAACTCAGCGGCTCCACCATCACCTGCTCCAGCCTTGGAAAACTGGGGGGGCTGGTTTCCACACCCGTGATCAACAGCCCGGAAATCTGCGTGATAGGTGTCAACAAAATCCAGACTCAACCGGTGTATAAAGACGGTGGATTCGTACCGCGACACATCATGAATCTCTCCTCCTCATTTGACCATCGCATCGTTGATGGTTATGAAGCAGCGCAATTCATACAGTGCTTGCGGGAACACTTGGAACATCCGGCGACGCTCTTTATTGAGTAGTCAGTATGCCGGAGCTTGGGTATATCACTTGCTCACACAAGCTGCGCTTGAAACGATTCGCGGCGTGATACACCCAAGCTCCTACTCCTCTAACAACTAATGCAATAAGTCATGACGCTCTCCCCGTAGGCGGTGTGATGTATACGGTTTCCTTTTACCGAATATCAGGTGGCTGAACCAAGTTGTGATGAAAAGTGACTTAACTGTTAGTCGCTCAGGAACAGAACGACTCTGAACAGAACGCTTGGCGGATTTTGGTTGTTTACAGCCATCGCCAGTCGTTATACTCAATAAAAAACATAATAAAAATAATGCTATGCGCAATTTACTACTCAGCTTAGTCCTTGTCGGCTCCTACTCTTTTATCTCACCTGCAATGGCGTGGAAAACAGAGGCAGCGGCCTTTACCACTCACAACACCTTTAACGACAGCTCGTGGCAGAGCATAGGCTTCAGACAGAGCTATACCGCCATTCCGGTAGTGGTGACCATCCCCACAACTGCGGGTGGTGATCCGTCAACGACGCGCATTAGAAACGTAGATAAAAACGGCTTTGAAGTCAGTCCGGTCGAGGTTTACGCCCGAGACGGGCCGCACGTTGCCATGGCCAGTGCCTACCTGGCGGTTGAACCCGGCGTTCACCTTTTTCCGGATGGCACGGTGATCGAAGCCGGATTTGTAAATACTAGCCGCACCCAACAGGCCAGTAATGTCGGTGGCGTCAGCAGCTGGGAAAACGTCACCCTGCAGCACAACTTTGGCTCACCACCCACCATCGTGGCAGCCATCCAAACCATGAATAATGAAACCGGTGAAAACGGCTCACAAGCCCCCAGCGTCTCCTCACTGCCGTGGCTAACCATCGCCATGGATAACATTACCGCCAGCAGCTTTAATGTCGCTCTGGAACGCTCCGAGTCCAGCCAAGGCAGCGTCACCCAGAACGAACAAATCGGCTATATCGCCATTGCACAAAACGCCAGCGGCAGCTTTACAGACAGCCAAAATATAAGCGTTGAATACCTTGGTGAAACCTCCTCTACCAACATCCGTGGCTGGAGTAACGGCGACACCATTCACAGCTATGGCACCGCATTTAGCAGCGCACCGATCAGCATCTTCACCAAAAATACCCGCAACAACCCGGACGGCGGTTGGTTACGCCGTAATAGCAACACCACAACCACCACCATCAGACTGCGCGTGGATGAAGACACCGATAATGACAACGAGCGAAGCATCACCACAGCCGATGCAGAAGCCGCGGGTATACTGAGTTTTTCCAGAGCATTTGATGCCAACTTCCCACCCGGCTTTACCATGAAAAAAACCTCCCGCGTCATCTCAGACCCGATTAACAACATGACCAACCCCAAAGCCATTCCCGGAGCCATCGTTGAATACACACTGGTCGTCACCAATACCGGCCACGACTACACCGACAACAACCAGTTTGCGATATCAGACGCTTTACCACCGGATACCGCCCTGCTGGTCAGTGACATCCCCGGCGGCACGGGTGGGCCAATCGGATTTACCGACGGCGCCACCAGCAGCCAAACCAACTGGGTATTCACCAGCTTATCCAGCCAGACCGATAGTATTGATTTTTCAGATGATGGTAGCGACTTCAGCTACGTGCCCACGGCAGACGGAGAAGGGGCAGACTCCTCGATCACCCACATTCGCCTGAAACCACAAGGCTCATTTGCTGCCTATCCACCATCACACCCTAGTGCTATTTATACCTATCGGGTGATTATTAAGTAGTGATCAAAAGAAACAAATAAGTTGCTTATAACCAAAAAAGAAACTAATGTGTTTCTTATACTGTTTTAAGCAACTTATTTGTTTACAAAATGCATCCACTCCTCAAGCAAATTAAAGCACGACGCCTTGCACTCAAACTGAAACAGAGCGATATGTTGCTACGCGCGGGACTTTCCCGGCAGCAATACCAACAGATTGAGTCCAAGGGTAACCCACGACTCAACACGCTGGAATTAGTGGCGGATGGCTTGGATAGCGAACTGTTACTCATTCCCAACGACAAACTCAAAGCAGTACAGGCAATTCTTGACGGCACTGCTTACGAATACTCCACTCCACTCACTGATCCCATTGAGGTCGAAGAAGATCCATGGAAGGGGCTGTTAGAGGATGTTTCAGATGACTAACGCTAATGAAGCCAATGTACTCAGGTTAAGCTTACACGGTCAGCTTGTCGGCTATCTGGCAGGATTTCATAATGGACGTAATGTGTTGAGCTTTGCTGAATCCTTTCGGCACAACCCAAAACGCCCCACCTTTAGCCTGATCACCCACCCCAACTTTCAGGGGTCTGAAAAACTGATCTCCAGCCCTTTAGCCAGAAATCACAGACTACACCCCACCTTGTCAAACCTACTACCCGAAGGCGCACTAAGGGAATTGATCGCGCACTCGCTCAAGGTCCACACAGAAAACGAATTCCAGATACTGTCGCACTTGGGAAGAGATCTCCCCGGTGCATTAATAGCCGAACCGATGCAAGCCGAAGACGTACCTGACAGTATTCTAAACACCTACGCCAACACAAAGGCAGTCAGCTTTGATCACATGACGGCTAACAACCGCTTCTCACTGGCAGGTGTGCAAATGAAACTCTCAATGAAAGCACAAGCTGACCGCTACACCCTGCCCACAAACAATCAAGCGTTGGGCGATTGGATCATCAAAACGCCCTCCACCATTCACAAGGACGTCCCCCTCAACGAATACACCGCAATGAAACTTGCCTCACTAGCTGGCGTGGATATTCCTGAAATAAAACTGGTTGAACTTAACAAACTCGACAACCTGCCCCCCATTAACCTACCCAATGAAACCCACGCTTTTGCCATTAAACGCTTTGACCGGGACAAGGAGACTCGCATTCACTCCGAAGACTTCGCACAAGTATTAGTGAAGTATCCTCATGAAAAATACAGTGCAGGCAACTACGAACAAATAGGTAAAATTCTATCTCTGTATACCGGTGACGGATTAGCAAACGCACAACAGTTTGCGAGGCGTTTATTAGTCAATATTTTATTAGCAAATGGCGATGCTCACCTCAAAAACTGGAGTCTCATCTATCCCGACCAAATCACTGCCCAACTTTCACCGGCTTATGACATTGTGACCACCCATGTTTATATTCAGGGAGAACGCCAATTCGCTCTGAACCTTGGAAAGAATAAAGACTGGTATGAAGCTTCTTACGCACACTTTGAGGCCTGGGCTGAACGTGCGGGTTTACCATGGAGACGCATTAAGCCACACCTTGACGATACACTCTCCAAAGCCAGAAGCTTATGGCCTGAAGCCTTAAAAGACCTACCCATGAATGAGATACATAAACAAACACTCACCAAACACTGGGGCCAACTACACAAAGACTTCCGCCTGTCTATTCCCAAAGCATAATAGACAGGGAGCACTAACGGGATAACCATACTCCTTTCCCTACAATCAAACCAAAACAGGAAAGGAATATGAAATTACTGACTTTAAGCGGTGTGCTACTCAGCGCAGTGCTCACCACCAATATCGCCATCGCCGCTGACGACACAAAAACACCGGAAACCACAGAAGCTACTACTGAAACCACTGAGGCAACGACTGAAACCACAGAAACCGTATCAGGCAAAGAGGTCTACCAAACCTACTGCATCGCCTGTCATGTCAGTGAAGGCATGCCTACCATCGCTCCACCAATTTTTGCCGTAAAAAATCACGTCACCGCTGAGTATCCTGAGCGCGAAGACTTTGTAAAACGCGTTACAGAATGGGTCAAAGCACCTAATGCAGACGATGTATTAATGCCGGGTGCTGTGCGTAAATTTGGCCTGATGCCTGCCATGCCGCAATTAAGTGACGAACAAGCAGTGGCTGTTGCAGAATTTCTGTTTGATAGTGATATGGAACTGCCGGACTGGTACGCAGAGCACTACGAAGAAGAGCATGGTGAGAAGCCTAAAGCTCAGTAATTAACCGCCTAAGCATCGCATTGATGCTTACAACAAGGACTATATTCCCACTTTTCGACTAAAAATAGGAATATAGTCCCAGTTTGAGTGATTTCATAGCAGCCATGAAAGAATGGATCACATATCCCGAGTCAAGGGCAGGCTATCCTAGCCCTCAACCCAGAATAGTCTACTTATCAATCTCCACTCGATAACTAACCGAAGAGCCCGACCCACCACTCAACGTCCCGGTAAATGTCCACTTCAGTGAATCATCTAACCCAAGCGGACTAGCTGTGCAGCTCATTCCACTAGGCTCTGTGCCACAGCTGGCATTTCCAAACAGTGTTGTATAAGGCGGCACAGTATCGTTCACTACCAAATCGGTAATCGGCCCGGTACCGGTATTACTGTAATAAATACGATACTCCAGCCGATCACCCGGTTCCGCCGTGTTGACCGTCGCGGTTTCTTCACTGTCTTTAGTAACATTCCTCACCGTTTTACGCAGCTCCAAGCGCGATGGCCCAAGCTCTTCCACCACAGGCGTTGCAGCAACCGGCGCTTGTGCAGGTTCAGGATCTGTTTCCGGAATATAGGGTGTCGATGGCACTTCCGGTGTGGCGGGCACTGCTGGCGTGGTGTCGGTTGCTGGCTCACCAATGGTAGCCGGCACATTCGGCGTGGCAGGCTGAGCAGGTTGAGCCGGAACCGCTGGGGTTGCGACCACCTCAGGAGTGGCAGGTAACGTCGGTGCCTGAACTTGCTGTGAGGTCGTCACATCCCTAACCACCAAAGACTGAGTACCGGCATACGTATTTTCATAATCAAACGCGGCAGTAATTGTTTGAATATACGTATCATTGGCGGCCACATTGGACGGCGCATAGACTTTATTAATCAAACACACACTGCTGGCAGCAGACAGCGCAACCGGACTAGTGAGTGGAGCAGCACCTTCACTACCATTTAACACACCATCACAGTTAGCATCCCGATACAAAATCGAAGACCAGCCACTGCTCGTATTACCACTGGAAACACTGGTAAAACTCACACTGCCCTTGGTCGGCGTTGTGAATTTATGCTCATAAAACAGCACATTACCCGGTAATACCTGCCCTGAATTGTCAGGCTCAAAGACTGGTGGTTTCACCTCACCAAAGTCCTGATCAGTAATGTCGCTAGTGGTGACAGTAAAGGCATCACGCACGTCAGCCGTGGTTGAGCGATAACTTGCCGGATTCTTGGCAAATGCCGGGCCACAGTCAGCAGGAACCGGCACGCTTTGTCGTGAGGCCTCATACACCTGATACGTTCCGGGCGTCACATCCGCAAACACATAATCGCCATTGCCATCAGTGCGGGTACTCACACAAGTGTCATTAACCGTGTCATACAACACCACTGGCAATTGAGTCACACCCACCTCGCCACTGTCGTTTGCGGCGTTGACATTCACATCGCGGAACACCCGACCACTCACCGTCACACCGGCAGTCGTTATGCTGATTGGATGATCCTCAACTTCACCATCGGTTTTTGCACCACCGGGTTCACGGTTATTCAAAGAATCGGTGGTCAGCCTCAGACGTAAATACGTACTACCTTCGGCGATATCCGCCGGAATATTCGACCAATTCAATGTGTAATTGGTTTGATTACTTCCTGCTTCAACCGTTCTGATCGCAGCCTCATCCGCATCAAACGTGCCATTGCCATCAAAGTCAATCCAGGCGATGAGAGTTGCCGGATCGCTAGTATCATTACTGGCTTTCACGGTGGTGCTGTACGTCCGGTCGGAGGTTGTGAGTACTGGTAAGCTACTCACTGCATCCTCATCTGCACCATCGTTTGCTGCAGTCGCCGAAGGCTGACCATCACTCTCAGTATCCGGCGCAGTTGAACCAAGATAAACACCATTAATCACACCGTGTTGCGGGCCTGCACTAGTTTCATAAGTGGCATAAGTGTCCGGAGCGTCACCGAAATCAAGGCTCACGGTATCACGGTAATCAAAGTCTTCAGACAAGGGCACCGCGCCAACACCGCTATCCTCCGTATCACGGTCTGTATCCGCTAACGTGAATACATCACCTGCATTGTCATACGCCGTGCCATTCACATCGGCATAGTTATCCGCGGACTCAACCGCACTATCCAAGCCATTATTGCCGACACTGCCATCGGTGCGCCCGTCACCATTGCCATCCGTCAGGCCTTGGCCGCTTTCCACAATATCAAGTGCACCATCGGCATCCGAATCAAGATCAAGATAATCAGCCGTCGTATCACCACCAGTTTCAGAAGCGTCAGTATTCACTGGCGTCAACCCACCTGCATAAGCCGTATCAACACCATTTGCCCCTACAGAACCATCCGGAGCGATATAAGCAGCAGTGGTTTGCGCCTCAACATTATCGGGAATACCATCATTATCGCTGTCTAAATCCAGATGATCCGAAAAACCATCCTCATCAGAGTCAGGCACCACAGCCAACAGAAAGCTGTAATTATTATTAAAGCTGCCAGTATTGTTAGTAGTCACACGCCAGGAAGTCACCGGAATCGCCGACTCCCATAAGAAATTACCAACCTGATTTCCACCCTCAGAACCATCGGCATACACCCAGTAATTACTACCATCACTGCTTTCGTAATACCCACTCTCCAAGCTAGTGTTCAGTGTGTAAGGCGCACCATCCAGTGCGACGATTCCATCACTGTCCCCTGCATCCGCTAAGTTACCGCCATGAGAAACCTTGACGAATGCAGCCAAACTTCCGGAGAGAGTAAAGTCAGTCCACTGCGTGTCAGAAACCGATAAATTACCACTACTGGCATTGGTATTGGCATTACTCCACGACACAATCACGCTGCCAGCAGGAACGCCCAACAAGGTACTAATATCCTTAGAACCGGTTTGAGCAGTCTCCCCCGCCGCTAGTCCCAGATCAGACGCCAGAACGAGCTGATAATTCCTCGGCGCTTCGACCGAATCCAAAATTCCATCGTTATCATCATCCAGGTCGCAACTGTCTTTTACACCATCAGAATCAGTATCCGGGCCAGCTGAACAAGGATCAAAAGTCAGCGCCGGAGGAAGCAAGGTAATAGCATAATCCTCAACCTCACCATCACTTGCAGCCGTAGTGCTATCGAGATTCTGTGTGCTTGACCAGCGGAAACGCGCATAGGTCTGATTCGTCGTCGCTGTTCCAGGTACACTGACATCAAAAGTGATTGCGCCGTTAGCGGTATTATCAGTATCACCTGCACCACCATCTTGAATATTCGTCGCAACTTGTTCGCTAACATCAAATGTACCGTTACCGTCGAAGTCAATCCAGCCTTGCAAATAGCCGCCTACACCGGTGACGTTGACCGGGATAGTTACACTTGCGCCCTGTGTCATTGCTGGCATAGTGACACCATCTTCGTCGTCTGTACCGTCAGCATCATCACCATCCGCATTGGCTGTTGGCTGGTTGGCTGTATCGGCATCAGGTGCGCCCGCGCCCAAGTAAGTACCACTTGAGATGACGTGGCTGGCCTCACCGTAGTTGTTGGTGCTGATGCCATCGGGAGCTATACCGACTACCGGAGCATCAGAGTAATCATATTGGGCAAATAACCTGGCATCATGACAAGCCGCACCATCGTTAAAAGTACCCGACTGAGCAGGTGACACATAGGTCATTACACCCGTGGTTCGGTGGAAGGAATAGAGGTCCCCAGTCATGTTATCAATGCCATAAAGGCCTCCATACTGATCAGCGAAGGCAGCACCAAAAATACCGGATGAGGTATTGCCGCTTGAGCCTGCTACGCCGATAGTGCTGTTTAATTGGGTGGTAGCTCCTGTACTAGGGTTAATTTTGTACAGATGACCACTTTGGATAAAGGCATAAATTTGATTATCAGCCGGACTGTAAGCCAAGTCATTGACATAAGAACCGGAGTAAGCACTGTTATAAGTATTTGTAGCAACAGGTATGGCAGGACTCAATGAAATAGTTTGCGTCACAGACACCGAGTTAACATTGACAACATAAATGCTATTGAGTGGACTGCTCGCACCACTTGGAGCAGGATCATCGGCAACATAAAGATTACCGGCACCATCCATATCAGCCGCAATATACCGGAACCCGTCAACATCAGGCAAACCGGTAATATTACCCAGATTGCTGGTTGAGCCGTCCGCATAAACACGCAGCAGGTTACGGCTGTTGCCAATAGCATACAGGTAGTTGTCGGCTGTGGAATATCCCAGGGCGTTGTAATTATCACCAGAACCCACTGATGTTAATGCATAAGAACTACCTGATTTTTCAATTTTTGAGAGCAGGGTATTGGCTGTAGAGTTTGCAGCAGTTGACATGTAAATATCTGCAGTACAGGAGAAGGCCGGGCCAGAAGGCGCTGCAGTGATAGTAACCGCATAATCCTCAACCTCACCATCACCGGCCGGGATAGATGGTGCCGATGCTGTCACTAAGCTGTCGGTGGTCAGGCGTAGCCGGACAAAAGTATTCATGGCCGAAAGCCCACTCAAACCCGTCCACTGCAAGGCGCCACTTAACGTTCCTGCGCTTACACTAACGCTTGTATGTTCGTTGCTGGTAAAACTACCGTCACCATTAAAATCAATCCAGGCATGCAGCGTGCCGTCGCCGTTAGCTATGATGTTAGCCGTTGGAATTGTGTAACTACTGTCCTCAACTGAGAGGCGTGGGAATACGGATACTCCGTCTTCGTCGTCCGTCCCATCTGTATCATCGCCATCCGCACTCGCAGAGGATTGATAAGACGCATCATTATCCGGCGCAACTGCCCCTAAATGCAGACCAGCCACTACCTGGTGCCGTGCTTCACCGTAGTTATTACTGCCCGCACCGGAAGGTGCGGTACCAGCTGTCGGTGCATCACCATAGTCGTAACTCGGCGGTGCGCCCGCAGTAGCAGTAAGCGTTGCAGTGGCCGCCGGAATATAACCAAGGTACTCCGTCTTAGCAGCGGTGGTAGTATTCACATAACTACCCGGATTCGCCACGGTGACATCTACCGATGCCGTACAAGAGCCATTGGCCGGTACAAAACCATAATCAAAAGTCACTCCGATATCCCCTGCAACAGGCGCTGCATCATTGGCATCGTTTCTGAGCGCCCCTGAGCTACAGGTCATGGTGACATTTGGCGTCGCAGCAACCGTCATTCCGTTGGGAAAAAAGTCCTGAAAAGCATGTGGCCAGCTCTCCATTCGTACTGAGGTGTCATTGTTATTCGTTAAAGTAAAGGTGAGAGTAGAAATCGTACCGACCTGAATCACCGATGGGGTAAAGCTTTTATTGAGCACAGGTGGTTCCTGCACGGTCAACTTGGCTGTATTGGAAACCGGACCGATACCGGTCTGGTCAGAATCAGCACCGGTAGTGGTATTGTCATGTACTCCAACGATTGAGCTGGTGACCTTTGCCGTAATCGTGCAGTTGCCGTTAGCTGGAATCACCCCACCAGTGACTTCAAACACACTGCCTCCGGCGGTCGCATTATAATTCACACTCTGGCAGCTACCACCGACCACCATCGGACTGGTCAGGTTCATATTGGTCAGGGTGTCAGTAAAGTTAATCCCGGTTAATGCGACATCGGTAGTGTTGTATACCCGGAAAGTAATCGTACTGTCCATTCCCGGCCCAATAGTGGATGGGGAGAACGATTTGTTGATGATAGGAGGTTCGTTGATACTCAGTGTGGCTTCGGTCTGTCCGCCATTAGTTGCACCTTCATTGGTTTGCAAGGCACCCAACGGGATAGTATTAGTATACGTTCCTGTGCTGGCAGCGGTGACATTGGCTTTGATACGACAAGCGTTCTCTGCGTTGAAGTTACCCCCAGATAGCTGGACGGTATCATTTCCGTTTTGCGTGCCGATGGTAGCAGTACCGCCACAGGTGTTTGAGATGATCGACTGCACATCAACACCAGCTGGCATTTCATCAATCAGTGCCAACACAGCACCGGTGTAGTTTGCCGGTGCCTGGTTCGAGTTGGTGATTTCGATAGTCAGTACTGATGTTTCGCCGGGGCCAACGTGACTTGGAGTGAAACCTTTAGACAGGTTTAATTCGCGTTCAACGGTAAGAGTTGCAGAAACGGCTGTTGGGTTAGTAATACCTTGATCTGAGGTGACTTCACCAACACCGATACTGTTAATGTGGTTACCACCGACATTAGCAGTAACATTGAATTCAAACCGGCAAATTTCTCCATTGTCAATATCAGCATTGGATAACGTAATAGAACCATCACCAGGATTACCGGTAATGGTAGCGTTACGACAACCGTCAGAATCACTGCCTGATGTGTCTGTAAAAGTGGCATCAACATTACTGTACAGGTACATATCGCTACCGGTAAAGGCATCAGTGACCGTTACGCCGGTTAGAGCTGGTGCTCCTGTTGTGTTGTTCGCAATGGTAATTCTTACTCGGCTTGGCTCACCACCACCGATCAGTGGGGTCAGGAAAGTTTTGTTTACACCAATATCAACCGGGTTAACGGTCAGGGTTGCGGTATTTGCATAGATTTTATAGAAGTATTTATAAGGTGCGATTTCACCGGCTTTTTCTCCAGTGGCATCTAAGTCAGTAAACGGGGTGAGTTTATTCTCGCCCGGAATACTGGTGCTGTACGAACCGGCTACTGGCGGTGCCTGAATATCGACTTCAACCCAGCATCTTCGTGTGATGCTTCCACTGCTGATTGGTGCAGTTAGAACATTGCCCGTCATATAACCACCGCTGAACTCGACATAGCTGGAGCCGGGTACGGCGTTAAGGGTACCACCGCAAGTGGAGCTGAAATTTGGATTAGCGGCGACAGTCAGGTCGGTAGGCAGGGTGTTCTTAAACGAAAGATTGTTGATTGCCTGATTGGTTATCATTGACGAAATAAGTTCATACCTCAGGCGTGCAATACCGCCGACATTCACCGCATCCGGGATGAAGTCCATATCCATGGAAAATGAATTATACTGAGTGTGTTGCAGCAGCACTTCAGCGCCAAAAATATTATTGGTACTGCTTCCGGTATCAAACACGACCCCTTCCTCTGTGGCGTCGGCGAGATTGGTTTTGACGGCAATATTTTCAAAGGCCTGATAAGCGTAATCTTCATCATTGGCTTTATGTGAGACTTGCACCTTGATTTGGCAGCTGGTGCCTTTGGGTACAGTGACTCCGCTAATATCAAAAAATTCATCGCCCGGTGTTGAGTTAAATACGGTTCCGGCACAGGTTGAACTCATCACATTTGCCTGTGAGACGGTGAGCAAGCTGCCGTAATTGGTGGTGCCTTTCTTAACTTCAAAGTTATCGCGTAAACGTAAATTCAGGATGTCATCACCGGTGGTGGGATCAGACAGATTGGAAATGGTGTAGATATAGACGTTTTCATCACCGGTGCGAATGGATTCGTTTTGTCTTGCTTTGGTGATAGTGGCCGCACCGCTGGTTTTGATCAGGCTGGCTGATGTTGAACCGTATGTATAACCCCCGGTAGTACCTGATGGAATGTCATTGGTGTAAGTGCCGTCTGTCAATACAGAAACGGTGGCGAGAATTTCACAGCTTGAAAATGAGCGACCAATACGGGGAGAGGCTGGTAAGCTGCCACCTGTCAGTGTGATTTCAGTGCCGCCATTGGTTGAAATAGTGCCGCCACACGTATTGCTGTCAATACTATCAACGGTCATCTGCCCTGGTGACGTTGGCATAATATCCGCTATATTTAGCGTAACCGGGACTACCTGTAGGTTTTCGAACACTAGTTTTAACTGGGACGTTGCTACTCCTGAAATGGCATGCACCTGTTTAAGGGTCTCATCATCAAAGGTTTTTTCAACCTCTATGCCGTGGTAACTATAAAAATAACCAGTGGTGGTGGTATTGGTCGCGCCTTCCGCCGTGCTAAAGGTGTTGGGTGCAATCGCGGCACGACCATAATCATAGTTTCTGTAGGATTGATCGGCATAAGCGCGTGTCTGAAGTTGCACGGTAATGGTACAGGAACCGTTAGCGGGTATCGTACCACCGGTATAACTGAAATCCGTTTCCTCACGGTAGGTGGTTGAACTGCTGCCCGCATCGATGACAGATACTGTACCACCACAGGTACCTCCCCCAGTGCCGTCAATCAGGTGCGCAATAGTGGTAAAGTCCCAGTCCATGTTGACATCGGTTAAGGACACTGCATTCGGGTTAGTGAGTGTCAACGTCATGGTAGCGACATCTTCGCCTTTGAGGTAAACAAAGCTACTGTAAGAACTTGTATCTGAACTTATCTGAACGGTAAACGGATTGATCAGTGCAGTGAGTGTTGCACTGGTTGCCTGATCAGTGCTGATACTGCTGCTACTAGCAGTCGCCGTTACATCTCCGGCAGCAATAGTATTGATATAGGTGCCTTTGGTAGGTGCAAGAACATCGATCTCGACCTTACATCTCCCAGGATTAATCCCGTCTCCTGCCGGAACCGTGCCACCGCTCAGCGTAAGTTGGCCTTCCGTAGCGCTGTTACTATGGGTGACTGTGCCACTACCACAGGTCGTGGTCGCGTTCGGTGTGGCAGCTACAAAAACACCAGCTGGAAACACGTCGGTAAAGGTGGTGTTTGTAGCAACTACTGTGTTCGAGTTTTGTAATTCGACTGTGAGCCGGGAGACTTCTTTGGGTAAAACCGTTGCGGGCATAAAGCTTTTGTTGGCGTCTAAGCCGGATGCGTGTGCCGATATGCTTGAGCAAAGCAAAATTAGCAGACTTAGGCATAGGAATAAAAACTGAAACGTTTTCTTAGAAGCCATTTGTTACCCCAACTGATTACTAGCGCTTATTTGTGTATTTATTATTTAAACTAATCATAATCAACCAATACCGCTTATAAATCAGATCTGATACTTGGCTTATTATTTTTTACTTATCAATATTCATGTTAAATATGAACATTATTCGCACTTTAATCACCTACAGATGAATCAACACTGAATAGAAAAAAGACTTTTAGGATTAATGTTTTATTGGAGTGAGTTGTAGCATGAATGAGATGGTTTTTAACCGTCTGTGTAACCCTTAGTCTAAATTAAGTGTGCTAGGATGGTTTACCTATGACATTGGTCGAGTCGCGCTGGAAAGGGACCGATGGGCCGATATCGAGCGGGGGCTTCGGGTACTGAAACCAGAGATTGAAATAGCGCCGATATTCTACCGTAAACCTGAAAGAATCAAAGCCCATACCCGACATGGGAAAAGCCTGTTTCACTACGGTCTGGATCACTTGTATGGCTTTTCAATCGTGGATTTCTAAATTGTTGTGTTCAGAGGTTTTCCGTCTTTCAAGCCCTAAAATTCGAAGATCCGTTAGCCCTAATGATTTAGCTTTAGCTGAATATCTTGAATAACAGGGCAGTTCTTACTCCCGTATGAGCAATAAATACAGCAAGAGCCAAGCTTTTTAGCGTATACATTTTGGCAGGACGGGCAATGATAGGTTTGTTCTACTACCTCAAATTTCATCACTCTGGTATCTATACAACCGCAACCAGGGCAGGTCACGTTGGTCTTATAAATTATCTTATCGTGGATTCGTAATGTCATGTTCTTGTACCAGAATGTATTGCACGTATCCTAGGTACTATCTCACAATAAACCCTTCAAAAATAGAATATGGTGACAACCGGTCTAGTAGGAATATTACTCACTCTGTCAGGAAAATCATCAAGGCTGGAGGCTTCAGGTGATTAACCAAAAATTCCGACAGCGCCTTAAATCTAAAGATCTTTAGTTTGATTCGGTACCTTTCATCGGTAGTGATCATTAATACTAGCCAGAGTTGGGTTGAGGTGATTTAGTAAGTGTTTTTACCTAACCGTTTTACTTCAAACTTCAACTCATCACCGCCAAGTAACATCCTCATAAATATCATCAAGGCACAAGCCTGCACTGAAGTGACTAGTCCCGTCCTCGCATTGCACAAGGATAGTATCCATCGAAGAAAGCGCTGAAACTTGCCATGCCCCCTCTTCATCTCGTTGGTAATAATCAACATGCTTTCTGTCAGCAGAAATAAGAAGGTAATAGTGAAGACTATCTAGCTCACTGTAAGCCAACCACTTTTCACGTCGGTCAACGGCCTCTGTCGATGGGGATAGTACTTCAGCAATTAAACACGGCGCATCTTTGTAATGACTATGATCGTCGTTCTCATTACACACCAGCATAACGTCCGGGTAATAAAAACGCTCTCCGTTTTCTATACGAAGCTTCATATCGCTCATGAAGACACCACAGTTTCCTCCACGCGCTTTGCTTCGGAGTTGGAAAGCAACGTTTAGCGCAATACGGTTGTGCCGTTCACCTGCCCCCGCCATTGCATAAACTTCACCTGTCACATATTCATGACGAGTTTCCGCACGCTTTTCTCCGTCCAAATACTCTTCAGCTGACAATGTTGTTTTGATCACTGCTTTTGACATAGTGGCCTACCATTTTTCTCTATAAATCAAAACATAGCACAGCAACAGGACTAACTAAACCTAAGCCGTTGAAAACAAATTCAGAATTCACGATGAGCGGGGCTCTTTAGCAGTGCTTGCCAATTAGCATGAAAGAATACTTGTATCCATGTGTCCGAAATAGTCTAACCACATTAACTACCCTTGGTTAAACGTTACCCAACACAAGATTATTTAAGGGGAAAGCACCTAGGCAATCACGCCCTAGTCTTTTTTTACATTTTAACATTTGATGTTATGATAAAAGCAACAAGCACAGAGATACAACATGAGCAGATTAACCATAGAAGTCTCAAGCGACCAGCATCAGCAAATTAAAGTAATGGCAGCGATGCAAGGTAAAAGCATCAAGGACTACATTATTGCTAAATTATTCAGAACAGATGATGAGATAGCCGAACAAGCCGCTTGGGAAAACCTAAAAACGGAACTCAATAGCCGCTTGGATGACGCAAAAGAAAATGGCGTTTCCCCTCTTACAGTCAAAGAAATCACCGAAAATGCACTTCGTGCACTGAGTAAGAATTAATGAGAATGGATCACATCTCCAGAGTCAAAGACAGACTATCCTAAGCCACCCAGCCGCCTCACAATAACCAAGAACAAACGGCTCCGCTACTGTCGGCTTCTGAAAATGGCCGCCGTCAGTAATACAACGGTTAAGGCCAAACACACCACCGCCATGAAGACATACGCCTCCAGTGTTTGCTGGTGATAGACAATGCTCTCGACGGGTTCGAAATATCGGCCGGTTTCATCGTATGGGTAGTGCCAGACGGAGTAGCTCAGGTAGGCGGAGAGTATGCCGAGTAGACCCAAGAAGTAGCTGGCGTAGTAGAGGGTTTTGGTTAGCATATTAGGGATTATATCGCTTACCTGCTGGCTTACAAGAAAAATTAAGAACCTACTAGTAGCACACTAAAAGCTACCAAAAATGGTTAAAATACTAACTATATGCGAAGATCCAATCATCGCTGAATAACTTAAAAACACGGAAGGCATCGCATGCAACAAGTCGGCATCTACGAACAGCTGATCACCCAGCTCATTGAAAGCCACTTAGATCGAGATCGTTTTTATATCGGTGACCGCCAGTTAGAGAGTGCTGATGCATCAATTTGGTTGTCCCGCTTTCTTAGCAATATTCTAGAGTTTGCGATTAAAGCTATTCCCAAAGGCGATGATCAGCTGCAAAAACAAATCGAGTTCTCGAATGAATTACTCATGTGGTTGAAGGGAAAGTTTCAAGATGAGGACTTTTTCGAGGAAAACTTGCTGGATACCCAAGGAAAAATTCTAACGGCAATTTACGAGCTCGAAAACCCCGTATCCTCAGATTTAAGAAAGTATGTTGAGAACATTTTTCCACTGACGGGTTTGACGCAAAGCGAACTGTTCTGTGGTAGCAATGCCGGACTGTCTTTGGAGTCTGAGCTAAAGCGCGAGATACTTTCTGCTGACAAAATCTACTGGCTCGTTTCATTTATCAAGTGGGCAGGGATTCGCATTTTTTGTAAGGAATTGGAGGCATTTACCAACAGTGGGCGTGAGCTCAAGATTATTACCACCTATATGAACGCATCCCAGT
>NZ_QGKM01000025.1 GCF_003172875.1 Leucothrix pacifica | reverse complement strand
AATAACAACTTAGTGATGGGTTTTCAGTTGTTCAATATTTGAACTATATTCGGTCGTTTAATTTTTTGTCGTGTACAGAGGATAAAAATATAAAACCAAAGGCTGACAGAAAAAAGGCTAAGGTGGCAGATTTGTCTCAAAAAAATAAGCATACTTAACCTTTATTACGAATATGCCGGTCAATCAAAGACTTATTCGATAGTAATAGTCGACTACAGGCATCCTAATCAATCCGCACAGTAAGTACTGAAGATGAATGGTTTGAACGTTTTTGATAGATGATCAAAAGTCTCTCGCAAGCTAACCTGGAAAAACATGAAAGCCAGCGTTTTCGATAATACTGAGACGTGATGATGTATTTGTTTTGTGGGCTATGAGGTGCGGGATTTTTTGAAAGGCATAAGTAAAACGATCTAATCCTCATGCCTTGCAAAATGAAAGTCAGGCTCTCATTTTGCAAGGGAGGTTTGTTGCAGGAATGTTTGCTTACGAAATGCTGGCATGACTGTTACTTTTGAGTCCGCAAACGCGTCACTAAACTAGACGTATCCCAACGATTCCCGCCATTTTCCTGTACCTCAGCATAAAAGGCATCCACCAATTGAGCCACTGGCAGTTGCGAGCCATTGCGCTCAGCTTCTTCAAAGCACAGGCTTAAGTCTTTGCGCATCCAATCCACTGCAAAGCCATAATCAAACTTACCATCGATCATGGTCTCGTGGCGATTATCCATCTGCCAGGATTGCGCGGCACCTTTGCCGATCACATCAAACACCTGCTTAGCGTTCAGTCCGGCATTTTGTGCAAAAGCAACACCTTCTGACAAACCCTGGACCAAACCGGCGATACAGATTTGATTGACCATTTTAGTGAGTTGTCCGGCACCGGACGGCCCCATTAACTGTGCTGATTTGGCGAAGCAATCAATCAATGGCTTAGCGCTGTCAAAGGTCGTTTCAGAACCACCACACATCACTGTGAGTACGCCATTTTCAGCACCTGCCTGACCACCAGAAACCGGTGCGTCTAAGAAAGCGAAGCCTAATTCACAAGCCTTCTCAGAAAGCTCACGTGCGACATTGGCTGAAGCGGTTGTGTGGTCGATAAAAACAGCGCCAGTTGGCATGGCTTTGAACGCTCCGGAATCACCTAATGTGACGCCACGAAGATCATCATCATTGCCTACGCAAGCGAACACGAAGTCTGCACCTTCAGCGGCTTTTGCCGGTGTTTCTGCAAGGTGCCCACCATGCTCAGAAACCCACTTCTCCGCTTTGCTTGTGGTGCGGTTATAGACACAGACGTTGTGGCCGGCAGCTGCTAAGTGACCAGCCATAGGGTAGCCCATTACCCCAAGTCCAATAAATGCGACGTTATATTTGCTCATGCTTTTCCCCTTATATTCTGCATTGGCAACTTTTTTAGTTGGACAATTATTTTATCAGAACAAAAGGGGCGATTGTGGGAATTGCTATCAAGTGTTTCTATATTGTCAATGCCAAAATTTACTGAGATTTATGGCTCAGCGGCAACCCGGCTGAGAGGTGTGTTGCAGTAGTTGAAGTGCTCATGGTTAACCTTCAGTGTGATGACGAATGGGTGCTTAAGGCGTTTAGATAACCGTTTAATGATGGTTCGATTTCCCTTGTGTTAAAACAGAGTCACCAACTCAATACTGCCACTGGCCAGAGCGAACCCTAGTACTGCCCCAATCACAACATCACTGGGGTAATGCAGTCCTAATACAACGCGAGACAGCGCTACCATCGTGGCAAACGGGATAACTAGTAAACCCCACTCCGGATAGTAGTGAAGCAAGACTGCTGAGAAACTAACTGCATGCAAGGTGTGGCCGGAGGGAAAACTAAATTGGTCCAGTGCCGCAACATTTTGGAAAATGTCGTCGTTATAGCGATAAGGGCGTACCCGTACGGTTGAGGTCTTTAGCCATTTATAAATGATCAGGCCTGCCAGCGAGACCAGTGCCATATGCAGTGACACCACGATCGCCCCCAAGCCATAGATGAAGGGTAAAGAGGCCATGAGTGCATACCAGAAAACGCCATCTCCCAAGCGGCTAATCGCAGCAAAGAACAGACTGACAGGTTTCCAATGATTGACCTTGTTACACAGCAGGCACAGTGGTATTTCGTAGGCATTAAGCTGGTGCAGTTTCTTCATGATGTACCTTGGCTAAGAGTTGCTGGGTGATATGATCCAGATGTAAAACCACGTTATCCCAACTGAGTTGTTGTGTGGTGGCGCGCGCTTTGATACCCATTGCGTGTCGCTGTTGTGACTGTGTTGCCAGACTGACTGCTGCATCGATAAAAGCGCCTTCATTGTGTAGTTCAACGGTGATGCCATTCTTGCCGGATTGAATGTATTTATGGGCTGCAGCATAGTCATAGGTGACGACGGGTAATCCGCTGGCCATGGCCTCAATAATCACATTACCGAAGGTTTCACTGGTGCTGGGATACAGAAATAAGTCACCGCTGGCGTAGTGCTGTGCCAAGGCTTCGCCGGTTTGCATTCCGACGAATAGGCAGTCCGGGTGTTGTGCTTGGAGTCGTGCGCGGTCTGGCCCATCTCCAATTAGTACGAATCGGGCATTGGGCACTTGTTGTTGTATTTCGCGGTAGGCGGCAAAGGCCAGATCAAGGTTCTTCTCATGTGCCATTCGGCTAACTAAGGTAACCATTAACTGCCCATCCATAATACCCAGTGAGTGCCTTAGCTGTTGGCTACGTTTGTGGGGATGAAACAACCCGGCATTGATACCACGTTCTAATATTTCCAGATTTTTATAGCCACTCCGCTGCAGCTGCTGTGCTAGTTCCGTGGTAGGGACCAGTGTGCACAGCGTGCTGTTGTGTAGATGGCGTAAATAGCGATTGACCAGCCGCCAGCCATACGTCAAATGGTAGTGCTGACTGTACTGGTCGAAGTTGGTATGAAAGTCACTAAAGACAGGAATGCCCAGTGACTTTGCCGCACGCATCGCGCTATAACCTAATGGCCCCTCGGTGACTATCTGAATAATGTCAGGGCGTTGTTGTTTCCAGCGCTTTCTTAATCCAAAAAAATGAGGGGAACCCGCTTTTACCTCTTTGTAAAAAGGCAGAGTGATGGCGTTTGTCAGATATTCTTCAAAGTCTTCCTGCAGCAGCGGCTGGTCGCTTGCGGACTGTTTGGGTCTGACTAGCTCAATATAATAGCGGCCTAGTCTTAGCAGGCCATTGACCAAATGCTGGATGGTATTCGCCACGCCATTGACTTCAGGAGGCCAGGTTTCGGTGACAACGGCAAGGCGTATCTGATTTGAATAGTTAGCTTGTGACATAGCCGACATTCTCATGCGCGAAAGCTGCAGCTAAATGACTGTTTTATGATGTTTCTATGTCACTGGCTCAGAAAATCAACACCCGACCGTTGGCATTGATAATGATCTTTTGTGTGGAATCTTGTCTATAGTAGATGGAGCAGTGTTATTGCGTGATAGGGCACGGCTAGTCCTGAATTTGCTTGACGATGCTGACGCGTCTACTATGATGGTTAGAAAAAAGGATGACAATATGTACAACCCCAAACCAATCGATACCAGTAAAGTTGACCTACCTGATGAGCTTGAAGAGCTGCTTGAGAAACTCGCGTTTAATACTCATGAAGTGTGGTCGCAACAGCGCATGAAAGATGGCTGGAGGTACGGTGACGAGCGTAATGATAAAGAATTATTACACCCTTGTTTGGTGCCTTATGATGAGTTGCCTGAAGCTGAAAAAGAGTACGACCGCAGTACGTCACGAGAGGCGCTGAAGGCGATTATTGCGGCTGGTTTTAAGATTGTGAAAGATTGATTTATTGCTCACAGAAGATGTAGTTACGATAACAATAGAAAATAACCGAATGCCGGATTATTGCTTGTCCGGCCAATGCCAAGCAGGCTCATCCAACATCCCCAGCCCCTTCACTCGCGTTTGCCCAAACTCTTTTTCCAGCTCAATCGCATGACATTCCGGTGATTCATTTAAAGCACTGATCAAGCGCGAGGCGTGCGACACCACCCAAACTTGCGTATTTTCTGAAGCACGAATAATCAAGCGGGCGAGTGCCGGTAATAAGTCCGGATGAAGACTGGTTTCCGGTTCGTTCAGTACCATTAGAGGTGGCGGTCTGGGCGTGAGTAGGGCGGCAATCCACAATATATATCGCAAGGTTCCATCCGACAGTTCAGCGCCGGATAGTGGTCGCAGTAAACCATGTTGGCTAAACTCCAAAGAGAATCGTCCGTCTTCGTGGGAAATAACCCGCAAACTAGCCCCTGGAAACGCATCACTGACGGCTTCATCCAAAGCGTGGTGGTCACCAATTTCCCGAATGGTTTGAATGGCCGCAGCAATATCCCGACCGTCATGATGCATCACCGGAGTTCGTGTACCAAGTTGTGGTTGGCGCGCGGGTGCATCGGCATCGGTTCGGAAATGATCGTAGAATCGCCAGTTGCGTATGGTCTCGCGCAAGTCGAGTATTTCAGGTGAATGTTTAGGGTCAGCGATCTGACTAAATAGGCTATCAAAAGTGCTGAGGTGTTGTGAGATAACTTGCCACTGTCGTTTATCACGCACTTTAACCACGGCTGCTTCGCGATCTACCAGTGCACTTGCAGGGCGATAAAAATCACCGGCCCAGATGGTTTCACGTTTGATTTCGGGGTCAAGTGAAAAGGCTGAAGGTGACGGTTTTGGTAAACCAAGAGAAATGGCATAACCGAGATGTTCTGCAGTAAACCCGAGTTTCAGTCGTACACGTTTTTGCCTGACCGTACCTTGTATCGGCACATCACCCATTTGCATGCTGCGAGAGAGTGTTTCCGGGCCTGCCCAAAATGTTGAATTTAAGCCGCCTTCTCTGGCCAGTGCATTAATGACGCCGCCTTGTGCGGTTTCTGCCAGCAGCCGCAAAGCTCGGTAAAGGTTTGATTTTCCACTGCCATTCGCGCCGGTAATCACATTCAACCGACCAAGCGGAATGGTGAGATTCAGTAATGAACGATAGTTGGCAATGGAGAGGGTTTTTAGCACGATTATCTCAGTAGTCAGTAGTCAGTAGTCAGTAGTCAGTAGTCAGTAGTCAGTAGTCAGTAGTCAGAAGTCAGAAGTCAGAAGTCAGAAGTCGGCAGTCGGCAGCGGAATCACGATGGTATTCATCACAGAAACGTAAATCAGTTTAGGGGCTGGTGTTGTCTAAGTCCAACGTGCATACCTTTACCTATCCCCAATGGCAATTTTGGCATATATCACTTATCCAACATGACGTTTACACTGCGGCAGTGAAAAATCGGCAATAAGCAATGTAACTGGCAGTGACGTGTCAGACAGGAGAGGATATCAACATGGAAAAGTTCGCATGTTTCTGGAAAGGAATGTTTTTCTTAATTTCGTCAGTTGCATTGGTAGTGATGCTCTCCATGTTTATTTTCGTCTGGCAGCCCATTTGGACCTCTGGTTTCAAAGATTTTCATACCATCAGTAAAGCCATCGATCAGCTTGATGAAACCATCAAACCTGCCTCTGACATCGCCCCACAGTTACTGCAACAAATTACGGATATGAACCGCTCGATGAGTGACATACAGGAGTCTATGCACACCATGCAACAGATTCAGTCTTCTATGGAAGAGATGCGCGCCTCAATGAAGCAGCTGGAAGAGATGAATCCGAATATTATAAAAATGAGCGATACCATGTCGTATATGACTTTGGTGATGTCCAGCCAGATGGGGCGCATGACCAATGAAGTGGATCAGATGGGAAATAAATTCACGCCATTCTCAATGTTACCTTTTAACTGGTAATTGCAAACCTGACTTCAGCTTGGATAGCTAATGAGAGGTTGGATCAAACCTCTATATCAACCATCACTAATCCGTGTTCCCATCAATAAACACGAGCAACATAGTTTTGTTGTATTCCAGTCGTTATACTGCACTGCATATAGATGAAAATACTGGAACGCGTGACCATGAAAAGCTTTATTGAAAACCTCCCAAAAGCGGAGTTACACCTTCATATCGAAGGTACTTTTGAGCCTGAGTTGATGTTTGAAATCGCTCAGCGCAATAATATTGATCTACCGTTTGCGGATGTTGAAGCACTGCGTAAAGCGTATGACTTCAGTCGCCTTCAGGACTTCCTCGATATCTATTATCAAGGCATGAATGTACTGCATAAAGAGCAGGATTTTTATGATCTGACTTGGGCATACCTCAAGAAAATTCACTCGCAAAATGTGCTTCATACTGAGATCTTCTTTGATCCACAAGGTCATACTGAGCGTGGTGTGGCCTTTGAAACAGCGTTGAATGGTATTCACCGTGCATTGGAAGATGGCCGGTCGCAGTTAGGCATTAGTTTTGGTTTAATCATGTGTTTCTTGCGTCATTTAGATCAAGATGATGCGATGAAAACGTTGGAGCAGGCCTTACCTCATAAGGATAAAATCATTGGTGTTGGTTTGGATTCATCTGAGCTAGGCCATCCGCCTGAGAAGTTTACAGCAGTGTTTGAACGCGCCAAAGCAGAAGGTTTTCATATCGTGGCGCATGCTGGTGAAGAGGGCCCGCCAGAGTATGTGAAGCAGGCGTTGGATCTGCTAAAAGTAGAGCGTATCGACCACGGTAACCGCGCACTGGAAGATACTGCACTGACGCAGCGTATTGCTGATGAAAGCATGGCGCTTACGGTTTGCCCGTTGTCCAACTTAAAGCTATGCGTCGTGGATGATCTGAAGAATCACCCGATTAAGAAAATGCTGTCAGCGGGTCTTAAAGCCACGATTAACTCTGACGATCCCGCTTACTTTGGTGGCTATATGAATGAGAATTTCATCGCGCTGGCAGAAGCGGTTGATTTGACTCAGGTGGAGATCGCAACATTAGCACGCAATGGTTTTGAAGCAGCGTTTATTAGTGATGATGAGAAATATCGCTTAACCGATCAACTGGAAGCTTATCTCGCGTCCGTATAGCGCTCAATCGCTAGTGCTACCACTGGGTAAATGATGACAGCCCATGCCATCTAGGTGGTGTGGGCCGTTTTAGTCGTTTTGTCTTGATTATTCAATCGAACGCACATTTTTCTCAATCACCCAATCCGCAATATTGTTATCAAAATCAAGAAAGTGCGCTGACGCTAAGTGTTCTTGAAACGCTTTTGCATGCGTATAGACCTCTGATAAAACAAATTTATTATTTGCGTCTTCCCGTCGCTCAACCATAAAGAAATGACAATCCGGCTCTAGCTTTAGCGAGTTGTCCGCTTGCGCCTGAACCAACGTAGCAAACTGATCGGCATAGTCTGGTTTAATTTCAAATTCAACAATTAACATAAACACAGTGTGTTACCCGAAGTATTTATTTAGCGACTAATGCGCTCAAGTAGCGTGTCAGTGACCGCTTTTGTCCCCATATCGCCACCAAACTCCATAGGGCGAATGGTGTTGTCTGAGAAACAGTCATACACCGCTGACTCAATCAATAAGGCGGCATCGGCTAGTTGGGTATTAGCTGATTTATCCGCGAGATAATCCAGCATAAGTGCACCACTGAGAATGGCCGCGAGTGGGTTGGCTTTGTCTTGTCCCATGATGTCAGGAGCGCTGCCGTGTGCCGGTTGGAATAAGCCATGATTGTCCCCGATCTCTCCGCAGGCAGCCATGCCCATACCACCTACTAGTCCACCGGCTAAGTCCGATAAAATGTCGCCAAAAATATTCTCTGTTACCAACACATCAAAGTCCCAGGGACGACGGATAAAGTCCAGCGCCTGCGCGTCCACATAGTTGTAATTGACTTCAGTATGACTGTAATTGGCATGTCGTTCGTCAAATATCTTTCTGAAAAAAGCCATCGATTTGAAGACATTGGCTTTATCCACGCAGGTCACTACCCCTTTCTTACCGCGGTGCTTACGTTTCTCCGCCAGCTTAAAAGCAAAGTCATGCAGCTTTTCTGTTGTATCACGGGTGATGCTCATTACGTCCTGCACTTCATGGTCACTTTCGACCGGACAACGATTGTGCACTGCAGCGGTATAAAAGAGTCCTTCGGTTGACTCCCGCAGAATCACCATGTCGATATCATTGGCGCGGGTGTCGGATAAGCGCTTCGGTCCATTCGGAAATGCTCTTACCGGACGCACGCCGGCGTATAGCTGAAATCGATCCCGCAACCTTAAGTGAGGGGAGATTTCTGTTCCGTCCGGGTAACGCACTGATGGCAGGCCGATAGCCCCTAAAAAGATAGCGTCTGCTTCACCGGCGACTTGTTCACCGCCCTCCTCAATGTCTTGACCTGTCTGTTGGTAATAAGCCGCACCAGCCTGAATAAACTGATAATCGAGTGAGAAGCCCCCGACTTTGTTTTTTGCGGCGTCCACGATAGCCAGTGTTGCGTCGGTGACATCAACCCCGATGCCGTCCCCTTTGATTACCGCAATTGTATAAGGCGGTGTTTTTCAAGGTAGT
>NZ_QGKM01000024.1 GCF_003172875.1 Leucothrix pacifica | reverse complement strand
AATAGATGACAGAGCATGGCGCAGGGCGGGATGCTTGGTAGTCAGCGTGTTAGCCATTATCTGAACTACTTGTCTGAGCACAGTCTCTTGACCAACGACCAACGACCAACGACCAACGACCAACGACCAACGACCAACTACCAACTACCAACTACCAACTACCAACTACCAACTACCAAATGCAAAGCCAAACATCCAAACAATCAGTAGGTCGATAGGGTTGATCGTCAGATCTACTGTGACTGTAAACCAAATTACTATTCAAGTGCCGGTGTAAGCAGCATGTGCTCTTGTCATAGGATAAACATCAGATAAGGTATGTGGGGTAGGCTGTATTTGTAATTAAGCTGAGAGTTATAACAGTAAAACAAAACTAACAATTGCTCTCATAAAAACTCGAGACAAAAATAAAGCGCCTCAAAGGCGCTTTATTTATTTGTTTAATAGTAGATGTCTAGCGACTTACTTAACCAAGTTGTACTTTTTTAAAAGAATGGCCATTGGGCAAAAGCCAGTAAATGCCGCTTGAGCACTAAGTACACCAATGATAATAGGTAAAATGATGAAGAAATCACCTAGTAATCTAATCAATATAACACTAATAAGAACCATTAGTCCTGTAAGTGCAGTAACAGCGTTACCCATAGTCATATTATCAAACATAGTCCATCCTCTTATTATCTGTTTTCAATTTCGACATAGTCCCGTGGCTCAGACCCTAAGTACAATTGTCTTGGGCGGCCAATTCGGAAATCGTCATCCGCGATCATCTCATTCCAGTGAGAAATCCAACCAACAGTTCTTGCCATAGCAAAAATTACGGTAAACATATTCAATGGTATACCCATTGCTAACAAAATAATACCCGAATAGAAATCAACGTTTGGATAAAGGTTTCGTTTTACGAAGTATTCATCCGCTAGTGCAATTTCTTCAAGCTCTTTAGCAGTATCAAAAAGCTCCTGATATTGATTGTCAGGGCCTAGTTGTTCAAGTAGCTCAAGGCACGTTTTCCGAATGATTACTGCACGTGGATCAAAGTTTTTATAAACTCTGTGACCGAAGCCCATCAAACGGAAACGATCGTCTTTGTCCTTTGCGCGAGCAACGTAATGTGCAACATCATTATCTGAATCAACAATGTCCTGAAGCATACGAATAACTGCTTCGTTAGCACCACCATGTGCAGGCCCCCATAATGAAGCAATACCCGCTGACAGAGCTGCAAATGGATTTGCACCTGAGCTACCAGCTAAGCGAACAGTCGATGTTGACGCATTCTGCTCATGATCAGCATGAAGAATGAGTAACAATTCTAGTGCTTTTACAAACAGAGGATCTGGAGTGTATTCCTCGGTAGGCATTGAGAACATCATGTATAAGAAGTTGCTTGAGTAATCCAAAGAATTCTTTGGGTATACCATTGGCTGACCATTTGCATAGCGATAGCTCCATGCAGCGATGGTTGGCATCTTGGCAATCAAGCGGTGCGCGGTGATCATACGATGTTTAGGGTCATGGATATCTTCATCGTGATGATAGAAAGCAGAAAGTGCGCCAACTACACCTACCATGGTTGCCATAGGGTGAGCATCACGGCGGAATCCGCTGTAGAAACGCTTCATCTGCTCATTCAGCATTGTATGAGTGGTAATGATTTGATCGAAGTCAGTCAGCTCTTTTTCGTTTGGTAGTTCACCATGAAACAGCAGGTAGCAAACTTCTAAAAAGCTACTTTTTTCTGCAAGCTGTTCGATAGGGTAGCCACGGTACTCAAGTACGCCTTTGTCTCCATCTAAATACGTAATTGCACTGTGACAACTCGCAGTCGCAACGAAGCCAGGGTCGTAAGTGAAATAGCCCAGCTCTTTCGGTAAGCGGCTGATATCAATTGTAGCATTACCAGTAGTTGGTCTAAGTATTGGTAGTTCAACCTGTTTGCCCGTTGCATTATCCGTTATCGTTACGGTATCGTTCGTGCTCATTTTAGACTCCTGAGTTAGTGTATATTGCGACCATATTTAACCGCCTGGGTGACTACAGTGTTATTTCCTTAGAGTGAGAGATGTTACCGGGCGATATGACGTATGCGTCAAGTATAATTGAATTCACATTCTTAATCCTAAATTTAAAGAAATTCATAACTATCATTAATGAAAACTTTGTTCATATGTTTGACCTGTTTTGTCATTGCATCGTGCAATAGCAGTACTTCTTCAGTTGAGAGTCGTCAATTGCCATGGATGATCCAAAGCGACAGCACTGGTGTAACCGAGGTGTTCGGTATTCACCCGGGAGAGGCAACGCTGAGTGAATTTGCAATGCACTTTCAAGAACTTGCGGATGTCCGATTGTTTCAAAAGCCAGATAACACCTTGTTGCTAGAAGCGTACTTGGGGAAAACTAAGATTGGCAAGTTTGATGCGCGTTTAGTTGCTGAGCTGGATGCGCCAGATGCTTTGCTGGAATCTATATTAGCATCGGCTACAGGACGCAAGCCTACGCCAAACAATTATTGGCAATACAGTCTAAATGACGCGCAGCTAACGCAGGCGTTAGGGCTTCGAGTATGGCGATTCATGTACATACCTATTGCCAATTATGAACAGAAACAGATTGAATTTTTCGGTGAGCCGGACTCCATCAAGAAAGTAACAGATAGCGCAGAGTATCGTTATTTTAAGAGCAAAGGTACCGTAGTGCTCTGGGATAAAGAAGGTAAGGAGACCTTTTACTACACTTCTCCAAAAGAATTCTCTAGGCTGGTACGAGCGTTGGAAAAAGATAGAAAATCTGATGCTGAGCTACAAAAGCTTAGAGGAGAAAAGTAATGGCAGAGAAGTGGTGGGAAATCACACCGTTGCAAGCCATGTCGGATGAGCAATGGGAGCAAATCTGTGACCGATGCGGTAAGTGTTGCCTGATTAAGTTGCAGGATGAAGAGGAAGATGGGGGAGAGATTTATTACACTGATGTAGCCTGTCACTTGTTTGACGGCGATGCTTGCCAGTGTGCCGACTATAAGAATCGCTTATTACGTGTTCCTGACTGTGTGCAATTAGCCCCGCAAAACCTTGATGCCTTAAATTGGATGCCGCCGAGTTGCAGTTATCGACGTTTGCAACAGGGCTTAGGATTAGCCAGCTGGCATCATTTGGTGTGTCGTGATAAAAATAGGGTACACGCTACCGGTAATTCCGCAATAAAGCGCGTTGTGTTTGAGCGGGATCTTGAGGATGAAGATTTAGAAGACAGGATTGTAGAATGGCCACTAGAAGTAAAGAACTGAACGAGCTACGTTTAGATAAATGGCTTTGGGCAGCACGTTTTTTTAAAACCCGTGCCTTAGCGGTTGAAGCAATCAGCGGCGGTAAAGTACATCTCAATGGTGTGCGGGTGAAGCCCTCGCGGGTCGTTCGTGAGGATGATGAATTGAATATCACCCGGGGAATGGATCGTTATCATGTCTTTGTGAGGGGTATTAATGATAAGCGTCGCCCTGCAAAAGAAGCGGTATTGCTGTACGAAGAAACAGAAGAGAGTGTTCAGCAACGTGAGGCACAGCACGAGTTAAATCGCTTGCAAGCAGCCAATATAAAACACCCTACACACAAGCCCAATAAACGTGAGCGTCGATTGATGGATCGCTTTCGTGGACGCTCAGACTAACAAAAGTTATGGATAAGCAATTGACCCAGAGACTGTAGCGTTCTATTCTAACTATCTTAATGCGCCGATTTGATACACAGCTTGCGGGCGCACTATAAATTCAGCTAAAGAGGGCAATATGCCTGCTTTAGTTTCTATTGCGGGTTTTTTTGTGCCCGCTTTACAGACAGGTACTTAGAAAATGAATGACGAATTACACTTTGAAACCTTAGCTATCCGTAGTGGCCACGAGCGCACAAACGAACAAGAGCATAGCGAAGCGATTTTCCCAACCTCCAGTTTTGTATTTAATAGCGCGGCAGAAGCGGCGGCTAAATTTGCCGGTGATCAACCCGGTAATATTTATGCGCGCATGACGAATCCTACCGTTGCCTATTTTCAGGAACGACTAGCCACATTAGAAGGTGGTGAGGCTTGTGTAGCTACGTCTTCTGGAATGTCAGCGATACTGGCTGTTGTATTAGCATTGCTAAAAACAGGGGACCACATTGTTTGTTCACGTTCGGTATTTGGGACTACGACGGTTTTGTTTAACAATTACATTGAAAAGTTTGGCATCGATGTTAGCTTTGTTGATCTGACTGATCTTGACCAGTGGCGTGCAGCAGTCGGTAGCAATACGCGATTATTATTTGCAGAGACACCTTCAAATCCGCTCACCGAAATTGTTGATATCAAAGAATTGGCGGACATTGCCCATAACAATGATGCCTTGTTAGCGATAGACAATTGTTTCTGCACACCTGCATTACAACGACCATTAAGCCTTGGGGCTGACTTGGTGATCCATTCTGCGACTAAGTATCTTGATGGACAGGGACGCTGTTTGGGTGGTGCGGTTGTTGGCGGTGAAGAGTTGGTTGCTAAAGAGGTTGCTGGTGTTCTGCGTTCAGGTGGCATGGTGATGAGTCCATTCAATGCCTGGGTTTTCCATAAGGGACTTGAGACTCTAGGGCTACGCATGAGAGCACACTGTGAAAATGCGTCGAAACTTGCTCAGTGGTTATCGGCCCACCCTAAAGTATCTAAGGTATATTACCCCGGATTAGAAAATCACCCTCAGCATGATCTGGCTAAGCGACAACAGAGTGGTTTTGGTGGCATTGTATCGTTTGAGGTAATTGGTGGTCGTGAAGCGTGTTGGCATGTTGTCGATAGTACGAAAATGATCTCCATTACGGCTAATCTAGGCGATGCAAAAAGTACCATCACACATCCTGCATCCACCACCCATGGGCGCCTTAGTGATGAACAGCGAGCGGAGTCTGGGATCTCCGATAACTTGTTGCGGGTATCAGTAGGTTTAGAGACGTTTGAAGATATTCGTGACGATCTTGCACGAGGTTTAGCTTAACGATAAGACTGGTTTAACTACTGTCTCCTGTCGTTATGAAGGTGCAGTGTTTGAATGGGGGGCTGTGTGGTCAGGTCAGGCAGGTAGCTTTATACATAAGACCTGTGAGTATATACAGCTAGAGTTCTCCACGCTTTATTTGCCGAATCAAAAAGCGGGCGGGGTGTAGTTTATTGAGTAACTCACCTTGCTCAATAGTTAGCTGATTATTCATTAACTGGCTAAGCAAATGAGCGCAATAGCCGCTGGTGGTTAGTCCTCTTGATCCAAGTCCACCTAATAAAAATAAACCATGATGATAGGTAGCTTTTGGGAAGCGCTGAGAGGCACGTCCGTGCTTCAGATCAGTATAGTCTTTGATGTACTGACTGGTTTCTGGGACAGCACCCGCAAAAGGATAACGGTCTGGTGTTGCAGGTCGAACCGCAGCATGACCACTTTCATAAGACACGATCGTTTCGGACCATTCCGGTAAGTATTGTTTGAGTTGTGAGAAATTGCGTTGATCAGCATCCGTACTGAGACTGATCTCTGCATAGTCTCGTTCATAAGTAGCCCCAAAAACATTCACTCCATCATAAGTCGGTGTGAGATAGCCTTCATGTCCCATAACGCATTTTAACTCATGAGGTGTAGATGACTTTGCTAAGCTGGTTTGTCCCAGTACATTACTCAGTGGTATAGAGTAACTTTGTGAAAACTGATTGAGATTTTGACCATTACAAATCACGACAGCCTCTGCAGAGGCAATGACTGCTTGCTCGTCACCAATGATCTCCCAATGTTGCTTATTGGTGTCTCGTCTGAGTTGAGTGACTTCGGTAGATTGGATAAGTTGATGTTGGCTGTTCGCAAGCAGGGCCTGACAAAAAGACGCTGGGTTTATAAAGCCAGCTTTTGGGAAATAACTTGCAGGGTAATCACAAACGATGCCAGCGATCTCAGCAGTGCTTTCTTTATCAAGCAATTGAATAAAGTTCTCAGCAAAGTCGCGGGCTTTGAGAGCATTCCAGCGTTTAAGCTCACGATCATTATGAGCAAGCTGCAACAGACCACAGGCATGCCAATCGATAGCAGCACCTAATGAGATGAGCTGCCTGAGTTGCTCCGTGGTATACGTAAATGCATCTGTATAGAACTGCTCAGACTCGCTTGCCTGAGCAGTGAGTTTCGGTGAGATGACACCAGCTAGGTTTCCCGATGCCTGACTGCTTATGTTACCTGCTTGCTCGACAAGAGTAACCCGCCAACCAAGCTGAGATAAATGCCACGTCATTTGGCAGCCGGCAATACCCGCACCAATAACGACTGCATGTTTTTCACTACAATCAAACGTCGGATAATCAAACCATGGGGTCAACTGCGGATACCGACTCCCTTATCCAGTAAGAAGTAAGCGATACTGAATAAGATCACAATGAAGATCAGAATGATGGCCAAGCTAATATAGATACTGATGTCTGACACACCCAGGATGCCATAGCGGAAGCCGTTAACCATATACAGTACCGGATTAACTAATGACATGGTTTGCCAGAACGGCGATAACAGTTTGATTGAGTAGAATACACCACCCAAATAGGTTAGTGGCGTCAATACGAATACCGGAACGATGCTGATATCATCAAATGATTTCGCATATACCGCATTGATCAAGCCCGCTGTTGCAAACAGTACCGACGTCAGGAATAGGGTGATAACGGTAAGAAATGGATGCTGTACATCCATATCGGTAAAGAACAGAGATACCAGCGTGACAATAGCGCCGACCATTAATCCGCGTATCACGCCACCACCGATAAACCCAATCAGGATAATGGTGTTAGGTGTCGGTGAGACCAGTAACTCTTGTATATGTCCTTGATACTTTGCGCTGTAAAACGACGACACAACATTGGAATAAGAGTTGGTAATAACGGACATCATAATCAAGCCGGGTACGATGTAGTCAATATAGCTATAACCATCGGTTGCACTGGTATCAATCGCGCTTCCGATCAGCTTGCCAAAAATAACAAAATACAGTGCCATGGTAATGGCAGGTGGGAGTATGGTTTGTACCCAGATGCGTGAGAAACGCAGAACTTCTTTAATTAAAATGGTTTTCAGCGCTGTCATTTGATCAGTTAACGTCATGCTGATACCTCCTGCGTTGTATCGTGGTTACTCTGTTGTACCAGTTCAATGAACAGTTCTTCCAATCGGTTCGTCTTGTTACGCAGACTGCTCACACGAATACCGTGAGTATTCAGCACCTCGAATATGCGGTTGATGGAGTGATCTTTGTTCAACTCAACCTCCAAGGTGCTTGCGTCGATTTGTCGCAGAATAAACTCATCCGTTTCTGGGAGCGCATCAAGCGGTTCTTTCAGGTCAAGAATGAAAGTCTCGGTCTGCAGGTGAGATAGCAGCGCTTTCATACTAGTATTCTCAACAATGTCGCCCTTATTGATAATTGCAATGTTGCGGCACAGGTTCTCTGCTTCTTCAAGATAATGCGTGGTCAGAATAATTGTAATGCCTGCTTCATTGAGCTTCTTGAGAAAATCCCACATAGAACGGCGAATCTCGATATCAACCCCAGCCGTTGGCTCATCCAGAATTAATAGCTGCGGGCGGTGAATCAATGCACGGGCAATCATCAAGCGCCGCTTCATACCACCGGATAGCTCACTGGCCATATTCTTGCGCTTATCCCAAAGCTCTAGTTGCTCCAGCAATTGCTTGGCACGAACCTTCGCTTCACTTCGGCCAACACCGTAATAGCCCGCTTGATTGAGTAGTATTTCTTCAACTGGTTCGAATACATTGAAATTGAATTCCTGAGGAACCAAACCAATCATTGCCTTGGCCTCACTGCGTTGTGTGTCCAAGTCGAAACCATGGATATTCACTTCACCAGAGGTCTTATTGACCAATGAAGAAATAATGCCAATCATGGTCGATTTACCTGCGCCATTTGCCCCTAGTAGGGCAAAGAAGTCGCCTTTCTCAACGGATAAGCTCACGCCTTTCAGCGCGGTAAAGCCGTTGCCATAGGTTTTGCTGAGATTGGTTATTTGTAATGCTTTGCTCATGATAGCTGTTTTCCTGAGACCCTCTGCAATGTGCACAGGGGGTTATATTTCATGGACTTGCTTGTATAAAAACAATGTTTCTATAGCAGAATATCTGCAGTGGCAGCTTGTATGCACTACCAATAAAGTGATGTCGCACTTAATGTGGGAGGGCATCATAACACGGGTGAAATAGCAGCTAAATACACCTAATAACAGCAAGCGTACTCATTTCTTACAGAGTACGCCTCACCCCTGGTTATGCCGCATTGTTCAGATAATAGAGCATCGCAAACAAGGTGATAATGGAGCTGGCATTTCCAACCACAACCATCGAAGCAACATTGACAGGTTCTTTATTATAGCGCTCCGCGATCATGTAATTGAGCACGGCAGGCGGTAAAATAGAGAACAACAATAATTGCTGCTGTTGCACAAGATCTAGTGGCAGCACCCAAATCAGTGCGATTGCCGGAATTAAGCCTGCTAACGGACGGACGATGGCAGCGTACATACCAATACGCCAGGCAGACAAATCAACACTTAACATACGGATACCCAGTGTAAATAACATCAGCGGGATACAAATCTGTCCCAGCATGTGAATCGGTAACATGACAGACTCAGGCACTGTGACATGGGTGAAACTGAGCGTGAGGCCAATGATAGTCGCCATATTAATTGGCATGGTGAGCAATTGAATCCATGAGATTTTCCCCCCGACAATCCGCGTGCCGAGTGTAAAGTGCAGTGTATTACTCGCCAGAAACAACACCAATGCCGCCGGCAATGCATTAGGCCCGAATGCTAGTACGGCAATTGGGAGGCCCATATTCCCGCAATTATTAAACATCATGGAAGGCACAAATACGGCACGATCGATTTTCATCGTATCGGCGAACATGACGGCGAAAACCCCTGACAACAATACGACCAATAATCCAGCCAGTACCAACCATTTGTAGGACATCAAATCGAAATCATTTGCGACTAATGAGTCGATCACTAGTGCTGGTACAAATACGTCGATATTCATACGGTTCACGGTGCCGATATCACTCGGACGCCATCGACCGTAGAGGTAGCCGATTAATATGATCGAAAATACCGGGAACAGGACTGCAAAAACCTGAGACATGGCAAGATACCGGATAACGCTAAGAAGGGCGCACAGTATAACTGAAGCCACACCAATCTGAATTAATTTCATAAAATGATTTACGTACATCATTTTATATAATAAGGTAATAGTCATGGAGGAGAAATGAAACGAGTTACCGTACACGATGTTGCTGCAGAAGCTAAGGTTAGCTTAGCGACTGTCGATCGCGTTCTGAATGCGCGTCCGGGAGTAAAAGCCGCCACCATTGAGCGAGTGCATGCAGCAGTAGAGAAGATTGGTTTTACGCGTGATCAGCACGCAGCCAACCTTGCCAAGCGACGGGAGTATCGTATTTGTTTTCTTTTACCAAGCGGTGATAGTGCATTTATGCAAGAGTTACGCGCTGAAGTAGAAAGTAGTGTGTCGGTTGAGCGTCAGCAGCGTACCTTCATAAAAGTCCGCGATATATTGCCATTTAATGGTGTTTCATTAGTTGATGCGCTGGATGCTATTTCAGCAGAAGAATTTACCGGCGTCGTGTTCATAGCGACCGATGCACCTCAGGTTAAGCAAGCAATAAAGCGCTTAGCTGATCGTGGTGTCATTCCAATTACACTAATCTCTGATATTCCTTCCTCAGCACGTGCTCACTTTGTTGGTATCGATAACACAGCTGCAGGCAGAACTGCGGGGAGTTTACTGGGGCGGTTTGTCTATCCGGCCGGTGGTAAAGTAGCAGTAATCGTCGGATCGATGCTGTTGCGGGATCACGTGGATCGCCGTCTTGGTTTTGAGCAGGTGATCAGAACAGAATTTCCGGGTATCACGCTTGTTCCATCAATGGAAAGCAATGATGACAACACGGTGGCTGAAAAGATCGTTGATGAGTTATTGGTTGAGCATCCTGACTTATTGGGCATTTACAATATTGGTGCTGCCAAACAAGGTCTACTGGCATCATTGAAGCGACATAAACGTGACGGTCAGGTTCGGGTTGTGGCGCATGACTTAACTGATGATTCTAAGGAGGCACTCAGAGGCGGGGCGTTTGATGCCATTATTCATCAAGACCCACCTCATCAGGTGAGAAGTGCGATTCGGTTAGTGCGTGCTTACGCAGATGGCCGCTCTTTTCTGGAGAGTCAGGAACGCATCCGTATTGATATTTTTCTACGGGATAATATGCCGGATTAAAGAGTAATCACGGAACACTGGTAAGTATTGTGTGATGTGCTTACTAAGAATATTATTGAATATATAATGAGGTACGTAAATCATGTATCTGGGTATTGATCTCGGAACATCGTCAGTCAAGTCAGTTTTAATGGATGACGACCAGCAGGTGCTAGCCAGCACCAGTTCAGCTTTGCAGATAAGCAGGCCTCATAGTGGGTGGTCTGAGCAAGACCCCGAGAGCTGGTGGCAAGCAACCTGCGATACCTTAGATCAGTTAAAAGACTCACATCCTCAGGCGCTCAGCCAAGTTAAGGGAATTGGGCTATCCGGGCAAATGCATGGAGCAACCCTGCTGGATAAAAATGACAAGGTGTTGCGCCCGGCTATCCTTTGGAATGACTCACGCTCTGAAGCACAATGTCGTCGATTAGAAGCAAACTGTCCTGATAGTCGTGAACTGTCTGGCAATATTGCCATGCCCGGATTCACAGCGCCCAAATTGTTATGGGTTCAGGAACAGGAACCTGAAATATTCGGTCAGGTTGCCAAAGTACTGTTACCAAAAGACTATTTACGCCTTCGTCTAACCGGAGAATATGTTTCTGATATCTCTGACGCATCAGGAACACTGTGGCTAAATGTGGCGAAAAGAGACTGGTCAGATGAGTTGCTCGGAGCGACAGGACTAACTCGGAAAGAGATGCCATCTCTGGTGGAAGGTAGTGACGTATCAGGCGAGCTACGCAATGAATTACAACAAAAATGGGGTATCCAACAGAACGTAGTAGTCGCTGGGGGGGCTGGAGACAACGCTGCAGCAGCCTGTGGCATGGGCACAGTATCAGCCGCTAAGGCATTTATTTCCTTGGGGACTTCTGGCGTGCTGTTTGTTTGCAATGACACGTTTTCGCCCAACACCCAAAGTGCTGTGCACGCTTTTGGCCATGCGGTACCAAATACCTGGCATCAAATGGGGGTTATCTTAAGTGCAACGGATAGTTTGCAATGGTTATCCGGCATTAGTGGCAAGTCAGCAGCGCAGCTCACGGATGACTTAGGTGATGTACCAATACCCATTTCAGAGGGGACGTTTTTACCTTATTTAGGTGGTGAACGAACACCGCACAACGACGCATCAGCACGAGGCGCATTTGCAGGCCTCAATCATTCGCATGACTTGAAGAGCCTAAGCCGCATGGTGCTGGAAGGAGTGGCATTTGCTTTTAAAGATAATCAGGCCGCTTTGAGACAAGCCGGAACGGACTTTGATGCCGCATTCGCTGTGGGTGGTGGTGCTCAGTCCGACCACTGGTTAAAAATCATCGCAACAGTGATAGATCGTCCACTGCTATTACCTAAAGGTAGTGAGTTAGGAGCCGCCTTTGGTGCGGCCCGACTTGGATTGTGTGCAGCAAATGGGGTTGATCCTGAACAAATATGCCACACGCCCGAGATAGAGCGTGTGATCGAACCAATATCAGCGTTACAAGCGCAATATCAGCAGAATTATGAGCGGTATCAAGCACTCTATCCTGCATTAAAAGAGGCGATATAAATTATGAGTGAATTCTTTGGAGATATAAGCCCGATTAAATTCGAGGGGCCGGCGTCGAGCAACCCTTTGGCTTATCGTTATTACGATCCGGGTCGTGTGGTGATGGGGAAAACCATGGAGCAGCACTTACGCTTTGCGGTTTGTTACTGGCATACCTTTTGTTGGGATGGTGTCGATCCTTTTGGCATGAATACGATGGATCGTCCATGGATTGGTCAGTCTGATGCCATGGCCGGGGCCAGGTTAAAAGCAGAAGTGGCTTTTGAAATGTTCAGCCTGTTAGGCGTGCCATATTTCTCTTTCCATGATCGGGATATCGCCCCTGAAGGGGCCACATTGGCAGAATCTAACCGCAATGTTCAGGTCATCACGGATTTGTTTGCTGAGAAGATGCAGGAAACGGGTGTCAATCTATTGTGGGGCACTGCTAACCTTTTCTCGCACCGACGTTTTATGGCCGGTGCCTCAACCAATCCGGACCCGGATGTGTTTGCTTACAGTGCAGCTCAGGTAAAGAATGCGCTTGATGTGACACATAAGCTAAATGGCCAGAATTATGTGTTGTGGGGTGGTCGCGAAGGGTATGAGACCTTGCTCAATACCAATATGCAGCGTGAGTTAGACCAGATGGGACGTTTCTTAAATCTGGTTGTGGATTACAAGCATAAAATTGGTTTTGACGGCACGATCTTGATTGAGCCAAAGCCTCAGGAGCCGACCAAACACCAGTACGATTTTGATGTTGCCACAGTCTATGGGTTTCTTAAGCGTTACGGTTTGGAAGACGAAGTGCGAGTCAATATTGAAGTGGGTCATGCCGTATTATCCGGTCACTCATTTGAGCATGAAATAGCAACGGCTAATGCGTTGGGGATCTTTGGATCTATTGATGCTAACCGAAATGACTACCAATCTGGCTGGGATACTGATCAATTCCCCAATAATGTGCCGGAAATGTCGCTAGCTCTCTACTATATTTTACAAGCCGGTGGTTTTACCACGGGCGGTCTTAATTTTGATTCTAAACTGCGTCGTCAATCAACCGATCCGGCAGATCTGCTGTATGGCCATATCGGTGGCATGGATACCTGTGCACGAGCCTTGCTGGCAGCAGCTGCAATGCATGAGAGTGGTGACTTAAATGCCTTAGTAAGCGAGCGGTATGCCGGGTGGGATAGCGAGGTGGCTCAAGCTATGTTGTCCCGGGAATCAACTCTGGAATCAATAGCCGAGCGTGTAGAGCGTGAAAATATTGATCCTCAACCAAAGTCGGGACGTCAGGAGTATTGCGAAAATCTGGTGAACCGCTTTCTTTAACCGATTCGAAAGAATTGTATTTAAATCAGTAAATGGGAGGAGACTCATGAATAAGCTGACAACTCTATTAACAGCAGGTTTGGTATCTGCAACACTAATAACGCCTGCGATGGCGGAAACAATTATCGGCGTAAGCTGGTCAAATTTTCAGGAAGAACGTTGGAAAACTGACGAAGCGGCCATGAAAAAGGTGATCGAGGAGGCCGGTGCAAAGTATATCTCTGCAGACGCTCAATCTTCACCGGGCACACAGCTGTCTAATGTTGAAAGTCTGATCGCCAGCGGAGCAAATGCATTGATAATATTGGCACAGGACTCCAGTGCCATTGGTCCAGCTGTGCAAAAGGCCGTCGACGAAGGTATTCCGGTAGTTGGATATGATCGTCTGATCGAAAATAAAGACGCTTTTTACCTGACTTTCGATAATAAAGAAGTTGGTCGAATGCAGGCACGTGCAGTATTCGCTGCAAAGCCGGAAGGTCGTTATGTGTTTATCAAAGGATCACCAACCGACCCTAATGCTGACTTCCTGTTTTCTGGACAGATGGAGGTTCTGAAAGAAGCAATGGACGCCGGTAAGGTAGAAAAGGTAGGCGAGGCCTATACCGACGGCTGGTTGCCTGCCAATGCTCAGAAAAATATGGAGCAAATTCTAACGGCTAACGATAACAAGGTTGACGCTGTGGTCGCTTCCAATGATGGAACAGCGGGTGGTGTTGTTGCGGCACTTGCCGCTCAGGGAATGGATGGTGATATCCCCGTGTCAGGTCAAGACGGTGACCATGCTGCACTAAACCGGGTTGCCTTGGGCACACAAACCGTCTCAGTCTGGAAAGATGCACGTGCACTTGGCGCTGCGGCTGCTGATATCGCAATCAAGTTAGCCGGTGGTGCTGAGTTTGCTGATATCGAAGGTGCGGTCAAATTCTCAGGCGGGCCGAAAGGCGTCGAAATGACTTCTGTATTCCTAAAGCCAGTACCCATCACAAAAGACAACTTGTCAGTGGTGGTAGATGCAGGTTGGATTGCTAAAGACAAACTTTGCCAAGGCGTAAAAGCAGGTGCAGTTGCTGCCTGTGACTAACTAGTGTTGCTGATAACAGTCAGCATAGAAGTCAGGGTGCAGCTGTTGTAACCAAGAGTTGCACCACTTGTTTGTCAAAAAAGTGGTTAAGAGACTGAAATGGAACAGAAAACAAGTCGGATAGGGCGTTTCCTGAATGCCTTAGAGCTGGATGTTCGATTATTAGGGATGGTACTGGCACTGTTGGCGATTTGGGTCGTCTTTGATGTGCTATCGGGTGGTTCGTTTATAACACCAAGAAACTTATTCAATATCTCAATTCAAAGTGCTTCAGTCATGGTTATGGCGACTGGTATGGTGTTTGTTATTGTGACCAGAAACATAGATTTATCAGTAGGCTCGATATTGGGCTTTATTGGTATGTTGATAGGAGTGATGCAAGTTAACCTGCTGCCTGACTTAATGGGGCAGGGACATATTTTACTTTGGCTGGTGGCACTGCTTTCGGGCATAGTGATTGGCGCGCTCATTGGTGGTTTGCAGGGAGCGATTATTGCGTTTCTTGGAGTACCAGCATTTATTGTGACGCTAGGTGGTTTGTTAGTCTGGCGCGGCGCGGCGTGGTGGGTGACATCAGGACAGACCGTCGCACCAATGGATCCTACATTCCGTTTAATTGGAGGTGGTAATGGAGGAACGATTGGTTATTGGCCGAGCTTAATTGTCGGCATTATTTGCTGTGTCTTAATCATAGTAAGCTTAGTTACCGGACGGCAACAGCGTAAACGTTTTGATTTTCCGTTAAGACCGATGTGGGCAGAATTTGTGTTGGCAGGTCTCGGTATCACCATCGTGATGGGCATCGTTGGTATCGCCAACAGTTACTACATGCCAGCCCGGGTTGCAAAACGCTATGCTGAAGCAAATGGTATTGCCGTTCCGGAAGAGGGATTACAGATTGCTTATGGCTTACCAATTCCAGTGTTAATTGCGATTGGCGTGGCTATTGTTATGACCTTTGTTGCCAAGCGTACCCGTTTTGGTCGCTATGTATTTGCTCAGGGTGGCAACCCTGAAGCGGCTGAGTTATCCGGCATTAATACCCGAATGATGACAGTGGCAATATTTAGTGTAATGGGCATGCTATGTGGTCTGGCATCAGCTATATCGACAGCACGCTTAAATGCTTCAACCAATGCAACAGGAACGCTGGATGAGTTATTAGTCATCGCAGCAGCCGTGATCGGCGGCACCTCGCTTAACGGCGGTGTTGGAACTATTGTAGGAGCAGTGCTTGGTGCACTGGTGATGCAGTCACTGCAATCAGGAATGGTGTTGCTTGGGTTTGATGCACCCTTACAAAATATGGTGGTCGGAGTTGTACTCATACTCGCAGTCTATATTGATATTGTTTATCGTCGACGTGCAGCTTAGGAGGAATCACCATGCAAACACAACAAAATGTACCTTTGGTAGAAATGCGTGATATGGCCATTTCATTTGGTGGCATTCATGCGGTTGATGGTGTGGATGTAGACTTATATGGCGGTGAGGTGGTTGCCGTTCTGGGTCACAACGGAGCGGGTAAGTCGACCTTGATTAAGATGCTATCCGGTGCATATCGGGGCAGTCGTGGAGACATAAAAATTCATGGCGAGCCGGCCATTATCAATACGCCACATGATGCCAAGCGATATGGTATTGAAACGATTTATCAAACGCTGGCACTGGCTGACAATATTGATGCCGCTGGAAATCTGTTCCTGGGGCGTGAATTACAAACTCGCTGGGGCACGCTGGATGATGTGGCGATGGAGGCGGAAACACGAAAAGTGATGAAGCGACTGAATCCAAATTTCACACGCTTTCGTGAACCCGTTAAAGCCTTGTCGGGCGGCCAACGCCAGTCTGTCGCAATTGCACGCGCTGTACACTTTAACGCTAAGATTCTGATTATGGATGAGCCAACAGCCGCCTTGGGTCCTCAGGAAACGAAACAAGTCAGTGAGCTGATTCTGGAGCTAAAAAAGCAAGGCATTGGTATCTTTCTGATAAGTCATGATATCCACGATGTGTTTGATCTGGCAGATCGGGTGGCGGTAATGAAAAATGGCAAGTTAGTTGGTTCGGCCCGGACTAGCGAGGTGACCAAGGATGAGGTACTGGGAATGATTATTCTGGGGAAAGTACCTGAGAATGCCATCCCTGGGCCAGGGGCTGAAGTGGATTGAGCGGGTTGAGGGTCTCAACAGTCTTGCTAAAAAGTTGTGCTCTGGTAAGCCGTTATGGTATTGCCGGAGTTATTTTTGCGTTACCTGTTAGCCCAATGGCTGCGGCTGATTTTTCTGAGGTGAAATTTCAGGATCTTAGTGAGGAGCAGTCATTTGAACACCAATACACGGGTGGCTGGGAGCACTTTGTAGGCGGTGGTGTAGCTGTGTTTGATTGTAATAATGATGGCTATGCTGATGCTTACGTTGCTGGCGGTGAAAATCCTGCAAAACTATTGATGAATAAGGCTGCTCAACAAATCTACTTTACGCCGATTGACAGTCCGGTGACTGACTTGTTGGGAGTCACGGGTGCTTACCCGGTTGATATTGATAGCGATGGAATAACAGACCTGGCCGTGCTTCGGGCTGGTCATAATGTTCTGCTTAAAGGGTTGGGAGAGTGTCGGTTTCGTTTAGCCAATGCCGAGTGGGGCTTTGAGACTAGTGACCGTTGGACTACTGCGTTTAGTGTAACGTGGGAGCACGATGCACGCGGGCCAACGATGGTATTTGGTAACTATGTGGACCGGAAAAAAGAAGACGGCCCGTTTGGTGCCTGCGACAATCATGAGTTTTATCGCTGGCAGAATGGTGAGTTTGTCACCCCTCAATTACTGTCTCCCGGATATTGTACCTTATCCATATTGTTTTCGGATTGGTTGCACCAGGGAAGAGCTGATCTTCGGGTGAGTAATGACCGGCATTATTATTTACATGATGGTCATGAGCAGTTGTGGAAACTCCAGAAAAAACCAATGCTTTATACTGAGAGTGAGGGGTGGCAGTCCTTTAAAATTTGGGGCATGGGGATTGCTGCACGAGATATCACCGGTGACGGTCTGCCGGATTATTTACTCACTAGCATGAGTGATCAAAAGTTTCAGGTACTAAAGCCGAACACAACAAAGCCTGACTACACAGATGAGGCTTTCAAGCGTGGCATGATCGCGCATCGACCTTATTTTGGGGATGAAGGCCGACCCTCAACAGCGTGGCATGCTCAGTTCGGTGATGTTAACAATGATGGTTTAGATGATTTATTTATTGCTAAGGGCAATGTGGATCAGATGCCAGACTCTGCGTTAAAAGATCCTAATAACCTACTGTTACAGGACGCCGAAGGTCATTTTCATGAAGTAGGGTTGTCTTCAGGGGTCGCAGATGTCTCGCGGTCGCGCGGTGCGGCACTGGAAGATTTTAATAATGATGGTTTGTTAGATTTAATGGTGGTGAACCGGCGCGCTAAACTCAGAATTTATCAGAATATATCGAAAGTCATTTCCAATACAAAAGCCAATATTAGTACCGATAAGCAAATTAACCTAAAATCCTCAGTTGGG
>NZ_QGKM01000023.1 GCF_003172875.1 Leucothrix pacifica | reverse complement strand
CCAGATTAGAAGGACTCAGCATGAAACAAGGACTGAATAAGTTCGCCATGAAAACACGACTTTATACAAAAGCGCTGCAGCAAGCCTTTAAAGAATTAAAGGCCTTAAGAGCTTCTACTGCGTAACATCAGTTAAGATTAAAAGTTATTTATCGGGTTAACAAAAGTCAGAGGCCAATACGCCATTATCAGCATAGATTAACCTCTATAATCTGAGTTGAGTACCGTAATGTAAATTTTTCGTTAATTCTCTTGAAAACAATTTAGATGACCCTAGATTTATTTCACCGGCGCTTCGACTCTCTGGGTGTTTTGCCGGTAAACCTATCATTTAATTCGTATAGCTTCTAATGGAGAATATGTTATGAACACGATCGATTTATCACCACTTTACCGTAATAGCATCGGCTTTGACCGTATGGCGTCATTATTGGATAATGCGCTAAGAACGGATTCCGCAAGCACGGGCTATCCCCCTTATAACATTGAGGTGCTCGAAGAGAACCGCTACGCTATTTCACTAGCGATCGCAGGTTTTGCAGAGAGTGATCTTGATATCACCGTCGAAAAAGGTGTCCTCACCGTTCGCGGTGGCAAGAAAACTGATGATGTAGAGCGTAAGTACCTGCATCAGGGTATTGCAAATCGTGCCTTTGAGCGTAAGTTTAACCTTGCGGATCATATCGAAGTAACATGCGCAGACTTGTCAAACGGGCTGTTAACCATTAGCTTGGTTAAAGAAGTGCCTGAGGCAATGAAGCCAAAGACGATTGCAATTAACCAAGGCGATAAAGCAGTAAGCCTTGAGCAAAAAGCCGAAGCGACAGTTCGCGCGGCATAACGCAAGGATCCTGTGGATTAACAGCAGCCCCTAGAAGCGCTGTTTAACTGCAAGATGGGTGGCGTGATCAGGTAACTGGTCACGCCATTTTTTTATCCGGCATATCCAGTTTCATGCGAAAGAAATTCTCAACCAGCTTTGCGACACTTTCTCCCGATGTTTGCTTCGCAATATTCTGCTTTCTTCCACCGCCTAAAGAGGCCAATACTGAGTTATTTAAAAACGAATATTTCCGAGTTTAGTGCGCCATAATATATGTTATGTTAAATTTAACGATTTGTCCTAAATAACGTGTTTTTTCTAAACATCTCGCAGTATCTGAACTATGATTAGTTTTCATTCATAGGGGGATACCGAATGCTTGGAAAATATACGTCACGAAGCATCACACTGATGCTGGGATTAGGTCTGATGAGCCTGAGTTTTTCTGCGTCCGCAGCGGAATATCGCTGTGGTTGGATTGAAAATCCGGGCCCTGCAACGTGGTGGATAACGGACAAGGATGCACGCTGGGAAATTTCCACGCCCGGTGGCTACTCTGTAGCGGCGCAATCCATTGATAACCTTCCAAATGTTATTCCGAATGAGTACGTAAGAGTCAATGGTATTTACGGCTACTCCTGTGGTTGTTTGTCGGTTGATACGGACAAGCAAAACAAACGAATCGTGAGCATTCAGAGCAAGGGTAAGCAGGTTTTTTTAAAGCAATGTCTGGAAGATAAAGCCATTGCTAGCGTTAAGAAAGCTACGTCAGCACCAGTGGTTCAACGTCCGCCCGCACGACCACAGCCTGCGCCACAACAAGTGCAGCAAACCAGCCAAATGGTGCAACGTATGCCAGTGCCTACTCAGCAAACTGAAGTAGCGCACTATGTGCAAGTCATCACAACATCGGACAAGAATAAAGCGAATTCGCTGAAAAATAGTTTTGCAAAAGACGGTTTTGAAACCGTTGTGACCTCGGTCAACAGAGGGGGCCAAATCTTGTATCGGGTGAACTTCGGACCGTTTGCCAATAAAACTCTTGCAGCACAGGCACAAACCACGCTTAAAGGTATTTTTGTGGGTAATGCAAACGTACAAGAGAGTATCCTAGTCAGTGTGAAGCAGAACCCCAAAATGGCTGCATCACCGATTCCAGGTACAAGCACCCAGTGCTACAGTCAAAAGCAAGGTAATGATCTGACAGGTATACAGTTAAGCATAAATCGCGATCAGGTCAGTGGTTATTACGCCTGGGAGCCACATGAAAAAGATGGTGGCAGAGGGTATTTGCGAGGCACGCTAAAGGGCAACCAGATCATCGCTAACCACACCTATATGGTGGAAGGCTATGTTGGGACAGAGCAGGTGGCATACCGCTTAGTAAAAGGTGGTCTCATTGAGGCCAAAGGTGAGCAGGTCAGTAATGGTGTCGAGAGCACTCGCTTCAAAGACATCACGTCGCTGGACTGGTCTAAGCCAGAACGCTATCGCACCGTTGATTGCCGGTCGATTCGGGGCGCTATCAATAATGCTGTGAGTGTGCAGCGAGAGATACAAAAGCTACTGCGCTAACAATCCTAATACAAGACAGCCATGGATAATTATGAAAGCTTATCACCTTTATATTGATAATAACCCACAATCAGAAACGGTTGGCGTTACGCTCTATGGTGCTGTTGCTAACAAGCCTTTAGGCTCGACAGATTGTCAGCGTAGTAATGATCCTGTTGCCAGATTCTCCCCGGATCTGGTGATTGATCTGCAACCGCTATTAGAAGACATTGAGGCCAACAAAATCAGCAGTGCTGAGGAGTTGGCGGCTTCAGATGATTTGTTACAACTGCGCGATTTATTATTGGAAGAGGATTACGTAGAATTTTGTAAAATGCTGTTTGCGGTGCTCACGCATGCCATTCAGCAAGGGACCGTTAGCAAAGGTATCTCAAGGTCTGGTCCGGCGCAACACCCGTCACGATGGTCTGATCCTGATAAACGTTTGGTGCGCGTCTGGTTTGCTACCAATCGATTGCCAACCAACATCGAGTCGATTGATCAGGACTTTTCCAGTGACCTTTCTGCTGAAGCACTCACTTATGGTGTCTGTAATGTGTTTATTCCCAAGAGCCATAAGCCGGGCTCAACAGGAACAGCCTGGTGGCGACGTTGGATTCGTTTAGAAGAAGATGACACCTTAAAGGTGCATAATGCGCATGCTATACCAAAGGATGACTTTTGGGCTGGCTTTCAACACAAGCTAACACACTGGTGGAAGCCCGGAGAGCGCAACGCCTTTGCCTTGATTCATGGCTTTAATGTGTCATTTGAGGAAGCAGCGGTGCGCGCCGCTCAAATCGGTTACGACCTTAAGTTACCGGGTGAAATAGCGTTTTACAGCTGGCCATCCCGGGGCAATGTCTCAGACTACCCGGCGGATGAAGCGACCATTAGTGCCAGTGTGAAATACATCGCACAGTTTTTGCAGGAATTATGTGAAAACTCAGGGGCCGAGCGTGTCCATGTGTTTGTGCACAGTATGGGGAATCGGGGGTTTATCGCGGCTTTGGAGCGTTTAATGGCTAAAGGATATCCGGAGCTTAAATTGGGACAGGTGTTTTTTTGCGCACCGGATGAGGATGTCAGAACGTTTCGGGATAAAACTGCTGAGTTTCCTCATCAATATGAAAACCGCACCTTGTATGTTTCCGGAAATGATAGAGCAGTGGCGGCTTCCCGTTGGTTACACAAGGCTGACAGAGTGGGTGTAGTGCCGCCGGTATACCAGTATTCTGATATCGAAACGATCGAAGTCGATGGCTTCGGCATATTAGAGTTGGGGCATGGTTACTTTGCCAGTGCTGAACCGCTGATTGAGGATATGCGTGAAGCTATTGAAAGCTCAAAAACCGCCAGCCAACGAAGTACACCTGTTGCGACCGGAAATCATTATTTGATTGATGTTGCTAATCCGTAGCCACACTAACGAGAGTAGGTATGAAGCAGAGGCTAAGAAACGAGTTCTATCAATTAGTCCGGGAAGACCCTGATATCTTCGAGTTTATCCAGACCAGCTCATTAGACGGTGTGTGGTATTGGAATCTGGAAAACCCCGAAGAGGAGTGGATGGATTCTCGTTTTTGGTACGCGCTTGGTTATGACGATGACAGCATGCCTCAGGAATCATTAGCCTGGCAGAAGCACATTTTTCCGGATGATTACGATAAGACGATTGAGAATCTGCAGAATCACCTGATTGACCCCATGTATCCTTATGACCAGATCATACGGTTTCGTCATAAGAATGGCTCGACAGTATGGATGCGCTCACGCGGTAAAATCATTCATGATAAAAATAATAAACCCGTGCGCATGTTAGGAGCGAACTTAGACATCACCAGTGCAATGAACCTCAGCGAGCAGGAGTCATTGCTGGCGGCCTCCACCAGAGCATTACCGGTTGGTCACTTGATCGAGGACAAGTTTGGGAATATTTTGAACGCTAATGATGCGATGGCGAATTGGTTAGGCTATACCTCTGAAGAAATGCGAACTATGCATGTATTGGATTTGGCGCCTGATGAGTTAAAACCTAAGACGCAACAAATGATCAATGATATGGGTGGGGCGGTTGTTGATGGCATCACTTCACTAAAAAAACAATACAGGCATAAAGACGGGCATTTGTTGTGGGGACTATTAAATGCAAGAATAGCGAAAGACCAGTCAGGTAATGTGCGTTATATCGTAGCCAGTGTATTAAATATAGAAACTGAAAAAGAGCTACAAGGTCAATTGCATCAAAAAAATCTGGAATTAATGCGCGCCAATAAAGAGCTGGATAAGTTCGCTTATGCTGCCTCGCATGATCTTAAGTCCCCACTCACGGGTATTCGCCGCCTGACAGATTGGATTTATGAGGATTGTAAGGATATATTACCCGCTGCCTCAAAACGTCATCTGGATTTACTGGATGATAGAGTGATGCGAATGGAACGGCTTTTAGATGATCTATTGGCTTATTCCAGAGTGGGCTCTACGTATACGGATACACAGGAAATAAACTTAGAGAAGTCAGGGCAGGCAATCATCGACTTATTGGATGGTGCTAAAGACTTCAAACTAATCGCTAATAATAAACCATTTACTATTCAGCGAATTCCTTTTGAAATGGTCCTTAGAAACCTGATCGACAATGCCGTGAAATACAACGAGGATAAGCACGGGGTTATTAGCTTAGATTACTCGTTGGACGGCGATGATTATCTATTTACTATTTCAGATGATGGACCGGGTATTCACCCTGATTATAAAGAAAAAGTGTTTGATATGTTTGTGCGGCTTAAATCGAATGATCAAATCGGCGGTTCCGGAATGGGATTATCGCTGGTTAAAAAAATAGTAGAGTCGCACGGGGGAAGTGTTCGAATAGAATCAGACGGCGACAGCGGGACGAATGTCATTATTCGTTGGCCACGTTCGGTAAACGAATCGTGATGAGCTTTCTGATGAGCATGTTCGACTTGGGCACGGGCTACACGCAACGATGCGTTGGGAAATGAGATGAATGTATTAGTCGTAGATGACGATGAGGTCGATAGAGAGCATATTAGAAGACTGCTGTCTAAGTCCGATGAGTCATTTAACATTGTTGAGGCTGAAAGCGTTGAAGCTGGTTTGTCGTGCTATGACAATACGAACTTCGACGTGATTCTGTTAGATTTCTCCATGCCGATGCGTGATGGTATTGAGTTATTAATTGAATTTCGCGGACGCCCTAAAGAAGAGTGTTCCGCCATCATTATGATGAGTCACTCTGAAGACGATGCACTGGCAGAGCAGTGCATAACAGAGGGTGCGCAGGACTTTATTATCAAGTCTGATATTACTGAAGCGCGATTAAAACGTTCCATCATATTTGCTAAAGCACGTTTTAAAAGCGAGTTGCGCCTACATCAGGCGACTCAGGAAAAAAAGAATTTAGAATTAAAAGATAGTCTGACAGGACTAGCAAATCGTGACTGCTTTTCACAGGTGTTAGCCATCGCCTTAAAAAACGTAGCGACAAATAATCTAAATCTGGGTTTGGTATTAATTGATATTGATAACTTTAAACTGATCAATGATTCCATGGGCTATGGTACGGGCGATCACGCCTTAATCTATATCGGGCAAAAAATCTTATCATTGCTGCCGGAAGGCACTTATCTGGCCAGACTCGGTGGGGATGAGTTTGCCTACTATTTCACTTATACCACGGCGTTTGATTCCGCACTTCACACGGTGAATCAAATTCTCCAGATCACCTCAAAGCCTGTTATTTTAGAAGGGTCTGTCAAAGTCTCTATGAATGTCAGTATGGGGATTTCTTTAAATGAGCAAGGCAAACACACTGCTAACGAATTGATTCGTGATGCTGAAATTGCCATGTACCGGGCTAAAAAGCAGGGTGGCAAACAGTACTGTTTCTTTCAGGAATCAATGCAGCTACAAATGCGTCGCAGAATTGATCTGGAGAATGGTTTAATCCGGGCGATTGATACCGGTGGGTTTATACTGCACTACCAACCGGTATTCGACCAGTCTGGCGGGCGTCTTTGGGGCTTTGAAGTGTTATTGCGCTGGCAACACAACGGCGAGTCTGTTTCTCCGGATGAATTTATTGTGATTGCTGAGGAAACAAAGTTAATCCAACCCATTGGCGAGTGGGTCATTGATACGGCTTTTTCTGAATTAGCCAGCTGGAATAAGAAGCTTGGTAAACAACTGAAAATGGCCATCAACCTGTCACCAGTTCAGCTTGAAACGGATGATATAGACCAATATATCTCAGCAAAATTAGCCCAATATAATCTTGACTCCATACTCATTGAGTTTGAAATAACCGAAACAGCCTTACTCGACTTTTCAGAGTTAACCACTAAAGTCATTTGGCGTGTGGCTAATTTGGGGTGTGATATTTCACTGGATGATTTTGGAACGGGATTCTCTTCCTTTACGGGTTTGCAAAAACTGCCTATCAGCGTGATCAAAGTGGACCGTTCCATCATGCCTAAAACTCAGGATGACAAAGCGAATAAAAAACTATTCGGCGCGTTAATTATGATGATTGATTATCTGGGGTTAACGGCTGTCGCAGAAGGTGTTGAAACCATTGATCAATATGATTACTGCCGGGACATCGGGGTAGAGCGTTTACAGGGTTATTATATGCAAAAGGCAGCGCCCTTAAGTGACGAGCTAATGGAGCAACTGCTCAACTAATCCTTTAGTCTCGCGCCGTCAATCCGGTTTATACTCACCCGTTCTCATCAAAAAATCACTTCAGGAACTCTATGGATCCCGTTACTCAAGGTGCATTCGGTGCGGTATTCGCACAAACACAAGGCCGCTCAAAAGACTTAGCAAAAGCTGCTGTGATTGGCGCGATTGCGGGCATGGCTCCGGACTTGGATGTATTGATTCGCTCTGATTCAGACCCTTTGCTGGCATTGGAATTCCACCGTCATTTCAGTCACTCCCTGTTGTTTATTCCCATTGGTGGTTTGCTGTGTAGTTTACTGCTGTACCCGCTATTGGGTAAGCGCTGGGGATTGAGCTTTTTGCAGACGTATCTCTGGTGCGTGATTGGCTTTGGCACACATGGTTTATTGGATGGTTGTACCTCCTACGGTACACAACTGCTGTGGCCACTCAGTGATCACCGATTTGCCTGGGATATTATTTCGATTATTGACCCGCTGGTGAGTATTCCAGTTCTGGCCTTGATCATATTGGCGGCGAGGCGTAAAGCAAGAAAGTATGTCTATTTCGCCTTGGCATGGTTGGCCATGTATTTCGGTTTATCGTATACCTTGCATGAGCGGGCGATTGAAGCCGGTTACCAACAGGCAGCGCTGCGCGGACACACGCCAATCACTATGGAAGCGAAACCCAGTTTTGCCAATATTGTCGTGTGGAAAGTGATTTATCAAACCGAAAAAGACTACTATGTGGATGCGGTGAAAGTCAGCTTTGCTGAGCCGGTTTACTGGCAAGGTGACTCGATCCCGAAACTGGATCTTGACCGTGACTTTCCATGGCTGGATAAACAATCCCAACAAGCCAAAGATATTGAACGCTTCCGCTGGTTCTCAGGTGGCTACATATCACAGGACAAACACAAGCCTGATCGTGTTATTGATATTCGTTATTCACTATTGCCGCAGGAAATCAATCCACTGTGGGGGATCGATTTAACGCGTGATGCGGCGGCGGATAAGCACATCGAATACTTCACTGAGCGTGGCGATTCACGGGAAGCAATAGGTAAGCTTTGGAAAATGATTCAGGCGACCAAGCCTGAGTAACGCCAGTCCGAAGGTACTTAGGGCTAAACCGGCGTGCTAGTGAGCGATTGAATTTGAAAACAGATTCATCACCAGCACACCGGCACCGATTAAAGCAATGCCGGCAATGGCTGCGGCATCCAGCTTTTGGCCAAACCAAAACCATCCAATCAGTGAAATCAACACAATGCCCAGTCCTGACCAAATAGCATAGGCAATGCCAATCGGGATCACTTTCAAGGTAATTGATAAAAAATAAAAGGCGAAGCCAAAGCCAACCAGCACCATTAACGACGGCCACAGCTTAGTGAATCCTTCGCTTTGTTTCAGGGCTGAAGTACCGATCACTTCAGACACCACTGCTAAGCAGAGAAATATCCATTTATTCATCGTATAAGCCTGCGCACGGTTACGGTTAAAGGCTCAGTGTATTCCTAGCGGAAAGCTTTTCACAATAAGGCGGCGTGTAAATAAGCCAGATAGTTATCTACTCTTGGTCAGGCAAGGACTATAATTCCCAGCCCAGTAACACTGCTCACCATCCTGCTATGACTTGCGAATACCGCCTATGAACCCCGTTGCCTTTCCATCGATCTGGCTGCTTGCCACCATTGCTTTGGCCAGCCCGTTTGCTATGAACGTGTTTAACCCTGCCATGCCGGATGTGGTGCGGGCATTTGGTAGTAGCATTAGCGTGGTGCAACTGACGCTGACACTGTATCTGGCAGCCTTGGGTGTTTCACAGTTACTTAGTGGGGTGATGGCAGACCGCTTTGGTCGTCGTCCGCTTATGCTCGGGGGGATGGGCTTGCACTTGCTGGGGAGCGTGTTAGCTGCATTGGCACCCACCATAGAACTGCTGATACTCGGGCGAATACTGCAAGCGTTGGGCGGCGGCGCAACCTTGGTACTGGTGCGAACCATGGTGCTGGATGCACACAGCCGCAACGAAGCAGGGCGCTTACTTGGTTTTATCACCATGGCCATCGCTGTTGCACAGACCATCGCGCCAACCATTGGCGGCTACCTCAACCACTTCTTCGATTGGCGGGCAATCTTTTGGTTTTCACTGGCGCTAAATACCGTGATCGCAGTAATTATGCTGCGCAAACTAACCGAGACCAGTGTGGAGCTGGACAAATCAGCCTTTAGCCTGCGCGAATTACTCAAAAAATACATCACCGTACTCCGCTCTCCCGTCTACCTTGGCTATGCCCTGACCGGTGCGTTAATCACCTGCGCCTACCTCGGATTTGCCTCAATAATGCCGTATATCTTCGTCGATCAACTCGGCGGCACATCAGCGGAATATGGCAACTGGTTTTTGATTGTCTCCATCGGCTTCTTTAGCGGCAGTTTGGTGTGTACCCGCATTACTATTCGGCTAGGGCTTGACCGCATGATTCGCATTGGTCTGGTGCTGGCATTACTGGCAGCCTCGGTGCTGATTCTTAGCTTGCTGACTGGCAATATTGCTGCTGGCCTGATTTTCCTGCCAATGGGCGTGCTGACGTTCGGGCGTGGCTTTGTGCAGCCTAATGCGCAGTCCGGTGCGGTGAGTAGTGTCAGTACTAATCGCGGCACTGCATCCGGCATGATGGGGTTTATGCAGCTGATGCTGGCCAGTAGTGTGTCTCAGCTGATGCCGTTGTTATTAGCGCAGGGGATTGTTTATGTGTTTGGGGCGGTGATTGTGTTGCTGGTGCTGGCGGCTGTGGCGCATTGGGTGGCTTGTCGGAGCTCAAGCGTTGCTAGATGATATTGTTTATCTAAATTTTGAATGACTGTCAAACAGTAGTTAGGGTTAGAAAAATTGAATGAAAATTTGATTAGTCATATCATATGTCATATCATTTTATTATGATTATTGTCCTTGATACTAACGTTATTATTGCCGCGTTGCGCTCTAAGTCTAGTGCATCGTATCAGTTGTTGAGCCTGATGGAGCAGGGAAAGCTGGATTGTTTGCTGTCAGTGCCCTTGCTGTTGGAATACGAAGCTGTTTTAAAACGAGAGGAAAACAGACAGGCCACACAGTTGAGTATGGAAAGTATTGATATAGTGCTGGATATGCTGTGTGCTCTGGGCACTGAGACCCCAATATTCTATCTCTGGCGACCCAAGTTATCTGACCCTCAGGACGATATGGTGCTGGAGCTGGCAGTAAACGGTCAGGCTGACGCCATTGTCACTTTTAATGTTAAAGACTTTGGTGATGCGCCCGGTGAGTTTGGTATTGAGTTACTGACACCCGGACAATTTTTACATTCTTTAAGACAGGAGCAATAAAATGGGAAATTATGCATTACGTTTACCCGACTCTCTGTTAGAGCAGGCTCGGAAAACAGCAAAAAAAGATAGTGTGTCAATGAATCAGTTATTTATTAGTGCTATCGCGGAAAAACTGGCTGTATTGGAGGCTGAAAGTTTGATTCAACAACGTGCAGCCAGAGCTGACCATAAGGCTTTTCGGAAAATTCTGGATAATGTGCCCGATGGTGAAGTGATTCCCGGTGATGAAATTATTGCTAATAACTAACTGCGACTACCTTAATGAATTTTCTTTATAAGGCACTGAGTGAGCGGGTGGAGCAGTGGCGAAACTCAGGTTATGTTAATGAAAGCTATCCGGCGATTGCTGAGATTCTTCATTATGCGCTGACAGAAGATGAGCCGCCACAACTACGTTATCTGAGAAGTGCACAACTCTTAGCATTGGAAAGCTACTGGTTTCTACGTCTGGAGTTAGACACTGCGACTGTTCCTGACTTGTATGAGCAGCTATTCCCCAAAGCAAAAGACCGCCGCATTGCACTTGGCTTAGATCACCCTGATATTGTTGAACTGATTGCAGACACCAGTTGGGATGACGTGATTGAGCGTGTCAAAACGGATAACGACTTTGTCCGTCAGTACAAGCTCGAAAGCCTGCGTGAGACGTTAACACTCAATTACCCCAGTTATATTCTGGCGCTGGCGATGGGCGCGGGTAAAACGATTCTTATGGGTACTATCGTGGCGACCGAGTTTGCTATGGCACAGGAATACCCGGAAGCAGACTTTGTTAAAAATGCACTGATTTTTGCGCCGGGTAAAACCATTATTGAATCGTTGCGGGAAATTGCAGATATTCCATTTGATAAGGTTTTACCGGCCCGCTTGTGTAAGCCGTTTTTAGCCAATGTGAAACTGACGTTTACCCGTGATGGTGAGCGGGAACTGCCCGTTGTATGGGGTAGTGAGTGGAATATTGTTGTCACCAATACAGAAAAAATTCGTATTCAGAAGACTAATACACGTGGTAGTAGCCAACAACTCAATCTGTTACTTGATACGAAGGAGGAGCAAAAAACTGAGGAAGCAAATCTGCGTTTACAGGCGATTGCCTCCTTGCCTAATCTGGCGATTTTCTCGGATGAGGCTCATCACACCTATGGTCAGAAGCTATTAGGAAAGTGGCAAAAAAACCGTGAAACCGGTGAAGTGGCTTTTAACGACGAAGGGATTAAGAAAGTAAGGCGCACCGTTGATTTTTTGGCCGAAAACACGAACTTGATTGTCGTTATCAATACGACCGGAACCCCTTACTTTGAACGTCAACCGTTACGTGACGTGGTGGTTTGGTACGGTCTGGGGCAAGGTATCCGTGATGGTATTCTCAAAGAACTGGCAGGTGGAATCCGTACCATAGGGCTGGATGAGGACGATGGTGATCACCTGCTTGACTATATGGTGAGTGATTTTTACCGTGACTATTGGTCGGTAAGCCTGAAAGATGGTTCTCCGGCGCGTCTGGCATTGTATTTTCCCAATACGGATACCCGAGATAAATTACGCCCGGCTGTTGATTCTGCGCTGGCAAAATGCGGTGTTGGTGCTGATGTGGTACTGATCACGATTAATGATGTGTTATCACCCTCTATCCTGCAACGCCTGAATAAAGATGAAGGCTTATTCCGCGCACAGATTACGGATTGGCGTGCTCAGGTGGATACGGTGTTGATTGACACGGATTATAATGGTGAGATTTTCAATGTTGTTCACAGTGATGTGCCTGAGCGTAAAAAGGATTTGGTGGTTGGTGAATATCGTCTGCGTTCACCGAAAAAAGAGGCAAGTATTGCGGTGAAAATTATTGATATGTTGGGTGAAGAGTTTATCTGGGTGGAGACACCATAAAGAAGTAATTAGACCCTCTCCCAGCTGTTATGCAATGAGTCCGGTAGTAGCTTTTCAGTAACCTTTTTGAGGTATACGCGTTCATTTTTAGGTGTCCTGAGTTGCTTAGAAAAGCCACGCACTGCGTGACCTTTTCGTAAGGAAAAATTGATGAAAGGCAAGCTTTAAATTACAGTAATCTTAAAAATTAACAGGATGATTTATGTCACAAACACATTACACCGAAGTCCTAGTCATCGGCGCTGGCATGGCAGGCTTAGCCGCTGCCAAAGACTTACACCAACAGGGCAAGCAAGTATTAGTCATCGACAAAGCCCGTGGCTTAGGTGGTCGCTTAGCCAATCGCCGCATGGATGGCGCAATTGCTGAGCATGGCGCCCAGTTTGTCACAGCTCGCACCGAGCGTTTCCAGGCCTTGGTCAAAGACTGGGAAGTGCGTGGCTTTGCAGAGGAGTGGTTTCGTAGTGGTGGCGACAGCGGTGAGGAATACCCGCATTACCGCGGTTTACCGACTATGAGTGCAATGGCCAAACAGATCGCAACGGATCTGGATTATACCTTGGGCAAGCGCGCGGTTTCGGTAACGATGTCAGGCAAAGGCTGGGAAACCAAGCTGGAGTCCGGCGAGAGCATTGCCAGTGAGTCGATTTTGATTACATCGCCGGTGCCACAGACCTTGGCATTATTGGAAGCAGGTCGTATTGCCATGACCTCAAAAGACGAAGCCTTATTGACCAATATCGAATACGAGCCTTGCATTACCGTGATGGCGACTTTGCATTCCGAACCTGAAATCCCGTCACCGGGTGGTTTGAAAATGAGCGTCGGATCTATAGCATGGTTGGCAGATAATCAGCAGAAAGGCGTATCAGAAAAGCCCGCGATTACCCTGCAAGCCAATGCTGAATACAGCCGTGAAAATTGGGATCGTGACCGCACTGAAGTTGGGCAGGAATTACTGACGATGGCTGAGCATTTACTGGGTGCATCGGTAGCGGACTTTCAGGTGCATGCATGGCTTTATAGTAAGCCGGTTGCCACGCAGGAAAAGCCGTATCTGGTAATTAGCGATGTGCCAAAAATGGTATTGGCAGGTGATGCATTTGGCGGGCCGCGTGTTGAAGGTGCAGTGTTGTCCGGTTGGGCAGCGGCTGAGGAAATGCTGGCTTAATCGTTGGATGTTTTAATTATTGAGTTTGAGTTGGCGGCTGGTATTGCGTTTGTAGTGCTGGCCAACAGACTTTTCAAGTAGCTGCAATGTACCTCAAATCCATCATTACGGGAGATCAGGTGTTATGAGTAAATCCTATAAAGCAAGTTGCCTGTGCGGTCAGGTGAAATTCTCTGTGGCGTCATTCGATAATCAAGCGGCTAACTGTCATTGCACTATGTGCCGCAAATTTCATGGCTCAGCGTTTGCTACTTTGGTGGGTGCAACAGGCTTGACGTGGCTTTCCGGTAAAAATCGATGCCGATATTTACACTTCCTATAAGGCTAACTGGTGTGTATTGAATGATGATCTCCCACATTTTAAGGAAGGGCGCGACTCTGAGACGGCTTAATCACAAAAATTAAGAAAAATTTACTTTTAAGCCAGACAAGCCCTTGAATTCCAAACCCCAGCCCCAAAATTCTCTTCCATAATTGTTTAACCAAAAATCAGGAAGATATAAATGTCTCAAGCACAAGCTAAAGAATCAATGCAGTTTCAGACGGAAGTAAACCAACTTCTGCAGCTGATGATTCACTCTCTGTACTCCAACAAAGAAATTTTCTTGCGTGAATTGATCTCAAATGGTGCGGACGCCTGTGACAAGTTACGTTTTAATGCGATTTCAGATGACTCACTGTATGAAGGTGACGGTGATCTGCGCGTAGAAGTTGAGTTCGACGAAGAAGCAAACACCGTGACCATCCGTGATAACGGTATTGGTATGACGCGTGATCAGGTGATCGAGCATATCGGTACCATCGCTAAGTCAGGTACTAAAGAGTTTTTGTCTAAGTTGTCGGGTGACGCTGCTAAAGATTCAAACCTGATCGGTCAGTTCGGTGTGGGTTTCTACTCTGCCTTTATTGTGGCGGACAAGGTGACGTTGACGACTCGCGCGGCGGGTACCACTGAGTCTGTGACTTGGGAGTCTGACGGTCAGAATGGCTTTACGTTGGAAGCGGCTGACAAAGCATCTCGCGGTACAGAAATCATTCTGCATTTAAAAGAAGAAGAGAAAGAATTCGCTAACGGCTACCGTCTGCGTAATATTATCTCAACGTATTCTGATCATATTCCACTGCCGGTTAAAATGCTTAAGCAGCCAACGCCTGAGTATGATGAAGAAGGCAATGTCAAAGAAGATGTTGAGCCTAAAGCGCCAGAGTGGGAAGTTGTTAACAAGGCAAATGCACTGTGGACGATGCCTAAGAGCGAAGTGTCTGATGAGCAATATCAGGAGTTCTACAAGCATATCGCACACGACTGGCAGGATGCATTGGCATGGTCGCACAACCATGTAGAAGGTAACCTTGAGTATAAGTCTCTGCTTTATGTTCCGGCTAAGGCGCAGATGGATCTTTGGGAGCCAGAGCAGCGCAACGGCATTAAGTTGTACGTGCAGCGCGTGTTCATTATGGATGACACTAAGAATCTGATGCCTCGCTACATGCGTTTCGTGCGTGGTGTGATTGATTCTAATGATCTGCCGCTGAACGTGTCTCGTGAGATTCTGCAAAGCAATAAGACGATCGACAGCATGAAGAAGGCGTCGGTGAAGAAGGTCTTGGGTCTGCTGGGTTCAATGGCTAAGAACGATGCTGAGAAGTATCAGTCTTTCTGGGATGAGTTCGGTAAGGTGCTAAAAGAAGGCCCAACCGAAGATGCATCGAACAAAGAGCAAATTGCTAAGTTATTGCGTTTCTCTTCTACTCACACCGATGCTGAGAAGCAGGATGTGACGCTGGAAGATTACGTGTCACGTATGCAGGAAGGTCAGGAAAAGATTTACTATGTAACGGCTGATACCTTCACAGCGGCTAAGAACAGCCCGCATCTGGAAGTATTCCGCGCCAAAGGCATCGAAGTATTGTTGCTGTCTGACCGCGTTGATGAGTGGATGATCAGCGGTTTGACTGAGTTTGATGGCAAGCAGTTGCAGTCGGTTGCTAAGGGTGAGTTAGACCTTGGTAAGCTGGATTCTGAGGAAGATAAGGAAGAGCAGAAGAAGGTTGAAGACGATGCTCAGTCCTTGTTGAAGCAGTTGAAAGAAGTGTTGGAAGACAAGGTTGAGGATGTTCGTGTGTCTCACCGTCTGACTTCATCGCCGTCCTGTATCGTTTTGAATGAGCATGATATGGCGCTGTATATGCAGCAGTTAATGAAGCAAGCAGGTCATGCAATGCCTTCAAGCAAGCCTATTCTGGAAATTAATCCGACGCATCCTATGTTGGTTCGTATGGAATCAGAAACAGATGATGAGCAGTTCAAAGACTGGGCAAGTATCCTGTTTGATCAGGCACTATTGGCAGAGGGTGGTCAGCTGGAAGATCCTGCGGGATTCGTTCATAAGCTGAATGCGTTGATGCTTAAGTTGTCTTAAGTTAGCGCCTTGGAATGCCGGACTTCGGTTTGGCATTCCGGCAAATATAAAAAGCCGCGACTGATTAAGTTCAGTCGCGGCTTTTTTGTATGCTGAGTATAGTGTGGTTAACGGCGTTATTGACCGTTAAGATGCTGAACGATGCTTAAGAAACCTGAGTTTTGATGGTATCCAGCATGGTTTGTGCTTGCGTATAAACCGAGTCTAAACCACTGATATCGCCAGCTGCTGCTTTCTCTTCCATATGCTTGGCAAGTTCAGAAAGTTTCATTGCACCTAGGTAGCCGGTACTGGATTTTAAGTTATGTGCTGCGGCTCTGATTTCATCAGCATTTGAGTCGCTCAGTCCTGTCTTGATGCGGTCTAGTGCATCCTGGTTTTCACTGAAGAACATCTCAAGAAAGGATGGGAATTCGTCTTCAAGTAATTCTTTCATGCCATCGAATGTGGCAGTGTCTAGTAGGTCGTCCATGGTAATTGCTCTTTATGTCTGTTTCTGTGCTTTAGTCTAGCAGAACGAGGGGGGGTGTTTTCTTTTCAGATTAACGAATTTAAACGGAACGGTAGATGAATATAACGCACTATTTGTCATTCCCCCTGAATTATTAGTATCTTCTCATAATGAGAGAAAATTAGTCATCTATAAGTGAGATAATATCCCATTTACGTTCACGCGCGACCGCCTCCAGTTTTGGGTCAGGGTCAACTGCGATAGCGTGGGTGACACGCTCAAGCAGTGGCAGGTCATTATGTGAGTCGCTGTAGAAGTAGCTGTCTTCAAGTGTCTCTCCATTTTCCGCAAGCCATGCATCAAGGCGAATCACTTTGCCTTCTTTAAATGAGGGAACACCATCAATTTCTGTGGTGTAGCGTCCATTCTCAATTTTTGGTTCGATAGCGATTAAATTGTCGATACCGAATGCTGTCACAATGGGGCGGGTCACAAAACTATTGGTTGCTGTAATCACCATAAGTGTGTGTCCCATCGCTTGGTGCTGCGCGATCAATGCTTTGGATTTGCTGGACATTTTGGGGGCGATGTAGTCTCTCATAAATTCATCATGCAACACCGCTAGTTCTTCCATCGAGCGACAGGCAAGTGAGGAGAAGCTGAATGCGCAGTATTCGTTGATGTCCAGTGTGCCGTTCTGATAGTCCTGATAAAACGCTTCGTTGCGCTTGGCATATTCCTCAGAATCCACCAGACCTTTAGAGACCATAAACTGACCCCATTGGTAGTCGCTGTCATCGCTGAGAAGTGTGTTATCTAAATCAAAAAGTGCCAGTGTCATGCTTAAGACTCATTATTTGTGTGGTGAATAATGTACCGAATATCGCATGAGGCAAACTTTCGGCACAAAAAAGAGTGATTATAGCCGCTAACGTTTGCTGATTCATGATAGTTATGAAAAAATCGGCTTCATAAAGTTAGACAATGGAGAATGTCGTGATAGACGAGAATGGTTTTAGACCAAACGTAGGCATTATCCTCTCCAACAGTGACGGCAGAGTGTTCTGGGGGAAGCGAATCGGGCAAAGTTCCTGGCAGTTTCCTCAAGGTGGCATAAACGAAGGTGAAACCCCGCTTGAAGCAATGTATCGCGAGCTTCAGGAAGAGGTTGGTTTAGAACCTGAGCACGTTGAAGTTATGGGCTATACAGCGGACTGGTTGAAGTACCGCTTACCCAAACATTTGATTCGTCGTCGGTCTTCACCGACGTGTATCGGTCAAAAGCAATTATGGTTTATGTTGCGGCTGACGGGTGACGATTCTTGTGTGAATTTGCGGGCGTCCGAAGTCCCTGAATTTGACGGCTGGCGCTGGGTTCACCACCATCGCCCGGTGAGAGAGGTAGTTTATTTTAAACGCACAGTATACGAGAAAGCTTTGCAAGAGCTTGCCCCGTTACTGCCAACCTTTACTAGCTAGTATCTGGTTAATTGTCAGGCCTTAAAAGGGTCTGACAATGACCATAATCACGATAACAATCAGCGCCAACGCCGGTGCTTCATTAAACCAACGATACCAAACATGGCTACGTTGATTTCTCTCCTGACGAAACTCCAGCATGATTCGATAGCACCAGTAGTGGTAGCCGAACAGGGCGAGTACGAATAAAAACTTCACCGGAAACCACAGGGTACTCATGAAGTAGGCCCAGTTCATCATCAGCACTGCTGTGCCGAACAATACGGTAAGTGCTGCACCGATGGTCATGATTCCGAATAAGCGTTTTTCCATCACCTTAAACAGTTCAAAACTTTGCTTGTTTTCGTCCATTGCGTGATAAATAAACAGGCGCGGTAAGTAGAATAATCCTGCAAACCAAGTCACCATAAATATTACGTGTATTGCCTTGAGCCATAAGTACATGGGTTTACCTTGAATTTGGTTGAGTGAATGGCGTAGATTGCCACGGAAAAGCCCGTTATTATACGGCCCAACAAATTAGAGTTGCGAGTTATTATGAAAAAGATCGGCATTGTAGGTGCGACGGGTTATACCGGCGTTGAGTTACTCAGATTGCTAGCCATGCATCCGGGTGTTGAAGTGAGTTTTGTCACATCACGTAGCAATGCCGGCACCCGTGTGGATGCTATGTTCCCTAACTTGCGCGGTCACTGCGATTGCGAATTCAGTGATCCGGGTGATGACGCCTTGGGTGATTGTGATTTGGTATTTTTTGCCACGCCCAATGGAATAGCCATGAATCATACCCCTGAGCTTTTAAAGTCAGGCGTGAAGGTGATTGATCTGGCGGCAGACTTCAGAATCAAAGATGTTGATGTCTGGTCGCAGTGGTATGGCATGACGCATGCTTGCCCTGAGTTATTGGAAACTGCGGTTTATGGCCTGCCAGAAATGTATCGTGATGAGATCCGTGGTGCGCAGTTGGTGGCAAATCCTGGTTGTTATCCGACGGCGGTAACGTTGGGACTATTACCATTGGTAGAGTCCGGAAAAATTGATCTTGAGAATCTGATTGCTGATACTAAATCAGGCATTAGTGGTGCGGGTCGTCAGGGTAAATTACCGAATATCTTAAGTGAGGCGGGTGAGAGTTTTAAGGCGTATGCCACATCGGGGCATCGTCATCAGCCGGAGATTGCGCAGAATCTGGCATTGGTTGCCGGATCTGACGTGGATTTAACATTCAGCCCACACCTTCTGCCGATCATTCGCGGTATCCATGCAACCATCTACACACGTGATGACGGTAGTCTTGATCTACAGACGATGTTTGAAGAGCGCTATAAAGATGAGTATTTTGTGGATGTATTGCCTGCAGGGTCACAACCTGAAACGCGCTCGGTGAAAGGTAGCAATATGTGCCGGATCGCCATGCACCGTCCGGGTAATGGTAGCCGTATTGTGGTGTTATCAGTGATTGATAATTTGGTGAAAGGTGCAGCCGGACAAGCGGTTCAGAATATGAATCTGATGCTGGGCTTTGAAGAAAATGAAGCGCTACGTCATCCGGCGATGCTCCCATAATTTGTCGTCTTGATATACCCTGCTGGGTGAAGGGTGTATTATATGGAAATACCGATGTGGGCTATGTCGGTATTTATGCAAGGGATCAATAGGAAACACAACTATGTTCAAAAAGAACAAGAAAAAGCAGGTCATTGCGAATACGCAAACGAACCGGCCGAGGGTGGATGCGGTGTTAAACCGCAAACTCAAAATTGCAGGGGACGTTTATTTCTCCGGAATCCTTCATGTGGAATGCACGATTGAAGGGGATTTAATCTCAGATGACGAGGGTAGTACCTTGATTTTGAGTGATGCCGGACACATAAAGGGTAGTGTGAAGGCTTCGAATGTTATGGTGAATGGGCGCATTGACGGGAATGTGTTGGCCAATAACAAAGTTGAGCTTTATGAGAAGTCACGAATTAATGGCGATTTGCACTATAATCTGCTGGAAATGGCAGTGGGTGCAGGCGTCAATGGTAAGCTGGTTCATCATGAATTGGCCAGCCATGTACAGGCAGCCGTAGATTCAGCAGATGTGTCAGATGCTGAAGCTAGAGTATCCGTTAAATAGTCTGCTTTTTTGGTAGGCGCAGGAAATGTCGATATACTGTGTGTATTGACGAATCAGGAGTTAAATATGTCAGTTGAAACAATGCCGGTTGAAGATATGTCACCGCTAAACTTTACCGATGCAGCAGCTGCTAAAGTTAAGACGCTAATTGAAGAAGAGAATAACGAAGCATTGAAGCTTCGCGTATTTGTATCTGGTGGTGGTTGTTCCGGCTTCCAGTATGGTTTTACCTTCGATGAGAATATCAACGATGGTGATACTTCGGTACAAAAAGACGGTGTTACCTTGCTAATCGACCCAATGAGCTTCCAGTATTTGGTTGGTGCAGATATCGATTACACTGAAGGCCTTGAAGGTGCGCAGTTTGTAATTCGTAACCCGAATGCTACGACGACCTGTGGTTGCGGATCATCATTTAACGTTTAATGATCTAGTCATACCATTTAGGTGAGAATTTTATGAACCCTGCCAATTGGCGGGGTTTATTTGTTTATGGGGTGTAATTGATGAATCCAGTGTCTATTCACGACGCCGCTTTTGATTGTTTGATGCAGTCAGATATTGATCTTAAAGTCAGTCAGGTTCGCGCTTTATTTCAGGAGTACGAGAGCGGTGGTGCCTTATGCAGGGAAAGTGATACTGACATTGTCCGTGTTGAGGTTCCCGGTCGCCCTGAAAAACCTGAATTAGTGTCCCCACAGTCGGTGAAAATGCGCAAGTTGACAACGCCCGAAGGTAGGGCGGTGTTGGTGCATGCGGTCTGTCATATTGAATTTAATGCGATTAATCTGGCACTGGATGCGATTTATCGTTTCCGTGAAATGCCGGATCAGTTTTATCGGAACTGGTTGCTGGTGGCTGCTGAAGAGGCGAAGCACTTTTCACTACTCAGGCAGCGCCTCAGCGATATGGGACATCAATACGGTGATATGCCTGCGCATAATGGCTTGTGGGAGATGGCGGTAAAAACTGACCACGATGTGTTAATCCGTATGGCGCTCGTGCCCAGAGTGTTAGAGGCGCGTGGTTTGGATGTGACCCCTGGCATGATTAAGCGGCTGGAGCAGGTCGGTGATACCGATACGGTGGCTATTCTACATATCATTTTGGCAGAAGAAATTGGGCATGTGGCGATTGGTTCTCACTGGTTTAAGTATTGTTGCGAAAAGCAGGATCTTGAGCCGGAGGCTACGTTTCGCGAGCTGTTAAAAACGTATATGGGTGGCGGCTTGCGGGGACCTTTTTATACTGAAGGGCGGCTGCAGGCAGGGTTTACGGAAGAGGAATTAGCACAGTTAAGTGAATTAAGTCCCTAATTATTATTCTCCTTATGGTGATAAGCTGCTTAACAAAAGATTTAATAAAATCATCAATATGATTAATTTGTAATCATATGTGTGAAATATATATATAATTTAGGTTAAAGTGTATTATCGGTCTAATGAAGAAATGGCTTTAGTATACTAATTTGTAATAATGAATGCAGAATTGCTGGGGTATACTCCGGCGATAATTGGCATTGAGGCTAGAAGGCCGGCTTTTAGAAGTTAGGATGCTGCAGAAAGAGTATGGATACTTTGAACATTAGATTGGATTCGTCACAACGGGGTTTAATTCGGGCTAAAGCTGGTTTCGCATCATTCATGATGCTTACAGGGTTAGTGACTACTGTAAACGCTGATGAGCTTTCATTGGAAAACAGATTGAAGGAATTCAATCAACCCACTGTTATTGCCAGTGTGAGTAATAAGGCGAGTAGTCAGCCTGCGGTTGTAAAAACAGCGGTAAAAAAGAAAACGGTCAGGTCGTCGCGACTCAAGCGAGCTTGCTATCAGTCCTCAGCGTCTGCAATCCGCAAGACTGCACAGAGCTTTCAGCCTTACATTAGTGCCAACAGTCGCCGCTACGCTGTGGATGAAGCGCTCATTATTTCTGTGATTACTGCCGAAAGCTGTTTCAGACAGACGGCCAGATCTCACAAGGGCGCGCAGGGATTGATGCAGTTGATACCGGCCACAGCTAAACGCTTTGGAGTTCGTGATGCCTACAAGCCTGCACAAAACATTCAAGGGGGGACTCGCTATCTTAGGTTCCTGATGAAACGATTCTCCGGAAACATGAGGTATGCTATTGCTGCTTACAATGCAGGCGAGGGCGCTGTTGATCGTTATGGTGGCATACCGCCTTATCGTGAAACTCAGGAATATGTAAAGCGAGTGATGGGGGTCTACAGCCGTCTGAAAGGTACGCCGGAGGCTGCACCGGTTCTGTCGCGTGATGCAACGGTCAAACAAGCTGTCTTAGCTCGTAGCTCAACCCAAAAGAAACGTGGCTATTTCATAAAGCCTGATTACAAGTGGAAGCGCAAGCCGGGAAAGGCAGTGCGTGTTAGTCGAACCTACCAGGCTCCTAAGCCAAGGGTGGTTGCTCAAAAAGTGTGCCGCGATACCACTTCAAGGACCATACGACGAACTACAGATCTCATTAAGCGCACGAAGCTCTGGCGCCGTCATTACACCGTAACAAAGTCTGTGCCACTGTCGACGATTGCGCGTTCAACAGGGGTATCACTGCATGAATTGCTTCGCTTGAATCGTGGTATTTCACGACTTGCAGTGAAAACTGGCCGTAAGGTTCTTGTCTGGCAGTGTTCTGTTCATTAATTGTAGCGTTCAATTTTCTGGCCTAATAGTGTATGTTAGGCCGCTTTCCTGTGTCCGCAGCAGGTAGAACCGTTAATCAGTTATTTTTTAGCTGGCGGAACTATAGCGATTTTCTGTTCTCTTAAGGTGTAGATACCATGGTTTACACTTTTCGAGTTAACAATGATACTATCCTCTGCAGCTAGAGCTGATAGTCACTATTAACCTAAGGAGTGTAGCCCCGATGGGCGGGAACCAAACTGATTTAGAACTGGTCAAACGAGTACAGTCTGGTGATAAGTCTGCGTTTGATGTTTTGGTTCTTAAATACCAGCAAAAGGTCATCAACTTGGTGAACCGCTATGTGCATGATCCTCATATGTCGATGGATGTTGCGCAGGAAGCGTTTATCAAAGCTTATCGTGGCCTAGGGAACTTTCGTGGTGATAGTGCGTTCTATACCTGGCTATATCGCATTGCGATAAATACCGCGAAGAATCATCTGGTATCCAGAAACCGGCGCATGCCAGACAGCGACATTGATGCGCAGGAAGCAGAGCAATACGGAAGTGCTGATGCGCTACGTGAGTTCGCAACACCAGAGCATGAGATGCTTAAAGACGAGATTCACGTCACCGTAATGGATGCGATAAAGGCATTACCGGAAGACTTGAGAGTGGCGATTACGCTGCGAGAGCTTGAGGCGATGAGTTATGAAGAGATTGCTGAGGCGATGGAGTGTCCAATCGGAACAGTTCGTTCGCGAATATTCCGGGCGCGTGAAGCAATCGAGAAAGAGCTGAGGCCTTTGTTGTAGAGGCGTTAGTTTCAAGGGCGAAAATGGGTTGATCTATGAGTCATGTAACAAAAGAAGAATACTTGTCAGCTTTCCTGGATGGGGAAGCGGGATCATTTGAAGAACAGCGTATGTGCGATCAGCTTGAAGGTGATGAGTTGATGCGTGAAAAGTTTGCAAGCTTTGCTTTAATTGGTGAGGCAGTCAGAAACCAGTCACAAGAAAAGCAGGTTTTAGCGGGTGGATCATTTCTGAAAGGAATCCAGGACGCCATTGCTGATGAGGAGATCCCTGAACAACAGATCCCCGATGAGAGCGCTACGGTCATTCCTGCGAATGTCGCGAAGCGTAGAATCTTTCCAAAGCAAGCAGTAGGTTATGCCGTAGCGGCATCGGTCGCCGCAGTAGCCGCGATTAGTATACAAAATTATTTCTCAGGAGCGAATAATGCGTCCCCGGAAATGGTTGCAACCGCTCCGGCAAATACAGCACCCCCAGTCGCTGTTAATACAGCAATCATGACAGCGTCGATGAGTGCCAAGCCGGCTTATCAGGCCGCAGCTGACGATACTCACTATGGTTTACCTGACGCTGAGACCCGTGGAATTATTAATAAGTACGTGGCGCACCACTTGCAGTACGCTAGCTCAACAACGTTGATGCCTAGTGTGCGTGCGGTTAGTTACTCGACGGATTTTTAATATGAATGGTCGTTTGTGGGTAGGAGTCGTCTTAGTGAGCCTATCGGCGCAGTCTACTGCGTCAGAGGTTGGTGCTAATCTTCTGATGAAGATGAATGATGCTTTGCACCGAATGGATTACACCGGCACTTTAGTTCATATAAAAGGTGAAGATGTTAATACGCTGAAGGTGTCACACATTGTAGAAGGTGGTGTTGAAAAAGAAGTTATCACTAGCCTGAATGGTAGTGAAAATGCAGTGTCTAAGGAGCGAAGTAGTTTCAGTCTGGCGAAGGTTCCACAGTCGATCGAAAGCATGAAGAAGGTTTACTCTCTTGATGTGGGTGGCACCAAAAAAGTCGCTATGCGAGACTGTCAGGTGGTCATTGCCAGACCTAAAGATAAAATGCGTTACCTGCAAAAGTACTGTATTGATAAAGAAACGGGCCTGCCTCTCTCTTATTCGTTGATTAATAACAAACACAAAGCAGTCGAACGATTCACCTTCACACAAGTGGAAATACACGCTTCAAATAATAAGGCTTCTGTTGAGCAAACTGCAGCTGTAGCGAATGTTCCGCCTGAGACAATTTTGCCTGGTGGGTCACCAAGTGCCAACTGGGAAGTGACTGAATTACCAAAAGGTTTTTATTTTGGTCAGGTACCAGCGTCTCAAAATGCTGAAGTTCAGAAAGGTGAAAACACAGATCATTTCATTTTGACAGATGGTTTAAGTTCAATATCGGTGTTTATTTCATCAAACACTACCGTTCAGCCGAAAGTTACCAGTGCGATCAACTCTGGAGCCCTGAATGTGTTGACGTCTCAAAAAAATAACCACAGAATTACTCTGGTAGGGGAAGTTCCCAGAGCAACCATGCAGAGTGTTTTTCAAAATCTCAAATATCTTGGTGAATAAGCTCTAGTAAATATTGAAGTGCATGGGGGTGCGCAAGTCATGATGATAGAAGAGAAGGCCATAGTTGTAAGCAGCAATGCTCAGTACGCTTGGGTGTCTCCTATGCAATCAGGCTCGTGCAGTGGCTGTCCTTCAGAGTCTTCATGTTCAACATCCTTTCTCAACAGCATTCTTAAGCGCAAATCTCAGCGCACCATTCGCATTGATAATCTGGATAATGCTTCGACCGGTGATCATGTTATCGTCGGTATTCACTCAGTGAATCTGTTACTCAGCTCCGTATTGGCTTATCTGTTACCGATCCTTTGCTTGTTGCTATTTGCTCTTTTGGGTAAGCTTTTTTTCAACGAAGCCGCAAGCATCGCGCTTGGCTTAACCGGATTGGCGTTTGGCTTTCTGGCAGCTAATCGAACCGCAGCGAATCTGACTGTCTGTGGCAAGCTTGAGCCTGTCATGCTCGGTAAGTCTAAAGATGAACAAAAAGTCGTTGAATTTAATCCAGCGAGTAAATTACTTAGGCTATAATAATCTCATCGCTTCAAGCGTCACAGTATAGACAATCGGTTTGTGCTGATTGATGCCTGATCACGCTTGCCGGAGAATTATTATAATGCGTATGCGGGCCTTTTCCCTCACTACTTTAGCGCTATTGCTTATCCCTGTTTCCTTTGTCTGCGCAAAGGAATTTCCTGATTTTACCGCACTGGTAAAAAAACAAAGTGCGTCTGTTGTGAATATCAGCACTGAGCGCCAACTTCCTAATCGTTCTAAATTACCGCCGGGGATTGAAATTCCTGAAGAAGGCACAGGTAATGAGGCCTTGGATGAGTTTCTAAGACGTTTCTTCGACTATGGTCAGGATGATGACGAGGATGGAAACGACTCTCTGGGTTCGGGTTTTATTGTGTCAGCTGATGGTTATGTGGTGACCAATCACCATGTGGTTGACGGTGCCGATCAGATTAAAGTGAATTTGAATGATCGTCGTGAGCTGGATGCTGAAGTCATTGGTTCTGATAAGCGAAGCGATCTGGCCCTGCTGAAAATCGAAGGCGAGGACTTACCCGCGGTCACATTTGGTAGCTCGGACAAGCTGGAAGTCGGTGAGTGGGTAATTGCTATTGGTTCCCCCTTTGGTTTTGATCACAGCGTGACAGCCGGTATTGTGTCAGCGAAAGATCGCAATTTACCGTCTGAAGGCTATGTGCCTTTTATTCAAACGGATGTCGCTATCAACCCTGGCAATTCAGGTGGACCGCTGTTTAATCTTGAAGGCGAAGTAGTCGGTATTAATTCTCAGATTTATAGCCGCACGGGTGGCTTTATGGGGCTTTCCTTCTCTATTCCCGTTGATGTAGCCCGCAATGTGATTGAGCAGTTAAAAACGACTGGTGAGGTGCGCCGCGGGTGGTTGGGCGTTTATATTCAGGAGGTGTCGCGTCAGCTGGCACCAACGTTTGGATTAGATCATGCCACTGGCGCACTGGTCGCTCAGGTCATGCCGGGCGGGCCTGCGGACGGAATTTTGAAAGCGGGTGATGTGATTCTTGAGTTTGCAGGTAAGACCGTTGAAAGCTCTGCGACACTTCCGTTTCATGTAGGCTCTGCAAGGCTGGATGAAAAGGTCGATATTTTAGTCAAGCGCAACGGGTCTAATTTACTGGTCAGTCTACAGCTTGGTGAGCTGGAGAATCAGATTGATGATGAAGAGCCTGAAGAGAGAGAGGCAGAGCCTGAGCCTACATCTGATATTGTTTTAGGAATGGCAGTAGAGGATATCGATGATGATATTCGTGATGCCGTAGGTGTGGATAAAGGCGGTATCTTAGTGCAGCGTGTACTAGGTGATTCTGCGATGGCAGCTGATGTGCAGCGTGGTGATATCATTACTCAGTTTGATGGTAAGCTGGTGGAAGACGTATCGACTTTCCAGAAATTGAGTAAACAAATTGCATCCGATAAAACACTGGCAATTCTGGTGATTCGTGATGGTGCTGCGCGCTTCTTAGCATTCAAACCTGATGCGGATACTGAAAAATAGTGGCATACGAAAACACTCTCATAGTGTATTATCGCCGAGGCTGTCATCTCTGTGATGAAGTGGCCGTACATCTGCGCCAATTCCAGTCTGAGTTCAATTATGAACTGGAATGGGTGGATATCGATGAAGATCCCGAATTAAAGCGTCGTTACGACGTTGACGTGCCGGTGGTAAAATACCGTGACGAAGTGATCTTTTATCACTTTTTTGATGAAGAACAACTAAGACTATCGTTTACCAATGCCTCAAGCTAATCAAAATATAAGAAACTTTTCTATCATTGCCCATATTGATCACGGCAAGTCCACTTTGTCTGACCGCTTTATTCAGTTCTGCGGAGGCCTAAGCGACCGTGAAATGGAAGCTCAGGTATTGGACTCAATGGATCTTGAGCGTGAACGAGGTATCACCATCAAGGCACAAAGTGTCTCGTTGGACTACAAGGCCTTAAATGGTGAGACTTATCATTTAAACTTTATCGATACGCCGGGGCATGTCGATTTCTCTTATGAAGTGTCTCGCTCGCTATCTGCCTGTGAAGGCGCGCTGTTGGTTGTGGATGCTTCACAAGGTGTTGAGGCGCAAAGTGTTGCTAACTGCTACACCGCGATTAATTTAGACCTGGAAGTGGTTCCCGTTCTCAATAAAATCGATTTGCCGGCTGCGGATGTCGATCGTGTCTCTCAGGAAATCGAAGACATCATAGGGATCGATGCAACCGATGCAGTGCACTGTAGTGCTAAAACGGGTATCGGCATTCAGGAAGTACTGGAGCAGCTAGTTGAGCGTGTTCCACCACCACAGGGTGATTTGGATAAACCATTGAAAGCGCTGATTATTGACTCTTGGTTCGATAACTATTTAGGCGTAGTCTCATTGGTTCGTGTGATGCAGGGGCGTGTGGCTAAGCGTCAAAAGATTCGTGCAATGCACACGAATATGGATTTTCAGGTTGATCGTGTTGGTATCTTCACTCCAAAGATGAATGATCATGACTCACTGCAAGCGGGTGAGGTAGGCTTCATCATTGCCGGTATTAAAGATATTGATGCTGCCAAAGTAGGTGATACGTTTACCGATGCCAGCAAGCCTGCCCAAGAGCCATTAGAAGGTTTCCAGGAAGTTCAGCCACGGGTATTTGCGGGTATCTTCCCGGTCAGCTCAGATGACTATGAAAGTCTGCGTGATGCGCTAAGTAAGCTTAATTTGAATGATGCGTCATTGAGCTTTGAGCCGGAGACATCACAGGCACTGGGCTTCGGCTTCCGTTGTGGCTTCCTTGGCATGTTGCACATGGAGATCATTCAGGAGCGTCTGGAACGTGAATATGACCTTGATCTGATCACCACAGCGCCAACGGTAATCTACGAGGTGGAAAAGACCGATGGTGAAGTGATTAAAATTCATAATCCATCACAGCTGCCACCGGTGAATAAAATCGCAGAAATCCGCGAGCCCATCATTAAAGCAAATATCTTAGTGCCACAAGATTATTTAGGTAATGTAATTACCTTATGTGTCGAAAAGCGCGGCGTTCAAAAGAATATGCAATACATGGGCTCACAGGTCACTATGACGTATGAGTTGCCTCTGAGTGAAGTGGTTCTGGACTTCTTCGACCGCTTAAAATCAGTGAGTCGTGGCTATGCATCATTTGATTATGAGCTGAGTCACTTTCAGGCTGCACATTTGGTTCGTGTCGATATCCTTATCAACGGTGATCGTGTGGATGCTTTGGCGATCATAGTACATAAAGAATTCGCGCAAACTCGTGGCCGTGATCTGGCCGAGAAGATGAAAGAAATTATTCCACGTCAGATGTTTGATGTGGCGATTCAGGCATCGATCGGTACCAATATCATTGCCCGAACCAACGTTAAAGCCCTGCGTAAAAACGTAATCGCCAAGTGTTATGGTGGTGATGTGTCGCGTAAACGCAAGCTGCTTGAGAAGCAGAAAAAGGGTAAAAAGCGCATGAAGCAAATCGGTAGTGTTGAAATTCCTCAGGAAGCATTCTTGGCTGTTCTCAAAGTAGGCGATAATTAATATGGAAGTTTTTTACGGGCTGGAATTTTGGTTAGTTCTGGCAACGCTGATCTGTGGTGTCATATTATTGATTTACCGCTTTGTTATGGGGAAAAAGAAGGCTGCTAACGAGCCGATGTTGGTTGATTATGCGCGCTCTTTCTTTCCTGTGTTGTTGGTCGTTGTTTTGCTGCGTTCATTCGTGATTGAGCCGTTCCGTATACCATCAGGCTCAATGATCCCAACCCTCGAAATTGGTGATTTCATTATCGTCAAAAAATATGCTTATGGTATCCGCTTGCCGGTAATCAATAAGAAGATTATTGAGACGGGCGAGCCAAAGCGTGGTGATGTGGTGGTATTTAAGTACCCTGTGGATCCTAAGATTAACTTTATTAAGCGCCTTGTAGGATTGCCTGGAGACCGTATCGAGTGGACTTCAGATAAGCGCCTGACGATTAACGGTAAGTTAATCGATGAAAAAGGCTTAGATGCTTACCCCTATACCACGAGTCAGGGGCAAAAACTGGATGTTGCGCAGTTTGAAGAAACGCTACCTTCTGTGGATGGAGAGCGTAAGCATAAAATTATTGTGATGCCGGGTATGGGGCGTCGTCCGGGTGAATATGTGGTTCCCGAAGGGCACTACTTCATGATGGGTGATAATCGCGATAACAGTAGTGATAGCCGTTACTGGGGCTTCATGCCTGAAAAATATCTGGTCGGAAAGGCGTCATTCGTTTGGCTGCACTGGAACTGGCAATCAGGTGGTGATGGCTTTAGTTTCTCGCGTATCGGTACATCATTAGATTAATTCACGCATCCCGCTGCCGCCTGTCATATCTGTTTGACAGGCAGTGACACCTTGCTGACAATAAGTGTGAAAGATTACTCATTCATCACTTATCAAAGACAATAATAATGAAAAATTCTCAGCACAAGCAAATGGGTGCAACATTGATTTCCTGGATGATCGGAATCGCTGTTGGTATTCTGATTATCAGCGCAGGTTTAAAGATCGGCCCGAATTACCTTGAGTATCATTCGGTAAAAAGCTTTATGGACGGCATTGCTTCTGAGCCGGGCATTGAAAAGAGAAATAAGCGTGAAATATTGACTCGCGTTGAGCGCTATTTAAATGTGAATAGTCTTGAGAGTTTAAGTCGTGCATATTATGACGGTAAGAGTGGTAAGCCCGGTACAAAGCAGCCATTTGAAATCGTCAAACTGAAGAAAAGTAATAAGCGAGAATTAGCGGTACAATACCAAGTGAAAAAGTCTTGGCTGGGTAATGTGTCTTTCTTAATGGATTACCAATATTCAGTTGAGCTTGGTAAACAGAACTAACTGATACCGGTTAATACAATCGGTTATCAAAACGGAATTGATAAGCGATTGAGTAAGAAACTTAAAACACTGTTGGGTAGCGACTTTTTACAGAACCAACATTTTGTTCTGGCGATGACGCATCGTAGCGTTAGCGGCAAGCATAACAACGAACGCATGGAGTTCCTCGGCGATAGTATCTTAGGTGTTGTCATTACCGAGGCACTGTTTGATGGTTTACCTTCTGCGCCTGAAGGTTATCTTAGCCGTTTACGTGCGTCATTAGTTAACGAGTCCGTCCTCGCTGAAATCAGTTTGGAGCTTGAGTTAGGTGATTTGCTGAAACTCGGCTCAGGCGAATTAAAAAGTGGTGGGTTCAGACGTGCTTCTATTCTGGCTGATGCACTTGAGGCCTTAATCGCTGCAGTATTTCTTGAGCGAGGCATGGAGGCTGCTAAGCAGTTTATTCTGAGTTTGTTTGAGCAACGCCTTAAAGAGTTGCCTGAAGAAGATGAGCTTAAAGATCCCAAAAGCCGTTTGCAGGAGTATCTGCAGTCACGCGGCCATGACTTACCAAAGTACTCACTTATTTCCGCTACAGGCGACGCACATCGCCAAACCTTTACCACAGAGTGTCGGATCGATAGTCTGAACATCATCACACAAGGCGTATCAACCAGTCGCCGCAAAGCTGAGCAGCAGTCCGCTGCAAAAGCCTACCAACAGGTAATTAAATAATGAATAAACGATGTGGATACGTCTCCATTATTGGTCGCCCGAATGTGGGTAAATCAACACTGCTGAATTTATTGGTTGGCTATAAGATCTCAGCGATCGCGAACAAGCCTCAGACGACGCGTACCAATATCCGCGGTATCGTGACGGAAGACAATTACCAACTGATCTTTACGGATACACCGGGTATTCATCAGCAGGGGAAGAACCTGTTAAATATGACACTGAACAGTGAAGCAGTCGCGGCATTGGAGTCCGTTGATGCCATCGTCATGATTGTTGAGGCGATGAAGTGGACAGACGAAGATGAGTTGGTATTGAAGCGACTGAAACACGTTAAAGCGCCGGTGTTTCTGCTGGTGAATAAAGTTGACCGCATTCAAGAAAAAAATCGTTTATTTTCATATCTGGAAAAAATGGCAGCCAAGTATGATTTTAAAGAAATCATTCCGGGTTCTGCTGATAAGGGGATCAATACAGACCGCTTACTGGAAGTGTTGGTTGAAGCGTCTCCTGAAGATGAGTGGGCCTATGATGAAGACTCCATCACGGATCAGTCCGTGCGGTTTATTTGTGCAGAATTGATTCGTGAGCAGCTGGTGTTAAATCTTCATCAGGAGCTGCCTTACTTCACTGCTGTAAATATCGAGCGTTATGAAGAAACAGACCGACATGTCGAAATTGACGCGGTCATTTGGGTAGCCAGAGAAAGCCAGAAGGGCATTATCATCGGTAAAAAAGGTGAGACACTCAAACGTATTGGTACGGATGCCCGTAAATCAATTGAAGAGTTTGTTGATAAGAAGGTTGTCCTTAAGCAATGGGTCAAGCTCGAAGAAGACTGGCAGAATAATCCGCGCCACCTACAAGATCTTGGGATCATGTCTAACCGCTAATGCAACACTCTCTGGGTTACATTCTACGCACTCGGCCATACTCTGATGCTAATGTGATTGTGGATCTGTTCTCCAAACAAGCCGGTCGCATAACCTGTATGGCGCGTCCGGCCAAACTTCGTGGCAAAGTACAAAAAGGTCATTTGCAGCCATTTCGGATACTTCAGGTTGAATTGCAAGGTCGTGGGGAAATGCTGCGCCTGTCGCAGACAGATGAACGGTTCAGGCACCGTATTCCTGTGGCAAACCTGCTATATGGACTGTATCTGAATGAATTGATTCTCAGGCTTATCCCTCAAAACACCTCATTAGATGCAATGTATCGCTACTATCAGGATGCGCTGCAGTTGTTGGTTGAATCTGACGAGCCGATGTTAGTTGCCATGCGCTTTGAGTTAGCGTTGATGGACGGTTTAGGGCACACACTGAATCTTTGGAATGATGATCATAATGGCAGTGAGCTTATTGCAGGGCAGCGTTATCTCTACAGCGCTGGTTCCGGTGTTTTGCCATATGATGCAAATCAACCTCAGCCTGCCGGGGTTCTGGTGAGTAGCGATTTGTTGATTGCGATGCGTGAGCCGGCTGAAATGACGATGAGTGACTTGCAGCAGCAACGACAATTTCTTGATAAGTTTTGGCTACAGCTGGTGAGTAAGCCATTTAATAGCCGTAAATTGCTCTCATTCTAGATAACTATTCCTGTTGATATCACAGGCTTTGGCATTCATTACAAAAACAAGCGATAATCGCTGCTTTGTATCTATAGGCGTTATCAGATGATTGTTGGAATTGGTGTTGATATCGTTAAAGTATCACGCATAGAAAAGGTACTGGAGCGCCACCAGCAACGATTTGTCGAGCGTATTTTGCATCCTAATGAATTGGCCATCTATAGCGAGCACAGCCAGCCTTTGGCCTATTTTGCCAAGCGTTATGCGGCTAAAGAAGCGTTGGCCAAAGCACTCGGCACCGGTATTGCTAAAGGCGTTAATTTTGATGAAATTGAGACCCGGCTGGATGAGTTGGGCAAACCTCACTTAAAACTGCACGGCACAACGCTGGAGAAGGCTGAGCAACTGGGTGTGAAAAATCTATTTATATCCCTGTCTGATGAGCAGGATTATGCAGTAGCAAATGTGGTTCTGGAGGGTTAGATAAGTGGCATATCAAACAATAGAAACATTAGTGGGCAATACACCATTAGTGCGTTTACAGCGAATTGCCGGCAATAGCAGCAATACCATGCTGGTGAAGCTGGAAGGAAACAACCCCGGTGGTTCTGTTAAAGATCGCGCTGCATTGAACATGATTCGTCAGGCTGAGGCCAGAGGATCGATAAAACCGGGTGATAGTTTAATTGAGGCGACCAGTGGCAATACAGGGATAGCGTTGGCCATGGTCGCAGCCATTCGTGGTTACAAAATGAAGCTCATTATGTCTGAGAGTATGAGTGAGGAGCGCCGTGCCTCCATGAAGGCTTATGGAGCAGAGATTATCTCAGTATCTGCTTCTGAAGGGATTGAAGGAGCACGTGATTTGGCTTTGACCATGCAATCAAACGGTGAGGGCTTAGTATTAAATCAGTTTGCCAACCAGGATAACCCAGATGCTCATTATCATTCGACCGGCCCTGAGATCTGGCGAGATACCAATGGTGAAGTGACACACTTTGTGAGTGCAATGGGCACCACGGGCACGATCATGGGTACATCACGCTATCTAAAAGAACAAAATCCGGATGTTCAAATTGTTGGTGTGCAACCTGCTGGTGATAAAGATTCTATTCCCGGAATTCGTCGCTGGAATAAGGATTATTTACCTGAAATTTTTGATTCTACCCGCGTTGATCAATTGCTGGATGTGACTCAGGAAGAGGCTGAAATCATGATGCGTCGATTGGCCGTTGAGGAGGGTATCTTCTGTGGTGTTTCTTCAGGTGGCGCTGCAGCAGCTGCCCTGAAACTCTCTCAGCAGGTAGAGAATGCGACCATTATCAGTATTGTTTGCGATCGCGGTGATCGTTATATCTCGACCGGAGTTTTTCCTTCATGAGTACTGTCATCCTCAAGCTATGCACCGTGCCGTGTACTAATGCGGGCCGCGCAATTTATCAGTTAGGTGAGTTGCCAGATGATGGTGTGTATAAGGCCATGATGCACTTGCAACACCAAAAAAACGGCACTGAGTTTTTACCGCTAAATCAACACAAGATAGCCGCTATTGCACTACTGACGATCGATGGCGAGAAAGTGAGTTCTCAAATAATCGGAGATGCTAAGAGCAGTGAATCTGACTTATTGACGGAGCTGGCGACACAATTGGCGTCAGCTGATGAGGTGATTTGTTGGACAGGAGCTGAGTTTGATTTACCAGTGATTGGTTATCGCTTTTTAAAATACGGTATTGCATGCCCTGCGTTTTGGAATAAAGACTCATTTGAAGCCGAGAGTATGGAGACGCTGAATTTATCCGATGTCTTGTCAGGCTTCTCACCAGGTGCCGAAGCGTCATTTGATGAGTTGGTGCAGCTGTTAGGATTAGCCAGTGGGAAGGGACTGAGCGCGCTGGACGTGTTAGAGGAATACCTGGGTGGTAATATACAGGCGCTTCGTCAGGCATGTGAAATTGATGTAGCGAATATTTACCGTATATACCTGAAATATCAAAAGACCTGCGGTGACATTAGTGATGCCGAATACCTCGAATTAAATCATCAATTTAAACAACAACTGATATCATCAGACTTGCCTCATCTTAAGCAATTTGCCGCCGCAAGCTGAGCAGTAAAATAATAACCAGACCGATTGAAATAGATTATGAGTGAAACACTACCGTTACAGGATTACACCGAAAAAGCGTATTTGGATTATTCCATGTACGTTATTTTAGATCGTGCATTACCACACATCGGTGACGGCTTAAAACCCGTACAGCGTCGTATTGTCTATGCGATGTCAGAGTTGGGTTTATCGGCTGCATCCAAGCATAAGAAATCGGCACGTACTGTCGGTGATGTACTGGGTAAATTCCACCCACATGGTGACAGTGCCTGTTATGAGGCAATGGTGCTAATGGCTCAGCCGTTTTCTTATCGCTATCCATTGGTAGACGGGCAGGGTAACTGGGGTTCCTCGGACGACCCAAAATCCTTCGCTGCGATGCGTTATACCGAGTCGCGTTTGACCGTCTATGCCAAGGTACTGTTGCAGGAATTAGGACAGGGTACGGTAGACTGGAATCCGAACTTCGACGGTACTTTGAGTGAGCCGGCATTATTGCCTGCGCGTTTACCAAATGTGTTGCTGAATGGTGGCTCTGGAATCGCTGTGGGAATGGCAACAGATATTCCTCCGCACAATCTGCGCGAAGTGGTGAACGCTTGCCTGCTGCTGCTGGACAAGCCTGACGCGGAGACGGATGAATTATTGGAACACATCAAAGGCCCTGACTATCCGACTGCGGCTGAAATTATCACGCCAGCTGACGATCTGCGTAGCATGTATGAAAAAGGTGGCGGTAGTGTTCGTATGCGTGCCTGCTGGAATAAAGAAGGTACCGATATTGTTATCACGGATCTGCCTTATCAAACTTCCGGAAGTAAAGTGTTGGAACAAATCGCCACACAAATGCGTGCTAAAAAGCTGCCGATGGTGTCAGATTTACGGGATGAATCGGATCATGAGAATCCCACGCGCTTAGTCATTACGCCACGTTCAAATCGTGTTGATCTCGCTCAGCTCATGCTGCACTTGTTTGCCAGTACTGACCTTGAGCGTAGCTATCGCGTCAATATGAATATGATTGGGATTGACGGGCGACCGAGAGTACGTAATCTGCGTGAAACGCTGGTTGAATGGTTGGAGTTCCGTCGCCAAACCGTGACGCGTCGTTTGGAATGGCGTCTGGCTAAAGTGTTAGATCGCTTACATATCTTAGAAGGTTTATTGGTTGCCTATCTCAATATTGATGAGGTGATTGAAATCATCCGTAACGAGGATGAGCCAAAGCCTGTGATGATTGCGCGTTTTGGGATTAGTGACATTCAGGCCGAAGCGATCTTAAATTTACGCTTGCGTAATCTTGCGAAGCTGGAAGAGTTTACGCTTCGTGCTGAGCAGGACGAGTTGGAAGATGAACGTGATTATCTTGAGAGCTTGCTGAATTCACCAGAGTTATTATCCAATCTGATTCGTGATGAGTTACGTGAGGATGCTGAGACTTATGGTGACGATCGTCGTTCACCACTGATACAGCGTGAAGCGGCCCAACAGTTGGATCAAACAGCGTTGCTGCCGAGTGAGCCAGTTACTGTTGTGCTGTCTAAAATGGGTTGGATTCGTGCTGCCAAAGGTCATGATATTGACCCTGAAAGTTTGAATTATAAAACGGGCGATAGCTTCTGTTCAGCCGCGCACGGGCGCTCTAATCAGCAAGTCATTCTGATGGACAGCACCGGACGAAGTTATTCACTGGCGGCGCATACCTTGCCATCGGCCAGAGGGCAAGGTGATCCGTTAAGTGGTTATTTCACTGCGCCTGCTAATGCTGTGTTTGAGCACGCATTGATGGGGCTGGATAAGCAATATTTCCTCATGGTGAGTTCTCTGGGTTATGGTTTTGTTTGTCAGTTCAGTGATTTACAAAGCCGTACCAAAACCGGTAAAGCATCGGTTTCATTAGCCAAGGGTGCAAAGCTACTTACCCCTCAAGCGGTTGCATCAGTTGATGATGATTACATCGCTGCGGTGACTTCAGCGGGATATCTATTATTAGTGAAAGCATCCGAAGTGCCTCAGTTAGCTCGCGGTAAGGGGAATAAACTCATTAGTATTCCACCGGCGAAACTGAAGTCAGGTGAAGAGTCTGTGGTGTCTGTTGTTGCCTTGCCTGAAGATGCCAAGCTGGTGGTTCATGCGGGTAAGAAGTATAAGGTATTGCAAGGCGAAGCCCTCAAAGAGCATTTAGGTGAGCGTGGCCGTCGCGGTAAGTTGTTACCCAAGGGCTATCAAAATGTGTCCCGACTAGAAGTGCAATCATAGGAGCTACCATGGATATCGTTTATATTCGTGACCTCAGAGTGGATGCCTGTATTGGCATTTATGACTGGGAACGTAAGATTCGCCAACAGATCAAAATTGATCTTGAAATGGGCTGGGATAACCGACCTGCTGCTGAGACAGACGATATCCAATACACACTTAATTACAAAGAGTCTGCCAAACTAGTTGCAGCCTATGTACAGAAAAGTGAGTTTCAGCTCGTTGAAACACTGGCTGAAAGAGTCGCCGAGTTATTGATTAAAGAAATGAAATTGCCTTGGGTGAAAGTGAGTCTCGGCAAGCCTGTAGCGGTAAGTGGGTCTCAGGAAGTCGGTGTCATCATTGAGCGTAGCGCAAAGTGAGAATGAAATGACGCAGGTCTTTGTTGATATAGGCAGTAATATCGATCGGGTACAAAATATTTGTGCGTGTGTAGAGCAGCTTCGCCTGGACTTTCCTGATGTGAAATTCTCCAAGCCTTATGAGTCGGCCTCGGAGGGTTTTGAGGGTGATGATTTCATCAATATGTCGGCAGTTTTTAACACCGATATGGAATATGCAGAGCTACTGGCTTACCTCAAAGCCTTAGAGGCGAAGCAGAAACGTACGCGTGACGGCTTTAAGTTTGCCTCGCGAACATTGGATGTGGATATTCTGTTATTTGGCGATGAGGTGTTAAAGCCGGATAAGGATGTTCCCAGAGCTGAGATAGTAAAGTATCCCTTTGTGCTTTACCCGTTGGCTGAAATTGCTGCTGATGTGGTGCATCCTGAGCTGAAGCAAACCATTGGTGAAATTGCTGAGGCATCTGAGCTCGACCGAAATAAAATTTGGTTAGCTGAGTTGCCTTGTCTGTAATGTTGATTAGCGCTTGTGTCAGATGATATGGGCTAGTACAGCAGTGAGTTTAGTCACGATACATCTGGAGCACCATGAGCGCTGTAGCTTCAACCAGCAAGTAATTTGCCACATGCTGGTTAAAAGCCAAGACATGATATTAATTCTTAGATATCCCGAATCAGCGCCAACATTTCCTTAGCATTCAAGCTACCGCTGATGTCACTACCATCCAATAGACTATCGGCTAAATCACGTTTCTGCTGGTGTAACTTAATGATTTTCTGCTCGATAGTGTTCTCAGCGACTAAACGATAAATTGTCACAGGACGGGTCTGGCCTATACGATGCGCACGGTCAGAAGCCTGGTCTTCTACCGCAGGGTTCCACCATGGGTCCATATGTACTACATAGTCAGCTTCTGTCAGATTGAGTCCGGAACCACCAGCCTTCAGGCTGATCAGGAAGACATCACCTTCACCGGCCTGAAATGCATCCACACGTTCTTTACGCTGGGCCATGCTGGTACTGCCATCAAGATATTGATAACTGATGCCAGCGTGATCCAAATGCTCACGGATCAAGCTCAGGTGCTTTACGAATTGGCTAAACACCAATGCCTTGTGATTGTTCTCTAACAACTCATCCAGCAATGTCGCGAACTGCTCAAGCTTACTACTCGGCAGGGTTGTTTCCGGCATGACCAAGCGAGGATTACAACTGGCCATACGAAGGCGTGTAATCGCCGCCAATACCTTCAAATGATCGCCGCCACCTTCTTTCTCACCCGGCTCAAGCCCTTCGATCGCTTGCAGACGAACCGCTTCATACAAGGCACGTTCGCCTTCGCTGAGTGGAACTTCAAGTGTGATTTCAGTCCGCGGCGGTAGCTCATTCAATACCTGTGACTTAGTCCGTCGTAGCATGAATGGCTGAATCAACGATTTCAGTGCCTCACGTGCGCCACTGTTTTTATCGCGCTCAATCGGCAGCATAAAGCGCTTCATAAACTGATCCTGAGTATGTAACAAACCCGGATTAAGGAAGCGGAACAAACTCCACAGCTCACCCAAGTGATTTTCAATAGGCGTACCGGTGGTTACCAAGCGGAAATCAGATTTGAGTTGGTGTGCTGTACGGGTACGCTTGGCACCCACATTCTTAATCGCCTGCGCCTCATCCAAGACGATCGTAGTCCACTGTTTACTGATGAATTGCTCAGCATCTTGTTGTAGCAAGCCATAACTACTGATAACAAGATCTTGCGGGCCTGCATTTTCAAGTATGCCGCTACGGTCTTTACCGCGATAGAAAATCGGGTTTAGGCTGGGAGCAAATTTTTCAGTCTCCGACATCCAGTTATTACACACTGAAGTAGGAGCTACCACCAAACTTGGCCCTTGTTCAGTACGATTGAGTATTAGTGCTAAGGTTTGAATGGTTTTACCCAAACCCATGTCATCAGCCAAACATGCGCCGACGCCCCATTCAGCGAGACGACATAACCACTGATAACCTTGCTCCTGATAGTCGCGAAGTTCTGTATCCAGCGTGTCTGGAATGGCTGGTGTAAAATCTTTTAGTGATTCCAACTTGGCCAGATGCGCGATCCAGGCATCATCAACGATGCGCTCACCGATGTCTTCAGTTAACTCATCAAGCGCCAAAGCTGCCAAACTACTAATGCGGATCTGGCCATCATGCGTTTCTGACAAGCTATGCAGTGCGTTCAGTTTCTTTTGCAGTTGCTTAGTTAGTGCAACATACTCGCCATCACCTAGCTCAATAAATCGTCCATTGCTGGCTTTAGATAAGTCGAGAATCTGCTGCAGCGTTAGCACGAGATCATCGTTAATTACCAAGCTGCCATCCAGCTGAAACCAGTCATCTGACTTGTTGATGTTAAGTCGCATGCTGCTGCCATCAATACGTGACTCAACGCGCAGCGCTTCCCCTTCAGGCCATGCAATCACAACTTCATCGCCCAACTCGCGCAGTTGCTCTAATAGCTCTAAACAGTCCTGAGGATCATCAATCAGATATTCATCGTCATAGTCTTCTTCATCATGAGTCAGTACTAAGCTGCCCTCAGTGATTGAAGCCTGACGTTCCGTTTCAAGTGCCAGATCACGTTCTGTTTGGTATTTTTCACCGTAGTGTTCAGTAACGAGCTTTTTGCGGCCTTGTCCCGGTGGATATAGCGGACCAAAGTTACCGAATGGTTTTACCCGTAAGGTCGCTCTCAGGCCTTCTCCATATGGCAGAAGGTTTGCGTGTATGCGTGAGTCTGCTTCAACCGGTTCGGCATCCACCACACCTTCCAAATCAGACTGAATGCTGATCATCGGTGCCAGAGAACTAAGCGTTTCACGCAGCTGTGCCTCGGCTTCCCGGGGAATCAATAGTCCTTGTGACAGGATATCGTGCAAGCGCATGACTTGCTCATTCTTGCGGTAGATGCACAGACGAGTCGGGGTTTCTTTTTGTAATACATACTGATCATGAGCCTTGCTGGTAAATACAGGCGGGTAAAAACTGATACGCAGCTTGTCGCCTTCCTCATTAACCAATAATTCGAATTCGCTTTGTACGACTTCAAGCGGAGTAAATCGTGATTGATCCCAGTATAGAGCAGGGTGGTTTACCAATACTGGCCACGCAGTATTCATATCGATATAACTGGTTGCCGCGCCGGTGTGTGCATCAAAGTCAGGGCGATGCTGTATCAGATTGCACAGTTCGATATCTTTATCGCTGAGGTGGCTGAGTTCGGTGTACTCCAGCTTTAGGCGACTCAACGAAAGCGTGCGTCCTTTTGACCAACCACCGGTTGCTTTACGCTTTTGTATCTTTGGTGACAGGCTGTAGTTGTCATGAGAATCTTTATCCAGCAGCCAAATCAACCGTTCTTCGCTATGACGAACCGATTGAATCTGATGATCCGCCAGCATATTTAGAGCATCTAACGCGCGTTCCCACTTTGCTTTGGGCTGAACTAAATCAAACAAGGTTGATGTACCGAGTTGTTCATGCACTTGTTTTGCCATCGCAGCATAGTCATCACGTGCTTCCGGAGGACCAAGTAGTGCTAATGCCTGTGCGTATTCAGCCGCTAACCAATGGTAGTTCGCATCCACTGATAGCGCGTGACGCTTCTGCAGGTCTTTGAGTGACCCTTCGTCAATTGTCTGTCCTAACCAGTGGCTCAGCAAGCAAAGCAATAACAGATCCAGTTGTCCTTGCTCCTGCTCTTCATTAGGTGCTTTCATGCTAAATACGCCACTGCCCAGCGAGTCGAGATATTGCTGCAGTAAGATATGGACTGAGGAATGTTGCTGTTTGACTAATAAGGTGCGCGCCAGCTGCAGTTGAGCGTACTCTTCACTGTTTGTCATCGCCAACAGTGGCAAAACAGTTAGCTCATGATCAAGGTTTACGATCGCTTCGATGTCATCCACGGTCAGAGAGGAAACAGCCGCATTACTTCCTTCGTGTACCAGTTGCTGAATGCTGTTGAAAAGCTTACGGGCAGGGCTGATGTCCGGGCCACGGTAATCAGTGTTTAAAGCACTCAGTTGCCCCGTGAGCAGGCAATATAGCGTGCGGGTTTCCAGAATTTGATCATCAACACTATCAGTCGGGTTCTCAGATTTGTTCTTTTGGAGTAACTCCCACAATGGTTGCAAGTCCTGCAATTTCTGCATGCCAGAGTGGGCAAGATCCTTAAACGCATCGCCAAGAATTTCAGGCGATAATGCCCCCATAATTTGGGGATCGGGCGGTGTGCCAAAGATTGGTTCGTAGAACCCCTTGGCATCCAGTGGCGTCTCGGTTTGAGAGAATTGTTGGTAAACACTGAGCAGTGTCTGACGTAGTTTACTGCGGTCACCCCGATACAGATGAATACGCGCATATGAGATGCCGTGCTCCAAGTCTTGCCAGGTCACCATGCCATCAACCTGACGAGGCTCAAAAGCTTCCAGAATCTGTTTGGAATATTCTTCGAATACGCCTGCATTGATAGCGTCCAGTGTTATCTGCTCACGCAGCTGTGCACAGCAGGCAAAGCGATTGATACCACTGGTAATCCAACCCTTGTCCATCAAACCTTGCAGAACAGGTTTGAGGCTATGCAAATTAAAGCTTTCATCACCCGCAGGGTTTTTGATATCAACCTTGCGCGCACAAATTGCCAGCGGGGTTGCCGCTGTCGGTGCGTATATAACTGACAGTAGGTGCAATAACGACTGCTCAAGCTTGGGCAATTGTTGAAACGCAGACAAGTCTAGTTCTTCGGCAGTATGATCAGTCATATATAGTGTGTTATCTGGGGTTAATACTTTAGGTGTTTTTCAGCATGCGCTGTTTGTCGCGATTCCAATCTTTCTCTTTAGCGGTAGCGCGTTTGTCATGCAGCTGTTTACCTTTACCTAAGCCAATTTCGAGTTTCACCCGATTATTTTTCCAATATAAAGCTAGTGGGACAATGGTATAGCCCTTGCGTTCGACCGCTGCCCCCAGGCGAATCAGTTCTTCAACGTGCAGTAATAACTTACGTGCGCGAAGTGGGTTCGCTGTAATATGGGTGGATACGGTACTGAGTGGTGAAATGTGTGCGTTGTTGAGCCAGGCCTCGCCATTCTTCATAAAGACATAGCTTTCTTTAAGCTGCACCTTGCCTTCGCGGAGACTCTTAACCTCCCAACCTTCCATCACAAGGCCAGCTTCATAAGTGTCTTCAATGAAGTATTCATGACGTGCAACTTTGTTCAACGCGATTGTTAAACCACCATGCCCTTTTTTCTTTTGCTTCTTAGCCATCCGTGTATTATACCCTTAGCTTGGTGTTATTCGATACCGCAATTCGTTGATAATTTTCAGCAGTACATTATTCAGGAAAAGTTTTTATATGCCCAGCATTAACCGCAGTGCATTGGTTGCTTACAGTGCAGAGCAAATGTTCCAACTGGTCGATGATATATCTGCTTACCCTCAGTTTCTACCCTGGTGTGGCGGTGCAGAGGAACATAAACGTGATGAGTCGCATGTTCAGGCGTCTGTCACGATACAAAAAGGCGCTATAAATAAGGTATTTACCACGCAAAATACCTTACACAAACCGAATTTAATTGAATTAACTTTATTGGATGGCCCGTTTAAAAAACTACAGGGTTTCTGGCGATTTGATGCACTTTCTGAGAATGCCTGCAAAGTCACCTTTGATTTAGAGTTTGAATTTTCTAATCGTATCGTCGGTATGGCGATTGGTCCGGTGTTTAATCAGGTTGCCAATACCTTCGTGGATTCCTTCGTAGAACGTGCAAAGGTGGTCTATGGAAACGCTTGATAACAACACCACTACATCAGTCACACCTGAGATCGGGGTAGAATTAGTTTACGCCCTTCCGGAGCACCAAACCTTGCTCAGCTTTATGGTGCCACAAGGGACAACGGTGGAGCAGGCCATCAGCCTGTCGGGCATTCAGGAACATTACCCGGAATTAGATTTGAGTACCCTAAAAACAGGTTTGTTTGGCAAAGTGGCACCGCGAACGCAGGTGCTGCGGGAAAAAGACCGTATTGAATTGTATCGGCCATTGCTGGCTGATCCTAAAGAGGTGCGCAAGCAACGTGCTGAGGCCGGTAAAAAAATGAAAAAGGGCGGCGCAAGTTAAATGAATGTTCAGGCAGACCAGTTGATGCGCTTGCTAGGGTCAGATAAACCTCTGAGCCCGGTATATCTGTTAAGTGGCGATGAACCATTACAAATGATGGAAGCTGCGGACGCAATCAGGCGAATTGCCCGAAAGCAGGGCTATACCGAGCGCGAAATTTTACGCGTCGAAACTGGTTTTGAATGGTCATCACTGGGTCAGTCCGCTGATGAAATGTCGTTATTTAGTCAGCGTAAAGTGCTGGATCTGAGATTAGAAAAACAATCCCCTGGTGCAAAAGGCAGCAAAGCCTTAGTCGAATACGTCAAACGTCTTCCTGAAGATAAAATTCTCTTGATTACTTGTCAGCGCATGGATGGTCGGCAAAAAAACAGTGCCTGGGTTAAAGCGTTGTCCAATGCGGGTGTGATGGTGCAGTTCTGGGACTTATCACTGGCTCAAACCTTAGGTTGGGTGGCTAAACGATTACGTCAAAATGGCATGCAGCCCACACAAGAAGCAGTTCGTTTACTGACTGAACGTGTAGAAGGTAATCTGCTGGCTGCTGCTCAGGAAATCGACAAACTTAAATTGCTATTTGGTGAATCTGAAATCAGCGAAGAGCAAGTCTTAGCATCAGTGAGTGATAGTGCACGCTTCAGTGTGTTTGATTTGTCTACCGCGATTACCTCAGCAGATAGCCGACGCGTGCAGCATATTCTTTATCATTTACGTCAGGAAGGCACTGCGACGCCATTAGTGTTGTGGGTAGTGAATGACTTAGTCACGCAGTTATCCGAAGCCAGTCATGTATTGAGAAATGGCGGTGGTGAACAACAGGCGATGAGTAAAATTCCCAAGCCACGGCAAAAATTGTTGCAGCCCGCGCTTCGCCGTTTGCAAAGCGCTGACTGGATTCGAATTACTGAAAAAGCGGTCGAGGTTGATCGCTTAATCAAAGGCTTAAGTCAGGTTGACAACAAAGGTGACGGCAGAGTGTGGGTTGCTTTGTTGGACTTAAGTTTGCTACTGGCGGGGTCTGATGAGTTGAGTGCGGCATAAGTTTACGCACCCAACTCATTTGAGCCGTCGATTAAGCTGTTGCTGGTGAAATACAGGCTATCTTCAACACTGATTCAATAGCGCATGAGTATCTTAATCACGGAGCCACACGATTAGCCTGATTAAATCTGGCGTGACCATAGCGAGTACCAGGCACGTAAATCATTTTGCGTTGAACGTTTCGATGTGAGGTTGTCCTCGATATTCTCGATGCTATCTTTTAGCTTTTTAATCTCTTTGTGACTCTTTTTGTCTTTGCGGTTTTCTTTTCCTAGCGTTGACAACTTTCTGTCTTTTTTGCGCCTCTCGTGCCGTAAGTCCTCTATCTCATTTTGAAGATGATTTATTGATAAAGTTAGCCCTGAAACATAACCAATTAAGAAGTCACTTTTCAAATGGGCAGGGCAGATATTGTAGTACTTGTTGTTATCCGAGCCGTATCGCATGCCGCTGCTTTGTGTGCAAAACTGTTGTAAGCCGCGATTATAACCGTTGTCATAGGCTATTTGATCATGACCTATTTTGTAACGTGAGCACGCTTTAATGTGGCTGTTGAGTTGAATATCACTCCTCAAGCCTGCAACCGCATCGTTAAAACCAATCCCAGCCCAATTACCTTCACGGCAATCATTTTTGTTGAGCGTTGCACAGCCGTTTATTAAAAATATGATGGCGAGAAGCAAGGCTAAGCTTAAGATGGATTTATGAGTTGAAGCGGAGTTAATTCGTGTGGGGGATAACATCAGTGACCTCTCTTCTATTTATAGTCTGAAGAAGTCATGATAGAAATTAGCTTATCTTAAGTCTGTTGGGAAATTGTAGGAGTTATGTAATCTTTGTTACCAGACATCCCTCAACGACTTACTAACCACTTTAATGTTTTGCCGTGAAATGAGTTGTAAAGAGAACGTTTGTGACTAGAACGATGAATTTTGCAGTTGCGAAGTCTGATGCCTCGTTAGCACCAGACTTTAAGATCGATTCAGAGGTGAAATAGCTTATATACGCTTCAGTAAATTATCTGCTTCGCGCTGCATTTTGCCACGCTCAAATAACAGCTTCCAACGACTACCACCAGCCTGATTCCACAACAACGCTGCACGAATACCTGCCAGTAACAGAGTACGCATCTTGGCTGCATTCTCGGTATTCGTCAGATAATTCTGGTCGCCTTTGATCATAATGCGAGGACCGAGTGTACTGATGGTATTGGTATATAGGTCTGCCAATCGCGCGATCATGTTTGTGTGGGTAGGGTCAGGGTAGAATTCCAGTTGCTTTTGCGCTTCAGCAATTCCATCCATAAGCTTTCTAAACACTTCCGGATTGCGGGATAGCTTCTTTTCCAATGCCAGAACATTGATTGAGTACTGTGTTGCATCAAGCTGTTTGCCGCGACCATTTGGGTCAGTTTGGCCACTACCCAGCTGGTACATCATCGATGATAAACCTGGTTTCAACTGATCTAAACCGCCGTAAAGCGCTTCAGCGCTAATTGCATCATCAATCAAGATACTGTTAATGCAGGATTTCAACAGGTCTTCGTCACACGTACCGTTATTGGCAAGTTGAATGACGCCATCGATGCATTGAAAAAGGGCCGCTAGGGCGATAGTCCGGTTTCGAGTTGAATGTTCCAATGTTAGTCAGTGCCTGATTAAACGTTAAAAAGAGTGCAATACTAGCCGCATTGCTTTTGCATGCTGTCGATGATACCGCCACCAAGGCAGACATCATCCTGATAAAATACCACAGATTGTCCGGGTGCGATGGCGCGTTGCTCCTCATCGAAACAAACCGACCACTGCTCATCATCAATGCGGCTAACGACACACGCTTGCTCGTGCTGACGATAACGAATCTTAGCTTTCGCGCGAAAACTATCTGCAGGAGGTTTACCGGCGACCCAATGTAATTGTGAGGTCACAAGTTGTTTATTCAAGAGCAGCGAATGAAGATGACCTTGTCCGGCAATCAGTTGATTCTTCTCTAAATCTTTGTCAACAACAAACCACGGATCATCATTTGAGTTCTTCAGACCACCGATGCCTAAGCCTTGCCGCTGACCGAGTGTGTAATACATCAGACCCTGATGAGTACCAATGACATCCCCATCCGGAGTGATTATTTCACCCGGTTGTGCTGGTAAGAAACGCTGTAGGAAGTCGCGAAATTTACGCTCGCCAATAAAGCAAATACCAGTACTGTCTTTCTTTTTAGCCGTGACTAATCCCGCTTTTTCGGCATATTCACGAACTTTACTTTTCTCGAGTTCACCGACTGGAAACAGGGTACGTGATAGCTGTTCTTGCCCTAATGTATAGAGGAAGTAGCTTTGATCTTTATTGTCATCAAGTCCTTTCAGCAGTTGCACATCGTCATCACGACGACCCACGCGAGCGTAGTGACCTGTCGCAATATAGTCCGCACCTAAGTCGACGGCAAACTCCAGAAATGCTTTGAACTTGATTTCTTTGTTACAGATGATGTCTGGATTTGGGGTGCGGCCGGCTTTATATTCTTCCAGAAAATACTCAAACACATGATCCCAGTATTCAGTTGAGAAATTGACTGTTCGCAGTGGAATACCGATTTTATCGCAAACCGCCTGTGCATCTGCCAGATCAACCGTTGCAGTACAATACTCTTCCGTATCGTCCTCCTCCCAGTTTTTCATAAACAGACCTTCAACCTGATAGCCTTGCTCAAGCAGCAGCAGGGCAGTTACAGAAGAGTCTACTCCGCCAGACATTCCGACAATAACGCGGGTGTCAGCAGGGCTTTTAGCTGTTGTATTTGGGGATAGTTCGTTCATGCGCGAAGTCTACCGCAACCATTTGCAAAATACATCAATCCGTCAATGGCATGATGTATAATGCGATCTTTTTTGCTTCATGTGAGTCTACATGGGTGATCTTAAACTATCTGATGACTGTCACAGAGCGATATAAAACATGCCAAATACCCTGACTGAAACCGATTTTGCACGTTTGTTTCTCGATGAGATCCCGATGATTGACTTACGTGCGCCAGTAGAATTTACGCAAGGCAGTTTTTTTAATGCGCACAGTCTGCCGCTGATGAGCGATGAAGAACGTGCTGCCGTTGGTACATGCTACAAGGAGCAGGGTCAGGATGCTGCAATCGTATTGGGGCACAAACTGGTCAGTGGTGAGATAAAAACTGCTCGTTTGAAAGCTTGGTGTGAATTTGTGCAGACTCACCCTAACGGCGTGCTTTACTGTTTTCGTGGTGGCTTACGTTCGCGTACCACTCAGCAATGGATTATCGACGATTGTGGCGTTGATTACCCTCGGGTAGAAGGTGGATACAAGGCACTGCGACGCTTCCTGATTGATAGCACTGAACGTATCGTCGAGAAGATGAATATCATTGTGCTTAGTGGGCGCAGTGGTACGGGTAAAACACGCTTACTCAAAAAACTAGAAAACAGTATCGATTTAGAAGGCATCGCGAATCATCGCGGCTCTGCATTTGGTAATACTACGACACCTCAGCCCACTCAGATCAATTTCGAAAACAACGTCGCGGTGGCTTTGCTCAAAGCTGAAGCAGCAGGTTTCACCACTATCGTGATTGAAGATGAAAGCCGAAATGTCGGTTCGCTGCATGTCCCGCCCGTCATGCATGAGAAGATGTCACAGTCACCGGTGGTGAATCTGGTGGTATCGGATCAGGATAGAATTGATATCACGGTGCAGGAATATGCCTGCGATATTCATCAGGACTACTGCGATCAGTTTGGTGATGCTGAGGGCTTAGGCAAGCTTGAAGAACATTTACTCGGAAGTCTGGCAAAACTACAAAAACGTCTGGGTGGTGAGCGCTATGCCCGTATGCAGAAATCAATGAAAAGCGCAGTGGCGCAACTATCGGATAATCAGGGCTATGCCGCTTTTGCGAATGTGTTTGGTGAGTTGCTACTGGATTATTACGATCCGATGTACGATTATCAAATGTCAAAGAAAAGCGAACGCATTGTGTTTAACGGCTCGCGTGAAGAAGTTCTGCATCATTTACAAACTGTTGTTGATTACAAAAGCTAGCTCACACGCTTCACCATGATTTTAGAATCACCGTTTACTGCACCATTGCGTTTGGATATCAAAGGCAGTTTAGGTGTTGTCTTATTAATTGTGATGCCGTTGTTATTAATTGCAGCAACAGTGGTTTTCTTTACACCATTAGCTTGGTTCTGGCTCTGCTTACCGGTTTGTATGCTCGGTTTGGTCGCTGCTTATTATCTTAAGTTGCACTATTGGCAATCGTTAGCCAAGTCAGTCCTGGAAATCAATCAAGATGCTGAGAAGCAGTGGGCTGTGTTAGCTGGTGAGAAGTGGCACCTAGTCGACTTGCTACCAACTAGCTTTGTCAGTCCGTTGTTGATAGTGCTGAACTTCAAAGGACCTACGGGGAGTTTTGTTGTGATACTCCCCGCAGACAGCTTGGATGCGAATACCCATCGCCGACTGCGGGTAAGAGTGCGTATGGCTTTCGCCTAGTGGTTAACCGAGAGAGTCTGGAGTGTCCAGTCTGTTTTCCTTGGGTGAATGATCACTGCTGTTCGCGTCACTATCGATGCTTTGGGTATCAACTTCAGGAGTTACAGGGTTCTCAGAGGCGTCTTTATCGTTACCAATGTGGCGGGTGAAATACATCACGACAGCGAGAATTAATAATAATAGTCCTGTTCCCACCAGTAAGGCGTAATCTTCCAGCTTTAGCAATGAGTACAGAATGAAGTACAAACCACTGAGTAATACAAACACCAGTCCGGCTCTGGATAAACTACGTACGGCAGAGTAGGCATAGAGACTAATCATAATGCTGATCAGAGCTGCTGCGGCAATATATGCGCGCATAAAATCAATATGCTCTGCCAGTGAAAGCAAGCTCAGGTAGAACATTGTTAGTGCTAAACCAATCACGCCGTATTGCACGATATGCAAGCGCTTCTGAATACCAAGCTCAAAAATCACAAAGGTAATATAGGTCAGTGCAATAAACAGAATGCCGTATTTAATCGTGCGGGTAATTTGTGAGTATAGTGAGATTGGCTCGAATAAATTCACACCGGCACTAAACTCATGCACATTAAATTGCTGAGTCTCAACAATCCACATCTGAGGAAAGTTTCTGGCTAAATGCGGAATCGACCAATGTGCCTCAAAGCCATTGTCAGTAATGCTTCGTTCTGTCGGTAAAACGCTGCCCTGAAAGCTCGGATGTGGCCAATCAGACGTGATTTTTACATCGGTCGTCTTGGCAAAAGGCTCAAAGTAGAATCCACTGCTGCCGTTTATATTAAGATCCAGTGAGTACTCAAAGCGTGATTGAGTCTTGTCTATGCTGAGAGGGGCATGAAAGCCCTGTTGAATCAGCGAAGTGACACGGGTGCCCGGTTCAAAATCCAGACGTTGATCCGACCAGCGCAGGGCTGACACTTTGTTGATTGCTCTGGTGTCGGACACTCCCAGCGCAACCCAGGCCTTCTCCCAGTGAATCTCATCAATATAGTTGGATAAAGATTCGATATCCGGTCGTTTAAAATGACCTTTGAGTGATAAGTCTGCACTGTAAACCAGTGACTTGTAGATACCACGCGTACGCTCATGACCTTTCAGATCACTGTTAATGTCCAGACTCTCAGGCAGCACGATAGCGGTGCGTTGTTTGTAGCTGGTTTTATTGACTTTGCGCTCGTTACCATCTTTATCCGTCAGTGTGTTTTCAGTAACGAATTTCTCGGTATAGGGGATGAGTAGTGTAGGGCCGGATAATCGTTGTTGCTTACCCCAGGTGCTAGCGATACTGTTTAAAACAGAGTTGTAAAGCTGGCCGCGTTCGCGCACCACACTCTCAACCATATTGAGAGGGATGTTCATCAGCAGACTGAGGATTGCAACTAAAACAAACCGGGTAATCAGAGACTGACTGATGCCTTTTAGCTTTGGTAGCTGAAATCCTTGACTCGGGCTGGTTTCAGTTGCTTGCCAATCACCCGATGCTTCCGTTTTGGCCGGAGTAGCCGTTTGGGGTGAAATCAGTCCCATTTTGCGGGCGAAAAAAAGTAACACCATGACACTGCCGACGCCGATTGCGGCTAACACGACCAGTGCAAATATTGAGAAAATTATTTCCATGAGGCTCTCCTGTGAATGAATAGGAGTAGTTTATGGATCAGATGTTGTAGAGTGATGAGGAGAATTTGCAGATTTTGTGCAACTTAGCAGTAGTGCGCTGCTTGCAGTAAATTATTTTCAGGCAAGAAAAAGCCCCGTAAAAAACGAGGCTTTAGAGACTCACGAACCAATCAAGCCAGGCGTATTATGCGCTTTGCTCGTTAATTTCTAAGCCTGCAGCTGTACGCGCTTCTTTAATCATCTTTGGTAGCTCACCACTTTCAAACATTTCCAAAGTGATGTCGCAGCCGCCAATTAGTTCGCCAGCAACATAAACCTGCGGGAATGTTGGCCAGTCAGCAAAACGTGGAAGATTCTGAAAGATTTCAGGATCTTGGATCACATCAACATAAGCAAACTCTTCACCACACGCCATTAAGGCCTGAGCGGTACGGCTAGAAAAACCGCACTGAGGCAGCTTTGGAGAGCCTTTCATAAAGATGATTACCGGGTTCTCGTCTACTGCACTTTTAATTCTATCCATGACATCCATGGTATTTTCCTCTTAAGTCAAACCGAATGGGGCAATTGTATCACTAGTTAGCGGCCTTTGATGAGTACTTTGAGTCCGTAAAGCGCAAATACGACAAATGTAATCAGAACCCACTCCGGCATACTCAAACCAAACAGTGACCATTCAACTTCAGCACACTCGCCAGAGCCTGCAAATACTTTGTTGAACACTGAGGTGATTGGTAAATTATCCAACCAGTATGAGAGGCCAGGTCCGCACTCAGGGACTTTTTCCGGTGGTAAGTGCTGCAACCAAGAGTGACGACCGGAGATGGCTGCGCCACAAAGTGCAGCAAGAATGACTAACTGTCCGTAGGCACGACGGCCGAAGCTGGTCGCCGGGTTATGCAGTGCGCCCAACAGAAAGACCAAACCGAGTGCCATCACAGCGACTCGTTGAAAAATACACAGCGGGCAAGGCTCAAGGCCTAAGTAATGCTGGCTGAATAAGGCAAATCCAAGCATCAACAGACACAGAATAAAGCCGATGAAAAAGGGTAAGCGTATAGAAGGTTGGGCGTTCATAGATTAAACTTGAGTTATGGGTTAGAGGATATGGAACTGTAGATTTTACAAACGAAGTCTAAACCATTGCTACGCCATGGTCAGCCCATGAAATATTTAATATTGTTCATTTATCGTGAAGCTGACCGACGGTGTTTTTATTGTAGCCGTCAAAACTGTCACAATCTAATGACGAAAATACACATAACGAGCATTCCACGATCTGCTTGCTGACACCAGGTGAGCCGATTTTACAATGTAAATATTTGTAATGATGATTGGCTAGCTAGCGTTTAGCTGCCAGTATGTCACGTGAACAAATGTTTATAAGCGTGGTCTGACCATATAGAACGAGTATAGGGCTGACATGTTAAAACTTAAGATACCACCACCAGTGTACGCATTGTCTGTTGCTGCCATCATGTGGTTGCTACATCACTATTTTCCGGTTTATCAATGGCTTGTTGAGCCTTGGAATAAGTTGGGATTTGTACTTATTGGCGTGGGCTTATGTATTGACTTGTTAGCTGTTGCTTTGTTTTGGAAGGCAAAAACTACCGTCAACCCCTTACGACCGGATAATTCGCAAAGTATTGTAGAGACTGGTTTGTACAAGTACACACGAAATCCGATGTATTTAGGGATGTTATTAGTGCTTGCCGGCATCTCGATTTGGTTTGGCAGCGTATCAGTAGTAGTGGGATTACCGTTGTTTGTTGTATTGGTGACAACTCAGCAGATTATCCCGGAAGAACAAACGTTGACTAAGAAATTTGGACAATCGTACTTAGACTATAAACACCGCGTTAGGAGATGGCTATGAAGAAGATTATGTTATATCTGGCATTCTTAATTGCTGTGCCGGGTATTGTTTATGCTGGTGCTAACTACATGCTCAATGCAAAGCATGTATACGTCGTGAATGCTCACGAGACCGACAGGATCTCAAATCCACAGTTTTATAATTACCGTCTTGTCTGGAATGACGATATCGGTAAATTTGAGTTAAGAGATGGCCAATGGCATTTGCCGCCATCTGCTGATGAGGTGATTCCACTTCAGCAAATGCCAGAATCAACAAACGACGTTGTTGAACAGGCCATTTAAGCTTATGGTTTTACTGGCGAATTAGGGTACCAATGCCCTGATCTGTCAGTAATTCAAGCAGTACGGCGTGCTCGACACGGCCGTCAATAATACACGCCGACTGAGTGCCTGCACTCGCTGCATCCAGTGCACAGCTGACCTTCGGCAACATACCACCCTGAATCGTCCCGTCATCAATCAGCGCACTGATATCTTGTGTGTTCAAACCCGTCAGTAATTCACCCTGTTTATTTAAAACGCCTGGCGTGTTTGTCAGTAGCAGTAAGCGCTCAGCTTTAAGTGATGCGGCGATCTGGCCAGCCACAATGTCTGCATTGATGTTGTAGGATGTGCCATCTTCACCCATGCCCACAGGAGCAATGACCGGAATAAATGACTCGTTTTCCAATACGTTTATGATGGAAGTGTTGATGCTAACGATCTCTCCGACATGGCCCAAGTCGATAATCTCAGATGGCTGATCAGCGATTGCTTTGCGTTCCAGATTCAGCTTTTTAGCTTTGATAAGGTTGCCATCTTTACCGGTTAAACCAATCGCACGCCCACCGGCCTGACTGATCATGCCAACAATCTGTTTGTTGACCAGACCACCCAATACCATCTGTACCACATCCATAGTCTCGGTATCGGTGACTCGCATGCCATCAATGAAATGGCTTTCTTTGCCCAATTGCTTTAGCAGGTTAGCTATCTGTGGGCCGCCACCATGCACTATGACCGGGTTAATCCCTACTTGTTTTAGTAGAACGATGTCTTTCGCAAAGCCTTGCTCCAGTTTCGGGTCGGTCATCGCATTGCCACCATATTTGATAACAATCGTTTTGCCAGAATAACGTTGGATGTAAGGAAGCGCTTCGGTCAGTATATTTCCGATGTCGTTATGGGTGTGCGTGTCGGTCATAATGGTCGTTTTGAATCATTTAAAAACGACCATTATGGAACAATCAGAAGGGCAAATCAGCTTTTATTCCGGCTTGTTTCAATAAATGACGGAATGGCCGTTTGATGGCTTCCAGGCGTTGTGCGGTGGCAGCTTCGAAGCGAAATGTTAAATCAGCACTCGTATTGGACGCGCGCATCAGTCCCCAGCCATCAGAGTAATCAACCCGCATACCATCAATAAAACAGGGTTTAGCATCTTCAAAGTCAGCGTCACGAATGAGTGTGCCAAGTAAGGTTTGTGCTGCGGCTGCATTGGCAAGACTTAGCCGATACTCTGGTGTACTGTGGTTTTCCGGGAGTCCGGAAAATACCTCAGTACAACTTTTCTCATTCTCAGAGAGTGTTTCTAACAAACGGGCGGCTGCATATAAGCCATCGTCAAAGTTCGACCAACGGTCTCTTAAGATAATATGACCACTGAATTCGCCACCAAGAGGAGAATCAAGTTCACGTACCTGTTTCTTCAGGTGTGAATGACCTGTTGGACATAATGAGATCTGCCCACCAGCATCTTGTACGGCTTTACTGAGTAGGTAGCTGCACTTTACATCACACACCACAACAGCTTTAGGTTGTTGCTGAAGGATTTGTTGTGCCAGCAGAATCATAATCCGGTCAGGCCAGAGTATTTTACCATTGCCATCGACGGCAATGACCCGGTCGCCGTCGCCATCAAAGGCAATACCAAGATCCAGCTTTTCACGAATCACTAATTCTTGCAGAGCGATTAAATTTTTTGGCTCTGTCGGATCAGGTGAATGGTTAGGGAAGTGCCCGTCGAGTTCACAAAACAGTGGTGTTACGTCACAACCCAATTGTTTAAATAAGGTCTCAGCCAGTAATGAGGTCACACCATTGCCACAATCAATTGCAATCTTCATTGACTTTTTCAGAGTTACATTGCCCACCACGGCTGCAGTGTAATCCTCCAGAATGGTGTCAAACTGAGAGAGTTCACCGACTTGCTCTGCAACACCAAATTGTTGTTCGTGGATGGAACTGTAGATGTCTTGAATTTCTTCCTTGGATAATGGTGCGTTATTAATCACCATTTTAATACCGTTGTAATGACCGGGGTTATGACTCGCGGTGACGATAACGGCATCAACCACTTGTAAGTGGCTTATTGCAAAGTAAGCGACAGGTGTTGGGGTGAGTCCCAGATCAATGACATCACAGCCAGACGCTAACAGGCCTGACTGTAGATGTTTTTTTATTTCCGGACTACTTAAACGACCGTCCCGCCCTAGTAGTATTGTTGTGCGACCACTTGCGAGCACACGGTGACCTATCACCAGACCGATAGCGTAGGCGTCTGGTGGAAAAAACTCTTCGTTTACTTTGCCACGAATATCATAGGCACGAAAAATCTCTGCTTGAATAGGTCTTGTCATCTTGTTACTCCCACGGGGGTCAGGGCTTTTTTATCTTAGGTTTATTTTTGTAATTTGTTTTAGTAATGCGGTTGAGCTTATTGTTTGCCTGAGTGACCAAAACCGCCACTTCCGCGTTCGCTGCCATCAAAAGAGTCCACAGCATTTAATGAGACCTGTAATACTGGCACAAATACCAGCTGTGCGATCCTGTCACCTGATTCAACGGTATAAGCTTTCTGACTACGGTTCCAGCAAGAGATAAATAATTGGCCCTGATAGTCAGAGTCAATCAGGCCTACTAAGTTGCCCAACACCAAGCCGTGTTTATGACCTAGGCCAGAGCGAGGCAAAATGGTCGCTGCAATGCCGGGATCTGCAATATGTATTGCTAATCCTGTCGGGATTAACTCGGTTTGGCCCGGCTCGATGGTTAAATCCGCATCAATACAGGCTCGCAAGTCCATACCTGCAGAGCCATCAGTAGCATAAGTCGGTAGAGGAATCGAGTCACCAATCCGCGGATCAAGTATTTTGTAGTCAATTGTAGGCGTCATAAAGCGTGTGGTTTTTCCTTGTGATAGGTCTGGCAAATAATGTCCAGTATGTCGAATGCGAGTTGTTTTTTGTTCATCTCTGGTAGGGTGATGTGTTCACCATCTGCCGTTAAAATATCAACTTGATTGCTGTCTTTATCAAAGCCTTTATTAATGCCGACCTGATTGGCAACAATCATATTCAGTTGTTTGCGTTTGAGCTTTCCAGTGGCGTATTCAATGACGTCATTGGTTTCTGCGGCAAAGCCCACGGTGAACAGATCAGGATTGGCAATGCTCGTCGTTGCCAGGATGTCCGGATTTTGCTCTAGCTCCAAGTGTAGTCCAGAACCCTGCTTTTTCATCTTTTTTGTCGCAACTTCTTTTAAGCGATAATCAGCAACAGCCGCTGCCGCGATAAATATATCGCAGTTTTCCACTTCTGAAGTAACCGCAGACAACATCTGCTCAGCCGTTTCAATATCCACCCGTTTGATATGGTCTGATACCGAGAGTTGTGTCGGGCCAGAGACAAGCACCACTTCAGCGCCCATTGCCGCGGCAGCTTCTGCGATTGCATAGCCCATTTTACCGGAGCTTCGGTTAGTCAGATAGCGCACAGGGTCGAGTGGCTCACGGGTTGGGCCAGCAGTAATTAATACTCTCTTACCCGCTAGTTGTTGCTCCACGTCACTCGTATTTATCGTTTGGTTGAGTGTGCCAACCACCGCATCCACAATCTCTTGTGGCTCCAGCATTCGCCCATAACCTACATCTCCGCAAGCTTGCTCACCGGCCGCAGGTCCATGAATGTGATGGTATTTAGCTAACTCTGCAACATTATCTTGCGTCGCAGGATGGGCCCACATCTGCTGATTCATCGCCGGTGCAATGTGCACAGGTGCATTGCTGGCCAAAACTAAAGTGGTCAGTAAATCATCCGCCATGCCTGCACGCATCCTGGCCATTAAATCGGCAGTCGCTGGTGCAATCACTAATAAATCAGCCCAGCGAGCCAGTTCGATATGACCCATACCAGCCTCAGCATCGGGGTCTAGCAGCGTTGAATGGACAGGGTTTCCCGACAATGCCTGCAAAGTCAGCGGAGTAATAAATTCTTGTGCACCGTTAGTCATACAGACCCTGACATTGGCATCCGCTTTTTTAAACAGACGGATGAGTTCGGCGGATTTATAAGCAGCAATGCCACCACTTATCCCTACAAGTATGTTTTTAGAAGATAGTTTGTTCATAATTAAATGATAACAAAAAATATTCAGGATAACTCTATGGCAATTACAGACTGGGCAGTTGAAGACAGACCACGCGAAAAACTATTGGCACGAGGTCCCGAGTTTTTGAGTGATGCCGAGTTGTTAGCAATTTTCCTCAGAACCGGTATTAAGGGCAAAAGTGCGGTTGATTTAGCACGGGATATTCTGTGTGATGCCGGTGGCTTACGTGAGCTACTAAGCGCCGACGAGTCGCGATTTTGTCAAAGTAAAGGTCTTGGGCAGGCAAAGTTCGTACAACTTAAAGCCGTTGTTGAAATGAGCCGTCGTTATCTGGAAGAGCATATAAAGCGGGGCGATGCACTGACTGATGTGAATGCAGTTCGCAGTTATCTGTGTCATCGACTCAGGGGGTATCCCTATGAGGTGTTCGCCTGTTTATTTTTGGACAACAAGCATCGGGTGATTGAGTATGAAGAAATGTTCCGGGGAACCATTGATAGCGCTAGTGTCCACCCCCGAGAGGTGATACGTCGCGCAATCCATCATAATGCCGCTGCTACCATCTTTGCGCATAACCATCCCTCGGGTGTTGCAGAGCCCAGTCAGGCTGATCACCGCATTACTGATCGTTTAAAAGATGCATTGGGTATGGTGGATGTGAGGGTGTTGGACCACTTTATTATTGGTGATGAAGTGGTGTCTTTCGCTGAGCGTGGTTATATATAAAAACCAAAAGGCCGCAAGCGTTAACTTGCGGCCTTTTGTTATCACGCAATTCCGTAGTGCTTAGAACTTACAGCTAAAATTAGTTTGCTTAGGGAAGTTCAGCTTTAATACACGCATCGTGTCACTGGCTAAGTTTTCACGCTTCAATGCGCGAGCGGCACAGATTTTAACTTGCAATGCACCAATAATCGCCGGCGTACCCTGATGATTTTTGATCGTGTATTCCGCACGATTGAAGGCAGCCAAATAAGCACCACGCCTCATGTAATATTTTGCAATATTCACTTCGCTGGCACCCAAAGAGTTACGAAGGTAGCCAACACGTTTGGCGGCATCTGGTGCGTACTTACTGTTAGGATGACGCGTTAGTAGCTTCTGGAAGTCATGGAATGCTTCTTTCTTACGCACGCCGTCCAGATCAGAAAAGCTTCTTGGGAATACACGGTCTAATATGCTGCCGCCGCGATTGAAGTTAACCAAGCCGCGCAGGTATAGCGCATAGTCTACACGTGAACTGCGCGGGTACATCCGCATAAAACGGTCAAGTGTATCCAGCGCTGTATCAGGCTCGTCGAATTTATAATAAGCATATGCAGACTCCAACATAGCCTGCTCAGCATATTTACCTAGTGGATAGCGCGCTTCAAGCGTTTCGAACTGCTTGATAGCCGCTTCATAGTTGCCTTCTGAAGCCCTTGCGCGACCTTGCTTTAATAATTGTTCAGCGCTGACATTAGACTCAACAGCAGCTGTTGCTTTTTCTTCCTTGTTTTGACTCAGCATAGAACAAGCGCTGAGGCTAATGGCGAGAGAGGCTACTGCCAAAAGTTTCCATCGGTTCATAGTTTGTGACTCATATTTATGATTATTGGTGGGAACACACTGTCTAAACACATTACTGCAAGCTCCCCGTCAACCTTAATAACAATTATACACTGCATGCTCGCTGAATTACGACATGAACGAGATGATATGCCGTATAATCCCTGCATTATCTAGCAACGTGATTATAGACCATCAATGTCAGACGTGGAAATTATTGAACTCATTGTCCCTGAATCCAGCTTCAACCAGCGTGTTGACAAGGTTTTGGCCGATCTCTGCCCGGACTACTCGCGCAGTCAACTACAGAAGTGGCTAAAAGCCGGTGATATTACCATTGATGGTCGTGTCATGGTGGCAAAAGAAAAAGTCAGAGGAGGCGAAGCGATCGTCATTCGTGCCATGCCAATTCAGCGCTCTGACTTTCAACCCGAGAACATCCCGCTGGATATTCGCTATGAGGATGACTATTTACTGATTCTGAATAAACCAGCTGGATTGGTGGTGCACCCTGCCGCCGGAAACTGGAGCGGTACATTGATGAATGCCTTATTGGCACATAATGATCATCAGAATGAGTTGCCACGTGCAGGTATTGTCCATCGCCTTGATAAAGATACGACGGGACTGATGATGGTCGCTAAAGATTTAAAAGCCCATCATGCCTTGGTTGAAGCACTACAGGAGCGCGAGATCAGCCGGGAATATCAGGCGCTGGTCTGTGGTGAGCTAATTTCTGGTGGCACTATTGAAGGGAATATTGGTCGTCATGCTCGGGATCGTAAGAAAATGACGGTGCTGGAAGAGGGTGGCAAGCATGCGATTACGCACTACCGTATCGAAGAACGTATGGATAAGCACACTTTGCTCAGGGTGCATCTGGAAACAGGTCGAACGCACCAGATTCGTGTGCATTTTAGTTGGAAGCATCACCCATTAGTGGGTGATAAGACCTATGGTGGCCGACTCAGAATTCCCAGTGGTTTAGGGGAGGCTAAGTGTAATGCGTTGAGACAGTTTCCAAGACAAGCATTACATGCGGCCAGGTTAAGCCTTGACCATCCAATCACTGGTGAGCCTTTAAGTGTTGAGGCCGAAATGCCTGATGATATGAAAGAGCTGCTCGCGGTTTTGATGGGAGAGTCAGGCGATGAGTGATCGTCTTGTGAGTGGTTTTCTCTATCCTGACTGGCCGGCACCATCCGCTGTGAAAGCAGTAATGACGACGCGTTCCGGTGGCGTGAGTGAATCACCGTTTGACAGTATGAATCTGGGTGATCACGTTCAGGATAAGCCACAGCATGTCGATAAGAATCGCAGCTTGCTGATTGACCAATTAGCATTACCTAACCCACCTGTGTGGCTGACGCAAGTGCATGGTACTACCGTGCTTGACCATTCCACTGCCTCGAATGGTGATGAGGCAGATGCCATCGTTGCACATCAAGCAAAACAGGTGTGCGCCATTATGACCGCGGATTGCTTGCCCGTTTTGTTTTGTAATCGCCAAGATACCGTAGTTGCCGGGGCTCATGCTGGGTGGCGCGGACTTGCCTCAGGTGTTTTAGAGTCTACGATCGCTAGTATGAATTGCGATGCAAAGGAGATCATGGTTTGGTTAGGCGCTGCAATCGGGCCACAGGCATTTGAGGTTGGTTCAGAAGTGAAGCAGGCTTTTGTGGATAGCCATCAAGAGTCTGAGTCAGCTTTTAGTGTCAAAACAAACGGAAAATATTTAGCAGACATCTATCAACTCGCCCGAATCAGACTTGAAAAGGCAGGTGTAGAAGTAGGGAGTATTTACGGAGGTGGGGAATGTACTTATTCCCAATCGGACTTGTATTTCTCCTACCGGCGTGAATCACAAACCGGTAGGATGGCATCACTAATCTGGCTTGAGTAAGCCTTACAATCTTAGTTCGCTAGTTGGCGTTCTTTGATTTCCTGCGTTGATTTGCAATCAATACAAAGTTCAGCAGTAGGGCGTACTTCCAGACGCTGCAAACCGATCTCAATGCCACATGCATCGCAGAAACCGTAGTCATCAGCATCAACACGAACAATTGTCTTTTCGATTTTACGAATCAACTTACGTTCGCGGTCACGAGCACGTAGCTCAAGTGTAAATTCTTCTTCTTGAGTTGCACGATCAGCTGGATCAGAGAAGTTGCTGGCATCTTCTTGCATGTGATCAACAGTGCGATCGACTTCCACTTGTAATGACTCACGCCATTTAACAAGGATATTACGGAAGTGATCCAGTTGTGCTTGATTCATGTACTCCTCATCCGGAGCTGAAACATATGGCTCAACACCATCAACAGGAAGGGCAGATTTGCGTGTAATTTGTGCTGTCATAGCTAAATCCATCTAGGTATATGAAGGGTTATTTATATAGCGTTATTGTTCCCCGGTGCTCTAAACCTATTACTAGTCTTAAAAGCGCGGCGATTATAGCGTATTTTCGTCTCAGGTAAAGCAATACTGTGTATTGTTATCAATAAAATTAATGAATTACGTAAAAAACTAAGCCAATACCTATAGCTTTGCATGCGCCGTTGTTTGTTAAATGTCGCAGCAGGGTAATACATTAATACTTATGCAACATGAACAGATCGTTATATAAGATGAACGAATTAGTTACTGAGCTTAACGGTTTTTGTTAGTTTACCTATACGTTGTGAAATGAGTACGAGATGTCGTTGTTAGTCGGGGGTAAAAAATTCGTACTACGTCCCACGCAGCATAAGGCAACCTCGCCGATATAAAGTTCAAATATGTTAATTTTCGGGGCTGTGAAAGGTTTTTAAAAAAAAGTAATGAGACAGGTTGACAGATAACATTCACATTCGTAATATACGCCACCTCGACGCGGGAATAGCTCAGTGGTAGAGCACAACCTTGCCAAGGTTGGGGTCGCGAGTTCGAATCTCGTTTCCCGCTCCAGAGATGAAAGGTGTTATGATTCCAAAGGTTTACCACACTTTGCGAAGGCATAATGCAAAAATTACCACGCTTTAATTGTTGCGGGAATAGCTCAGTGGTAGAGCACAACCTTGCCAAGGTTGGGGTCGCGAGTTCGAATCTCGTTTCCCGCTCCAAATCTTCATTCTGTAGAAACGTTTTATTAAGGCTGGATAGCAAAGAGGCTATGCAGCGGATTGCAAATCCGTCTACCCCGGTTCGAATCCGGGTCCAGCCTCCATTAATTAGACGTTTTTACGAGTCATCTGCCCAGGTGGCGAAATTGGTAGACGCAAGGGACTTAAAATCCCTCGGTAGAAATACCGTGCCGGTTCGATTCCGGCCCTGGGCACCAAATCACTATCTAAGTTAATCCAAAACAGCCTAAGAACCCTTGTATTTACTAGCTTTACAGACTTTCTTATATCCAAGTTAGTCTAAGCAATACCAACAGAATCCAATTCAAAAGTTGGTATTAATGTTGGTATCGTGTTTTATTGTGTTGGTATCTATCATTTTTGAGGGGCCAACAATGCAGCGCAAGCTATCAGATAGACAGATAAAAGCAGCCAAAACCAAACCAGACGGCAAAGTAAGCAAGCTATCTGATGGTGGTGGTTTATTTCTTCAGGTATCCACAACCGGAAAATATTGGCGGTATAACTACAGATTCGACAAAAAGCAGAAAACACTATCTTTAGGCGTATACCCTGAGATCGGATTAAGCCTTGCCAGAGATCGGCATAATGAAGCGCGTGAACTATTGGCGCGTGGTGTTGACCCTAGTCAAGAAAGGCAAGCCGAAAAGCAGGCAGAGAAAGCAAAGCACCAAGACAGCTTTGAAAATATCGCTTCTGAATGGTTTGCTAAATTCTCGGAAGGGTGGACAGCGAACCACAGAGCGAAGGTGTGGAAATATTTGGAGCGTGATCTATTTCCTGTTATCGGTGAAAAGCCTATCAGCGAGATAGAACCACCGGAAGTATTAGCGGCATGTAATATCGTGGTGGAGCGTGGCTCCATCTATTTAGCCCATGAAGTAAAACAGGCGGCAGGCCGTGTATTCCGGTATGGCGTAGCTACTGGTAAATGCAAGCGTGATGCAGCGGCAGACCTTCGCGGCGCATTACCACCAATTAGAGAAAAGCATTACCCAACGATCACCAAGCCTTTAGAGGTTGGGGCGCTTCTTCGTGCCTTGGCAGAGTATCAAGGCGACTACACCACCAAGCAAGCTATCAACCTATTGCCTTATCTGATGTGTAGACCGGGTGAACTTCGTCACATGGAATGGACTGAGATAGACATAGACTTGGCAGTCTGGATTATTCCGGCGGGTAAGATGAAAAGTAGACGCGAGCACAAAGTCCCATTGTCAAAGCAGGCAATATCGATATTGGAAAGCATGGTAGAGCATACACGTGATGCTAAGTATGTGTTTCATGGGCTACGCTCCAAAGATCGACCACTTTCTGAAAATACATTCAATGCAGCATTAAGGCGGCTTGGTTTTTCACGTGACCAAATGGTAAGTCATGGATTCCGAGGCATGGCGTCAAGTCTACTGAATGAGCAGGGTTGGAACCCTGATGCTATCGAGGCGCAACTTGCCCACCAGCAAGGCGACAAGGTGAGAGCGGCATATAATCGCGCTCAATATTGGGATGAACGAGTGAAGATGATGCAAAGCTATGCTGATTACTTGGATTCATTGCGTTCTGGTGCTGATGTAATACCTATCAAGCGCAATCAGGCGTAACAGAGCAAACCACCACACCTAGCCCGACGGGGCGAAAAGCAGATTCCTTTCACTGTCTGGTGTGGCTTTTATTGAAAGGCTGAGCATGAGAGGTGCTATAGATGAACGTTCAAAAATTAAGTGAATATGCCGCAAGCCACAGCCTAAGCATGACTGAAGCCTTCAGGCTAAACATGGGTAAAGAATGTTTTTTAATGCCTGTTTTTGGTTCCGTTAAGTTTGTAACGACTAAAAACGGATCACTAGAGCGCGGTAGGATTGGTGTCTGGTGTGAATATGTCAGGGTGCCGGATTATGAAGAAGCAGAGTTGCACTCAACTGGATCGGTTTATGGTTATTCATTTTCAAAACAAGAATTTTGCAATGATGGACTTTTTATTCCATACAGTGAAGGACTAGAGGAAGCCTATAGAGGGGGTAATTGTTGCGAGTTTTTGGAGTCTTTATCTACACCGATTATACAAAGTGAAGACTGCGAAGGTAATATGCTGGAACGAGCATCCATAGTGTTTGAGCTTGAAAAGTTGGTTATTGACCTAAGCCGGATAATGCAAAAAAAAGAGCCTGTATCAGGAAGGCGCGACAAGCAATGTGCTGCGTTAGTTGAGGTAGTGAAAGAATTGGGGTGTGACCCAATGAATGCAGGAGAAATAAGTAAAATAAAACAAGAAGTGTTTATGAGGTGCGGTGAAAAGTATCCAGAATTGTTTCTAATCGAGCGCAGCACCTTTAATGATATTTGGAAATATGCAAAAAAGGGCAATTTTTTAGGTTCAGGGTAAAAAAGACCCCACCACCCCACCAAAAAGACCCCACCACCCCACTTGCACCACCCCAACTACTCTACTGTTTAATAACGACAAGTTAATTCAATAGTGAGTAAAAACTTTATGACAAACCAAACCAATACAATTGCATATGACGGCTTAACCGGTGCTAAACCAGCGAGTAAATTCTTAGGGATTGGAGTATCAAGCTGGTGGTTGTATGTGAAACAGGGACGCATTAAAAAACCACTAAAGCTATCTACACGAACAAGCCGGTGGGAGTGTCCATATGTTAGGAAGCTTGGTAAGGAAGGGTTACCCCCTGTAGGTACAGAACACCCAGATGAAACCAAGAAAGCTGGGGAGGTGGCATAAAATGAACACAAAAAAGGCCACCCCAAAAAATGAAGCAGCCCCAAGTCCTAAGGCAAAGAATAACATAAATATAATATCTTGCCCTCGTCAAAAGCGTGTACTGATTCGTTTAATCAAAGCAAGCACAACAGTTCGGGAGTTATTGGGCGTTGCCGGAAATAATCCAGCCGAAACCATTAGACAGCTACGAAACCGAGGTTTATTTATTAGCCTATCGTGGCACAAAGGACGGGATCAGGACGGGAAGCCGTGCAGGTATGGTGAATACTGCCTTGATACTGGATCACTTACCAAAGCGAAGGCGATGCTAGGTAGTGACTGATGGCCTCACCATATCGAAATGATTACAGGCTTTGTGCGTTGGGTGTGAACAATAACACCCGCGCCATTTTTGACCTGATGCGAACTCGGATGGATGAAATGAACCTTGTTCATCTGAGTGTTGATCTGAAAATTAAATTTATGAAAAAGACAACTAGCAAAGCAGCGGAACCACTCGACGCATTTAAAACAATCCTTCAGACATTAAAAAACGCTGATGTTATCCGCAATAAGTCAGACGGTGCTTTTATGATTAATCCTGATTACGGTATGCGATACGAAGGTTCGGGAAAGCAAATAAGGGAGCAATGGAACAATCTTAATTTTAAGAGGCGGGAACCACAGTCCCTGATGAAGGGAACCACAGTCCCCCATGACAGGGAACCACAGTCCCTGATGAAGGGAACCACAGTCCCCCATGACAGGGAACCACAGTCCCTGATGAAGGGAACCACAGTCCCACCCTTAAAACTGATTAAGTGATTGTTTTTTATATTTGTTTTTTGTTTTTTGCGATAACTTTTTACCTATATATGTAGTTAATATAGATAGAGAAGAACTTTCAGGTTACTGCTTTTTAAATTCAAAGAACGGAACTAGGTAGCCCGAAGGGATACGCAAGCGAAGCGAAACACGCCCCCGCGAGGCTTCAACGCTTAACAGTGTGTTAATTCATGGGGTTAAGTATGAAGGAGAAAAAGAACTACTAATTTTCACTCTTTGCCAAACTGGGGGGTGCAGGGGGTTTCCCCCTGAGCTACTACCGAGTTTAAACATATTAGGAATGGCTGGTTCGTGAGTGAAAAACTTAAACCCCGATTTTTCCGACATCACTAGACGATAAGAAAAAGGATTAAAAAAAATAATGAATGATTTATCTGAAAATACAGAAAAAAAACAGAGTAGTAGGTTTGAAAAAGGTGTTTCAGGCAACCCCAACGGCAGACCACGGGGAAGCAGAAACAAAACGACACTAGCAGCTTATAGTTTGTTCAAGGATGAAGCCGAAGCTATCACAAAGGAAGCGATTGAAGCGGCTAAAGGTGGCGATATAACTGCGATCAGGTTATGTCTCGACAGGATAGCCCCACCAATTAAGCACGCTCCAATTCCAGCGGTAGACTTGCCACCATTACAAAGCTTGTCTGACCTTCCGGCGTTTTATGCGTCATTGAATACCTTGTTAGGTGATGGCGCGTTGAGTATTGAGGAATTAAATTCGTTGGTTTCTATGGCCGATAAATTCAGGCAATCGGTAGACCTTGCAGATTTAGAGCTAAGGATTGAAGCGTTAGAATTAAATAAGACCAATTAAAGGGACAGAAATAATGATGCAAGCAAAACGCATGATTAAACGAGTTGAAGCCTTAGAGCCAAAGCAGGAAGATAGTCAGGCTGACTTTAACTTATTGACCGATGCTACAAAAAAGGAAATTTATGAATTTACGGATGAAGCTGGAAAACTAGATTTAACAAAGTTGTCAGATGAAGCCTTGGATGAATTGGAAAAAATAGTCAAGGCGGGTAATAATGCTGATTAACCTTATGTAGTCAGAGGAGTGTTGAAAATAGTGTCAGACGATAAACCACGTAAAACGCTCATAATCAAGCGCAAACGCTCCACAGCCACCAATACACCAGAAAGCGAAGAAAACGCACCAGCGGCGATTCTACGCACGAATAAACGGGTATTAACATTCGACAAGCCGAAGAAGAAGCAACCACAACCACCACCAAAGAAAAAAAAGCGTGTTAATCCGTCTGTCATACGTGGTGCTGAGCTAAACAAAGCACTATCAAGTCATTCAAAAGCTTGGCGTTCAATGCAACCACTATCGCATGACATAGAAAAACAAGTCTTTCAATTCATTGGAGCGCGCCACCTATCAGCAAGTAAGCGAGTGGTAAAGGCGCTAATCAAAAAGCAGACGAATGCTATCAATTACCTGAAGAATTCAATCATGGATGCACCTATTTATGATCTTGATGACAACCAAACAGGTTTGGTGAGTTGGGAACGTGCCAGTATTGCAGCAAAGCGACTGGTGAGAGTTGAGGCAGAACGAGCGGCAGAGAAACGCGCCAAAACACGCAAGCGGCGCAAGTAATCAACCTGATTAATCAGGTTGGTATGGTGTTGTTTTTTTTATTCTTGGAGACTAAGCGATTATGGATAAAGTCACAGAAATTACCCTAAAGTCAGATGACAAACCTACGGTGAAGATTAAAGCCGTTCAAGTGGTTTTTTACATGGCTAAACCTTCGGAACGGTGGTGTATTTATAAAATCAAGCGCGGCGCTGATGCTGCCGGATACCTGTATCTAGTCGCAGGGGTTTACAACCAAGGTTCGCAAGAAATATTAGAGCCTGAGCAATACAAGCATTATCACGAAATTGTTTCTAGTCCTATCAACGATAAGGAGCTGATAAGCTTGATTGGTATTGAACACGAAGATGAGCGCGGCGTATTGGATGCACTTGGAATTGACTGGGAACGATTAACCCTTATCGAGTATGGTTCTGATTAACAATAATAAATCAGGAATTGCCAGACAGAGACACCGCAAGCGCGGGAATACTGGCAGCGGTCAACCAAGTGTTAGACTCCATGCTTGGTGGTCGTGCAATGGTTCCTGAGTAATACTTGCTAATCACTCCCCTGATAGCACTTTGCCATTCTTTTGAGTGGCTTTTTTTTGCCTGACAAAAACGGAACCTAATTCAATCTATTACCAATATTCATAGATAACAAACAATCTATGAATTTTTATCATTAGACCAAATAAACACCAAAGCATTATCTTAATAGCAGGCCCGAGAGATCGGAGCCATTAACCGCACATAGGCGGGACTTATAGAAAGACGTAAGCGGCATATTACCGCTTCAGGCGGTTTTGAGATAGCTGCACAATTCACAATCGGCGGTATAGTCGGGAGTGATTAGGCTATACAAGACCGCTAAAAAGTGGAAAGGCCTTTTCGGCGTTTCTTACGGACGTTTATAAGCTCCTGACCTTTTGTGTCACTTATATAATTCCGTAGGAGTCATACTATGACCGCACCAACCTTATTGCGTCCAACAGGCGCACCACTACCCGCATTCAGCGCGGTAGTTGAATCAATTCCCTATGCACCAGCTAAAACCACGTTACAGGGTGAAATAACGCTTTCTGTGACTGATACCGGCTTAATCGTTTACCGTGCCAATAATCCTATTGCTTGGATAGTATCGGGCTACCACAAAGGCCAACAGGACTTACAGCCGAAAGAATGCAGTTTTGTTGACGTGTCTTACTTCAGGCAGACGCAGAGAGGCCAGAACTTAGAAACAGCAGACTTCTTTACCCTTCAGGAAGCCATTGAATTCATTACTGACACGTTCGGGGGTGAATCATGAGTGCATACGTTCTACCAGATGAGCATATTTCCTACCTTGTATCAGCGGCTATTCAATACCAGATCATTCAGGACACACCCTTAGAGATTAACCGTATTGGTGAGGTGTTGCTGAAGGAAAATCACAAATCTGTAGCCTATCGTTACCGTGAGAAATTCGACGAAGAGGAACGTTATTCCTTCACGTTTTACCGACTTGAAACGCAATGGCCGCAAGTGCTATCAGCCTGTAAGTGCTGGAACTATCAAGCCTGTGAGCATCCCGACTTTAAGCAGTCAGAAGCCTATGAGCTTTATCTGCGCTTGGTGTTTTCCACTATCTCTAATATTCCTGAGGTCAATCATACTCACTGGTGCATAGGTTCGGATGTGATCGAACCCGCGGGATTCGTTATTGCGGCGGGAATGCTTGAATTGTGGCGTGTAACGGAGGTGAACGAATGAGTAAGCCTAATCCCAATACAAAGATACTGCCATTCGTGGAGCGTGTAAGCCTAGTACAAGGCGAAATCAGCAAGCGCCTAACAAACACACCAGAAAAGCAAAAGCCAGCCTTACAAGCTTGTTTGGGGAACCGTTGGTTAAGTCGTGAGGTGTTGGCATGATGAACCTACCAAAGGGACACATTGAAAAAGCACGTAAACACCGGAACCAAGCAAAGGAGCTACAGGCAGAACGCGAGGCGCTCCAATCGCTAAAATCTAATAATGTGGGCGGCATGGTTGTCGGTGACATGTTGCAAGGTGTTGATTTTAAAGGAGCGCAAAGCGCGACTTATCCCCCGTACTGTAATACGGGGGGTTATGGGTTACCTACCAAAAAACAGGCTAAAAACGGGTTACAGGTAACTAAGATCGATTGGCTACGCGCCACCTGTACTGACCTTGAAAGCTTCATTTCTACCATGAGCGATGTTGACTCTAAAGGCGGTATTCTGGATCAAGCTAATGTCATAGTCCGATGGACTGAGAAAGGCTTACACGGTTACGACCAGAGCGCCAAATTGTTGCTACAGCGAGATAACGACAATTTAACCATTGGTCATATTGCCATGGCTGAAGCAGGACGCAACAAAGGCGGCATGATTGAATTAACGGGTGTTGGTTGTAAGTGGTTGCAGCTTCAATACCCCGATCTATGGTTAGAGCTTTATTCCCTATTCATTGAATTTGAATGGCGTTTCAGTCGCATAGACATAGCCTTAGACCTTGATGGCGAATACTGCCTAGAGCATGGTTATACCGTGCCTTCACTATACGGTGAGGCTATCAATAACGGGTTGTTCAAGTCCGACAAGCTACGCAATCCAAATATGAAACAAACCAGTTCTATTGCGGGTGATTGGTCAACCTTGCTGGTTGGTGGTGTTACCCCTGAAAGCTATGACCCTATAGAGCATTGTCCAGCCGGATTGACTGCATACATTGGCAGCCGTAAAGGTTCAGCGGACTTCTTCAGGATTTATGAGAAAGGCAAGGAGCTACTCGGTGCTGAAGCGGAACCGGAAAGCATGGACCGCGCTTGGGTACGTGTTGAGCATGAAATGAGCCGCAAGGGTACAGGCCGCGAGATACCTTTAGACGTGATGTTAAGGCCCGATGAATACTTTGCGCTAGATCGTTCAGGCGTTCGTCAATTAATGCACGAATACCGCGCCTCTTTAAGCTTGGAGCGTGTACAGCAGGTTCAACTATCCAACTTTCAGCGAGAAAAAAGCCTATCTATTGCCAAGAAAGTGTATTGGGCAAAGCATAGTTACGGGCGATTACTCAAAACGCTACAGGATGAAGGCTTAGAACTTCAGCAAATTATCGACTGGTTGACCCGTTCGGATGGTTTGAAGGAATTTATCTTCGATGTTCAGGAGGTGGCAGCATGAGCTTGCTAATAGATGAGCATGAATTAGGAATGACCGTTATCAATTGCCAATTGACCGTGAATGAGTTGGCGTTAATTTCTCACTACTTGGTTAATGAAAGTGACTTAACAGATGAGGAGAGAACTTTGCTAAATAAAATTGAGGGTTACGAGTCAGAAGCCTATGAAGCAGCGGAACGCGAAGCAATGGGGGAAGTATGAAGCTATCAATTAACGGCGTGATTATTGAGCGGTACGGCAGCCAGCACCAAGCGTATATTCCCTTCACTGGTTTGGCCGCTATCGGTTGGAATCCGATGGTGGCTTATATCAAGTTGCTGAAGCTTCAAGCGGATCAGGAAGCAAGCGACCTTGAGGACTGCTTCAACACCTTAACCAATGACTTGCACAGAATGGAGGTGAGCCGATGAGTGCAACAGCGGAGCAGTTAGTTATCCCAATGCCAGTACAGGAGCAGCAAGCAATGACTGAATCTATGACTTTCAAAGATGAACTATCACGTGATTCATACGTTATCCAACAGCGTGCCTATGGTTGGGAAGTGTTTCTCAACTATCAGGGCGTTAATCAGTACGGTGTTGAACTTTATTTGGTTACTCGGAGAAAACTATCATGAGCGCAGTATTTAGAAATCAAGTTATAGCCGGGCACAGTGTAGGTGCATCTCGTTTGTTCGGTGCTTTGTTGATGTTAATCGCCGTGTCACTGGTACTGGTGAACAGCTACCACATGGGCAATTTCTTAGATTCCAAGCTAACAACGGCAGAGAGTTTATTCATTTGGTCAGTGATGCTTTATGCAGCCGGAACGGGTATTGCAGCGTTAGAAATACCATTGGGCAAATCACTGGTGACAAGCTATCGATTAGACGGTTTGTCGTTTGGTGTATTCATACAGGCCCTATTCGCTTGTGTCATCGCTTGTATGGCGGTGTTTGCTGGTGTGAATAGTCAATTAGCTGATGCTGATAGACGGGATACTCAAACAGCGTCTTACAGTGTAGGCGCTTCATCATTCGCCAATATGAAACGATCGGCAGCCATCACCAGAGACGCAGCCATCGCCAGAGCAAGCCTGATACACAATTCAGAATCTAGGCAGATAGCAATCCTTGATGCTAAGGCAGCGTATCAAAACCGACTGGTAGACATTGCCCAACAGGAAGCAAGTCACACGTTAAAGAAGCCCGTTCAAATGCTTGAATCCGGCAGCGATGAACAATACATCACAATCATGCTATTCAGTATCGCGTGCAGTTTTGGTGCACTATTCGTGTCTATGTTTCATGCCGTGTATATCAATCCCCTTGTGGCTATGCCAGCGTTTAGTTTGAAGGCGAAAAAGGCTCATGACTGGAATTCAGACGGTTCAAATTTCCAAGCGGCAAACCATGAACTTTCACCCTTAGCTAATCGATTTAACGGGTTTTTACAGCGTGAAAAAGTCCCGGCTAAAGCACTTCCCCGACAAGCTGAAAGCGTGAATTCTAACAAGGGTTCAAGTGGTGACATTGAAAACCGCCCCGCACCAGTTGATTCAATGGCGGGGGCGGTTTCAAATAGTGAAAATGATGCTGGTGTACGTACACCAAATGTTGATACTGAGAAGGGCGGTAAAATCGACTATTCAGAAACGCATTATGAGCAAATCAGGGACGGAGTGTTAATCGGTGAAATTAAGCCAACACAGCGACCTATAAAAAGTAAGCTGGTGAAGATGAATGTTAGTTTTGTAACTGATGCAGAACGTCAACAGAAAGCAGGTGAGATACTGGAAAGACTGAAAGATGAGCGGGTTATTTTGGATAATCCAGACTTCGGAAAAGGTGGTCAGGTTGTGGCTAAATATATCGTCAATCCTGAATTCGTATTACCAACCGACCAGACCGGAGAAGGGGAGCTAATGTATAGATCGGCTTGTCCTGAGTGTGGCAAAAAAACGAGCGTCTCAGAATCCAACCTAAAAGCATGGAACGGGCAAGTAGGCTGCACCGATTGTCAGATAGTCTACTCAGTGAAAGAGAATCAAACGGGTACTTGGATCAATTCACCCTGACAAGCGTAACCAGTCGCAGAACGAGAGCCGGATAATTATTCCGGCTTTTTTGTGTGTATCATTTTCTTGGTGTCGGGAATATGTTCTATAAATAGGGTATACCCTAATTAGAGGTTTATAAAATACCTGTATCAAGTCTAAATAGGGTTGGTTTTGTAGTTTTTAGAGGCTTTATAAAAATAGTCTTAGAACCTATTTAGAGGGTGACTGATACCAGCGTGATCTTCTTCAGCACTGGTGTGTGACGATGCCAGCGTGATCTTCTTCAGTATATTGATTACAAACTAAGCAAAATACAGTGAGGCGTTTTAATTTGTTGGTACAATTGTTGGTATTTATTTTTAGTGATTTTCTAAGTTGCTGTATTTAATAGGTTAATTGACTTACTTCGATTCAGGCCCTGGCACCATTGATATTCCTCCCCGCTTTACCATCCAATTTCCAATTCCTTTGTAAGCTCGCCTCGCAGTGCGTATTATCGACGTAACTGGCAAATACCTTCGCCTGAATTAATCGAAGCCAGAAAAGAAAGGATCGCATGTGATTTCTGAAATCGGGTCATACCTCAGCAAAGTCTGGAGTACGACGTCTGTTATAGAACTAATACTGTGGCTGAGCTGTGCTTTGCTCATTCTGTTATCACGGACTATTTTCGAGAAAATATTTCATTTAGACCTGAAGCTGAGCAGCAATCAAACTAAATTAAAAATATTCAGAGCAAGTGGTCTCCTGATTATTGTTGTGCTGTTGCTCAATCAATTTATCTTTAACAGTCTTGAAAGCGGCGTTACCAAAAAGCTCATTGGCGTCATTATGATCGCGTTTTCCGGTTACTGGGCAACACAGATCCTGCAGTTCTTTATCCGTAGGCAATACGGAAACACCCGCGAAATCGCTGGTGAGAAAGTAATTAGTGAAAGCTACAACAGTCGCTTTTTAAGCTTGCTGGTTGGCGCCTTTATTTTTGTGTTTGCCTTGATAGGAATTGTCCAGTTGTTAGGCTTTGAGAGCCTGCTGGAGGCTAGTGGCTTTATCGGGGTAATAGGCGTAGTGCTAGCGCTTACACAAGGCTCTTGGGCACCGGATATCATCAGTGGGCTGATTATTTTAAACAGCAACTTAGTGGAAGAGGGTGATGTGATACAGATTGATGGTGATAATTTCACTGCAAGGGTATACCGGACGCGTTTGTTTCATACAGAATTGTTAGACATGGTGAACAATAGTCGTGTCTTGATCAAAAACGCCAAGTTGCGTGAATCCTCCATTTATAACTTATCTAAATTTGCCTCTGTTCGTGGATTTCGACAAGGTCTGCTGTTCAAAATTGGCTACGATGTATCGCCTGAAGCGGTTAAAGCCATGTTTCAGGAGGCTTATACAGCAGCATCAAATGATGAATCCATCCCAATAGAATCTGGGCATGAGCTGGAAATCCGGGTGGGCGACACAGGTGATTATGCGGTGGAGTGGCGCGTGTATTACTACACCAAGGACATGAAATCGGTCATCAAAACTAAGCAGTTATTCACCGAGAAAGTGTTAAACCAGTCCTTAAAAGCAGGGATAAGTTTGGCAACGCCGGATTTATATGAGCGGGTTGATGCCGGGCAAGATTAGCGTTGCACAGGTTCCGGTTTCATCTGAGATGATATCCAACTGACCTTGATGGTGTTCGGTAATTGATTTAGCGATCGCCAGACCTAAGCCGCAGCCATTGCTGCTGTCATCGACTCCACGGGTAAAGCGCTCAAACAACACTGGTTTAAGGTTCTCAGGGATGCCTTCACCAGAGTCTTTTATTTTTATTATGATCTGGTTTTCCCGTCGAGTCATTCTGACCTGAATCTCATCTCCACTGTTGCTCCCGTACTTCAGTGCATTATCCAGTAAATTTTCAATGACCTCTCCAATTAGCACTTCACTACCTTTGATCATGGCAGCATGCTCAGCCCCTTCAAGTGAGCAGCTCACACCTTCCGCATAAGCTTTTTGCACGAATTGAATCATTATTTTGCTGAGTGTTTTGGAAACATCAAAATCAACCAATGCACTTGGTGCGTTAGGGTTACTGGCTCGCTGCATCGATAATAGCTGCTGGGTGAGCCGGGTAGTGTGTCTGGCTGCTTTAGCCACATCAGTCACGCGGCGATGTAATTCTTCGGGGTCACGGGTTTTTTCAGCCGCCTCTGCCTGACTCATTAATCCTGCAATGGGGTTTCTTAATTGATGCGCAGCATTGGCAATAAAGGCATCTTTCTCCGCAAAAGAATCACGTAGTTTACTGAACAGCCTATTCATGGCAGTGACCAGACTAGATACTTCGGTGGGGACCGCCCGTTGTATATTACTGATGTCATCGGGAGAGCGAATGTTAATTGCTTCTTCAAGGTCTTCAAGAGGCTTTAAGCCGTACTTAATACCGAACCAGATAACCAATGCAGCGGCGATAGTGAGTAACGATAAAATACCTAGTGCACGACCGGCAAGACGTAGCTTCAGTTTGTCTCGTTGTAAGGTGGATTGCCAGACCGTCACCTTCACCCAGCCCTCAAACGGCGTAGCGGAAATAAACTCGCGAAACACCACCACTCGCACGGGCTCATCACGATAAGTCTGGTCATAAAATAGCGGTTTGGTTTTGTGGGCGGTTACTTCACCTGGCATCGAAGGAGGATTACTGTAGCCTGCTACAATGCCGGCGTTTTCACCAGAAACATGATAATAAAACTGATCGCCGAGTGCCTCAGTCAGCGTTTCCAATAAATTTTCTGCCAGTAAGTCACCCTCGGTTAAAACGACATCCCGGATGATCACATGAGCAATGGACAGAAGGGCTTTATCGTAAATGGTTTCTGCGGTTTCCTGTGCTTCATAATAACGTCCTGCTGATAAGAAGATAGCCAATACCACAAGTGGAATGATAATAACCTTGAGCAGCCTTGAACGTAATGATGAAGTCACTTGTTTCACAATGAGTGTTTCTCTTCATCCAGCATATAGCCGATTCCACGCGCAGTGCGAATAGCGGCTTGAGTACCTTTTAAATGGCGTCTGAGTCTGGAAACTTGTAGCTCAATGGCATTCATTTCCACATCAGCTCCAACGCCGTACAAAGTGTCTGCCAGAAATGATTTAGATACAAACTGTCCCTGTCGGTCGAGTAGTGTTTCAAACAGCACCAGTTCGCGACGCGATAGGTCGATCTCTTGTTTAGTTTCTGTATTAAACAGACGTCTGGCAGTGCGTTGAAAATTCAGTAATCCAAGACTTTCTTCCTGGTGTGCAATATCTCCCCGGCGCCGTGAAAGTGCCCGGACTCTTGCTTCTAATTCCGCCATTGCAAACGGTTTAACTAAGTAGTCATCTGCACCGGCATCCAAGCCATTAACACGGTCCTGAGTGTCGCCACAGGCGGTGAGCATAATGACGGGAAAGGCTTGATGCCGGTTGCGAATCGCCTCAGTAATGCTAATACCATCTTTACCCGGTAAATTAATATCGATTATCGCCAGATCAGCCCCTTCGGAAGCAAGATAACGATCAGCGATTTCACCGTTTGTGAATGTCTCAACGGAGTGACCTTCATCTTCCAATGCTTTGCGCACGCCGGACGACAGCATCACATTATCTTCTACTAATACAATTCTCACATTGATTGATCCCAACAGTTTTTTGACAGCTTCAATCAGTATCATGGATGCAATGAGTCAGATAATCAAATACTTGATTGATGGCTCAACAAGAAAGAAGTTTACATTCCTTGGAGGAAATCAAATGCAAAAGCCAAACTTTGTTCGCCGTACCCTGCTAAAGGCAATAGTGAGTGCAATGGCACTCGGTAGCGCTTCTGTCGCCATGGCGGAAGTTAATATGGCGGGTAAAACCGTGGACTGGGTAATTCCGTTCTCAGAAGGTGGTGGTTCTGACAAATGGGCACGTTTCTACGCGCCGTTGTTGTCTGAGCAGCTGCCAGGAAAACCAAACGTTGTTGTAAAGAATATGCCGGGTGCGGGTTCGACCAAAGGGGCTAACTGGTTCGCATCTCGTGCAAAAAATGATGGCCTGACGATCTTAGGTACATCAGGTTCTACTCAATTCCCATACCTGCTTGGCGACAAGCGTGTGAAGTTTGACTATGCAGACTGGAACGTGGTTCTGGCGTCTGCAACCGGCGGTGTTGCTTATTTACCAGCTGATCTGGCGGCAAAATGGAAGCAAGATCCAAAATCAATCATGGATACTAACTTTGTATTCGGTTCACAGGGTGCAACACGTCTGGACTTAATTCCATTATTAGCTTGGACAATGCTAGGTCTGAAGGTAGATCCGGTATTCGGTATTAAAGGTCGCGGTGACGGTCGTTTAATGTTTGAGCGTGGCGAAGCCAATATCGACTACCAGACTTCCGGTGCATTCTTATCAAAAGTCATGCCTCTGGTTAAAGAAGGCAAAGCCGTTCCGATCATGACCTGGGGTGCCTTGGATGCCAATGGTGAGATTGTGCGTGATCCAACCTTCCCGGACATCCCAACGTTTAAAGAAGTCTATACGCAAGTCAAAGGTGAAGCGCCTTCTGGTGAAGCGTGGGATGCATGGAAAGCATTCTTTGTAGCGGGCTTCCCGGCACAAAAGATGGTGTTCTTACCGAAGGGTACTGATCAAGAAATCATTGATACTTATTCAAATGCATTTAAGGCCGTGACCTCGCAGCCTGACTTCCCGGAAAAAGCGAAAAAGCGCTTAGGTGTCTACGAGCAGGCAACCGGGGCTAAGGCGGATGCATTCAAGAAGCTGGGTACAGAAGTTGCACCTAATACAAAGGCATGGATCAAAAAGTGGTTGAAAGACCGTTACGGTGTCAACCTGTAAAACGTTCCTCCGTTAGTAAGACCCCGCAGCGGCTTTCATGGTCGCTGCACTCTATTCTCTGTTCTTCAGGTAATAACACATGGATATTTTTGGAACAGCGCTTCCGGCACTGCTAGAGGCCTTCGCGCTCATATTCACCTTCGAACAAATCGGTTGGTTAATCGTTGGTGTTTTACTGGGCTTATCGGTCGGTGTATTTCCCGGATTGGGGGGCATTGCCGGATTAAGTCTGGTATTGCCATTCATCTACGGAATGGAGCCTGTATCGGGGCTGGCCATGATGGTAGGTCTGGTTGCGGTAATTCCAACGTCTGACACCTTTGCATCCGTGTTGATGGGGATACCGGGTTCGTCAGCTTCACAAGCGACGGTTCTGGATGGTTTCCCGCTGGCCAAGAAAGGTCAGGCAGCCCGCGCATTGGCTGCGGCTTTCACTTCATCGCTGTTTGGTGGGCTATTCGGTGCCGTAGTGCTTACCTTCTTTGTGATCATCGCGCGCCCGATTGTGTTGGCGTTCGGTTTACCTGAATTACTGATGTTGACCTTGTTAGGCTTCTCAATGGTGGGTGTACTCGCTGGTAGCAGCTTACTTAAAGGTATTATTGCGACCTGTGTCGGTGTACTGGTTGGCACTATCGGAGAGGCACCGGCTCAAGGTTCGTCACGTTTGGATTTTGGAAACTGGTACCTGATGGATGGGTTTCAGTTAGTCATTATCGGTCTGGGTATCTTCGCAATACCCGAAATTATTTCCTTATTGCGTCAGGATCGCGCAATTTCAAAAGATGCAAAGCTGGGAGCGGGCTGGATCGATGGAATGAAGGATTGGTGGCGTAACCGGTGGTTATCCATCCGCTGTTCAACCATCGGCGTTATTGTGGGGGTGATCCCCGGTCTGGGTGGCTCGGTAGTAGACTGGATCGCTTACGGTCACACCATGCAAACGGCTAAAGATAAATCTCAGTTTGGTAAAGGTGACATCCGTGGTGTTGTCGGCCCTGAAAGTTCTAACAATGCAAAAGAGGGGGGTGGATTAGTCCCGACTTTATTGTTTGGTATTCCGGGTTCCGGTTCGATGGCGGTATTCATTGGTGGCATGATTTTATTGGGTTACGACGCTGGCCCGCAAATGGTTACTAATGACTTGCCGATTACCTATACTGTGGTTTGGTCACTAGCATTGGCTAACGTCTTTGGTGCCGGTTTGTGTTTGTTTATGTCAGGCGGTATCGCCAGACTGACGACCATTCGATTCCCCTTGTTAGTGCCATTTTTATTTATGATGATCACCTTCGCCGCGTTCCAGTCGCGACAGACATTATGGGATCTGGTGGCGTTGGTGGGTATCGGTTTACTCGGTATATTTATGCGCCGTTTTGACTGGCCACGTCCCGCCTTCCTGATCGGCTTCGTATTGGCAAGTCAGGCAGAGGTCTATACCTATCAGGCTTATCAGATTGCAGGCTCTAAATTCAGACAGGCATCAGAGGTTGGTTTTGATTATATCTTCTCGCCGATCGTTATCACGTTAGCGGTGATTACCGTGGTCTCAGTCTGGCTGGGTGCGCGTCAGTCTAAAGCAATTCGCCCACCCGAAACCACATTTAAGTGGAACAAAAAGCCAGCGGTATGGTTTGCCTTATTCATTACCTGCTTCCTGTTGGCGTCATTTATTGATGCGCTAATGGTGGATGTGATGATCGATAAAGTCTTCCCTGCGACTATTGCTGGTATTGCCTTGTTTGCTATGGCCTTGCTGCTGATAAAAATGAACCGGGCAGATGCGACGAGTGGTATTTTCTACGATGTTGAGGTCGGTGGTGAAGAAGCGGATGCACCACATGGCTTATGGAAAATGTTGTCCTGGTTCCTGGGGCTGTTGGTTCTGACGGCTTTATTCGGCTTTGCCATTGCAATTACTTTGTTCTTTATTGGCTTCCTGAGATTACAAGCAGGTGCCAGCTGGATGCGTACTGCAATCCTGACGGTGTGTGGTGTCGGCTTCCTGATCTTTGTGGCTTATATGTTGAATCGTGACTTCCCACCGGGGTTACTGCAGGAATTGGTTGAGCTTCCTTGGCCATTAAGAGGGATTTAAGCATGGCTGAACAAATTGCAATTCCTTGTATTTTTATGCGTGGCGGCACGTCTAAAGGGCCGTTTTTTAACCGTAATCATTTACCGGATGATCTGGATCGTTTGGCGGAGGTGTTGATTGCCGCTGTTGGCTCAGGTCATGCCTTGAATATCGACGGTATCGGTGGCGGGGCTGCAGTCACTACTAAAGTTGTGATGATTTCTCCCTCGGATCATGAATGGGCTGATGTCGATTACTTCTTTGCTCAGGTGAATGTGCTGGAGCAACGTGTCGATTTCTCACCCACCTGCGGCAATATGTTGGCAGGTGTAGGGCCTGCTGCAATTACCATGGGCTTAGTCAAACCGAAAGCTGCTACCACCGCGGTGAAAATACGTTCTGTGAATACCGGTGCCTTGGTTGAAGCGATTGTGCAAACACCGGGTGCGCCCATCCCTAGCGTGCAGTATGACGGTGATGCACGTATTGATGGTGTGCCCGGAACCGCCGCACCGATTCTGCTGAAGTTTATGGGGGTGGTTGGCTCTAAAACCGGTGCATTATTTCCTACCGATAAGGCACAGGAGCAGATTGATAATATCGATGTCACGTTGATTGATGCCGCAGTGCCAATGATGATGGTGCGTGCTCAGGATTTAGGGTTAAGCGGTCATGAAGCAGCTGCTGATATTGATAAGATGACCGAGGTAACAGACCGGATGGAAGTCATGCGCATCGAGGCGGGTGAGCGCATGGGCTTAGGCGATGTGACGGAAAAAGTCGTACCAAAAATGGCTTTGTTGTCAGCACCTAATGCCGAAGGCACCATTGCGGCTCGTTACTTTATGCCGTGGAGTTGTCATCCATCGATGGCGGTCACCGGTGGTATTTGTATTGCCAGTTGTGTGCTGGCACCCGGAACGATTGCCGCTGGTCTGGAGAGATTAAATCCTGAAAACCCTGGTCATATCGTGATTGAACATCCGATGGGACAGATGGATGTATTGGTGGATTATAAGATCGAGGGTGGACAGTTTGAGTTGGTCAGCGCTGGCATCGTCAGAACGGCACGCTTATTAATGCGTGGCGATATTATGATTCCATCGTCTGTCTGGGTGTAGTCGCTTGAGCCTATAACGGTTAATATTTAGAAAGGTACAGTCGGATACAAACCCTTAGATGAGTTCAGGAGACAGTATGAAAATTGCGGTATTGGATGATTATCAGGATGTGGTCCGGACATTAGACTGCTTTAAGCAATTGGCAGATCATGACGTGACGGTGTTTACAACGCCACCGGCCTCCAAGGCAGAGCTGGTAGAGCGACTACAGGGCTTTGAAGCATTGGTGCTCATTCGTGAGCGCACTATTATTGATGATGAATTGCTGGCGCAACTGCCGGATTTGAAACTGATCAGCCAAACCGGAAAAATCAGTAATCATATTGATCTGGCAACGTGTAGCAAACACGGCGTTTTGATTGCAGAAGGACGTGGTTCGCCGGTTGCACCATCCGAATTAACATGGGCGCTGATTATGGCCAGCAGTCGCCACATCGTTCCTTATGCTGAAAACTTTAAACAAGGTCAATGGCAACAGTCCGGCACATTAGGTTTGGGCCGTGCACTGAATGGTTTGAGGCTGGGTATTTGGGGCTATGGAAAAATTGGTCAACGCATCGCAAAGTACGGTAAAGCATTTGGCATGGAAATATTGGTGTGGGGCCGTGAACCATCGCGTGAAAAAGCATTGGCAGATGGGTTTCAGGTGGCGGCCAGTAAACAAGATTTCTTTGCCCAATCCGATGTGATGTCGCTGCACTTACGACTCAATGATGCTACCCGAGGCTGTGTCACAGCTGATGATCTGGCGCTAATGAAGACAGATGCCTTATTGGTCAATACCAGCCGCGCCGAATTAATTGAGTCCGGTGCTTTATACAGCGCTTTGCAGGCTGGCAGACCTGGTTTTGCGGCGGTCGATGTGTATGAAAACGAACCGGCAGGGCCGGACAAGGAGCCTTTAATCAGCCTACCCAATGTATTGGCATCACCTCATCTGGGTTATGTTGAGCAGGGCGGTTATGAGTTGTATTTCCGGATTGCTTTTGACAATGTCATCGCCTTTGCCGAAGGGCGACCTGAGAATATTGCGACGTAATAGTCGTCACAAACTTACACTGTCTCTGCCAGCACATTAATACAATCACCCATTCGAATGCGTGATGGAAAATGTCGGGAAATTATCATGCCATCCCGCGGCGCTAGGTAGTCATGACTTGGTGCTGCGGTGCGTTCAATTTCATGAATCCGTGCCAGCAGTTGTCCTTTCTTCACCTGATCGCCTAAATTCACTAATGGCTCTAATACACCCTTATGCTGTGAGAAGACAAAGCAGTCATCGCCTGTCATATCGATTCCGATCGCGTCAGTTGGTGAGGGTGTCAGTGCCCCCTGTAAAATGCCCGCATGAATCAGAAAATTATTCACCCCGCGCTTAGCAATAGCGATGGTCTCCGGTGAGCTTGTACCGCCACCCCCCCAGCTCGGTGGTGACGAATACTTTGCCCATTGATTCCACCTGCGTGTCATACAAACCCGCTGTATCGATCTCCACCATTTTCAATTCATAAGGTGCGCCAAAGGCTCTCATAGCTGCGATGCATCGGGCTTTCTTAGCTTTATCCTCCAGCACATGGCAGGCAGCAAACGGCACAAAGTCCAATGTTTTACCACCGGAATGAATATCCAACACATAGTCTGCCATCGGTAGTAAGGTCTGAGAAAAGTAGTCTGCAATCACCGGCGTCACCGTGCCTTTAGCTTGACCGGGATAAATTCGATTCATATTCAAACCATCAATCGGAGAGACGCGTGTGCCGGCACAAAAGGCTGGGTAGTTCATAGCTGGCACAATAATTACCCGCCCCTGAAGATCATCGAATCGCTCACGCGCAGCAAAGCTATACAGTGCAATCGGTCCCTCATACTCATCACCATGATTCGCACCACTGAGCAAAGCTGTCGGGCCGTCGCCATTTTTAAATTGGGTAATGGGAATCATAATCGAGCCCCACGCCGATTCATTAGTGGAGTGTGGCAGGCGTAAAAAGCCGTGTTGAATACCATCTTTATCAAAATCAATGGTTGCTGAGATGGGGTTAGTGCTCATAACTGCTCCTTAATCTTTAACCAATAACTCTCGCGGCACATGCGATAAACATTCCCCACCTGATTCGGTGACGACAATACTTTCGGTCGTTTCAAATCCCCAGCCTTCCAGCCATAGCGCAGGCATAAAGTGCAGCGTCATATTCTCTTCCAGAACCGTGGTATCGCTGGTGCGAAGTGACATCGTCCGCTCACCCCAATCCGGTGGGTAGGAGAGACCGATGGGATAACCGCAGCGATTCTCTTTTTCATAGCCGTGTTTTTTTAAGGTGTTGAAAAACGTACTGGCCACTTCACCGCAGGTCACACCGGGCTTGAATTTTTCCAAAGAGACTTCGATGCATTCATTAATGACTTTTTCTACGTCGCGGTATTGCGGTGTCGGTGTGCCCAAATACAACGTGCGCGAGCAGGGGCAGTGGTAACGTGCATGTGCCGCGGCGATCTCGATAAACATACCGGAATCATGACCCAGCACTTCATTATCCCAGGTCATATGGCTGGTAGCGGCTTCCTCGCGCAAACCAATTAACGGCACGATTGAGGTGTAATCTCCGTAGGCATCCGGCGTACCGGTAATGGCTGCGTGAGAGATTTCAGCGGCTAATTCATTCTTGCGCATGTCAGGCGTGACCACATCCAGAATATGCTCATAAACCTTGCCAATAATGCTGCCGGCAGTGCGCATGTACGACAGCTCCTGAGACGATTTAACCGCACGTTGCCAATTCACCAGTGCGGTTGCATCGCTGAAAGTCGCATCGGGTAAGGTGTTATATAAAGACTCTGCAGCGCGCGCTGAGAAGTAGTAATTGTCTTTCTCAATACCGATTTGCTTAGTGTGAAGTTGTTTCTGTTTGAGGATGTCAGCGAGATATTCCATGGGGTGAATATCGGGGGATTGCACGTAGTGGTCAGGGTAGGCAATGATGTCGGTGTCAGGCAGGTCAGTGGTTAATCCGGCGCCGACGCGGTCAATGCCACGACCATACCAAAACAGTGTATCGTCGCTACCGATGACGACGCATTGGTGGGTATAGAAGGACCATGCGTCGTAACCAGTTAGCCAGTTCATATTGGCGGGGTCGTAGACGATGAGCAGATCAAGACCTGCTGTTTGCATGGCTTGGCGGGTTTTGTGTTGCCTTTCAGAGTATTCGGATTGGGTGAATCTGCGTCTTGCCTCTTTCATCTTGGTCTCCTGTGGGCCGCTGGTCGAGTATTTACTACAAAAATGCCATCTTTGATGGGAACATTTTTTTCGTAAACACTCGACCAGCTATGTTGGTGGTGAGTTATAGGTGGCTTAGGGCTTGCTCCAGGTCGGCTAGTAGGTCTTCAACGTCTTCGATACCAGTGGAGTAGCGAACCAAGCCTTCGGGAATGCCGGCAGCGGCGCGTTCTTCAGCGGTGCATTCGACGTGGCTGGTGGTGACCGGTGGACCGACGACAGTTTCAACACAGCCGAGATTGGCAGCCATGTGCGCGTATTTAAGTTTTGGCAGGAAGGTTTTAATGGCATCTAATCCACCTTTTACCGAGAAGCTCAGCATGCCACCGTATCCACGCATTTGTGATTTAGCAATGTCGTGGTGCGGGTGTGACTCAAGACCGGGATAATTGACTTGCTCAACGGCAGGGTGCTGTTCTAACCAGCGAGCGATGGTTAAGGCGCTTTGGTTTTGTTGTTTTACGCGCAGGCTGAGGGTTTTCATACCGCGAATAAAGCTGTAAGCGTCCATTGGGGCCAGTGTTGCACCGTTAATTTCACGGTAGTGGTAGACCATTTTGATCAGATCTTTATTGCCGCAAGCCACGCCGCCTAAGGCATCGGCATGTCCGCCGAGGTATTTGGACGCCGAATGCAGGACTAAATCAGCACCGAGTAACAATGGGTTTTGGTTAATCGGGGTGGCAAATGTATTGTCTACCACGACCAATGCACCGACGTTTTTGGCTGCTGCAGCCAGACGTTTGATATCGATGATTTTCACCGTCGGATTAGTGGGCGTTTCCAGATACAACATAGTGCAGCCTTTGGCGATTTCCGCTTCGATTTCATCATAGGCAACGGTATCGCACAGTGTCACGTCAATATTCAGGGGTGGTAGAAACGAAGTGAATATTTTATTGGTACCGCCGTAGCTGTCTTTAATCGACACTACACGGTCACCGGGGCGTAGGAACGTGCCAAAAATATTACTGATGGCAGCCATGCCACTGGAAAAACTAGTCGCAGCTTCAGCCCCTTCCAGCTCTTTGACTTTATCTTCAAACGCGCGAACCGTGGGATTGGTATTGCGTGAATAGATGTGCCCGGGTTCTTTTTCCAGTGCAACGGCGTGCCAGGTATCGATGTCTTTATAAGCAAATGAAACACTGTGAACCACCGGAACCTGTGTGGAGCGCTCGTAAAGCTCGTGTTCCTGCTCGCCGCCCCAAATACTAAGGGTAGATTGGCCGACAGGTGCGTTTGGGGTGGATGAATCTAAGATGGTTTTATCAGTCATAATAACTCCTTGATAACTGATTTGAGAAAAAAACGAATAGCAAAATACTCGCGTTAATTTCAAGGCAGCGCTTCAAAGAGCCTTTATCTTGATGGTTTGATCATACACCGGCAATAAAAAATCGCAATCCATCAGGCAAAAAATATACAGCTGATCTGGCAAGATGAGGCAGGCAAAGTATGGTTGGGTTATAACAACCCGGAGTATCTGAAACGTCGTCACAGTGTCGAGGGCTGTGATGCAGTATTCGCTAAAGTCACCACTGTATTAGGTGCTTTGAGCAAAGCGGCTACAAGCCAATAAACGATATTCCAACAGGTGAGCGATATTTAATCCGTTCTAATCTTATCAAACAGCTTATAAAACGCTTCAGCAGCTGAAGTCAGCGTATGTCCTGAACGTCGCACACTGCCGATCACCCGCGTTACTGCAGGCCCCACCAATGGTCGTGCAATGACTCTGGCAGGACTGTATTGCGGAATCGCCGAGAATGGCAAAATCGCTACCCCAACACCGGACTCTGCCAATCCTAATAGGGTGGCAGAGTGCCGCACCTGATATGCCCATTCCAAAGGGGCATGGCTATGTGACAGGGCGTTATCAATCAACATACGATTGCCGGTGCCTTTCCATGGAATTGCGACGGATTGATCTTGCAAATCTGACCAGTTGATTTCTGTGTGTTGACTCAGTGGATTCTCCGGGTGCATCGCTACTACAAAATGATCATCCTGCAGATGCTGAAACTCCAGCCCCGGTTCCTGCGCCCCCATAAAGCTAATGCCAAAATCTGCATCACCTTGTGACACCGCATCCACTACGTCATTGGCAAATAAATCCAAAATACGAATGCGCGAGGTGTAACCGGCATACCGAAATAGCTTGATCATCTTCGGCAAAACCGCGTGCGTAGCGGTTTGTATCGTGGCGATAGTAATAACGGTATTGCGGTGATATTCGAACTGCGCGACATCATCGCCCACAGCAATAATCGCTTCCTCTGCATTGTCCAGAATAGCTTTGGCGCGACCCTGAAATAATCGGGCTGCCAGTGTGAGCTTCAGCGAGCGAGTGGTGCGTTCGAACAGTGTCACGCCCAGACTATCTTCCAGCTTTTGAATGCGTCGTGTGACGGCGGATTGGGAGAGGTGAAGCGACTCGGCAGCGCGTTGGAAAGAACCTAGCTCAGCAACGGCCAGAAAAGTGCTCAAATCAGTGAAATCGAAATTTATGCGCATAGTGCAATAATAGTTATTTAATGAGCATTTAACAAATAAATCAGGGGTAGGTAGTATTTTGGGTGTGGTGGCGGGAGCTCTGGTATTCACTTCACTTGCCCTCAAACTTCGTTTGAAAACGCGGCGTGAAGTTAATCCCAGAGCTCCCTTAGCCCTTAATGTGGTGCGTTGTTGAATGATCAATAGGGGATCAGTATGCAACCAGCAGTAGGTAAGGAAGAGAACGGTAAAGAACCGTAATAGACCAAGAAAAGACCAGCAAGTGAAGGTCGAGGTATCGCCAAGTGGATGTTAATTTAGGAGCAATAAAGTGTTTGTGATGAAAAAGCCAGAAAGTGTTATTACCATGTTCAAGAGCTTGCTCTGATGGCAGTCCAAAGTGATGCGGATATCGTCATTATCGGCGGTGGCAATGCGGCCTTGTGTGCTGCGATTACGGCGGCTGAGGCTGGGGCGAAGGTGTTGATTTTAGAGGGTGCGCCTAAAGCATATCGGGGTGGAAATTCTCGCCATACGCGCAATTTCCGCTGCATGCACCAAAAGCCGATGTCGGTTTTAGTGGATCGCTATGATGCTGATGAGTATTACGAGGATTTGTTAAAAGTGACAGGCGGGAAAACCGATCCTGAGCTGGCGAAATTAGCGATTAATGCTTCTGAAGAATGCCAGCCTTGGATGGAAGCGAACGGAGTGCGGTTTCAGCCGTCGCTATCCGGGACATTGTCGCTGGCGCGTACGAATGCATTTTTTGCCGGTGGTGGTAAAGCGTTGGTGAATGCTTATTACCGCACCGCTCAGGCATTGGGTGTTGAGGTACTGTATGAGGCGAAGGTGACGCATTTAAGCTTGGAGCAAAATCGTGTTACTGCCGTTGAATTTAGCTACCAAGGTGAGTCGCATATCTTACACCCCAAGGCTGTGATTGCAGCATCTGGCGGTTTTCAGGCGGATACCGATTGGCTGGCAGAGGCTTGGGGGCCAGCGGCGAAAAACTTCCTGATTCGCGGTACGCCTTATAACCGTGGCGTGGTATTAAAAGATTTGCTGGATCAGGGGATTCAGTCAGTGGGTGACCCGACGCAATGTCACGCGGTAGCCATAGATGGTCGTGCACCGAAATTTGATGGCGGGATTGTCACGCGTTTGGACTGCGTGCCGTTTTCGGTGGTGGTAAATAAAAATGCCGAACGCTTCTACGATGAAGGTGAGGATGTCTGGCCCAAGCGTTACGCTATTTGGGGACGATTAGTCGCCGCCCAACCGGATCAGATCGGCTATGTCATTATCGATGCCAAATCACTGAACCTGTTTATGCCGTCGGTCTTTCCGCCGATAAAAGCTGACAGCATTGCAGAGCTGGCTGAAAAAATGGGCATTCCCGCGGAGAAACTGGAGAGCACGATTAATGAGTTCAATGCTGCCTGTACCGACGGTGATTTTCACCCAACTGAGCTGGATGGTCTGGCGACGCAAGGCCTGACCCCGCCAAAAACCAACTGGGCTCGTCCGATTACGGAAGCACCGTTTTATGGTTATAGCCTGCGAACTGGCGTTACGTTTACTTATCTGGGGTTAAAGGTTGATAAAACCGCCCAAGTGCAGGGGCCACAGGGCGCTGTTGAAAATCTTTGGGCGGCTGGTGAAATTATGGCGGGCTCCATTTTGGGGCAAGGCTATTTAGCCGGATTTGGCATGACAATCGGCACCGTTTTCGGTCGTATCGCAGGAAAAGAGGCAGCACAGTATGCAAATCACTAAAACTATCGAAGAAGCGCGTCGTCAGGTCGAAATCTGTAATGCCTGCCGGTATTGCGAAAGCTTTTGCTCAGTATTTCCGGCGATCAATCGCGAACGTCATTTTTCAGATGGCGATATTACCCAACTGGCCAATCTTTGCCATAACTGCCGGGGCTGTTATTACGCCTGTCAATACACCGAACCTCATGAGTTTAAAGTAAATATTCCCAAAGCTATGGCCGAAGTGCGTCAGGAAAGCTGGCAAGATTACGCGGTGCCCGCAATGGCCGCGAAAACCTTTCATAAAAGCGGCGTATTAATGGCGCTGGCTGTGATAGCAGCGCTGGCGTTTATCCTTCTGCTGTTTCAAAACGCAGCACCCGCTGCTGGTGAGGCTCAGGCCGCTGGCTTCTATGGTGTACTGCCTCATAACGCAATGATTGCTGTATTTATTCCTGCATTCTTCTTACCCATTATTAGTATCGCTATTAGTCTGCGGCGCTACTGGAAAAGCATTGGTGGCGAGCGTTTGAGACTTGCGCATTTTACAAATGCCCTTGGATCGGTCGCTAAGCTTAAAGACCTGTCTGGCGGGCAGGGTGAAGGTTGTAACTTTGAAGACGAGGACCGGTTTAGCAATGCCCGTCGCTGGTCACATCAGGCGATTATGTACGGTTTCCTGCTGTGTTTTGCGTCTACCAGTGTGGCAACGATCATGCATTATTTCTTCAATATGCCAGCACCGTACCCATTGTTTTCATTACCCAAATTGTTAGGTATTACTGGTGGCGTGATACTGAGCCTGGGCACATTAAGTATGGCTAGCCTTAAGTTAAGAGCGGATAAAAACCTTGGCGATGCGCGTGTCTGGGGTGGTGAAATGGGTTTTGTGTTGCTGCTGTTTGTTGTCAGTACTACCGGTTTGGCCCTGTATATGCTCGGCTCCACGGGGGCAATGCCGGCTTTGTTAGCGATTCATTTGGCCAGTGTATTAGCGTTCTTTTTGCTCACGCCATTTTCTAAAATGATTCATGGATTTTATCGTTTGGCGTCATTGCTTAGGGATGCACAGATAAAAGCCAAACTATAAATGATGATTTTTGAATAAATTGATACAGGGCAATGATTGGTGTCAATAAAATGCCACCCTCAACCAAGAAGGTGGCATTCTTCATAACATAATCACACAAAAGTAATTTTTTAACGCGTCACACCGCCCATGCTAGTCAGATAATTCTGCACAGCCCAGTGACTACCCGCAATCGCCTGATCCAGCGGTGTGCGATTAGTCACATCACGAGCATTCACCTGCGCACCACGTTGCATCAATAGCTGCACAACATTCAGTCGACCATTACGCGCCGCAGAATGCAGAGGCGTCCAGTTATTACCTTCACGAATATTCGCGTGTACGCCAGCATCCAGACATTTTTTGACGTAGTTATAATCACCCGCAGCGGCTTTCTTGTGCATGTTGTCATTGGCTAAACAAGCCTGTCGGATCTGCGCATTACTTGGCGCGTGGTTGGTCATGCAGTGTTTCAAACCATTCTCACGCTGCATCAGTTCATTTCTTGATGCATGCGAAGACACGCTCATACACCAACCTTTATGCCCCCATTGATTGGTATTCCAGCGATCTTTTAGTGGCTGAGTATGAGTAGGAATCTTGCTGGTGCATTGTTGAGATATGCGGCGCTGAGCTTGTTTTACCGCCGTTTGGGCATAGTTGCTGCAGTAAGGGTTGAAGCGGGGATCGTTAAAGCTGACGCCATTTAAACTATTCGCCCAGTTTACAGTACCAAAATAGCCCGGCGTCACGGTGTAGTGATGTGTCAGTCCGGATAACGGCAACAGTACCCCGCCAAGCATGGTGGATAATATAAGTAATTTTCTTTGTTTCATTGGTTTTCTCCCTGTTTATTGAACAAGCTGTGTTAGTTATATTTTTTGTATAAACAAAGCTCACTCAATCAACAATAGTAGAAAATCAGATAATTGCAGATAAATTATTAAATCAATCGAATGAAAATTAATTATTTAGGTGTGCTGGTGTGGAGTCATCGTCTCTGGCACTCGCTCCAGTAAACCTTCACCATAGTGTTTTTTAAGGTCCAAGTGTGGCAAGTGAATGTAGCCGATATGACAGTCACAAGTCTGATTAGTGCAAGGGGCTAATGTCGGCTGAAACGTTCCGTCGTACAGGTTTCCCAGTGACTGTTTAATGAAATGACAGCGTTGAACATTGCCGGAGCCATCCACTGAAATCACCTCAGAGCCGGTGTGACAGGTTTTTCCTAAACTCGGGTAATGATGAAGATTTTGCTCAAACAAGGGATCAATCTGCTTCAGCATCGCCAATTCTTGCGCCTGATAATCTGCCTGTTCATCACGGTTGGCATTCACCCACAAATACACATCATCAGGGAGCGCCTTGCGCATCGTTTCAATCTGCCCCAGTTCATCACGATTGCCCACCATGCCCACGCTAAAACGAATGCCTCTCCCTTTTAAGAAGGCACACTTTTCCAGAAATGCCTCGGCAGTGGTTTGGCTGGGATGATAGGTACACCATAGCGCTAATGTCTCACTATAAGATCGCTCAATGGCGTCAGTGGTGAGTGATAAATTAGTCTGAATAGCAACGCGCCGTACCTGCGGCATGTTACCCAGTTGCGCCATAGCTTGCTGATAATAACGACGAATATAGGCCTCGCCCCACGGTGTGAATAAGATTCGAATAGGGCGAGTCTGCTGACTGACCCAGTCCACAAAGCGCTGCAACTCCACCGCATCCCGCGCCAGTGACTCGCGGCTGTCCTGCGCTTTGGCAAAAGGACAATAGCCACAGTCATAATTACAACTCAGCAAAGAGCCTCGATATAAAATACTCAGCGGCTGATCGCGTGTGTGGTGTTCTGCTTGTTCTGTTGTCATCACTGCCATTCCCAGGCTTGCATGCGATCACGGATAGTATTGGTAAACAACCAACTACCGATCAGATCCGAATAAGCGATGCCTTTCTCTGTCAGGCGTATATCGTGCTCACGGATCACTGCCAAACCCTGATCAACCAATAAAGTGAGCTGAGGTATATCCTCCAGCAGCTTGCGTTGAAATTGCTGCTGGTACTCATCAAAGGCGATGCCTGATACTTGTAATAAACCCAGCAACACATAACGACGTCGCTGATCCTCACTGCCAATTTCAATGCCGTAATGAGCCTGTGCAAAATTAGCTGACGGCGTGTTGATGTAATCCTGAATAATTTGCCGGATTTGTGGTTTAGTCACCGCATAATGTCCGGAGTAATGCAGCGAGCGGGTGTAAGAACGCGCACCCGCACCAAGGCCGATCATGCCCTCTTCCTGACAGCGATAACGGCCAGTCTGAGCCGGTGCATCAGAGCGGGTAAACATACGCATGGATGACTGCTCGTAACCTGCATCCAGTAAACGCTCTCGTGCCGCAAAATAAGCGGTGAGGCGTTGATCCTCTGTTTCTTGTCGGGCTTTGCGGCCTAGCCCGGTCAATGGGCGAATATATAGCGGATAGATAAAAATCTCCTCCGGTGACCAAGCCAGTGCCTGATCCACACTATATAACCAGCTTTGTAAGGACTGATTCGCACTACCGTAAATCAGATCAATATTCAGACGGGGAATACCGCTGTCTTTAATCGCGTGCAAAGCGCTATCCACCAGTGCAGGCGTTTGTGGTCGACCTAGCGCTTTTAAGTCGGCGGCATCAAAACTTTCCACACCCATACTGATGCGCTCAACTCCTGCTGCTTTTAGTACCGCTAAACGCTCATGGTCGGCAGTAGCAGGGGAGACTTCTACGGATGCTGGTAATTGTTTTACCTGTAAATGCTGTTCCAATAAATCAAAGCAGCTCTGTAGCTGCTCTGGCAATAAATAACTGGGTGTACCGCCCCCAAAGGCGAGTTGCTCAAAGTGAAAGTCATGCTGCAAAAATTCTGCAGTAACCTGCACCTGACGTTCCAGTGCTGCGAGGTAATCCGTCACCAAATCCTGTTCTGGATTGGTTGTGGTGAATAAATTGCAATAGCCGCAGCGCATCTCACAAAACGGAATATGCAGATACAAAAACAACGAACGTTTGTCCTCATCCGCCCAGTAGTCGCGCAGTGAACGTGGTGTCTCAAAGTCGCGATAGCTGGTTTTATGTGGGTAGGAATACACATAATTAAGATACGGCTTGCCCGCTAAGTAGTCGGATAAACGCGTGGCTTGTTCAGTCATAAAAGTGTCAGCAAACTTTGCATTAATCATGCCCGGATTCGTCACGTTAGGGTCAGTTGTAGTTGTATCGGTCACATCTCGATTCGTCATGAAGCCCCAGCCTTTAAAATAAACTCACGATAAGGCACTTCCCACACACTAGGATGTGCTACACCATGTCCCCACACTCCATCATCACCATAACTCGTGCCGTGATCACTGGATAAAATACACAAACTGTCACCTCGGGTGCGTACCGTATAAAACAGCGGCGCAAGCTGAGTGTCCACATACGCCAACGCATCCAGCTGTGTTTGTGGTGAATCACCTTGCGGGCGTTTGCCACCAGTGTCTGGCGGGCTGAAAATGCAATTGGGCTGATGCATGGCAGAGAGATTAATAAACAGCATATAACGCTGATCGACTGGCAATGCCTTTAAACGTTGGCAAGCCAGCGCTACCTGATGTTGTGTAGAGTGCGCATCCGTCACCCCAAGCTCACGCGACCAATGACTTTCCATAAACAGATCCGGTAATACCCGCCCCAGCGCATTTTGCTGATTGAAAAATCCTACCCCACCAATACACAGGGTGTGATAGCCGACCGCAGCCAAGCCTTCAATAATGTTGCTATGCTGCGTCACCCATGTGGACTGTCCGGTCGTTGCACTGCCTTCGAAACTACAGGCGAATAAACGCTGATAATCCAACGGTTTGGGCACGGGCGTTGGTAAATAGCCAGCGAAAAACGCATGATGCGCAGCATAGGTAAAAGTCGCCGGTGTCTGGCGCTTTTCCCATTGTCCCTCTGGTAAGAGTGATGCCAGAAAAGGGGTGCGGTTCTCTTGCATCGCTCGCTCAGCCACATCGTATCGCAGCGTATCAAAAGTGATAAACACCAGATTGTGCGAACCGATGGCCGCTGCCGCATTAATCATGAATGGCCTCCGGTTCCATTGCGCTTGCTCCATTGCTCCAGCTCCCATTCATAAGAATTCATGCCATTGACTTGGCAATGACGAATGTAGTCGCCAAAGGCATTCACCTCCAACACACTATGACGCTGTTTGTTTTGATGCACGGCAATATCCGGTGAAAAGTGAAAGGATTTAGGAAAGATAGCGGCCAGCTTACGAGCAGTATTGAGTAAGGACTCCCAATCCTGCTGATCCATAATATCGCGCAGGGTAGCGATATCCGCGCGATCATTTAGCAGGTGTAAATTAGTCATTGGCGTGTGGCTTTTGCGAAGTACCGCAAACTCCGGTTCGCCATTGACTACCACGAGCCGGCAATCACAACTTTGCCCGTCAAGACTCGCTTTAGGAATCCACGCTTCACAATGCACACCCCATTGGCACAGCTGATTCACCAGTTGTTTGAGTCGAGATTCGTCAGTAAGGGTAATGAGCTTGCGGCGGTTATAGAGGCGTGCCTTGTGTAGGCTGCCATCAGCCTGTTCCAAAGTGGTGTAAGCATGAAGCTTTGATCCTGCTGTTTTCAGCGCAATAATGCCACTGGCCCCCGAGCCATAGCGGGTTTTAATAAACACATTGGCTAAACCTTGTTGCTGCATCGCATCACGCAGTGCATCGTAACTTTGGATATTATAAAGCGGTCTGGCTTGTGGGATATCATGCTGCGCCAGCTGTTGGTGACAGGCTTGCTTATCATAAAAGGTCAGAATATCCGGTACGTGATTCATACAGCTAATATGGGAGGTGTCGGCCAGTAAATCTTGCAATTCAAGCAAGCGCTGTCGCAAGCCAAAGTACACGGCATGTGGAGGTATAAATGCCCCGTTCTCGGCTGGTAGACCCGTCATTTCCTGCGAAGACATAGGCGTCAATCCCTCTGCCTCAAGTTGCGAATTACCGCGCTGCATGAGCTGACGTACCGCGGCCAGATCAAAACCCGGTGACTCAATGCGTAGCAGGGTGTCCGGCTTAACTAATGAGGGCAGTAACTGCGACCAGTCCGCGGTGTAGTCGATTACCGAGGCATCATTAACACCGCGCTGCTGCAGGGCCTGCAGAAAGCCTTGCACGCGCGGGTCTGATTTATTGCCAAGGATTATGCATTGCGAACCAATGTCTGGCGGTGAGCTAATCACTCGGAAACGAAGATATACCGGTAGATTTCACCGTCGTACTCATCCGCCTGATTTTGATCACCCAATAGAACGGTTGGCGCGAGCTCTGCAGCGGCTAACTTAGCCATCATTTCGTCAGACAAGAAGTGGTAATGCAAATCCAGTGTGCTCAGTCCACCAAACTTGTCACTGGCTAATAAGCTTTCACCGCCTTTGTCGCTGAGTGCTCCCAGCGATAAGTCCAGCGTGCTCAAGCTAGCCGGAATATCGGCTTGGCTAATTACCGCGGCCAGATCATCCGCAAGACTGTAATTTCTCAAGCCGAGATAATCGAGTTTTGGGAACTGAGCTGCCAGACCGTTTAAGAAGGCACGCAAGTCATCGGCACCAATATCACAGCCGTAGTTTTCATCACCCAACCAAAGCTCCAGATGCGTGAGTGAAGGCAGATTCGCCAGCCGTGCTTGTTCCAGTATTGTCTTGCTAAGGCCGCCGGTCTCGATAATCAGCGACTGAATGCGGTCATGACTCAGATTGCCTAATGACAAGCCTTCACCACCGCGAATTTTTAATTGCTCCAACCGTGGAAAGGCTGAGTAAACCGATGAAATATCGGATTGCTGAATCCACGATACCTCGGCTTCCTCCAGCATTAAGTCACCAATAAATAAGGCCGTAAGTGCGGCGAATTTATCTTTGTGCTCCACCAGAAGTTTTATGGGTAGACTACTGTTTTCCTCGTATGCCTCTCCCCAGGCACCGATAATGAGTGTGTCGATCGTTTCCAGACCTGACAACTCAATAAACTGCGCAAAATACTCTGGATAAGTCGGGCCATCTTCATAAGGCTCAACCACCAGCTTAATGGCGTACTGTGCAGGGTCAGGCAAGGGTGAACCAACCGTCCATTGCTTTACGGGTTTACCTGCAAATTGCTCTGTCGCGGAGAAAGTCATACGGGCTACCTTTGGTTTATTTTAATTGATGATTCAGGGGTAGGAGTATAGTAATTATCACTAAGGTTTGCCACGTGTATGACGACGAATCCGTCCTATCGCACAATCAACGCTCACTTTCCCCGTCGCTGATAAAGGCATCACCCACCAGCGCATCGACTTCCTGCATCACTGAGGTGGGTAATGGGCCAAAGCGCAAAGCCGTTGCCAAGCCCTCAATTTGCTTAACTGTGCGTGCCCCCGGTATCGGAATATTGCGTGGATGTTTAGCCCACAACCATGCCAATGCACCTTGCACCGCAGTGCGGCCATCGCTTTGAATTAACTCCCTCACAGCATCGAACCGTTCGATATAATCAGGGTTAGGTTTGCCGTCGATATAATATTTCGTCCATTCCTGATTATTGGTGCGGATGTCACCGCTTGGCAGCGTGGAATCCACTGTGTATTTACCAGACAGCAAGCCCATCGCCAGCGGGGAACGGATCAGTGCATACAAATCATGGTCATGAACGACCTGTTGCATGTTAGGTGCATCCATTAACACATGCATGGCGTGCTCGATGGCAACAAAACCGGGGTGTGATGCCATTGCTTTGGCGTTGGCGGTAAAATCGGTGCTCCAACCAAAGGACTTGATCTTGCCGGCATGTTGCGCCTTCTCCATCTCATCAAACAATGGCGCAGCTTGCGTTGCTGACAGACTATTTAAATGCAGCATCACCACATCAACACAGTCCCGATCCAGCCGTTTTAAACTCGCCTCAATCGCCGAAATCACAGACGACGCTTCAAACTCATCAAAGCTCAATACTTTGCTTTGCTCATTGATACCAATACCGATTTTAGTCACCACCACTGCCTCAGGATGGTGCTTCAAAGCCTTGCCTAATAGCCGCTCTGAATGCCCCGCACTATACGCTGCAGCCGTATCAAACAAGGCAATGCCATTATCCAGCGCTGCGTGAATTGCTTTGATCGACTCCGCAAATGGCAATAATGTCATTTTTTTGAAAGGTTGATGTCAGTGCTGATATTGCATAGTAAACCCACTTAAACAAACAATGACTTAGGAATTAATTATGAAAGCACTAACAGCAACCATCGCAACTACACTTTTAATCGCTAGCATGGGTGCAAACGCAACCACACGTAGCACTTCAGACACATTAGTGACTGGTTTCGAACCAACTAAAGCAGCAGCTTATAACGCCGGTATCACCAAGCTGAACCAGCTGAAAAGTGTTCCATCAAATGTACTGGAGTATCAGGTTGAAGCGCCTCTGGGTATCGTTGAGTCAGGTACATTGAAAGTAACAGATGACAGCTTTGTAGTCGCTGAAGAGCGTGTCAGCGCAAATGGCCAGAAAGGTTATGTTGGTATCGTTAACGTTGGTCTGAGCTACGAAGAGCACGAAAGCGACAACTAACAGATCAGCACAAAAAATAACCCTTCGGTTATAAACTCAGAGGCTCGGTAGTGAACGCTACCGGGCCTTTTATTCGTTTCACAGCATTAGGTTGCCGTGCAGATAGCAACAGTCGCAGCATAGCGTTCGGACTGGTTTATTTCATGCTAAACTCAATGCTCTGATCACCCACTATCTGACACAGTATGAAACGACGTAAATTACCCCTTGGTATTCAAAACTTCCGCGAAATTCGTACGGGTGATTATTACTACGTGGATAAAACCGCGTTAGCATTAAAACTGATTAATGAAGGCAAGAGCTACTTCCTCTCACGCCCCCGTCGTTTTGGTAAGAGCCTTTTTTTAGACACATTAAAAGAAATGTTCGAAGGTAATGAGCCGTTGTTTCAGGGCTTATTCGCGTATGATCAGTGGGATTGGTCGGTGAAGTATCCGGTCTTGCGCTTTACCTTTAGCGGTGGTCATTACGCGCAACAAGGGGAAGCCGACAAGGTGCTTTCAGAGCAGTTGCATGTCTTAGAGCAGGCTTACGGGGTACCGACGATTTATGAGACTTTTTCAGGACGGTTTAAAGCCCTGATCACTCAGGCAGAAAAGTGCAGCGGTCAGTCTGTTGTTGTGTTAATTGATGAGTATGACAAGCCGATTTTAGATGCGCTGCAAGACTCCGAGCTTGCACGTAACAACCGTGACCTGCTGCGTGGATTTTATGGCACGATCAAGGATCATGACGCACACATCAAGTTCACGTTTTTAACCGGTGTCAGTAAGTTCTCTCAAGTCAGCTTATTTTCCGGCCTGAACAATCTTTTCGATATTACTCTGGATGCTGAATACTCCAGCCTGTGTGGTTATACCGATGATGATATTGATACTGTGTTTGCACCTGAGTTAGCAGGCTTAGACCGTGAGCAAATTAAAGCGTGGTATAACGGCTATAACTGGTTGGGTGAGCATGTCTATAACCCTTATGATGTGTTAAATCTCTTCAAAAAACGCACTTTCCAAAATTACTGGTTTGCAACGGGCACACCTACGTTTTTAATCGATTTGTTATTTAAGCGGCATGTACCGTCGTTGGCACTGGATAGTATGCATAGTAGCAGCAGTATGTTATCCAGTTTTGATGTGGACGATATGACAACAGAGGCGTTGCTGTTTCAAACGGGCTATCTCACGATTAAAGGTCAGCGCCAGGTTGGCGGACAGATTTATTACACCTTGGGTTATCCCAATCAGGAGGTATACCAAAGCCTGAATGAGTTGTTGCTAAACACCTTTACGCAAAATAAAAGTGCACAGTCAGATCAGAGTATTCGGTTGTATGACTTGCTGATGAGTAATGACTTTGACGGCCTTAAAACCTTGTTCCATTCCTTCTTTGCCAGCATTCCACACCATTGGTATACCAGTAACAATATTCAGTCCTTTGAAGGTTTTTACTCCAGCGTGTTCTATTCTTATTTTGCGGCTTTGGGGTTAGATGTGATTGTTGAGGACTGCACTAATCACGGTCGCTTGGATATGACGCTGAAATTCAATCAGCAGGTCTATTTATTTGAATTTAAAGTGGTTGAGTTAGCGCCCAATGGTAAGGCTTTGCAGCAGATTAAAGACAAGCAATACGCGGATAAATATCGCGGCCTGAACCAACCGATTCACCTAATTGGCGTGGAGTTTAGTAAGGAAGATCGCAATATTGTGACTTTTGAGGTTGAGCAGCGCTAAAGCATCAAATGCAGTCAAACCCTTGCAGTGCCGCTCAGGATTAACGACAATCCCCACAACATAATCACACTCAGCAAATACACATCATGGCCAGTAAAAAGCGCAACATCCCCGTTTTCGATCATCCCATTATCGAAACCCACTGCCACCTCGATTATTTAGAGGGCGACGCACTGGCCGATACCATTGCCAACGCACAAGCGGTAAATATCGAACGTATTATCACCATCGGTGTGTCACCGGATAATCTGGATACCGTGATGGGCATTACCCGCGAGCATGAGATTGTTTACGGCACACAGGGCATTCACCCACACGATGCCAACGATTACACCGATGACGTTGGCCAAAAAATCCGTGAAAATGCAGTGGATAAAAAGATTCTCGCCATCGGTGAAATTGGATTGGATTATTACTACGATCACTCCGACCGCACCAAGCAGCGCAATGCCTTTGAGCAGCAGTTACAGATTGCGATTGATCTGGAGATGCCGATTGTGGTGCACACGCGTGAAGCGGATGAAGACATGCAGGCGATTTTACAGAACTTTGTCGGGCAGATGCCCAAACGCGGTGTGATTCACAGCTTTACCTCTGGCAGGGCACTGGCGGAGTATTGTCTGGGAGAAGGTTTTCATCTGGGTTTTAATGGCATTAGTACCTTTAAAACCGCGGAAAATGTGCGCGAGATTGTCGAGCTGACGCCGATGGAGCAGATTTTATTTGAAACCGACGCACCGTATTTAACCCCAGTGCCTTACCGGGGCAAACCGAACGAGCCGAAGTACCTGCCGTTTATTGCCGAGCACATTGGCGTGGTGAAAAACATTCCGCTGGATGAGTTATTGCCAAAGGTGTACCAGAATAGTTTGGATGTGTTTTTTAAGCCTGCGGCGTAATTTTACATCCTGACTCCGTAATGCCGCGAGGCGTGAGTTCAGTGAAACCAGTCACATAACAATGCCGGAGACCGTGTCAAAGCATCTCCGGCATTGTTTTAGCTGATGATGCCAGCTGCCAAACCCAGTGGGATCTTTACAAACCCAGTGGGCTGAGCTGATCGCCATTCGGGTCGGGATCATCTGTTTCATCTAATATCCACGGGGCTAAACACGTCGCATCCTTGGTGCAAGTATCGGTCAGCGCCTTCAGGAAATTCACCAGATCCGTTACTTCCTGCTCGGTATAATTCAGATTTGGCAAGGCGAAATTGGAATGATTCAGCGCAGCTTGTGTATTGCTTTGCAGTTTATCTAAATTTTGCACACCTGCCTGACTGAGTTGACCGCTATTATAATTGCTGACCGCGTCATACGGTTGTAAATGGTGGCGGACAATCCCTTCCAGCGTGGTGTACGCGCCGGAATGTCCCCACGGGCCGGTCACCTCAACATTCAACAAACCGGGCGTGCGAAAAGCGAATTTATCCGCGTCATCACCCGTTTCGCGAAAACGTCCGAAATCTTCACTGCCGTCACCATCACCTTTGCCGCGACCAAACTGTGGTATCGCGATATTGTGGAAACCTTCATCGGTAAAAGAGTCGCCGGAGTGACAAGCAGAGCAGCCGACTCCACCCTCTTTTTCACTGGTGAAGAATAGCAATGCACCGCGTTTAGCGGAGGTGGACAGGGCAGCGTTATTACCTTGTACGTATTGCTGCCAGGGCGAGGCAGTAAACACTTGGGAGCGTTGATATTCACCGATAGCAAAAGAAATATTCTGCTCAGTAATCAGCGCTTCAGCGGATGCAGCGGGTTGATTAAACGCCGTGCGAAAGTGATCCAGCCAGTAAGCAGTGTTTGGCAATACACCGACACCCGAGCCATAGCCGCCTAAGCGCTCTGACAAAAACTGGCGAATCTGTGTATTGTCTTTATCCTCATGCGCAAAACCTTTCATCTCCTCAGGAGAGGTCACAGGGAAGCGGGCTTGTGCATGAGTCAGATTACTGCCGGCCAGTGGGTCACCTTGGTTAAACGGTGTGTCAGGCGTGCGAATACCGTCATCCTGAAGCCGTTCGAGACGCCCGTCATGGAATAAAAAAGTATTCCATGCGGCAATATTAAATGTGGTCGGCGCATTGCGCGGCACAGTCGGGCCACCGTCATAGCCATGTGCTTTGCTGTCATGTGCGCGACCGGGGCCGAGTAAGTCAGACACCACGGCATCCACGCCGATCGGCAGGCTAAGGTTGTCGCCGCCACCAAGTTGGGGGTGATGGCAGGTCACGCAGGCGGTATCGCGATTGCCGCTCAGTGACTTTGAAAAGAACAATCGCTTTCCTAAAGCGGCGATCGGGTCATTAATATCCGGCAGTGTTTTTCCGGTCATCGGGTTGCCTGTCAGGCCGTTTTGTTTGATCAGTGCCGACAGTTGTTCATCTTTAGTGGGCGGTGGGTCTTTGGGGTCCTTGGGATCGGTGTCTTTACCGCCATTGCATCCTGCAATAATGGCGCACAACAGTAAGGGATATAGCTTATTATTAACATCCATGTTGATAAGCTCCTTTCGTTATTATTGATATGGAACCTGTAATAATTTTATTTATTTCAGCGTTATAGCGTAATCATCCCGGCGATGTCGGAATGACTACACTATTAAGATAGTTGAAATATGGCTTATAATTTATGAAATATTTGTTATTTATAATTGTTTATTATGGCGCGGATGTTAATTATTTGCTAAGTCTTCCAGAGACAACGCACGATCCCAGTTCACACTAAACGCTTTTTGATAATTGGCAATATCATCATTCTGCTGCATCAGCCGAGAGTGTGTCTCGCCACTTTTGAGGTAGACATACTCATCATCCACGACCGCAAAGCACTCCGGCAGACGGTTTTTCGTCGAGGCTATCCAGTTCTCGACAAACACAAAGCGAATGTCGCTGCCCATGTCGATAAGCTCTCGCGCCTTATCCAGCAACTGTTTAAAGTCACCCGCCAGAGACTCATCCTGCGTCATGGCTTTGGGTAGCGTAATAATGCGCTTCACCGATACGCTATGTTGCAGTCAGGAATCCTCCTGCAATAACAGACACCGCGATGCATCAGCACCTGCTATCTTCCCGCAACTCATTGAGTTTATCGCGGAGAATTGCCAGAAACAGATAGCGAAAGATGCAACCGCATGTATCGCTTGCCCACGTTATGAAAACGTCCGCGCCATGCGTTAATGCTTACTCCGCGCGACAAACCTCGGGCACTGATTGATCAGACCAGTCAGCCAGCTTCACCACTGGTTGACTGACTTTCACGGGCTTTTTGTTCTTAAAGCCGTTACCCGATAACAAATTGATATCACAGCTAAATGCATAGTTCAGATCCAGCGTGTCGTAGGACTCATAAGTGTAACCTGCAACCACAAAGGCACCGTCGCGATAGGCAATGGTCAGCTTCTGTGTCCAGCGGTTACGGCCAATGGCCTCGTTCATGCTGTGCACCTCAATCGAGCCTGATTTACCCAGCGCCAACCGGGGAATAGTGCCCCATAGAATGCCTGACCAGGCCAGATTGGGTTTGAATATATTCAGTTGTGGCGGTGGCGACGCGGCATCACTGAGGTAGATGTATAAACCGGCGTCGTCGTCCATGTCAGTGGGGGCAACAAGTACTGCGCGATCCATGCCGCCGTCGTTGTTCCAGTCATTGCTGATGACGCTGAGGACATTGGCGGGGTTAATGCGGTGGGATTCGGCGACTTCCTCGGCGATACTGGCGCTGCATAATAAAGAGACTGAGAGAGCGCTTATAAGTTGTTTTATTGGGCGTTTCATTGAATGTTCTCTGGGTAGTTTGTTGAGTTTTGAGTGTAGTACATTTTCCGTTCAGCCGTGTGGTATTCAATTCGCTCACACAAGCTTCGCTTGAAACGATTCGCCGAATTGAATACCACACGGCTTCACTACTGCGGCGGTGTTCATGTGCTCACACAAGCTTCGCTTGAAACGATTCGCTGAATGAAATAACACACTGTTTCACTACTGCTGGTTTTTTTAATGAGCTCACTCCACTTTCGGCAGCGGTGTATCTCCGGTCAGCGTTAAGCCATCAGGCCAGAGCGCCTCGCCCCAGGCATACCATTTTGGTTGCTGCGGCAGTGGATAAAGCCGGATATCATCCTGCTTTTCATCAATCAGCTGCTTGAGTTTTTCGATTAACTCATCACGATCACTTTCATTCATTACCGCGATAAACACCGAGTATTGCATGGCGATGGCGCAGCTTTTTAGCTGGCGGTGTACGCGCTGCAAGCGGCGCTTATCGCTGATGTCATAGGTGATTAAATACGGTTTAGATTTACGCTTGCTCATGTTGTGCCTCGTAAAAGCGGTGCCAGAGTTTGTCTATTTGTAAGCGGGTAAATTGCTCGATGTCGTGACTATGTGATTGGTAATAATGAATCAGCTGATTGCGCAGTGTGCCGCTGGGTAAGTGACCGTTGGCTGCCAGTGCCCAGAGTTTCCATTCCAGCAAATCAATAAAGTGTTGCAATAAGCCAATACTGGCAGGGGCAGGTCTTAGCACTTCGCTATCAAAGCCAAAATGCCTCAGTAATACCGTGAGCTGAGCGGCTAACATGGGGATCATTTTTTGCAGGCAGCTTTGCCAGTCGTAAAAGCGATGCTCAAGACAAATCAGTTCATCCAGTCTGGCTTTGATTTCATTAGCTTCAAACACGTCTTGCGGCAGTCGAAAGCGCTTTTGTAAATGCAGAATCTGCTGGCGCTGTTGCCCCAAAAACCAGTTGTCGAGGATGTAAAGTTGTGCACGGGATTCGTACAGTTCGAGAATGTGTGACTGTAAGGACTGTTGCTTAAAGTTAGTGCCAAAGCAGACACCGACAAACTCACCTTGCTGACCAGCGACCACAACCGGGATATTCTCACTTAAACACGCGGCAAGTACTTTGGAAGAGAGTTGTATATCGCCACTAAGAATAATCCGTGAAATACGCTTGAGTGGAAACCAAGTATCGGCCCGGTGCTCGGTCACAACCCGCAGTGCATCGTGCTCTAAACGAATGCCACTGACTGCTGCGCCGTGTAAGTAAAGTGGCTTCATAACAGTTTTTTGCGTAGTTGAAACAGTTGCAGCCGCATGCCACGCGTCAGGGTTTTGAGTACTGGTTCGTAGGCGGCGTAAAACTTGTATCGACCGGCTTTACCCAATAAGCAGGAATCCTGATCGTTAGTGAAATCGTCTTTACGCAACGCCTGAGTGGTAAATTGTTCCAGTACCCACGCGTCCACATGCGGTCGCCATGGCTCGATGATGTCAGCGGCCAGAGAGTCCCTGCTGTATTTTGGTTCGTGCAAGAAGCCAATCATTGGATCAAAGCCTTGTGCGACGGCGGCTTGTACTGCGCGCGCATGCAACAAAGTATAAGCAAGTGACAAACAGGCATTGACCGGATCGGGCGGAGGGCGGCGCTTACGACCGGTAAAGCCGAGTGAATTGGGTAAAATCTCCTTGTAGGCTGCAAAGCTTGCTCGTGCAGCACTGCCTTCGACTCCCCGCAAGCTATCAAGATTTGCGACGGGGGTATCCAGTGTCTGAAGGGCTTGCGTCAGCTGTTCGATGGACTTACTCAGTGGGTAGCGTAGATCTTTGCGGCTGTCTTGGTAGCGAAATAGTAGGCGACGCTGATTTTTTACTTTAGCCACCACCCATTGCTGTGCGATTTCGCAGCTTAGCAGTGTATCTTGTTGTGCCTGATACTGTGCCAGTCGAATGTGTGGGTTCTTGCCCAAACGGCCATGTACGCTGGCGCGTTGCTTGCTGTTTCTGGGGTTTAAAAACACCACCATGACCTGAGCCTCTGCCAGTTTGAGCAATACGGTGCTGCTTAACTCAATCATACTGCTGATGATGAGTTGATCAAGCAGCAGCAGTGGCACAGGGCGTTGGCGCTTGTCTTCTATGAAGCACACGAGTGTGTTGGATTCGATGGTTAGTCGGGTGTTGCGGCGGTCAATATAAAGGGTTGTCATAATACTTAGCCTATGTAAAACCAGTCGCTATCGGCAGGTGATAGCGCTTTGCCTAATGGAATGACGGATTGTCGCGGGTCGAGGTGAATGCAGATGAGGCTGTCCTCTGATTCATTAATGATCATGGATAATGTTGCCAGTAAGTCGCCGCGTTCGGCGTCGGTCATCCAGCACTCGTGTACGGATTTTTGTCCGCCGGTGGCAAAGCTTCGGGTCGCTTTAAGCGCTGCCCTCAGGCGCTTTGGTTGGCGGATATCATAGGCAATGAGGTAGAGGTTGCGATTTTTCATGTGCGTTAGTGTAGGCACGAACGACGGGATAAGGGGAGGTTTACAAGCTTGTAAGTGGGGCGTTCAGCCGTGGTGTTTATGTGCTCACACAAGCTTCGCTTGAAATGATTCACTGACAAGCTTGTGGGGAGTGACAAACGGTGGTTTGTTGGTGATAATGAGGGCTTGGTATTTGTGGTCTGCAGATACAACGTTTTGGTGAGTATTTGGTGAAACCTAGCTTTTTGAAAGTGAGAAATCCCGCTAAGCCCCTTTGTAAGTGCTTGATTGCAAAGGCTGGAATTGATGCTTGCAGTGAAAACGATGCCCTGATGAAGAAGGGATTAAGACCATTTGTTCTTTAATCCATCCGCGCGGTGCTGGTGAAAACGATGCCCTGATGAAGAAGGGATTAAGACGACTAAGATCATAAATATTCTCGGTCGCTTTGCGTGAAAACGATGCCCTGATGAAGAAGGGATTAAGACGCTACTAAGACCAAAAGCCGCCATTGCCGATTGTGAAAACGATGCCCTGATGAAGAAGGGATTAAGACCCTTAGCTTGCAGTATGTCACTATATTGCTTGTGAAAACGATGCCCTGATGAAGAAGGGATTAAGACTACTTATTCCGCTACGTGTAACCAATACTTAAGGTGAAAACGATGCCCTGATGAAGAAGGGATTAAGACCTGAACATTTGCAGCGTAGTCTTGACGGTTGGGTGAAAACGATGCCCTGATGAAGAAGGGATTAAGACGCTACGTGTAACCAATACTTAAGAAGCTCAGGTGAAAACGATGCCCTGATGAAGAAGGGATTAAGACCCGGAGCCGTCGCCGGAGCCGTCGCTGGAGCGTGAAAACGATGCCCTGATGAAGAAGGGATTAAGACGTGGTACCACCATCTTCGTGCATTTGTTAAAGTGAAAACGATGCCCTGATGAAGAAGGGATTAAGACCAAACTACATGATCGTTATCCATCCAAGTGACAGGTGAAAACGATGCCCTGATGAAGAAGGGATTAAGACATTGTCAGAAACCAATGCTGCCTGCATTAGGGTGAAAACGATGCCCTGATGAAGAAGGGATTAAGACCACTGTCAAATTATTCTTTTCTGACAGAGTATTGTGAAAACGATGCCCTGATGAAGAAGGGATTAAGACTATATTACAAAACTCATAACTTTCTCCTATTTTGTGAAAACGATGCCCTGATGAAGAAGGGATTAAGACTTTTCCTCTGCAGCAGCTTCAGCCTTTGCTCTGGGTGAAAACGATGCCCTGATGAAGAAGGGATTAAGACCCAGAAGTTTAAACACTTTTCAGGTAAAACACGGGTGAAAACGATGCCCTGATGAAGAAGGGATTAAGACTTAGCTGCCATACCTCTACGTCAGGATCATAAGTGAAAACGATGCCCTGATGAAGAAGGGATTAAGACCTGACTTCATAATCACATCGCCTACCGAAGGGGTGAAAACGATGCCCTGATGAAGAAGGGATTAAGACAGTTTAGCCCCCAGCACTTCCGCGTGCGCGAGTGTGAAAACGATGCCCTGATGAAGAAGGGATTAAGACTGGCTCGACGGTGTAGATACCGCATGGGTTAGGGTGAAAACGATGCCCTGATGAAGAAGGGATTAAGACAAGTTGGAAAGTGTTTAGAATGTAAAGGCAGCAGTGAAAACGATGCCCTGATGAAGAAGGGATTAAGACATGTTGAACGCATTATCGTTCTGTGTACTACCTTGTGAAAACGATGCCCTGATGAAGAAGGGATTAAGACGTCAAGCTTACCTGTTTCTTCTAACCATTCGTGAAAACGATGCCCTGATGAAGAAGGGATTAAGACACTGCGGTAATCAAACCTTTCTTTACATAAGGTGAAAACGATGCCCTGATGAAGAAGGGATTAAGACTTGCCAGCCATTAGGCTTTCCCACTTCTCTACCGTGAAAACGATGCCCTGATGAAGAAGGGATTAAGACGTTATGCGCTTACAGACTTATTGCCAACTACAGTGAAAACGATGCCCTGATGAAGAAGGGATTAAGACCTTAGGATGTTTTCAATATCTTCAGGTATATACGTGAAAACGATACCCTGATGAAGAAGGGATTAAGACTCTCGGTGATGTCTCAAGGGGTTCACTCGTGATCAGTAGCGGGCGCTTGCGGGGAGATGTCTGGCGCTTCATGGCTGACGTATTCTGCGTCTAACGACAACAGCGCGGTAAATGCATCCTCGTTGACTTCACCGAGTATTTGAAACAGCTTTTCATACATCGTGTCTTCCAAGTGCTGCAACATCTCAGCGTACTCAGTAGCCGCCAAAGTAAACCGACAACCATCAAAATCAGGACGAGTGCCGTCATCAGTAAAAGCTGGGGTAAGCATTAGCGCGCTTGCACCACGTTCCAGATCGGAGAGTTGATAGGTCAGGTTTTCTTGTAAGTGATGGCAAATCTCCGCAAAGCAGATATTCCGAAAAAAAGTCGGATGGCTCAGCATATATCGGGCGATATCATGCACAACAATTTTCTCTGGCAAGCGTATGTGTGGCTTTGGGCCTTTGCGCAGAAAATCGGCATAACACGCTGGCGTGTGCATATTGTGCCGCTGTTCAACCGGGGCAACATCAGAATACCCGGAAATACTGAAGCCCTCTAAGGCGAGGCGATATTCACTAGGCGCTTTAAGCACCAGTTTGCAAGGTGATGCGTTGACGATGTAATTGATAAACTCGATTTGTTTAACAAAGCCAAGCGGCGGGTACTTCAGCTCACCCAAACGGTACTTTATCAACTGTGCGAGCACGGAGATATTCAGCCCGGTCTTTCTAAGTTTGCGGGCTATGGGTTTATGTGTAGCCAGATACTCAACAATCGCCACACCCTCCGACATAATCTGATCCTTAGTCGGCTCATGCAGCGGCTGAAACTGGCTGGTGTAGCTAATCAGAATCGGGTCGGTGTACTGCTGTGGTGCTGTTGCGGGAACGGGCTTGATAGGTTGGGGCGTAATCGTGACAGACTTTTCTGCGATTGGGTCGGGCAGCCAAATAAAGTCATCGCAGACGCTTTCTAACACGCGGTTGGTAATGCGCTGGTAGGCGACACCAATTACACGCCTTCCGTATTCATGCAGTTTAATGGCCAACGGGGAGAAACCACCGTCGCCGGATACAATCACAAAGTTGGTAATATTTTGCCGGTGGCAGGCGATGTCGATTGCATCAATCACCATTTGAATGTCGCTGGCGTTTTTATCAGCACCACGACCAAATCCAAACATCTGCACCGGGTTAATGCCTAAGGTAACAATATCATCTCTGAGTACATTCAGGCGGGGAGTATTCCAGTTAGCGTAGGCCCGTTGTATGGCGATATTGCCAATATCCAGCTCATTTACCAAGCGGTGAACATTGACTAATGAGAGTGAGGGTAGCATCTCTGCTTTTGAGTATCCGCCAATCAGGTTTTCTATGTCATAGAAAATCGCTGTATCAAACTGCATGGAATCCTCGTTGCTTAGAATTAGAGTTATGGCTATTTGTTATACATTACTAGCGCCTAGATGACAAATAGTTAAACAAATAAACAATATACCGGCTTCATGATTGCTTTTATAAATCACAATGATCTGCCTATAATCCGGTCATGAATCCACTAAAATTGTCGAAGCCAAATCAATACCCCCGCCGCATTTTGCTGGCAGTCGCCGCCCGGTCACCCCAGATTGTGACCGAGACTATTTATGCACTGACTCAGTTAGACGATGACGCCTGCATGCCGACTGAGGTGCATATCATCACGACTAAAAAAGGGCAGCCATTTGTAGAGAAGCTGTTGCCCAGTGACTCAAGTCCGGGGTGGATCGGGGCTTTGTGCAAGGACTACCAGCTGCCTGTACCAAGCTGCGAGTCAACGCATATCCACCTCATCGCCGATGCCAACGGCGTAGCCTTAGAAGATGTACGCACCCGCGATGATAATACACATGCCGCTGACTTCATTACGCGAGTCGTGCAGGAGCTAACCGCAGACGCTGATAGTAGCTTGTATGTGTCCTTATCTGGCGGGCGACGCACCATGACATTTTACATCGGCTATGCGCTGTCATTATTTGGTCGTCCGCAGGATCGATTGAGTCACGTATTAGTCGAGGATGAGTACTTTTTTAATGAAGAGTTTTTCTACCCACCGCCCAAAGAAACCTGGGTTGTACGGCCAGACAATACTGGCTTTGACGCCAGCAAAGTAGAAGTAACGCTGGCTGATATTCCATTTGTGCGCCTGCGCGAGGGCTTGCCATCCCGTTTGCTCAGCGGACAGACCAGCTTTAGCGATACGGTAGACGCGGCACAAGCAGAATTTGCCCCTGTGCAAGTGGGGTTTGATGTGACAAGCCTGCAACTGAGCTGCAGCGGAAAATCGGTAAAAATGAATGCGGTGGAACTTAGCTTTTATGTGATGTTGTTACAGCGTGCTGCCCGGTCAGCCCCACCGATACGTTGGACGGACGCTAAGCTTGCGGATGAGTTTTTAGCGGTATATCGGGACTTACATGGTGAAAGCGGCGCCTATGAACGTGCCAGAAAAACACTGACCAACGGTATGACCAAAGAATACTTCGAACAGCGAAAATCCCGCGTGAACAGTCAGTTAAGAAAGGCACTGGGCAAGCGTGTTGCACAAAGCTATCTGATTGATTCTCATGGTAAAAGACCGAATACGCGGTTTGGCCTTACTTTACCTGATGCGGCGATTTCATTGACCTGATTTTTGTGGAATTATTCGCTAATAAGTAAACAAATTGACCGTTTGTCTTTACTTGTGCAAAACTGTTGTTCTTATTATCAAACTCTCCCACTTGATAATGGCTTACAAGCTTGTAAAGCGTGACAGTGTGCCGGCTGTCGGCTTAATCTCTATCACAGAATCTTAATCTTATTTCAAAGGGCTTTATATGTCTGATCCGAAATCACTACTTGATGCCTCCAGCCGTGTTGCTTTAGCCGCTTTTCTCCATGACTTGGGAAAGTTTGCAGAGCGCGCACGAATTGAAGAAGCTGACTCAATGGATTTGGAAGGTAATAGACGGTCTGATCTGAATAAACAATTGTATTGCCCAAAGTTTAAGGATCATTACACCCATGTGCATGCAGCTTACACAGCCATTGGTTTTGACGTGATCGAAAAGCACCTACCAGAAATTATTGGTAGTGATATGTATCCGTTTAAACCTTGGAAAGATCGGGATGCAGATGATTCTTTAATCAATGCTGCCGCAATGCACCATAAGCCTGAAACATTCTTACAATGGGTCATTGCAACTGCGGATCGTGTCGCTTCTGGTTTTGAACGTCAGGAGTTCGCAGAATATAACGAGTCCGAAGAAAAGCGGAATCACTACAACACCCGCCAGCTAACATTGGTTGAGCAAATTACTTTGGAAGAGCCTAGGCCTGAGCCATCAGCGGAAGATCTTGAGTGGTGTTACAAGCTAAAACCATTGAGCTCTTCTGCGTTGTTCCCGGTTGAGAGAAAAGGCTATGAAGCGAATAGCAATACCAACTCACAAGCTGAATATCGTGAGCTTTGGAATGGCTTTGTTTCTGGACTGGCACTGATTCCGGAGAGTCACCGCCGTGACCTGTCCCTATGGTTGGATCACTTTGAGACGTTATGGGGAACGTATACTTATGCGATACCTTCGGCAACCGTCGGAAAAACGCTGCCCGATGTTTCACTGTATGACCACTCCAGAACGACAGCTGCGCTTGCGGTAGCGCTGTGGCGATACCATCAACATGATGATACTGAGGCTGCCCGAGAAGAATTAACGGCGCAATGGGATGTTAAGAGACAAGATGTTCCACTAAGCCAAACTGCCTGGTCAGATAAGAAATTTCTTCTGATACAAGGCGACTTCTTTGGAATCCAAAACTTCATTTTTTCAGCAGGTAGCGAAACTCAAAAACGAGCAGCAAAGTTACTGAGAGGGCGCTCATTTTACATCTCATTACTCACAGAATGTGCGGCACTTAAAGTACTAGATGCTTTGGATTTGCCTTCAACGAGTCAGGTAATCAATGCGGCAGGGAAGTTTTTGATAGTGGCCCCGAATACCCCGGAGGTCACTGAAAAGCTTAAGACAGTCCAGGGCGTCTTGGATGATTGGTTTTTAAAGCATAGTTACGGCCAATCAGGCGTTGGACTTGCATGGTTACCCGCAAGCTCAAATGACTTTAGAAAATCAGATGGTCAAACGCAAGAACCACCATTTCAGAAGCTGGTAAAGCGTTTATTTGAAGCGCTTGAGCTAAAAAAGCATAAGCGTATGCAGATGGTTGATCAGGCCGCTCCTGCTCCGGTTTTTGAGGAATTTTTGGATAGCTTTAACAATGAGCAGGGCGTGTGTGCTATCGATGGCCACTCCGCTGGTGTTGTGAAGCTTAAAGACACTGAACGGTATATTTGCCAACTGGCTAAAGATCAGATTGATGTGGGTGGGTATCTCACAAAGTTCAATCGATTTCTAATTTGTCGAAAGGACGCACAGCTGTTGTCAACTCAGGAGTTGAGGCCGTTGGGCTTGGACATTTTCGGGTTCAGGTTAGCGTTTACAAAGCCTGAGCAATCCACCGGGAAATTCAAACCACTAGTTGACAAGCGCAGCCTACTTAGAGCGATTGATTTTTCTATTCCAAATTCTGAATCCGAGGTGTTATGGAACGGCTATGCACGACGTTATATTAACGCGTATGTGCCGATTGTATCCGAGCGAGACCTTACAGAGCGTGATCACCACAAATACCAAAAAGTCTCGGATGACCTCTCATTTGGCGATTTGAAAACACTCAATCATATTGCCTGTGATGATCGGAAGGTTGACACGTCAGGGAAGTGGAAAGGGCAAACTGCGTTGATGACCCTAAAAGGAGATGTTGATGATTTGGGTTCAATATTTCAGAAAGGGTTAGGTGCTCCAACGTTTGCGAAAATGGCCGCACTGTCACGACAGATGAATGCATTTTTTGCAATTCACCTACCTCAACTTTGTCATGCAAAGTATCCAAGTGCTTACACGGTTTTTGCGGGTGGTGATGATTTCTTCCTCATTGGTCCTTGGCATTCCATGATGAAGTTGTCACTTGAAATGCAGCAAGACTTTGAGCGGTATGCCGCAATGAACAATGAAGTGCATTTTTCATCTGGGCTGAGTATGACAAAACCAGGACTACCGATTCGATATCTTGCAGAGAGGGGCGAAGAAGCGCTAGATAACGCGAAAGCTTATTCGTCAACGGGTGGCGATCCCACTAAGAATGCAGTGAGTTGTTTTTCCAGAGTTGTCCCATGGAAAAGCTACAAAGAATTAATGCAGCTCGGGGAAAGCTTGGAACATCACAAAAGTAGTCAGTCACTGAGTACAGGCTACGTTTATGGTTTGTTGAACTTGGTTGATATGCGCGAAGCAATGGATCAAGGAAAACCAGAAAATGCAATTTGGCGTTCATATTTTTCATACCGCACCTATCGGTTGCTTGAGAGGCAACGCAACTTGAGTGGGGATGAAAGAAAAGAAAGACATGCGCAATTAGCACAAGACATTGCCGCTAATGGCATTGAGCTACACAAGGGTGACTACAAAGTCGCTTTATTTTCACATTTATATCAGCAGCGGGATTAACCATTATGAGTTACCAACACAAAGGTAGGCGTCAAAATGACACGCCTAGAATTGATACCAGTGGGATCAATTTTTCAGAAATTACTAAGGAACTCTTTGACTCAATTGCAGAGCGTTGTGCGAAGTCTGTTGCTGCTGCTAAAAGCAAACACAATAAGCCAACTCAGCTGCGACGTTTCTACGATGAAGTGGTGATGTGGGAAAACAAGGTGAATACTTATCCGGATAAATTTTCCGAGTACCTACCTTTTATTCGTATGCTGAACGCAAAAGTGGCCTATGCGAAAGGCCGTGACCTTGTTGACGATAACTACGTAACTTTGCTCAGCCATTGTTTATCGCAAGTGAATACTGCGCAAGATATGAGGGTCTTCAAACTATTCATTGAAGCGTTTATGGGTTTTTACAAAGTCGAACGTCCATCAGGTTAAAAGGTTTAAAAGGAATATAAAATGAAACTGAATGCAGTCAACAAAATCTCTGGAAAAATTAAGCTATTAACCGGGCTTCACATTGGTAGTGGTGATGCTGAAATGCACATTGGTGGAACTGATAGCCCGGTGATCAAGAATCCGTTTACTCAAGAGCCGTACATTCCCGGATCAAGTATTAAAGGCAAAATGCGCAGCTTACTTGAGTGGGAGCTAGGTGTTGTTGGTACCACCGATGGTAAACCTCTGACATTTGAGCATTTAGAAAAAGTCCACAATGCCCAGTTAGAAGGCGCTAAAAATATTCTTAAATTGTTCGGTGGTGCACCACAGCCGAATTTGTCGGACGACGTTCTAAAAGAGATTGGGCCAACCCGCCTTGCATTCTGGGACTGCGGCTTAGATCGTGAGTGGGTATCTGAGATGGGGAAAAGGAATCTTTTGATGACCGAAGTAAAAATGGAAACGTCTATCGATAGAATTTCTGGAACGGCAGCGAATGGTAGTTTGCGCAACACTGAGCGGGTCCCTGCAGGTGCCATCTTTGAATTTAATGTGTCCATGCGGGTGCATGATGATGAAGCGCTGGAGCATACTCTGCTCAGAGGATTAAAGCTCCTCGAACTGACAGGGCTTGGAGGCTCGGGTTCGCGTGGGTACGGAAAAGTTAGTATTTCATTAGATGACCCTGAGTTGCAGCAAAGATTGGCAGACTTTGACCTTCAGGCAGCATAAGGCGTTGAGATGCAGACCTATACTTTTACATTAAAACCGTTATCCGCATTCTCGACGGAAATATTGGGTGATACTTTGTTTGGTCAGCTTTGTTGGGCAATCAGGAATCATCTTGGTGAGGGGCGTTTAACAGAGTTATTGGATGGCTATACAGACGGACGCCCCTTTATGGTGGTCTCTGATGCTTTTCCATCTGGACATATTCCTAAGCCAAGTGTCCCGGCTTGGTTTTTTGAGGACGCTAACCCTGAATTAAGGAAGCTACTAAAAAAGAAGGTCTGGATGCCGCTTGATAAGATAGATATGGACTTAAGCAAGTGGCAGGGCCAATGCAAGTCTCCCTCAGAGTTGCTAGGTGCAGAGGGTGCCGCTTGGTCAAAAGAAGATGCGCAACCACATAATACTATTAACCGCCTGAGTGGTACGACCGGTACGGGTGAGTTTGCGCCTTACAGTGTTGAGCTGACCCATTATTCCGGGCAAGCACATTTTGACTGCCATATTGTGCTGGATGAAACGCGTTTCGATATCACTGACTTGCGTGAGACATTACAGAACATTGGGCATTTTGGGTTTGGTAAAGATGCAACGATAGGTGCGGGAAAGTTTGAAGTCGTCGGTGAGCAACGTGCATTCGATGTTCCAAACGTCGATGGCGCGAATGCATCACTAACACTGGCTCCTTGCGCACCTCAAGGGCTTGGCTACGATTCAGCACTTAGCTTTTATCAGCCATTTACTCGTTTCGGACGGCATGGGGATATTGCGGTTCATCAGTCGGGAAAGCCCTTTAAAAGCCCCGTATTGATGGCAAAAACAGGTTCAATTTTTGGCGTTAACACTGAGGCAGGCTTTATTGGACAAGGGCTAGGAGCGGCGAAGCAAAAGTTGTCCAGTGCCATTCCGGAGACCGTTCAACAGGGCTACAGTCCGGTTGTTCCTTTGAGAATTCCTGATGATCTGGTCAATAAGATTAAGTCGTTGGAGGCTGATTTATGAGTTTTTTATCGAGTCACACTCTTCACTTCACACCATTAACACCTGTGCATATTGGTTGTAACGAAACTTATGAGCCAACGAATTATGTCATTGAAGGCACGGCACTCTATGAATTTAATCCTGATACGGCCATTCGGAACTTGCCGGATATTGCTCGCAAAGAACTGCTCAAGATCGTAACGGGAAAGCCAACTAAAGAAATGCTTAAACAGGTGCAGGCACTGTTCTACCAGAATCGTGAGTCTCTGATTGGCGGTGCTGAACACTTTTTTCCGGTGGGTGATGGCGTTGCAGAGCAGTATAAAAAGCGAGTCGGTAAAGCGGCTCAATATGAGGGGCGTGGCAGACAAGTCATTAATAATCTGGAGATTGAGCGAACCAGTTACAACCAAGCAAACCGTAAACCAATGTTTCCTGGTAGCAGTATTAAAGGTGCAATTCGAACCGCATTATTAGATAGCCTAAACAAAGGACAGCCCTTATCTCATAACTTGAAACAAAAACGCGGTGCTGCCCAGAATAGAGGCTTTCAGGAAAGCTTATTTGAAGGAAAGTTTCATACAGACCCAATGAGGTTAATCTCTGTTGGTGATGCTCATTGGGTAACAGATGGTGATATACCGGGAAATGAAATCCGTTTTGCGGTTAATCGAAAGCGTCGTTTGCAAGAGGGAGAGCGCCTACAACAGTCTATGGCTGAGGAGAAAGGCCTGTCGCAAACACTTGAATGTGTTAGTGCGATGCAGCCACGCTGTATTACTGGCTCTCTAAATATTCAGGATGTTAGCGAGATTCGGCAGACACATGGGAAAGTGCCTAAGTCAGAGCTGCAATGGTCTGTTAGGGATATTGCTGCTTTGTGTAATCGTTTTTATACGAAGCTCTTCAGAGAAGAGTCATCGGCAATGCAGAAGTTGGGCTATCTGGATGCTAATTGGGTGCGGCTTGTTTCAATGGTTCTTTCTGAAAATATGCAGAGAAAACTGGATAACAATGAAGCATTTTTATTGCGTGTCGGTCGCCATAGTGGGGCAGAAGCGCTAACTCTGGAAGGTGTTCGTAACATAAAGATTATGACGGGAAAGGGTAATGCGCCAAAGTATAAAGATGCGCCTCAAACGTGGTGGTTGGCAAGTACTGACAAAAACAATGCACTTGGGATGATGCCATTCGGTTGGATATTAGTAGAAATTGATACCGATCCTGCTGAGTTATTTAGTGGTGTTGATGAGATGCACCGCTTTAATGAAGGCAAGGCGGATTGGTTACGGCAGAATCAAGATTATAAAAATTCATTGAAAGATGCGCTCGATAAAAAGCAACAAGAAGAACAGGAGCGCCAGATGCTTCTCGATAAGAAACGGGCTGAAGAGGCTGAGCAAGAGCGGCTCGAAATGGAGCGATCAGCGGCAGAAGATGCGCAGCGTGAGTTAGAGCTTTCCAAATTAAGCCCGATTGAGCGCGAAATTGCTGAGTTTGAAACGTACTGGGATGCAATTACTGCGTTAACCTCGGGTAACTGGGAAGGTGATTCTCAAAAAGAGGCTGCCGAGTTCATCCGGGACAGAATGAAAGCTGAGAAAATCTGGCGGGAGAAGTCCAGCAAGAAAAATCCGGCAAAAGACAAACCCTTTGCCAGAACTCAAATTGTTCTTGGTTTTTTGAAATAAGAACTACTAATCCATACAAATATCGGAGACCGCTTTGCCACATAAACTTGTCACAATGCTGGGAAAGGCCAGTAGCAACTACCGTCAAGCAACCTACGAGTTTGAAGATAAAAGCCGTAGAACATCTCGCTTTTTTGGGTTGGAACTCTGTAAACAGGTATCGCCAGATGAGTTAGTGATTCTCGGAACGACCGGCAGCATGTGGGATAACTTATTACTAGAGACAGAGTTATCTGAACATGCTGATTTGGAGGAGGAATTACTAAAGCTGGGTGAGGCAGCACAAAACGACCAGGTCACACAGGAAACTTTGAATCAACTGGCCGCTCACCTACAGGGTGTGCTCGGAATTCCCTGCGTATTGAAATTGATTCCGTATGGACGAAATTACGAAGAACAAACAAAAACACTGGAGATATTGGTTAACTGCTTTAATCACAAAGACACAGCAATACTGGATGTTACCCATGGATTGCGCCACCTTCCAATGTTGGTTCAACAAAGTGCTTTGGTGTTACAAAGCCTGAAAGAGGTGACTATTTCAGGGATTCATTACGGTGCATTGGAGTTAACTTCAGACAATATTACGCCAGTTATGCAGCTCGGTGGTTTATTAGAGTTAGATCGCTGGAACCAGGCATTGGCTATTTACGATGAGAGTGGAGACTACGGTAGCTTTGTTCCACTTCTGGAGCAGTCAGGTTTTAGTAAAAATGCACTGGATAGTTTGCGAGATGCATCCTTTTACGAACAGACAAACAGCGTCCAAAAAGCACAGGTCAAATTGAAAAATTTTCTCACGTTGTTGAAAAAGGAAGAGGAGGTTTGTTCTCCCCATGCCGCTTTGTTTCTACCTGCATTAAAGCAACGTTTTTCATGGGTAGAAAAGAACCAACCGCATCAGCGCCAGTCAGCGGTGGCGTGGCAAGCTTTGGAAAACGATAATTTGCTTCGAGCTACGCTGTATGGATTTGAAGCATTTATTACCAAGCTCGCTGAAGAATATCCAAATGGTTTGGAGAGTTACAATGTTCGTAGCCAAGCGAAAGGTGATTATGAAAAAGAGCAGCCCAGTGACAGCTGGAATGAGTATTTAATGTTACGAGGTATTCGGAATAACCTTGCTCATAGTAGTTCTCAGTCACATGAGTCTGTCAAAAAAGCTTTAGCTAACCGTACGTCACTAAGTTTGGCACTTCGACGTGCATTTAAAGTTCTGATTCCAAACTAGGATTAATGGGAATATTGAGAGGTAAGGAATGGCAAGCACTTGGGACACGCTCGACAAAATCGGCATTGTCGTCGGTATTTTTACCGGATTAATTTCTCTGATGATCTGGGTATACCTGCTACGCAATGAAAAGCGCGACAACGATCTGATTGCGATTACCCTGCATGTACCAGAGAACAATTTTAGTGCCACACTACCGGGCAAAATCCGCCGTAAAAACCTTACCCGCGCGGAGCTTCAGGGCTTGCTGGGGATGTTGCCCATGCAGGAGGCTGGTAAGCGTTACCAAATCCCGGCATTGAATGATCCGGCGTTTTTTGATGGCTTGATGCTGGCGCAGGTGGATCGGGATATTCATGAAGTTGTGATAGACTGTGAACCAGAAGATTTGCAACAATTTAACCAAACACGTTTAGCGCAAGTTTGCGTGTTGAATCAGGAGGTGAAATGAGTGAAACCTAGCTTTTTGGGAACGCAAAATCCCGCTAAGCCCCTTTGTAAGTGGTTGATTGCAAAGGCTGGAATTGATGCTTGCAGTGAAAATGATGCCCTGATGAAGAAGGGATTAAGACGTTGCATAGTTCTTTTGTTCCTTCATTGTCGAAGTGAAAATGATGCCCTGATGAAGAAGGGATTAAGACGTGAAACATTTCCTTGTATTCAATTACTCTGTGTGAAAACGATGCCCTGATGAAGAAGGGATTAAGACACGTAGTGGTATCCGATGACTCAACCTAGCCTGGGTGAAAACGATGCCCTGATGAAGAAGGGATTAAGACCTTTAGGGCTTAGAGGTTTAACCGAAGTCAAGATTGTGAAAACGATGCCCTGATGAAGAAGGGATTAAGACATTATCCCCTAATGGGTTTATATGGTCTATTAGTGCGTGAAAACGATGCCCTGATGAAGAAGGGATTAAGACCCCTCATGATTCAAGATTACGCTGCCCTGTACGTGAAAACGGTGCCCTGATGAAGAAGGGATTAAGACGGGGATGGCTTTGATGATTTCGCAGTCGTAGATTGTGAAAACGGTGCCCTGATGAAGAAGGGATTAAGACCCTCTACCTTCTTCAGAAATAAAAATTGTTTTTGGTGAAAATGATGCCCTGATGAAGAAGGGATTAAGACTGATGACTTCAGGGGAATAGCAGGCAGAGAATCCGTGAAAATGATGCCCTGATGAAGAAGGGATTAAGACCGCCGCCGCCGCCGTCTCTTTTTCTTTAGCTGATGTGAAAATGATGCCCTGATGAAGAAGGGGTTAAGACCTGTGCGCCAAAACCTTTATCGAGTAGGTCTAGGTGAAAATGATGCCCTGATGAAGAAGGGATTAAGACGTTAACGGGATTGTGCTTAATCCTTCTGCCAGCTCTGTGAAAATGATGCCCTGATGAAGAAGGGATTCCCGCAAGCTTGTGAACCGTGACAACGTAAGGTGATATCGTTACGCTCCCAATATCGAATCATTCAACAAGCGAGATTTTTCATGACAACGTATTTCATTTCCCGACACCCCGGTGCAGTTGAGTGGGCAGAGTCCGAGGGCTTTCATGTTGATGAGCGTTTAGCGCATTTTGATGTGACAATCGTGCAGCAGGGGGATCGTGTATTAGGTACATTGCCGATTAATCTGGTTGCTGAGGTAAATGCACGGGGTGGTCAGTACTTACATCTAACGCTGGAGCTTCCGTCTGACCGCAGGGGCAAGGAGTTAACCGCGCAGGATATGCGTGAGTTTGGCGCGCGCTTGGAGCCGTATCAGGCAACAAAATTATCAGGATCATAACCATGGAGACTCTGAAGTTGCCACTGGCTCAGTATCGGGTACATGCGCGTGCCTTAAGTACGATTCAACTGCCTGCTTACACGGGGTCGGCCTGGCGTGGCTTGTTTGGTCATTCGTTAAAATCGGTTGTGTGTGTCACTGGCAAGCCGGAGTGTGGTGGTTGCTTGCTGTATCGCAACTGTGTTTATAGTTATGTGTTTGAAACGCCGCCACCGGCTGATACAACGGTCATGCGCAAGTATACTGCAGCGCCTCATCCGTTCGTCATTATTCCTGACCCGGCACAAAAAACGACAGTAGAGGCCGGTGAAGATTTACAGGTGTACTTCACGGTGTTTGGTGCGGGAAATCAACATGTCCCTTATATGCTATATGCCTTTGAAAAAGCAGGGGAGCGTGGCTTGGGTTCTGCTCAGGGGCAATTTGAGGTGACTGGTTTGTCACAGCGTAGTGATCTGTGGCAACGTGTTTATACGCCCGGTGAATCGTTACAGTTGTTGCCACCGCTGATGCCGGAGGTACCGCCGTGTCCTTCGGGCGAGGTGGTGGTGAGTTTTAACACGCCACTGAGACTTCGCTTAAAGGGGCGTGAGATTAAAGCGGCAGAGTTGGATTTTTATGCGCTGTTTAGTGTGTTAATGCGGCGTATTTCTTTATTGCAGTCATTTCATACGGATCAGTCTTTAGAGCTGGATTTTAAGGCTTTGTCGGCTCAGGCTCGCGAGGTGCCGGTGTTAAAGCGGGAGTTGTACTGGCAAGACTGGACGCGCTATTCCTCACGTCAGAAAACGCCGGTTAAAATGGGTGGGCTGATGGGACAGATAACCTTGTCAGGTGATTCCTTGCAGGCATTCTGGCCGATTTTATTTCTCGGCCAGTTTACTCATACGGGTAAAGGCACTTCTATGGGCTTAGGCGCATTTTCGTTGGGCTTTTGCTCCTGACTGGCCCAATAAATCGTTTTAAGCTTATTGCGCTTAGCTTCATACATCGCATTGTCCGCCAGCTCTAAAATGCACTGAGTGTGGTTGTCACAGAGTGTCGAAACCACGCCACCCGTACTGGTACTCGCCTATATGCTGTCCTCACCAATCCTACAAGGCTTTTTCATCGCCAGAAGAATAAAGGGCTCGTTAGTTTTAGACAGTGTTTTCAGGGTGTTCATCATGAAGTCACGACTATGCAGTTTAGTCATACTGTCATGGTCCAGCATTTTCTGGTTGATTTGTTGCTCATTCCACAGTGCGGATAGCAAATAACTGAGGTAGAGGAAAAAGCAAATCACAAAGAACAGTGGAATAGTCGCTGCTTTTAAGATCGTCGTCGTGGTTTGTTTCGCGTAGATGCTATTGCTTGATGCCAGATTGTGTATGAGGTTGCCACGAATGGCTTCTTCATGCTCTCTGAGCACGTCTTTCCAGACAGCCAATGCCACCTTGCTGATTTTATCCTGCCCCACAATAACGGATTCAAAACGTTTCACATCGACGAATAAGTCATCGATCAGGACGGTGATATTAGAGCTGTTTTCTATTCGGGCAAGTGAGACATCCTTACTGAGTGTATTCATGGCAATAGGAATACGGCTCCACAGGATGTTGTAGGACATTTCCAAAGACTTGGCAGTGGTCAAGTCGTGGATGTACTCATTTACTTTCACCTGTGTGTGGGCGAGTTCTCTGTCTAGTTGCACAATCGACCAGAACGACTTTTGCTTGGTGTAAGCGACATCCTTAAACGTCTCGACGATGTAGCTACCACTGATGAGTATGCAAATAATCAACAGTGGTCCAAGCAACATTAGAAAGATGTTGTGTAATTGGTAGGTTTGAGGAAGTTTCATCGAGTCAGCGTATTAGCTATTTTCCATAACGATGATGTCACTTAGCTGCCAGATCAGCATGCCATCTAGTTCTTTTGGTTTTGACTTTAGCTTATCCGAAGGCACCATAATCCATAGTGGTCCTTTGTCACGAACCGACATGCGTTTGCCGTTAACGCTGTGCGCTACGATAGGCTTGAGGGATTTTGCATAGGCGAAGTCAACGTCAATGGCGTAATCATTCAACGCTTTCATATTGATCTTTGTAGCACCACCACAGGCGATTTTGACAACATCTTCTAACAATGGGCCGGTGAATGTTTCAGGCTCTTTCGCCCAGCTATGATGTGTTTTGAATTGTTGTTTAGACAATGTTAGAAATTATCGCCTTTACCATTCCTTAATATGGAATAGACGGCTTTTGATGTAACGGACAAAATGATACCCTTCATCCTTTATTTTTTATATCCAGACCCGACCTATGACCGTTAAGACACGTTTCGCCCCTAGCCCTACGGGTTATTTACACATTGGTGGTGCCCGCACTGCCTTATATAGTTGGTTGTATGCCCGCAAGACGGGTGGTTCATTTGCACTGCGTATTGAAGATACGGATCGTGAGCGTTCGATACAGGCTTCTGTGGATGCCATTTTAGAAGGGATGGAATGGCTGGGGCTGGATTATGATGAAGGCCCGGTGTTTCAGACTCAGCGTTTTGATCGCTATGCTGAGGTGATTCAGCAGCTAATGGATGAGGGTCATGCCTATCATTGCTATTGTTCCAGAGAAGAGCTGGAAGAGATGCGTGAGCAACAGCGTGCGAATAAAGAGAAGCCACGTTACGACGGCCGTTGCCGTGCCCGTACTGAGCCGGTTGAGGGTGTTGAGCCGGTTATCCGTTTCCGCAACCCACTGGAAGGTGATGTTGTCATCAAAGATTTGGTGAAAGGTGACATCGTCATCAATAACCGTGAGCTGGATGATTTGATCATTGCACGTTCCGACGGTACGCCGACTTATAACCTGACGGTGGTGGTTGATGATATCGATATGGGCATGACGCACGTTATCCGTGGTGATGACCACATTAACAACACGCCGCGACAGATCAATATTATGAAAGCCTTGGGCGCCACTGTGCCGGCGTTTGCGCATGTCCCAATGATTCTGGGTGATGATGGCAAGCGTTTGTCGAAGCGTCACGGTGCAGTAGGCGTTATGCAGTATCGCGATGATGGTTATTTGCCGGAGGCGGTGCTGAATTACCTGATTCGTTTGGGTTGGTCACATGGTGATCAGGAGATTTTCTCGCGTGAGGAAATGCTGGAGTTTTTTGAGTTAGAAGATATTCACGGTGCAGCGTCTGCGTTTAATACGGAAAAGCTGAACTGGATGAATCAGCAGTATTTTAAGAGTTTGCCAGTTGAGGTAATTGAAGGGCATTTGCAGTGGCATCTGGAGAATCAAAAGCTGGATATCAGCAATGGCCCGGCACTGGCGGATGTGATTGAGGGGCAGCGTGAGCGCGCGAAGAATCTGGTAGATTTTGTTGAGACTTCACGCTATTTCTTTGAAGATTTTGATAGCTACGATGCCAAAGCGCAGAAGAAGCAGTTCAAAGCAGGTGTGGATGCGACATTACAGGCAACGCATGACCGTTTGGCAGCATTGGACGATTGGAACCCTGAGTCGATTCAGTCAGCGATTAACGCGACCTGTGAAGCTCTGGAGCTGGGCATGGGTAAGGTGGGGCCACCACTGCGTTTGGCCGTTGCGGGTACGCCGATGTCACCGGGCCTGGATGTCACTCTGAATTTGGTGGGACGCGAGCGCACTTTGCAGCGTATTGAGAAGGCGATTGCATTTATTGCTGAGACCACTGCGTAATCATTCACGCTAAGGCGGTGCAGTATTTGCATTGCGATTAGTCAGAAAGCCTCTGCATCGGTTAGTGCAGGGGCTTTTTATTAGGGATTGGTGTTTTGTGATACGCAATATTGTATTTACATAATAATTCTGTATCTCTTTATCCCCCTGATGTATATTGAAATTATCTTGAGGAGCAGGCGCGTACTTATCGATACGGTACGCGTGAATACTAGGAAATTAAGGACTAGACTATGAGTTATAACACGATTGAACTGAGCATCGGTGATGGTGTAGCGACCCTGACTTTAAACCGGCCGGATCGCCTGAACAGTTTTAATGGTGAGATGCATGCTGAAATCCGTGCTGCATTTGAGGTGATTCGTGCTGATAAGTCAGTTCGTTGCATGGTTTTGACAGGTAATGGTCGTGGTTTTTGTGCCGGTCAGGATTTGGCGGATCGTGATGTGAGCGGAGATAAGCCTGTGGATCTGGGTGAGTCACTGGAGAAAAATTACAATCCTTTCGTGCGCAATATTATGACGCTGGAAATGCCGGTGATTTGTGCTGTGAATGGTGTGGCAGCGGGGGCGGGCGCTAATATTGCCTTGGCTTGCGACATTGTTATTGCAGCAAAGTCTGCCTCGTTTATTCAGGCGTTTTGTCGTTTGGGCTTAGTGCCGGACGCAGGTGGTACCTGGACATTGCCACGGTTGGTCGGGCGCGCCAGAGCGATGGGCCTGGCGATGATGGGCGACAAAGTCAGCGCTGAGCAAGCGGCACAGTGGGGCATGATTTGGCAAATGGTTGATGATGATCAACTGATGCCAGAGGTGAATAAGTTAGCCTTACATTTAGCAACACAGCCAACGCAAGGTTTGGCGTATATCAAGCAGGCGATTAATGCATCTCAGAGTAATGATCTGGATACGCAGCTGGATATGGAGCGTGACTTGCAGAGTCTGGCGAGTGCTACGGAAGATTATCGTGAGGGCGTGCAAGCCTTCATTAACAAACGAGCGCCAGAATTTAAAGGATTCTAAACTATGGCAGCATTGGATACCGATAACATTGTTGCAGTCATCGGGGCGGGCACGATGGGCGCGGGTATTGCTCAGGTAGCAGCTAAAGCGGGTCATCCGGTTTTGTTGTTTGACGTGGCTGAAGGTGTGGCACTCAAAGGTGTGCAGCAGATTACTAAAGGGCTAAATCAGTTAGTTGCTCGCGGGCGCATGAGTGATGAGGAGCAGCAGTCGTTGATTGCCCGGATTATTCCTGTGAATCAAATGACTGATCTGGCGGCAGCGGATTTGGTGATTGAGGCCGTAGCTGAAAGGCTGGATATCAAGCAATCGCTGTTTAGAGAGCTTGAAGGTTTATGTAGTCAGCAAACGATTTTTGCCAGTAACACCTCGTCATTGTCGATCACTGAGATTGGTGCGGCATTGGAGCGTCCTGAGCGCTTGGTGGGCATGCACTTTTTTAACCCGGCACCGGTGATGAAACTGGTAGAGGTGGTGCGTGGTTTAGCGACTGAGCGCAGTGTCGCTGAGGCGGTGTTTGATACGGCTACGCAGTGGGGCAAAAAGGCTGTTCACACCCGCTCGACACCGGGATTTATTGTGAACCGTGTGGCCAGACCATTTTATGCTGAGGCGTTGCGTGTGCTTGAGGTGGGTGGTGCAAATGTGGCTACCATCGATGCGTTGATGCGTGATTGCGCTGGTTTTCGTATGGGGCCGTTTGAGCTGATGGATCTGATTGGTCTGGATGTGAATTACGCGGTGACCTGCTCGGTGCATGCTGCTTATTACGGTGATCAACGGTTTACTCCGTCATTAATTCAAAAAGAGTTGGTGGATGCGGGATATCTGGGGCGTAAATCAGGTCGTGGTTTTTATGATTATCGTGAGGACATTGCGGGTGATAGCGGACAAAGCCCGGAGGCCCCAAGCAATGTAGGCGTTAGGTACAGTGATGCAAACGCTGAAATTTTGCTGGCACCACCGTGCGAGCCACCGCCGATGGTGACATTGGTGGGTGATGCGCCTTATGCGCCGGTATTGATTGATCTGATGAATAAGGCCGGTATCGCGGTGGAGCGTGAAACGGCGGATCAACCGGATGATTTTTTGATTGTGTGTGGTGAAGCGATATTGGCACGGACCGATGGCCGTTTGGCGACACAGGCGGTGGCTGAAGATGGTGTGTCGGATCTGGTGGTGTTTGATTTGGCGCTGGACTATGCCAAGGCGACCCGCATTGCGATTGCTGCGGCTGATCAAACCTCAGAATCTGCACTGGAGGAGGCGATTGGCTTCTGGCAGGCCTTGGGCAAAACGGTGTCGGTGATTGATGATATTCCCGGTTTGTGTGTGATGCGCACGGTGTGCATGTTGGCCAATGAGGGTAGCGATGCGGTGAATCAGCAGGTATGTAGTGCTGAGGCGGTGGATACAGCGATGCAGTTTGGTGTGAATTACCCCAAAGGGCCTATGGCGTGGGCGGATGCGATTGGTACAGTGAATGTAGCTACCATCCTCGATAATTTACTCTCGACTTATGGTGAGGATCGTTACCGCGCGTCGCCCTTGTTAGTGCGCAAGGCGATGACGCAGCGTCCATTTCTGGGTGACGACTCTTAGTCACGACGATTAAACATCACAACAAACTTATAATGGAACAACAGTAGTATGAAGCAAGCGTTTATTTGTAGTCCTCTTCGCACCGCGATTGGTCGCTTCGGCGGGAGTTTGGCCAGTGTTCGTACGGATGACTTGGCGGCGAAACCACTTAAAGCGCTTATCGATCGTAATCCCGGTGTAGATTGGGAGCGCATTGATGATGTGATTATGGGGAATGCAAATCAGGCGGGTGAGTGTAATCGCAACTTAGCGCGTATGGCGTCTTTATTGGCGGGGCTACCGGTATCAGTGCCGGGCACGACGATTAATCGTCTTTGTGGCTCGGGCATGGATGCAGTCGGTATGGCTGCGCGTACCATCAAGTCCGGTGAGGCTGAAATTATGATTGCAGCAGGGGCTGAGTCGATGTCACGAGCGCCGTTTGTTATGCCCAAAGCGGGCAGTGCCTGGAGTCGTAATGCTGAGATTTATGACACGACTATTGGTTGGCGTTTTCCAAACCCATTAATGAAGCAGTTGTATGGCACAGAGTCTATGCCGGAAACCGCTGAGAATGTGGCGGAGCAGTTTAATATTTCCCGCGAAGATCAGGATGCGTTTGCATTGCGCTCTCAAAAGCGAACGGCTAAGGCACAGGCCAATGGTGTTTTGGCGTCAGAAATTATTCCGGTGATGATTCCGCAGCGTAAGGGTGATGATCTGGTGTTTGATACAGATGAACATGCCCGTGCTTCAACGACGATGGAAGCTTTGGCAAAACTGGGTACGCCATTTCGTGAGGGTGGTACGGTGACCGCGGGTAACGCTTCTGGTGTGAATGATGGGGCTTGTGCCATGTTGGTGGCCTCAGAGGAAGCACTGACTCAGCACAGTTTGCAGCCGATCGCACGGATTGTCGGTATGGCAACGGCTGGTGTAGAGCCGCGCATTATGGGCTTTGGCCCTGCGCCTGCCACACGCAAAGTATTAGCTCAAACCGGTTTGTCATTGGATGATATGGATGTGATTGAGCTTAATGAAGCATTCGCTGCACAAGGTTTGGCGGTGATGCGTGATTTAGACTTACCGGATGACGCTTGTCATGTGAATCCGAACGGTGGAGCGATTTCATTGGGTCATCCCTTGGGTATGAGTGGTGCGCGTTTGGTCACGACAGCGGCGTATCAATTGCAGCGGGTCGGCGGGCGTTATGCACTGTGCACTATGTGCATTGGTGTCGGACAGGGTATCGCAATGATAATCGAGAGTGTTTAATCATAGGGATCAGATGCATCTGGTGGTTTAGCTGACTCGCTACACTTGTAGTAGGTGAAGGAATAGACAGGAGGAATTTATGAGTACATTTCCGGAAGGACGTTTAAGTTCGGTAACTGATGCCAGTCAGGATGAGTTGCAGGCTTTGCAGTTAAAACGCCTGAAATGGACGCTGGATCACGCTTATAACAATGTGCCGATGTATACCAAAAAGTTTGATGATGCCGGTGTCCATCCCAGTGACTTACAGGACTTATCTGACCTGAGTAAATTTCCCTATACCACTAAGCAAGACCTGCGTGACAACTATCCTTACGGGACGTTTGCCGTGCCGATGGAACAGGTGGTGCGTATTCACGCCTCTAGTGGCACCACCGGAAAGCCAACGGTTGTGGGTTATACCAAAGGCGATATCGACCGTTGGGCTGATGTGGTAGCGCGTTCAATTTGGGCGGCTGGCGGCAGTGCCAAAGATATCGTGCATGTGGCTTATGGTTATGGCTTATTTACTGGTGGCTTGGGTGCGCACTATGGTGCAGAAAAGTTGGGTTGCACAGTGATTCCAATGTCAGGCGGTCAAACCGAAAAGCAGGTACAACTGATTCAGGACTTTAAGCCCGATATCATCATGGTAACACCGTCTTATTGCCTGAATATTGCGGATGAATTCGAGCGTCAAGGGATAGACCCGCGCACTTCTTCACTGCGGGTTGGTATCTTTGGCGCTGAGCCGTGGACCAATGCCATGCGTACAGAAATCGAAGAGCGCATGGGCATGGATGCGGTGGATATATACGGCCTGTCAGAGATTATGGGGCCGGGTGTGGCACAGGAATTCGTCAGTACCAAAGATGGCCCGACCATCTGGGAAGATTGTTTTTATCCTGAAATCGTTGATCGTGAATTACTCATGCCGATAGACGACGGCGAAGAGGGTGAATTGGTATTTACCTCCTTAGTTAAAGAAGCCATGCCCGTGATTCGCTATCGTACCCGGGACTTAACCAAGCTATTACCGGGCAGTGAATCGGTTATGCGCCGCATGGAAAAAATCACCGGTCGCAGCGATGACATGATGATTATTCGCGGGGTGAATGTGTTCCCGACACAGATTGAAGAACAGATCCTGAAGATTGATGATTTGTCTCCGCATTATCAGATTGAGATTAGTCGGGAGGGGAATTTGGACAGCCTGACCGTGAATGTTGAAGTGCGTGGTAATGATGTGAATGATGGCGTGCGTGATGAGGCAGCGAGGATACTGCAGCATCAGGTGAAGACGATTATTGGTGTAAGTGCTGAGGTGAATGTGCGCGGTGTTGGTGAGGTTGTGAGGTCATTGGGGAAGGCGCAGCGGGTGGTGGATTTGCGGCAGAGAAGTTAAGCCAGTTAATGAAAAAGGACGGAATTCTTCGGCCTTTGTTGCTTATTCAAAGCAGTGTTATGCTTGTCGCATTGTGATCCGGCAGAAATCGTCATGAAAATCCCTTACGGCCTGAGTAATTTCAAAAAAGTGCGAGAGCAAGGCTATGCCTATGTAGACAAAACGGCTTACATCGCTGATTTAGAAGCGCAAGGTAGTCATTTATTTCTACTGCGCCCGCGCCGTTTTGGTAAGAGCCTGCTTATTTCCACAATGGAGTATTACTACGATCAGAATCATGCTGATGAGTTTGATGCTTTGTTTGGTGATTTGTATATTGGTCAAAGCCCCACACCACTCAAAAACAGCTATCAAGTGTTGTTTATGGAGTTTAGTGGCATTACGACTACCAGTTATGAGCAGGTCTATTCTGGATTTACCACTGCGGTAGAAGTTGGCTTGCATAGTTTTATACAACGATACGGTCATGACCAGAAGCTGCTTGATCAACTGGCCTCAAAGGATTCACCTCATGAAAAAATGAAGGTGTTTTTTGAGGCGATGTATCAACAAAACATCTTATTCCTGATTGATGAGTATGATCATTTTGCCAATGCCATTCTTGCTGAGGACTTGCAGCAATTTAAGCGCATTGTGGGTAAGGGTGGGTTTGTCCGAAGCTTTTATGAAACGCTGAAAACAGCAACCCAGCGTGGTGCTTTAGATCGCTTATTCGTCACTGGCGTCACCCCGTTAATGCTGGATAGTATGACCAGTGGTTTCAATATTGGTGAGAACCTATCACTTACAACCTCATTTAATGAGGCAGTGGGCTTTACCCGTAGTGAGGTGAAAGGCTTACTACAGCCGCTCATAAAGCAGTGTGGACTGCAAGAAGACGCATTGCTGACTGACTTGGCAGCTTGGTATAACGGCTATCGTTTTCACGCTGAAGCTAATGAATCAGTCTATAACGCTAATATGGTGCTGTATTTTATTAAGAACTACCAGCTAGAAAAGTGTGCCTATCCTAAGTTGATGTTGGATGAAAATATTGCTTCGGATTATGGCAAGTTGATGGGCTTATTTAGTATTGGGGATCGCGACCAAAACTTTGCAGTGCTCGAAGAGTTAATTAATCATGGTTCTGTCATAGCAACCCAACGCCGCAAATTTGATTTTGATAAAGGCTTTGACCGCGATGACTTCATTAGTCTGCTGGCTTATATGGGCTTTATTACGGTGATTGATGAAACGCTGACTGGTACGGTGTTTAAAGTGCCTAATCACGTCATTAATGAGCTTTACTTTCAGTACTTTAAGGTTGAGCTAGAGCGCCGTAATCAAATTACTATTTCCAGCCGCAACTTGCTGGTAGCGATTGAAGCATTGGCATTGCGTGATGATATTCAGCCCTTGGTTGATGAGTTGGAACAGGTGTTGCAGCTGCTGTCTAATCGTGATGCGATTCGTTTTGATGAGAAGCATGTTCAGTCTATTTTACTAACTCTGTTGTATCAGTCGCCGGTGTATTTTATTCAGAGTGAGCGTGAAATGAACCGCCGTTATCCGGATGTGCTGTTATTGGAGCGCAGCCCTTATGAAGTCGATCATCAGCATTTAATCGAGCTGAAATACACCAAAAAAAGTGCGGGTGATGCCGGTTGGCAATCGAAGCGAGAAGAGGGTAAACAACAAGTCAGTGAATACCTGAGTTTGCCCGCGATTGCTGCATTGCCAAAGCTGAGTGCTTGGCTATTGGTAACAGATGGTGAGCGTGTGGAACTGTCTAAGCTGAGCTAGCGAGAAAATTCTCTGTACCCGATAGTATAGATAGGTGTATAAGAGTTTTCTTATTGTTAGAAAGCTTTCGTGAGACTTGCGCTATGAGCACCGACTTAAATAATCCCTCTTTGTCCCAGATATCCTTGCCTGTGACCGGCATGTCCTGCGCTGGCTGTGCTTCCAGTGTAGAGACCTTATTAAATAAAACCTCCGGCGTGGAATCCGCCACTGTCAATCTGGCACTGGAAAAGGCGGATATTCAATTTGATACTGCTGTTATCAACCCCACTCATCTTAGCGAGGCGATTAAGGCGGGCGGCTATGGCGTCCGCGAGCATCAATTCTTAGTGCATATCAAAGGTATGACTTGCAGCGGTTGCAGTAGTGGCGTTGAGAAAAAGCTACGAGCCTTGCCGGGTGTGATTAAAGCGGATGTGAATTTAGCGCTTGAGCGCGCCAATATCAGTGTCATTCCCGGTCAATGCGACCTCGATACCATTCTGAAAACAGTCAATGAGGCTGGCTATACCGCCACTACCGATGCCGATATGCAAACGGTGGATCAGGATGAAGAAGCCAGACAGGAGTCCCGCCGGGATTTAATCGAGCTGGGCATTGCCGCCTTATTTACCCTACCGCTAGTGATCCAGATGATTGTAATGATGATCTGGCCGGGTACGCATATGTCTGTGTGGCTGGAGCTGGCATTGGCAACGCCAGTGCAATTCTGGATTGGCCGACGTTTCTACAAAGGTGCGTGGCGGGCGATTAAGGCACGCAGCGGCAATATGGATATTTTGGTGGCCTTGGGCACATCTGCGGCGTACTTCTTCAGTCTGTGGCAGGTGTTGACCCGTGGCAGTGGCGCGGCTGGACATGTTTATTTTGAAGCAGCGGCGGTAGTGATTACCTTGGTGTTAGCCGGAAAGGTATTGGAGTCACGTGCTAAGCGTTCCGCATCATCCGCGCTTCGGGGGCTAATGAATTTGCGTCCGGATACGGCCAGAGTGGTGCGTAGTGGCGAGGAAGTAGAGGTTAAAATCGCTGAGGTGTTTGTAGGTGATATGGTTGCTGTTCGCCCTGGCGAACGTATTCCGGTGGATGGCGTGGTGATGCGCGGTGAAAGTGAGCTGGATGAGAGTTTGCTGACGGGGGAGCCAATGCCGGTGTTGCGGGTGAAAGGCGATCAGGTGGTCGCCGGAGCCATGAATGGTGAGGGGGCTTTGCGCATTCGTACCGAACGCATTGGTGATGATACGACACTGGCAAGAATTGGGAACCTGGTGGAGCAAGCGCAGGCGGGTAAAGCACCGATCCAACGTTTGGTCGATCGTATTAGTGGTATTTTTGTACCGGTGGTGTTGGTGCTTGCTTTGCTGACTTTTATCGGCTGGTGGATATTCGGCCCCAACTTTGAAACAGCGCTAACCGTTGCGGTGAGTGTATTAGTGATTGCCTGTCCCTGTGCTTTGGGGCTGGCCACGCCCACGGCTTTGGTGGCGGGTACAGGTACAGCAGCCAAGTCAGGCATATTAATTAAAGATATCGAAACACTGGAGCGCGCCAGTCATATCGATACGGTAGTGTTTGATAAAACCGGTACATTGACCATGGGCAAGCCGGAGGTGGTTGAGGTGAAAGCATTTGATGGCACCGAAGATGAGGTGTTGCGTATTGCCGCCTCAGTTCAGCAAGGTTCCGAACACCCGCTGGGACGAGCTATGGTTGAAGCTGCCCGTGCTAAATCATTGGATCTGCAAGCGGCGGATAATTTCAAAGCAACAGTCGGGCAGGGTGTTGCTGCTTCGATTCAGGGAGCCCTTATTCGTATCGGTAAAGTCGATTTTGTCACTGATGATCCTACCACCAGCGCTGTGTCGGTTGGTGAGGCTGTTACTGAGCATGCAGAAACCATTCGTGCTGATATGCAGGCCATGAGTGACGGTGGGCGAACGGTGGTTTGTGTGACTAAGGATGCTGTGCCTGTCGGACTGATTGCACTGGCCGATGAAGCGCGTCCGGATGCAAAAGCTGCGATTGATGCTTTGCATACCAGAGGTATTCAAACTCTGTTGCTAACCGGTGACAATGAAGCGTCGGCAGCGCGAATTGCCGATGAGTTAGGTATCGATGCGGTGAAAGCCAATGTCAGACCGGATGAAAAAGCTGCTGAAATTGAAGCGCTGACAAAGCAGGGCAAACACGTGGCTATGATTGGTGATGGAATTAATGATGCACCAGCGTTGGCAGCTGCTGAGCTGGGTATTGCCATGGGCAGTGGTGCAGATGTGGCTATGGAAACGGCAGGGGTGACGTTAATGCGTTCGAAGCCGACCCTGGTGGCGGATGCACTGGATATTGCGAAGGCAACTGCTGGCAAAATACGTCAAAACCTGTTTTGGGCCTTTGCTTACAATGCAGTGTGTATTCCGATTGCGATGCTGGGGTACTTGAGTCCGGCACTGGCTGGGGCGGCGATGGCTTTGTCATCGGTGAGTGTGGTGAGTAATTCTTTATTATTGAAGCGTTGGAAAAGCCATGAGGCTGAGTCTACTCAGTAACTAATGGGTGTTTCATGTGTTTGCATCGAGACATAAGTCTTGGTGTAAATACGAAAAAGGGCAGCCCGAAAGCTGCCCTCCAACAATCATCTCTGCGAGAGATTGTTTATCGACCGATGACCACATTCTCGGTACCACGTCCTTCCATTGTACGTGATATGCGTGAGGCATCGGAGCGACCGATCACACCAGGCTGCAAGTCACGGTCAGTGACACGTCCGTTGCAAGTGGTGCTGTTTTTAGTCAATTTGTTAATCTCGACCCGTGCGTTGTGTAGCTTGCTGGCCAAGGTGTTTAATTCCCAACTCTGCAGTCCGCCGTAGCGATACTTCTTTTCAAGGGCTGCGATACTGCTTTGCATCGCTTTTAGTGACTTCGCTTCTTCAGGGGTAAGTTGGCATGTCTTCATGCCTTGAGCGATCATCACGGCTTGTTCGTGTTGTTGTTTATCGATTTCTGATGAGGTGTTGTGCGCACTAGCCTGATACGTAAATAAGAGAGCAGAAGCTGATAACACGGTCATTGCGATTTTCTTGTTCATGGGGTATCTCCGATATTTGAAATTATTGTGTCTACACCCTCTAATGCGCAGGCCAACCGTTTATCGGGTCATTGTTTCTACATTTTTACGTAAATTAATATTTTTTTGTAGGTCGTATCGGCTATTTGGACAATTGCACTAGTGACTTTTTAATAGTCACAAAAAAGCGAAAAAGGCGGCTATCACTGGCTCGGAGCGGTTTAGAGTATCGCAATATTAACCGTAAGAGGTGACTAAAGGAGTATCTGAAATGATGAATGGTTGGGCTGGGTGTTTCTTCAGCAAATAAATTCCTACTATCGGCTTTTGTTTGCTTTTTTGATAAATAAATATTTTTTAATACAAAAGGCGAACAAAGTGCGTTACACTATGTTCAAGCAAGTCAATAATGAAAACAAGCTATGCAAAGCGTGAACCACCCAATCTGTCTTTACCCCTTGTTTGATAGAATTGGTACGCACAAGCCGCTTGGTCCCCTACGACCAAGCGGTTTTATTATTTTAAGGCTTTATTCAATTGAGTGGTTCCGGTTATTCCGGTGTCCAGCCACTGATCGCTTTAACTTCTAAGAAATCTTCCAGTCCCCAGATGCCGCCTTCGCGACCATTACCAGACTGCTTATAACCACCAAAGGGCGAACCAGCTGAGCGAGACTTGCCATTCATCTCCACCATACCCGAACGTAAGCGGCGAGCCACACGATTCGCTTTAGCGCCATCCTGTGTCTGGACGTAGTTAGTCAGGCCATAAGGTGTGTCGTTGGCAATTTGAATAGCTTCTTCTTCAGTGTCGAATGGAATCATCGTCAGCACAGGGCCAAATACTTCTTCACGGGCAATCTGCATTTGGTTGTTCACATCAGCGAAAATAGTTGGCTTGATAAAATAGCCTTTGTCCAATCCATCCGGGCGACCTAATCCACCTGCGATCAGGCGAGCGCCTTCATCGATACCGACGCCAATTAAATGTTGGATCTTATCGAACTGCATTTGAGATACCACCGGGCCAATGTGGCGACCATGTTCGGCTGAATGTCCCACCGAGGCGTTAGCGGCTGTTTCTATCGCCGTTTCAACCGCCTGATCGTAGATAGAACGCTCAACCAACATACGTGTCGGTGCATTACACGATTGACCGGTATTACTAAAACAATGCATAACACCACGTTTTACAGCGGCTTCATCAGCATCTGCAAACACGATATTGGCCCCTTTACCGCCCAACTCAAGACTGACGCGTTTGATGGTATCGGCTGCATTTTTACTGATTGCCGTGCCAGCGCGGGTAGAGCCAGTGAAAGAAATCATATCAACATCAGGGTGCAGCGTGAGTTGTGAGCCTACCCCTACACCATCACCATTCACCAGATTGAATACACCGGCAGGTACACCCGCCTCATGAATGATCTCAGCGAATAATAAAGAGGATAGTGGCGCGATTTCTGACGGCTTTAACACCATGGTGTTACCCGTGGCGAGTGCCGGAATCACTTTGAGTGAGACCTGATTCATTGGCCAGTTCCACGGTGTAATTAATCCGCAAACACCAATTGGTTCATAAAGTATGCGGTCGTTAGGCGTGTGGTCATTGAGTGCTTGCTCAAAGTCAAAGTCCTTAAAGGCTTTGATAAAGTTACGGATGTGCCACGAGCCTGAACTGGCTTGTGAGTTTAGTGCCATGTCGATTGGCGCACCCATCTCAGTTGAAATCGCTTGTGCCATTTCAGCTTCACGAGATTTATAAATATCCGCGATGCGTTCCAAAACAGCCAAACGCTCGGCTTTGGGTGTTTGGCTCCAGCTGTCGAAAGCCTGTTTAGCGGCACTAACAGCGGCATCAGTGTCAGCCTGATTACCTAGTGAAATGACAGCACAGACTTCTTCGGTAGAAGGGTCGATAACATCAAGGTCGTTCGCCTGAGCGGGCGCAACCCATTCGCCATTAATGTAAAACTCACGTTTGTTTATCATTGTGTTGCCTCGTTAGGAATTCGTGTGGTGCGAAAGCGTCATTTTATGCGGATAAACTTTGCAGTGACAACCAAAAAGGTTGATTTAAATGTAAATGTAGCAGGCCAGAAAATGACAGATCACTAGCCTATCAATAGCCGGTTAATCGCGTTATATTCGCCAATTTTAACCGCGCAATAGGTGTATCGCTTATGCCATCTTTTGACTTAATTCTAAATGCTTTTGTGACCCTGTTTGTGACAGTGGACCCCATTGGTAATGCACCGCTGTTTTTGGGCTTAACGGTAGGTTTATCAACGATTGATCGCAGGACGGTGGCGATTCGAGGTGTGTTGGTTGCCTTTGCCATACTGACCTTATTTGCCGTAACCGGTACGGCTATTTTGGATGCGATGGGCATTACCATTGATGCGTTCCGCGTCGCTGGTGGTTTGTTGCTGTTCTACACCGCATTTGAAATGATTTATGAGAAACGTCAGGAGCGCAAGGAAGAGGTGTCGATGTCGATGATGAAAGATCACATTGCCAATATTTCGGTTTTCCCTCTGGCGATTCCACTCCTGGCGGGGCCGGGCACTATCTCAGCGACTATTCTGTTGTCGTCTGAGTTATCGGCTGCTACCACTGAAAATCATTGGTTCGGTGTATTGATATTGATCGGGATAATCTTTGTACTGTTGGCACTGACGGCAGTGACATTAATCGCGGCGGAGATATTAGATAAGTATATCGGTAGCACGGGCAAGATGATTTTGACGCGCTTGTTAGGTGTGTTGTTGGCTGCTTTGTCGGTTCAGTATGTAGCGGACGGCGCGACAGCCTTATTCGGGTGATGGCCGCAGCTTTTGGTTGGCTGGGTAATCTTACATATCCAACATTAGCTTGAGTGGTTTACGCATACCGGCGATTTTGCAGGCTTGTTGCCCATAGCCATAGGGAAATAACTGATACAGGTATTTTCGTGTGGCTTTTTCTTTGCCAAAGGCAAGGGTCATTGCTTTGAGTGCACGACGTGCTTCGGGCACAGTTTGGTTGGCTTCAAAGTAATCACGTACAAAGTTGACCACTTCCCAGCGCTCGTCATTCATTTCAATATCGATTGAATCCGCGAGCCTTAACGCGACCTCCTGATCCCAGTCCTCCGGATACAGCAAGAAACCTTCATTATCGACAGCGAGTGTTTGAACAGGGGCGGCTTGAGTCATGGGTTAGCTTTCAAGTATTAGAATATGCTTAATTATGGTGATACGTCAGGCGCTGTCTACTGCTCTAATAGGGTAGTGTCATCGAATGCTGCTATTAATCTCCGAAATATTTGCACAAAACATTAACAATTAAGGCATTGGGTCAGCCCCAAACACTTGCTACTATAGGCCATCATAAAAATAGACAGCTTTATTGGAGTAGCTAGATGAATATTTCCCGGGTCTTAAAGTACCTGATCAGTGGTGTAATAATTGGAGCCATTTTGTTTTTTGCTGGTTTCGGCATTGTAAACATGATGAATGATTCCGGTGATGAGGTGGCTCGTTCAACGCCTGTTGTTGCTCCGGCACCCGCTGAACTCGCTACGCCTGCCGTAGAAGTCACGCCGCCTGCTATTCAGGTGACTTCTACCAATCAAGATGCTGCCTCTCAGACTGATGCTACCCAAGCTGGCAATGCTCAAAATACAGCAACTCAAACAGGTCAGGGGACCAGTGCTTCACCAATAAAGATAAAGCCGCTTGGTAGCGAAGACAGTGCTGACACCGATGTGGCAATCGAGGAAACGAATCAGTCTCCTGCGTTTGGAACACTCACCTTAAGCACAGTCAACGCTGAGAATGGTCAGGCAACATCTGCTGACTTCTTAATTCAAAATAGTGACGGGGCAGCGATTGCTCAGGTAAAAAATACAGAAAGCAGCACGCTGAGTTTACCGGCCGGTGATTACAAAATCACAGTGTCACAAGGTGATGCAAAACTGGTACGTTTCTTAGGAGTGTCTGAAGGTCAGAATGGCTCGGAAGTGTTTGAGCTTGATGTGCCTGTATTGCAAGAAGAAGCGCCTGAGGTGATTCAGGTCGTTACTCCCACGCAAACAGCTCCGGTCAGTACTGGTGAAGATACGGCCCAACAGCAGGCGCAACAACAAACAACGCAAACGGCACAACAAGCTGCAACTGAGCAAAGTGGTGATGAGCAGAGTCGTGCAGAGGCTGCTGAGTCCGAAGAGTTAGCTAGTGAAGACCCTGCTGCGGATGGCGTAGATCAGCCTGCTAAAGAAGCCAGCACTGAAGTAACAGTGACGAATGCCGCGACAGGCACAAGCACAGCGTTAGGTGGTCTGCGAGTATCTGCTTTGACGAAAGTTGGTAACCGACCTACCAATGCCAGCTTCTATATCCAGAAGTTAAATGGTGAGAATATTGAGAATGTAAAAGGGGTTAGCACTCAGCAATTCAATCTTCCTGCTGGTAAATATCGTATTACTGCTAGAAAGGGGACAGCACGTGTTGTCACTGAAGTAACGGTTGTTGCAAACCGCGGTATGCATGAGATATTCCATATTCCTGAGGTACCAACAACAGCGGCAGCGACGACTTCAACTGCAGCTACTCAACAAACACCACCACGTCCTGCTCAGACTCAGCCTGCCGCCACGCCAGCAGCAGTTGCAGCGCCTTCACGTCCTGCCGGTGCTGCTGACAGTAATACTGCCAAGACCGGTAAACTTGAGTTGTTTGCTCAGTCTGCGTCTAACAACGCGGCAATCAAGTCTAACTTTTATGTACAGACGGTTGACGGCAAGCTCGTCACGAATAAAACCTATGTGGACTCTATTGGCTACAAGCTGCCACCCGGAAAGTATAAGGTGACGGTTCGTGCGACAGGCTATGAAGATAAGTCGGTTCAGGTGATTGTTCGTGAAGGTCAGGTACGTCGTGAAGTCTTCAAGATGAGTACCAAGCGAGCGGCAGCTCCTGCGGCAGCGGCTACACCTCCACCAATTCCGGTCATACCTGCACCCACTGCACCAGTGACTCAGGCCCCGGCTCCTCAGGCACCCCAAGCACAAACGCCAGCAGCTCCAAGACCTGCTCAAAACCAAGCGAATCGTCGTGGTGGTTTACAGGTGAACATTGTGTCTGCTGAAACAGGGCAGGGATTGATTGCTGATATCTCAGTACACCGTCCGGACGGGACTGAGATTCGTCGTTCTAATCAAACATCTAAGGCGAGATTTAACTTACCACCACGCGAGTTCGTGATTCGCATTAATTACGGTGGTTTGGTGACGAATCAAAAGGTCAAGATTCGCCGTGGAAAGTTGGCGATCAGAACGATTACTTTTAAGCAATCCAACTAACATGGAAATAGCCTGAAGTGTCTGCTTCAGGCTTCATTTAAAGGCTTATTGGTGTTGGCTCAGTGCTTACTGGTCAGCACCAAAAGCAACATCTCGATTGCGGGTGAAGTTAGCCAGTAATGGCAACGATGCCCCACCTAACACTCGCGCATTATTTCCAAGACTGCCCTCGACTACGGTCACAGGGGATAGCCCTTGCTTATCGATGGTAGCGATTTTTACCGAGACTTCTTGTGTAATCCGCGTTCTGATTAATGCGGGTAAATCCCCATCGATGACGATGGCCGGAAAGTCGATAACGGAAATAGCAGATACGATGGCATAGGCCAGATCATCGGTTAAGCGATCAATCCAGGTATCAAGTGTGTCGCCTAGTGTCGACCAGTCACTTTCTTTATCCCAAATAGACCCAGCATCTTCACCGGCTGCTTCTAATAATCGCTGTAAGCTTATTTTTGAGGTGTCGCGAATCAGTTGGTGGGCATCACCGCTGGAGTGTTCGCCCTGGTTTCTGATTCGGATGGGTAAGGCACCTAAAGACCCGGCGTTACCGTTCGGTCCTTCAAAAATACTGCCGTTTAGTACGACCCCGCCACCAATGAAGTAGCCGATGTAGATATACAAAAAGTTATCATGCTGGTCTTCATTGCCAAAGGTTAGTTCTGCCGCACAGGCTGCTGTTGCATCGTTTTGCATATAAGCCGGTAGTCTGGCTGCGTGACTGACTTCTTGTTTGATGTCGAAGCCATTCCAGGCGTCCATAACGGATTTTGGCGCGCCTACCTCATCACCCCAGTTCCATAACTCAAATGGGGTAGCGATGCCGATACCTACCATGCGATCACGCAGTGGCTCATCAATTGCTTCAATTAGCTCAGGAACATAATCCTCAACAAACGCCAATAATGCCTCAACAACGGGGTATCGATAACTGACTTCACGGGTCTCTAAAATACTCCCGACGAAGTTCATCAGGACTAATTCGCTGCTATGCCGACCAATTTTTAAACCGATGGAGTAAGCACCCTCCGGATTTAGTGAAAAGGGGACACTGGGTTGTCCTACTTTTCCACGTTGTGGTTGGCCTTTTACAATCAGTTGGTCAGCTTCCAGTTGTTGCATAATCACTGAAATAGTCTGTGCAGAAAGCCCGGTAAGTTGGGCAATTTCTGACTTAGGCAGTCCATCCTGATGACGGACTATCGACAAAACCAGTCGCTCGTTATAAATACGACCACCCGTTTGATTGGTGCCGCGACTTAGATTTTGACGAAGTTTAGGCATTAAGCCTCACCCTTCATAGATGCTAAAATTTCATCACGGTTAGGCAGATCAGCGCCTTGGCGCGAACAGGTAATCGCTGCTGCGGCCGCTGCAAATTCACCGATAGATTTGAGTTTTTCCTCGCTTAGCTTTGATGACCACTCAGTAGATGCTTCACGCATGGTAAGTAGCTGATCAATCAGTGCAGTTTGGAAGGTATCACCCGCGCCGACAGTATCAGCAACAGTAATTTTAGGTGTTTCAACACTGGCTGTTGAAGACTGACTCCAAAGCTGTGCGCCATCACCACCTTTGGTGAGTACCACCAGGCTGATGCCGAGCGCTAACCATTCCTTGGCTTTGTCTTCAAACGAGACTTCAGGATAGAGGTGTTCGAAATCTTCATCACTGATTTTCAATAAGTCAGCATGCTTAGCAATCAACGCCACGCGCTCGCGCCAGATGTCTTTATTTGGCTCTACACCGAGTCTGACATTGGGGTCTAGTGAGATCAGGCATTTACCAGAGTGCTTCTCAATCAGGCTCAGTAATGAATCTGAGGTCGGAGGGGTTGCGATTGAATAAGACCCCACATGAATACCTGAGAACTCTGCAGACTGCGGAAGATCTTCAAGAGAGACCGAGCGGTCAGCCGCGCCATTGCCATAGAACGCGTAGTCAGGCACACCGTGCTCATCTTTTTGAATAAAGCCGAGGGTTGTCGGTAAATTTTTGCTGGCTATGTAGTCTGTGTTAACCCCTTCGCTTTTCAGAACAGCCATAAGTCGCTGGCCGAGAAAGTCCTGAGAAACACCTGTCAGCAGGGCAGTGGGTTGTGCCAGACGCGCTAAACCGATAGCAACATTAAACGGTGAGCCACCGGCGACTGCGTCCAGAGGAAGCTCAGTGCTGCTGGCCTCCACAGAGCCATCAACGAAAATATCAAACAGTGCTTCGCCACAAACTAAAAACATAAAACGTTTCCTATATTAGACACTCTGGAAGAGTATAAAAGTAATGGCCTCGGATTCTAAGTTAGCTTATAGGTGTCTGCAAGGTCAATTAATAAATCATTTGGAATTATTAATTGACAGATACTCTCTTGTAGGGTTTTAATAATAGGCAGTGGCGAACGGGCGTTTTTGAACCTGAAGTTACTGTTTAAGTTTTCCATGGTCGGTCTGTATAGGATTTAGGTGGCCGTACCGCTGTTTATTCTTTGGAGGAAGTATGAAAAATCATTCACTAAAAATTGCAATCGCAGGTTCTTTATTAGCAGCAGGCTTTGCTGCACCAGCCTCAGCAGCAGATATTGCTTGCTTGGTTACCAAGACAAATACCAACCCATTCTTCGTAAAGATGAAAGAAGGTGCTGAAGCTAAGGCAAAAGAGCTTGGCATGGAGCTTCGTTCATTCGCGGGGAAAACTGACGGCGACAGTGAGACTCAGGTTGCGGCGATTGAAAACTGCGTATCAGCCGGTGCTAAAGGTATCTTGCTGACAGCATCTGATTCAACGGCAATCGTTCCCTCTGTTGAAGCTGCACGTAAAGCAGGTCTGCTGGTTATTGCATTAGATACACCACTGGAGCCTTTGGATGCAGCCGATGCAACCTTCGCTACTGATAACTTCAAAGCGGGCGTACTCATTGGCGAGTGGGCTAAAGCAGCCATGGGCGATTCTGCCAAAGACGCTAAGATTGCCCTATTAGACTTAAGTGTTGCGGGTATTTCCGTAGATTACCAACGTGACAATGGTTTCTTACAGGGCTTTGGTATCGATATTAAAGACCCTAAAAAGATGGGTGATGAAGATGACCCACGTATCGTAGGTAATGACGTGACCAGTGGTAGTGAAGAGGGGGGCCGTAAGGCTATGGAGAACCTGCTACAGAAAGATCCATCAATTAACCTTGTGTATACCATTAATGAGCCGGCAGCAGCAGGTGCTTACGAGGCTTTAAAATCAGTTGGTCGTGAGAAAGATGTATTGATTGTTTCTGTTGATGGTGGTTGCCCGGGTGTTGAAAACATCAAAGATGGTGTGATTGGTGCGACGTCAATGCAGTTCCCGTTATTGATGGCCTCTATGGGTGTTGAAGCGATTGCCGAGTTCGCGAAGTCCGGAAAGAAGCCTGAGAATTCTGAAGGTTTGGATTTCTTTAACACGGGTGTCAAGTTGATCACTGATAAGCCAGTCGATGGTGTGGAGTCTACAAGCTCAGAGGAAGGCATGAAGCTCTGCTGGGGCTAATGTCAGCGTTATAAAGTAGGGAATAAATCCCGCAATAGCAGACTTAGGCTGTTGCGGGATTTTTGTTTAAAGAGTGGAGAACAACATGACAAAACAGAGTTTTGAGACTGTGTTGGATGAGAGTGATACGAGTGTTGCTGAGTTTAAAACTGAGAAGCGTGGCTTTTTAGGGCAGATTCAGCACATTCTTCATGGGAACATTACCATTGTCCCAATGATTGTATTAATACTAAGTTGTCTGGGCTTTGGCTTCGTTGCCGGAGAACGTTTTTTTACACCGTTTAATCTGTCGTTGATTATTCAGCAGGTGACTATTATCGGTATTCTGGGGATTGCCCAGACACTCATTATTCTGACGGCAGGTATTGACCTGTCGGTGGCGGCAATCATGATATTGACGTCGGTTGTGATGGGTAATTTTGCAGTCAACATAGGCGTGCCTGCATTCTTAGCAATACCTTTAGGGTTTATTGTGGGGATGGTGTGCGGTGCCGTGAATGGGCTGTTGATTACCCGCTTTAAGCTTCCACCGTTTATAGCGACCTTAGGAACCTGGAATATCTTTTTCGCTTTAAACCTTTGGTATTCAGGTAGTCAGTCTATTCGCAGCCAGTCCATCGACAAGGCGGCACCCTCCTTAAAGTTCTTTGGTGAACGGGTAGATGTGTTTGGAACACAGTTTACCTATGGTTCCTTCTTAATGATTTTCTTGTGTATTTTGTTTTGGTATTTGCTAAACCGCACAGCCTGGGGAAAACATGTTTATGCAGTAGGGGATGATCCGGAAGCGGCTGAGTTAGCGGGTATTAGAACGAAACGAATATTAATGTCGGTGTACATCGTTGCTGGTCTGTTATGCGGTATTGCGGCATGGGCTGCCGTGGGACGTATTGGTTCGATCAGTCCACAAAGTTTTTATGAGGGTAATCTCGAAGCAATCACAGCGGTCGTTATTGGTGGAACCAGTTTGTTTGGTGGCCGTGGTTCGGTGGTTGGTACGATCATCGGTGCATTAATTGTAGGTGTATTCCGTAACGGTTTGGCGCTGGCAGGTGTGGATGTGCTTTGGCAGGTATTCGCTATTGGTTGGTTGATTATTATTGCAGTTGCGTTTGATCAGTGGGTAAGGAAGGTGTCGTCATGAGTGTTCAACCTATTTTATCGGCCAAAGGATTAGTCAAGCGATACGGCCGTGTAACGGCATTAGACCACGCTGATTTTGAACTGTATCCCGGTGAGGTATTGGCGGTCATTGGCGATAATGGGGCAGGTAAATCGTCACTGATTAAAGCTGTTTCTGGTGCGACAATTCCGGACTCCGGCGATGTATGGCTGGATGGTGAGAAAGTCGATTTCCATTCCCCTATGGAGGCGCGGGATAGTGGTATCGAAACAGTGTATCAGAATCTGGCACTGTCACCGGCGCTGTCTATCGCAGATAACTTATTTCTGGGTCGTGAGATTCGCAAAGAAGGCGTTCTGGGTAAGTGGTTCCGTATGTTGGATCGTCCCAAGATGCAACAGTTCGCCCGCGACAAACTCAGCGAGCTCGGCTTGATGACCATTCAGAATATTGACCAGGCAGTAGAAACCTTATCAGGTGGACAACGACAAGGCGTGGCTGTAGCACGTGCCGCCGCATTTGGTAGTCGCGTAATCATCATGGATGAGCCGACCGCTGCGTTGGGGGTGAAAGAATCACGCAAGGTCCTTGAGCTGATTCAGGATGTTAAGTCTCGTGGTACGCCAATCGTTTTGATTAGTCACAATATGCCGCATGTGTTTGAGGTAGCTGACCGGATTCATATCCATCGTTTGGGAAAACGCTGTGCCGTGGTAGACCCAAAAACAATCAGTATGTCAGATGCGGTAGCAATCATGACTGGTGCGATGGATCCACCCAATGACGTTTATAATCCATACACCTGATTGACCCCCGCTCAAATAAGGCGTTTGGCTATAAACCAGGTGGCAATCGTGAGCACTCGCGATTGCTGCCTTTTCACTTATTTTTAATCGGTGACACAACTGCCTGAGGTTTAGAACAATTGTCTGTCTCTCATGAAGAAGTAGGTAACATAATAACGTATCCTGACGTCGTAGATGTCAGTTATGACTGGAAACAAAGCCAGAACACTGCTTCTGATGCAGCAGATGACTGTGACTATGTGCACTTTTTAGATGGCGAAGCGCAATTGGAACAGTCCTTGCGTTGGCAGCAACATCAGGACTATGAGCTTCATCTGATAACGGAAACATCTGGCAGAGCATTTATCGGAGACTATATCGGGCAGTTTAGGCCCGGTAATTTAGTGCTGATAGGGCCATATCTGCCATACAAGTGGATTGCTAAAGAGTTCCCTGAAGGAGGACCGGCTAAGGTAGTTGATAAAGTGCTCTTGTTTACTGATAAACCATTGCGCCGAACCAGTTTGATTTTCCCTGAGCTGCATGAGCTAATGCCACTACTTGAGCGCGCGAAATATGGTATTGAATTTCAGCGCATAAGTCGGGATGTCGAAGAAAGTCTTGATAAAATTCGGGAAATGTCCGGTGTTGAAAGGCTCAGTGTGTTTTTGCAACTGCTACACCGCTTATCCTCACACCAACATTATCGCCTCTTATCTAGTGCTCACTACCAGCGTTTAAAGTCTGGCAGTCAGGTTCATAAAGTCGAAAAGGCCATCGGGTACATTGCATTAAATTACGATAATCCGCTCACTATGAAGCAGGTCGCGGAGTATGCTGGCATGACTGCTAATAGCTTTTCTCGTGATTTTCGCCGTGCTACCGGCAAAACGTTTACAGATTATATGAATCATCTTCGTGTGCGTTATGCTTGCGAACTACTCATGAGCACGGAACACTACATCAGTACGATTTGTTATAAGGTTGGATTTAATAATGTCGCCAACTTTAACCGGCGCTTTTTGGAAATCAAAGGTGTAACACCCAGCGAGTTTCGCCGGAAACGTGCGGTACATTCTGGCCCGGTGTCTTTTGTGATGAAGTAATAGGATTCTTAAATAGAGGTATTTTGCTATATGTCTGATATTCATGAATTGCTGGATCAGGTGAAGGGGTTAGCTGTTAGTAATGAACGTGTCATTGTTGGCATTGCGGGACCACCTGCTTCCGGTAAATCCACCTTTGTCGCGCAATTAGCTGATCAACTTGATGGTGCGGTGGTCGTCCCCATGGATGGTTTTCACCTTGATAATGTAATTCTTGAAAGAAGAGGGCTTCTTCCGCGCAAAGGCAGTCCTGAGACATTTGATGCATCAGCTTATGCTCACTTACTTCAGCGTATCAAACGAGGCGATGATACGATTTATGCCCCGCTATTTGACCGCAAAGCAGACCTGTCCCGCGCTTCCGCGATTGAGATCCCACCTGAGACTAAAGTGATTCTGGCAGAAGGAAATTACTTATTGTTGGATCAAGCGCCCTGGCAACAACTACAGCCACTGTTTGATCTAACGGTGTCATTATGTGTGCCGGAAGAGATCCTGCAACAACGCTTATTGCAGCGTTGGTTGGATCATGGCTTGACAGAAGAGGCCGCATTAGCTCGTGCTGAATTAAATGATTTACCCAACGCACGTTTGGTGATTAATAAATCTATTCACGCGGATTGCTTAATTAATAATTATTAAGCAGTATCTAAAGACTAGGGCCTGTTGCCGTTT
>NZ_QGKM01000022.1 GCF_003172875.1 Leucothrix pacifica | reverse complement strand
TGCCAACAGTCAATCTGGGGCCAAAGCCAGTGCCAACCTGTACAGTCTGGTTGAGACAGCGAAAGCTAACGGACTCAATCCTTACGATTATCTGAAGAGATTGTTTGAAGCACTGCCTAACGCCCAGCGAATTGAAGACTATGACGCGTTATTGCCCTGGAATATTAGCAAAGGTGAGTAATTTAGCCGAGTAGGTGGTTGGATTGACACTTACTTAAAAGTAGCTTTCTAAACTGAAACACTAATATTTGGGATCAGATATGGCGGGAAATTTAAGTGCTCAGAAGAGTGCATGCCATACAAGTAGTCTTGGATGGTAAAGTGCAAGAAGTGGTAGATGGCTGTAGGAAGGGGTATTACTTTGGCTGGAATAAATCAGGGGAGAGTGATACTTGATATGAGAATCAAGCACCACTCTCCAAATGAAGCGCTTACAAACTAAGCACTGGTATTTTTAGGCTTTGGCTTACGACGTCTTGGCGGGCGCTTACCTTTGCTATCGCCATTACCGCCATTGCCACCTTTACCAGAGTTATTTGAGCGACCACGCCCGCCACCACGACCCTGAGGTTGTGGCTTTTTAACGCGAGGTTGCTTCATACCAAACATTGACGGTGGCAAATCATGAACCGGCTCGAAACCGTCGATCAATTTACGATCCAGTTCTTTGTTAATCAGCTTTTCGATATCACGCAGCAAGGTGATTTCATCCGCAGCTACCAGCGACACCGCCAAACCGTTGGCACCTGCACGGCCGGTACGGCCAATACGATGCACATAATCTTCCGGTACATTTGGCAGGTCAAAGTTCACCACGTATGGCAGATCGCTAATGTCGATACCGCGAGCTGCAATGTCGGTCGCAACTAGTACCTGAACCGCGCCACGTTTGAAGTTCGCTAATGCCTTAGTCCGTGCGCCTTGGCTTTTGTTGCCATGAATCGCCGTTGCCGGAATGCCTGCATCATCCAATTGTTTCGCTAAGCGGTTGGCACCGTGTTTAGTGCGCGAGAATACCAATACCTGATGCCATTGATTCTCTTTAATCAGTTCAGCCAACAGGCCGGACTTTTTCTTCTTATCAACCGGGCAGATATATTGTTCAACCGTCGCTGCTGTGGTGTTACGTGGCGTGACTGAAATCTCAGCCGGGTCGTTAACAATGCTTTTTGCCAGTGTGCGAATCTCCGGAGAGAAGGTCGCAGAAAACATCAGGTTCTGACGTTTTGCAGGCATATACGATAATATTTTACGAATATCGTGAATGAAGCCCATATCCAACATGCGATCCGCTTCATCCAGAATCAGTACTTCAACCTGGTTGAATCGAACCGCATTTTGGTTATAAAGATCCAACAGACGACCGGGAGTGGCCACCAGAATGTCGACGCCTTTGCGCAACTTCATCATCTGTGGGTTGATCTTTACACCACCGAATACAACGGCAGAGCGTAATGGCAAATTCTTGCCGTATGTAACAATACTGTCGTGCACCTGCGCCGCTAATTCGCGGGTAGGAGTCAGTACTAATGCGCGAACCTGATTCGGTTTCGCGCGTGGCCCATCGGCCAAATTCTCTAATAATGGCAGGGTAAAGCCTGCTGTTTTTCCTGTGCCGGTCTGAGCGGCCGCCATCACATCCCGACCTTTCAATACGAGTGGTATTGCTTGTGCCTGAATGGGAGAGGGTGTGTCGTATCCTTGCTCTTTAACTGCGTCAAGGATTGGGGCCGATAGGCCCAGTGAGTCAAAGCTCATAGTTTTTCTCTTTTACTACGTAATTGTGTATGCCGCCTAAAAGACGGGTGCTGAAGCTTACAGTATCTCTAACTGAAGCGCTATCAATGGTTTATGTGGTGGATGGTCAAAAAAACTGATGCTTAAGCCGCTGATTGCACTATTTTACTTTGTATAATTAATTTGCAATTCTACCGCTAGAATATCATTTTTGCTGTTTCAGCGCCAACCACTGCAGGGCAATGATGGCGAGTGATGCTTTTATTTTACCTTGTCGTAACCACTGCATGACCGTTTGCGTCGGAACAATTGAAGTTCGGATGTCTTCATTTTCAGATTCCAGCCCGTGAATGCCTGTTTTGACGTGAGACAAATCAACCGCTGCATAGTACAGGCTGATCATCTCTGTGGAGCCGCCTGCACTGGGGTAGAAATCCATAATGAATTCCATCTCACCCACGGAACAATCCGCTTCTTCCAATGCTTCACGACGTGCCACGTCCTGTGGTGTTTCACCAGGTTCTACCATGCCCGCAACAATCTCTAACATCCACGGCCCATCAGGATCGTTGATTGCGCCCGGTCTGAATTGTTCGATGAGTAATAACTGATCTGTTGAAGGATCGTGCAGTAGGACAGCAACGGCTTGACCGCGTTCAAATATTTCTCTGGTCATTACATCAGACCAGCCGCCGGCGAATAACTCATGGCGCAGTTCGTAAATATCGATCTGAAAGAATTTCTTGAAGGGTGTGTGTTTGCTGATGATTTTGTATTGCATCGCTGCATAGTGTCACGACAGTGTGAGCTTGAAAAGTGAATTACGATAAATAAGAGAGGGCGTGATAGGAAAAAGGAGTAGTAGGAAAGGGGGAGTGCACCTTACAGTGCCTCCCCGTGTCTCCCTCAGCTTTTGTAGCGTGCCAGAATGTCTTTTACCTTCTGCTTCTTTTGTTGTTGAGGTGTTGCCTCGCCATTGAGATGGGCTTCAACTTCTTGCATGGCCTGCATTTTGTCATTAAAACCATCCTGCCGACTGCGAATTCTATCCAGAGAGTCCTGCAGTTTGGAGAAGTTATCGCTATGGACATTACGATGTCCTGATAACTTGCCCATCGACTTCTGTGCCTCCTGTGTTGCCCTTGCCATGCCCAGTTCTGAACGGTAGTGGCCAAGTGTATGGGCCGTGTTTTTCAGGACTTGTAACAAGTTTTGTTCGTAGGATTGCAGCTGATCATACTGTGACTGCTGTTGCTTCAGAACGGTTTCCAGATCTGCCAGATCATTGGCAAGCTGCATGGCGACAGTGCCATTTTTCTGCGCCAGTTGCTGTTTAATAGCGGCTTCTTTGCTCTCAACCTTGTCCTTCAGAGCGTCCAGTTTGCGTTTCAAACTGAGCTTTTGAGCAACCACATTGGCCAGATGTTCTTTGGATTCCCTCAGACTGGTTTCACATTCGTAAATCTCCTGAGACAATATACGCAGTGAATTTGCGTCAACCACATCTTCCAGCACTTCTCTCGTACCACCTCGCATGGCAGTGGATATTTTTTGTATTAATTGCATCATGACTGCCACTTACTCCGTGTATTCTTTAAGAATTTTGTTGGTCTTTGCCTCGCTGATTTTGTGAATCAGGCTTTGAGCTTCGTGCTCGTCACGCATGGTTTTTGACATCATGATTGTGGAGCTGATCAGGAATAGTGAGTTAAGGGCTAAGTAGCCTCTCATTAACAGGCTGCCTTCCATGAAGAAAATAAAGGCGGCCATTGCGGCGATTGAGATACCAAATGTCAGTCTTACGAATAATAACCAGCTAGTCGAATTAGGTTGTAGTGTTACTTCGTTCATGGGGTCTTCCTCTCATCTTGTGTGTTTATGCTGTTGTGTTTCGATGAATGAAGATTAAGAGAGTGGTACTGCCTTGGGCAACGATGATGATAAAAAATGAATATTACGCGTCTTTAGGTATTATATAGTGATACCAATATGATTTGATGTGATCACTAATGACGAAAATATAACAAGCGGAGTCGCTTTGAGGAGGAACCGGAAACGTTTGTACAGCGGGCTTACTTTATCTTACGTGGATCACCAAACAGTCGCTCATAGTTCCAGTCACGCATACCCATTAGCAGGGTATAACCTTTGCGTTGCCCAATCGGTAAGTTGGCATCGTCTTTACTCAGAGTGTCGAAGTCTTTCGCTAACTGCTGCATCTTGCGTTGAAACAATGCATTGCTGGCGTCACTGAGCATGCCATTGAGCACGACGAGTTTTTCGGTTTCACGTGTGAATCGGGTGCGGAAGAACTCGGTTTCGATCTTGGCGCAAAATAACTTCATAATCGGGCCGTCATCCAGCCATTTGAAGTTAGCCGCCACCAATAGCTTTATCTTGTTGCCCGGTAATAGCTCGATAATTCTAAGCCGATCCAAATGCGCTAAGTGATTGATGCATTGCGCTTCTGTGAAGTCATAACGCGATACAATGTCCTGAAGACTCCAGTGGTTGAGCACATAAACCGTGATCATTAACAGATCAAGATTGTCAGCAATTTCCTTTTCTTGCGCATAGGTGAGTTCGCTAATGGCTTTGCTGTGTTCGGCTTGCATTTCTCTGACCAGGTCTGAGATCTCAATCTCCAGCATCAGGCAAATCGCATCCAGACGCTGCAAGGAAATATTCTTCTCAGAAAACAGTCGCTTCACACTAGCCTCTGATAATGACAGGCAGTTCGCGACATCGACATAAGTCTTGCCATTGTGTTTCAAGAGGCGTTTTAGCGTTTGGATAAGCGGAGCAGTTTGTGACATGGTGAGTGGTCGTGTTTAGGGTAGTGTAATCAACATTATAGCTTGAATATAGCGAGCTTTGCTCACGAGCTGCCGGACGCATAGTGCTGTCCTGATCTTACGAGTATAAATCGATAAACCGGTCATCTAGGCTGTCTGAGGCTGTTTCGGTTTTTCCGGCGATGTCTCCTTATCAGGATGCGAGACGATTTTATTTCGCCCGGAGGTTTTAGCCCGATACATAGCCTTGTCGGCTTGGCTCAGGAGTGTTTGTAATGATAGTCCGCCTTCATTGGTTTGATTGACCGTGCCAATTGAAAGGGTAAGTGATAGCGATAATCCAGATAGGTGCAAGGGGCTTTCCTGAACGGACTGACGAATTTTTTCTGCGATAGCCGTTACTTCCTGATCAGTGGCGTCATTGATATAAACGACAAACTCATCACCGCCCAATCGCGCGGCAAGGTCAACGTTTCGCACACAGTCTTTCAGGATAGTGGCCAGATGTTTAATAGCAATATCTCCCGTTTCATGGCCATACAGATCATTAACCTGTTTAAAATTATCCATATCAATAATGATAATGCCAACGCGGTGACCTGTGTTAACTTCAAGGATTGCTTCCAGATGATCTGTGAAGTGACGTCTGTTAGAGAGTGATGTGAGGTAGTCCTGTGTGCTGGTTTTGTAGAGATCTTTATTGGCCTGGCGCAGCTCGGTGGTGGCGATTTCTATTTCTTCCTGTAGCGACAGGTTGAGTCTTTTTATTTCTCTGTTGGACTGCTGTAAGCCGGTCAACAGGTTTGAGAAAGAACTCCATAATTGTTTGATTTCACTTGGTGTGTCATCAGGAGCACGACCTATGCTCATCGTGTTATTGCTATGGGCGGATAGATTGGTTCGTCTGATCAAACGGTTAATAGGTCGCGTAATTTTACGAGTCAGAAAACCGGCCATAAGCAGTGCGACCAGTACGCCAAACGCTAACCAAATTAGGGTATTTAGGCGAAAGTGGTCCAGCATTTCCGTTAGTTCGGCTTTGGATTGAGGGATCATTACGCCCCAGCCAAGTTTAGGAATGGCGCTAAACCCTGCGACCATGTCTGTTTTTAAGGCCGGTGAATAGAATTCCGCGGTACCGGATTGGCCAGCCAGCATTTTTTGTACAATCGATAGTTTCGATAAGTCTTTAACCTCATCCACCCAATCCGGGCTAGGGTGCGCAACAACCTGACCTATATTGTCGACCACCGCGCAATGGCCGCGCCCTCCGAAGTCGATTTTGGAGCAAATGCTCGCAATATGCTCCAGTGATATTTCTGCGTAAAGCATGCCATCGACAATGCTGTGTTGATTGAGGATTTTGTGCTGTATTAACACCACCGGTTTACCACTGATACTGCTCGCGAAAACGGGAGACATTGCGTCTTGTCCCTCGATACCATTGGCCGCTGCAGGAAGCCCGGTGAGTTTAAGATGTGAGTAGTCAGGTTTGTTTGAGCCGGGCTGCTTGGGAGGGGCGGTGGAGATGCAGCTGAGCTCAGAATGAGGCGTTGAGGAATAGGAGAGTGCAACAAAGTTTCCAAACGATTTTTGATGAGTGTCGAGGATGTATTGGATACGCGCTCGTTTGTCTTCCTTCCCCAATACCACGGCCACTTCATTCGACAGCTTGGTGAGTTCCTGACCAATCGTTTGCAGTGACTGCTGGCGTGTGGTCACGAACAATGTTAACGGCTCAACCAGTGCTTCTGAAATCAGTTGATGTTTTTCCAGCATTTTCTGCTCAACCTGATGCCAGGAGTTTTGGAATAGGCTGTGCAGGAAAAACATGATGGGCAGGAGTAACACGAATACAAAGCTAGCCATGACTAAGCGTTTGATTGATCGCCCAAAATAATTAAAAAGCGTCTTATCTCTCATTGTAGTATTTTTTTTGTTTCTGAGACTATCTGTATTGATTATGCCATAAGATCAAGCACTAATAAGAATTAGATCCTCTTATATTAAATTAAGGCTCATTATTGCTGTTTTCTGAATGTAGAGGTAATTTAGGTGAAAACGGAGCAATGCCGGGTTTGCACTGGGAAATTTTAATTGACTTCAGAGGTGCTTAAAAGCTAGTCTAAAAGACATGATTACTTTATGCATATATAAAACACAGTGGATGAGCGGACCAGATTCGTCGATCCCCGTGTGCGTGCGCGTAATCTAACTAAACAGATTCCGAGATAAAGCCGCACTTAGTTGCGGCTTTTTTTATGCCTGAAATTTGTTTAAACCTAAGTTGGTGTGTAGCTGATGTGGCAGGCGTCTGGTATTGATCAGAGCGTTGCAGGTTCGAGCCCTGCCTCACCAACAATTTAATATAACGTGATTAGTCCAGCTTCTTTAATGCTACCGCATTCATGCAATAGCGCAATCCACTTGGTGGCGGTCCATCAGGGAATACGTGGCCAAGATGGGCGTTGCATGTATTGCAAAGTGTTTCAACCCGCGTGCTGGCAAGGCTGGTGTCGACATGATAGGAGATGGCATTCGCCTTAGCAGGTTGTGTAAATGACGGCCAACCAGTGCCCGACTCAAACTTCTCGTTAGCATCGAACAGCAATGTATCGCAACAGGTGCAACCATATAAACCCGGCTCAAACAGACTGCACATATCGGAACTGAAAGGACGCTCAGTACCTGCCTTTCGGGTCACCAAATAAGCGTCTTCCGAAAGCTGTGCTCGCCACTCGTCATCAGTTTTGCTAACGGTATTATCAGGGTCTGGATTACCCGTTTTTGCGAAATTCAGAATGTCATCCCACTTTAGCATTATGCGCTCCATTGACTGTTTAATAGGATTGAATCCTAGCATAGATTGAATTATTGAAAGATAAGTACTCTAATGCTGTGCTTATTTATTCAGGAATCCATTATGTCGCAGGGTATGCCCACTAATTTAGGCAATGGTCATATAGAAACGCTATTGCCTTACTTATTACGTCCGGTCAAACAGCAGGACTATCAGCGGCAACGCATTGATACTCCTGATGGTGATTTTTTAGATTTGGATTGGGTCAAGCGTGGTCAGAAGAAATTACTGATCATCTCCCACGGGTTGGAGTCGAGTTCACGCGCACAATATGTTCAGGGCATGGCCGACCTGTTTAAGCAAAATGGCTTTGATGTGTTGGCCTGGAACTACCGCAGTTGCTCAGGTGAGATGAACCGTACCGCGCGCTATTACCATTCCGGTGCCAGTGATGACTTGGACGTGGTCGTCGCTCATGCCCTAAAAAATAATGATTATGACTCTGTGTCGCTGATTGGTTTCAGCTTAGGGGGTAATCTCACCCTGAAGTATGCAGGGGAGAAAGCAGAGGGGCTTGATCCGCGAATTCAATCCATCTGTGTGTTCTCAACACCTTGCTATCTTAAGACGGCGAGCCATCAATTAGCGACAGGGTTCAACCGAATATATACCCAAACCTTTGTTAAATCGCTTCGCCAGAAGGTGGTTGATAAGCACGCATTATTAAGTCGCCAGGGGTTTGATCTTTCACGCTTGAATGAGCTACGCACACTGCCGGACTTTGATGATCAGTTCACTGGCCCATTACACGGTTTCAAAGATTCAGATGATTATTATGAGCAGTGTAGTTCGCGTTACTTTATTAAAGATATCAAGCGACCAACTCTGATTGTGAATGCAGCGAATGATCCCTTTCTTTCAAAAGAGTGTTACCCCTATGATGAGGTTGCGGCGAGCCAAACCGTGTCATTAGAGGTACCAAAATACGGTGGGCATGTTGGCTTCTTTAAGTTTGGTATGGGGAATGTGATGTGGTCTGAAGCCAGAGCCTTGAGCTTCATTAGAACAGCTTAATCCGTACTTGTTGTCAGAAATGACCGAAAAACTATACCTTGTAAGTCTTGTTGGCAGGTTTTAAGATGATGTTAAGCTATTGTTAAGTTTCAAAATCCCCCAGTCTGACTTGCTCAAAGAGGTTCTATAGCTTGGAATTAATATCAATAATCATAGGAATTGCCGGTTTTTTATTCGGTGCTTATGCCTATTATAAAAACCGCCTGACTAAAGAGCTGACCATCATTTATTCAAGTGAATTAATTGAGGGTAAGCAAAAGCCCGGTGTTGAAATGCTGTATCTGGGGGAACCCATTTCAGATTTTATTCGTTATCAAATTACACTGTTTAATAGCGGAAAAGAGGATTTGAAAGCTGCAGATTTTGAAAATGAGTTGGTTATTGCGTTTGATAGTTTACAGGTTGTTTCCCATCATCTCACTTACTCTGGTAGCGCTAGTGAACCAGCCTTTGAATTGGATGACCATGCGGTCACTGTTGGAATAGAGCCTATAAAACCTAATAACCACATTACTTTTGAGGTTTTAACGGGAGGACACAGCAAGCAGCTAAATCCACCGGAGGTGTCTGCAAAATTAGTCAAGGGCAAACCCATAAAACTACATCAGCAAGCATTTACAAAGACTGAGAGTAATCAGAAGTATAAAGCGCTGGTAAAAGACCTTGGGCTCATTACTGGTGCTTTTTTGGCCGGCTTGTTATTGTTAGGGATTTCTTTTTATAGCAAATACAATGAGTCTTTGGTGGGGCGAGAAATTGACTTGAGAGAACAATTAAATATCTTACTGACTGTAGAGTCACTATTGTGGTTCTGCATGTTCATTGTTTCACTTGTGTTATTGTTTTTTTCATATGAGTCATTAAAAGTACTTTCATCACGCTTTCAGAATTATAAATTTGAAGAATTGGTGCAGAACAAAAAATAACAAACAAGTTCGTTACCCAATATAGGAGCGATGTTTGTTGCGGAGTGAGTCATCAATTCATTGCGGGTGTATTGTTTGTTGATAAGTCAAATAAACGGTAAGCTTCACCGAAGTATCAGGGCTGATTTTTTAGATACGAAACTAATAACAAAGGAGAGATGATGGTTGCAGTGTTGCATGAAAATCAGGGGTACCACCTAGGCGATTTAGTCCCTGAAAAAATGCAACAGACGATTGCTGCTATACGTGCTCATTTATGCATGGATATTGCATTCATTACTGATTTTGTTGATGAACACAATATTGTGCGCTTTGTAGAAGGTGACTCAGAACATGCGACAAGTCTGCCCGGCGCTTGTATCCCCAGGCATGAGAGTTATTGCCATCTGTTCGCAGGGGGCGTTCTGCCCTCGATTATTCGCGATACATCACTGGACCCTGTCGCCAGAAAGTTAACTTTAACCCATAAGCTCAATATCGTGTCTTATATTGCCGCTCCTTTACGGGATGCTGATGGCGCTACTTACGGTGTGTTTAGTTGCATCGGTCATAAAGACGGGGGGCATCTTAGTGAGAGTGATCTGGCTGTGATGTCTATGTTTGCTGATATGGCCGGTACTGAGATCAGGGAGCAAATTAAAAAGAGGCAAAGCTATCTGAATGCGCAGCGTCGGATTCTGGAGGTCATGAAGCCGGAAAAGCTAAACATCAGCTATCAACCCATTTACGACCTACAGCAAAAAAAAGTCGTCGGCTACGAGTCACTGGCAAGGTTTGATACACAGCCTTATCAAACGCCGGATATTTGGTTTGATCAAGCAAAACTGGTGGACTTGGATCAACAGCTGGAGTTGTTAGCCATTAAGCAAGGACTCGAAAGCATTCATCTGATCGATGAGTCGGCTTATTTGTCCTTAAATGTGTCAGCTGAGATTATTTTGTCAGGCATTCTAACGAATATTTTTAGTGATGAGATTGCTCACCGTATTGTTCTGGAAGTGACTGAGCATGCCAAAGTCCCCGATTATCAGTTGTTCCGCGAGGCACTCTCCCCGTTGAGGAAAAAAGGTGTGCGGGTTGCCGTTGATGATGCCGGTGCAGGGTATGCCAGCTTTCAGCATGTTTTGGAGTTACGCGCTGAAATCATTAAGCTCGATATCAGCCTGATAAAAGGTCTGGCTAAAGATCCTGCCCGCAGTGCGCTGGCGAGTGCGTTGATCGCTTTTGCCCGAGAAACTAACACCAAAGTGATCGCGGAAGGCGTGGAAACGCAGGAAGAATATCTGGAGTTATTAAGGATTGGTGTTGATAGTATTCAGGGCTATTATGTTGGCTATCCCATGCCGGTAGAACAGGTTATATTATACACCCCAACAGTAGATGCCCATCGGACCTAATATGTCATTCATAGCGAGCGATTCAGCTTTTTGTAATATCTTTAGTTATATGGGGTTGTCTCTGAGCCGCAACCTCGATGATGCCGATATATTCGTCTTGGGAATTCCTTATGACCTTGCAACCACAGGCCGGGCAGGCACACGCAGTGGCCCCTCAGCCATTCGCCAGGCGAGCGCAAATTTACGCTGGGAAGAAAAGCGCTGGCCATGGAATTTTGCGGCTTTTGAGCGCATTCGTGTCGCCGACTATGGTGATTTGGAGTTACTGACAGGTAACCAGCAGTCATTGTTAGATGAGGTTGAGTCACATGTAGGTGCTCTGCTGCAAGCAGGTAAAAAAGTGCTTTGTTTTGGTGGAGATCATTTCGTTGCATTACCGTTATTGCGAGCTCATGCCGCTCAGCATGGCAAGTTGGCGATGATTCATTTTGATGCACATACCGATACCTATTCTGAGGAAGGTGCAGCGTTTGATCACGGCAGCATGTTTTATCATGCCCCTAGAGAAGGGTTGATTGACTCTGAAAAGTCGATACAGATAGGCATTCGCACAGAATATACGGTTAAAGGGCATCCTTTTGAGGTTGTTAATGCCGCGCAAGCAAATGACCTCCATGCGGATCAGATTGTTGAGCGTATTAAGTCCAGAGTAGGCGATGAGACAACACCGGTTTATCTAACCTTTGATATTGATTGTTTAGATCCGGCCTTTGCGCCCGGCACCGGAACACCTGTAGTGGGTGGACTGACGACGGATAAAGTATTGAAAATTATCAGAGGCCTGCAAGGTTTAAATATTGTTGGTATGGATGTGGTTGAGGTTTCTCCGGCTTATGATCATGCTGAAATCACGTCGCTGGCCGCCGCCACATTGGGTCTGGAAATGTTGTATTTAATCGCCTCACAAAGCGAAGATAGTGCCTGATTTTTCTTTGGATTACTGTATAATCGCGCCACAAGCACCCGTAGCTCAGCTGGATAGAGTGTCGCCCTCCGAAGGCGAAGGTCATGCGTTCGAATCGCATCGGGTGCGCCATTTCCTCTCAGGCTTTTACTTATTGCCGGGACAAAACCCCAAGAAATCAGGCTTTTCACAAGTATTCGGTTGATCCTTCCATTGTTTGCAGTGACCGAACGCATCCGCCTTTAGGCAGTCCTTATTCGGGTTTGAGCATGCTGCTAAACCAGAAGCCAATATCAATACTAAAATCGCCGCCTTGTCAGTCATTCTCGTCCCTCTGATCTGCTAAATACCTATTGTTGCAACTAAAATCTGCTGTTGCCCGTTGTTAAAGAGAATAATACAAAATGATAGGTACAGACATGGAAAACATCATAGATCACCCAAATCGTCGTGACTTCATGGCGATGTCTGCTGGCGTGGTTGGTGTTAAGCTGACTGACTTGCCAATACTTTAGCCCCTGCAAAATCTGTCTTGCCAGCCCCTAGCGTCGGTAAAGTCTCGACTTGTAAAACCTTTGCGGGAATCAATAGCGGATTAATTTCAGCTTCAAGCATTGCTTCTCTGATGGTGCGTAGATCTAAATCCTGATCGGTCAGCAATACGACTTTTTCACCTTTTTTATCATCGGGTATGTTGGTCGCTATCAAGTCTATATCTGGCATTTCTAAACTCATTCGCACCGCTGCCTCCACCTCACTCAGGCTAATCATTTCACCGCCGAGTTTTGCAAATCGAGAATAGCGATCAACGATGACTAAGAAGCCATCTTCATCCAGGTGGCCCTTATCACCACTCACATACCACCTAATATCGTCTATCTTGCGGATAACTTTTTGGGTTCTTTCCGGATCATTTAAATAGCCTTTCATGATCTGAGGGCCACCAATCAAAATCATGCCGTCTTCGCCATTGGGAAGCTCTTCAAAGCTAACGGGGTCAACGATTTTGAAGCTTGCTCCGGGTAGCGGCATGCCGACAGTGCCTTGCTTGCCGCCGATCTGCGTGTACCAGTAAGTGGTGTCTAAAACATCCGGTAAGTTTACACTGGCTACTGGCGTTGTCTCTGTGGTGCCGTAGCCTTCATAGATGTCCTTTGAGTATTTCATCTTGAAGGCTTCACGCACTTGCTGGTTTAGTTTTTCAGCACCCGAGACCACGATGCGTAAATTGTCAAACATCAGCGGTTTCACCTTCTTATCACGGGTATATAAACGGAAGAAAGTCGAGGTGCCAAATAATATGGTTGCACGGTATTTTGCGACGGCCTTACCGACTCCCTCGCCATCGGTTGGGTCAGCGTGACACACCATCGGCAAGCCCTCTATCAACGGGAGGAACTGCGTCACGGTTAAACCAAAGGCGTGGAATAATGGCAGAGATGCCATGACCACATCATCGCTGTCTGCATTTAATATTTCGCCCACTTGCTTAAGGTTTGCCATGATATTTCGGTGAGTTAACTCAACACCTTTTGGTGCGCCCTCACTGCCGCTGGAAAATAGAATGGCTGCGGTTGTTTGGTTGTCGTGGTTGCTGCTGTAGAGTGTTTTCAGAGCAGATGCCGGAAGCAGTTTGATGATGGTTAATGTGCTTATCATTTCCAGCGTTGAGATCTCTTTTCTCAGTGTTTCCAGGTGGATTACTTTCGCATCTGCCAGTGCTGCTGATAAATCAATACCGCGCTTTTTTAGCTTATTTAAGAATAATGAGGAGCTGTAAACGGTTGTGATGTTTGCTTGCTTTAGTGCCGATGAAAATGCCTCGCGACTGGCTGTGTAGTTGAGGTTAACCAGTGTTTTTCCTGCGAGTAATCCCGCCATATTAGCAATCACTCCACCGCTACTGGTCGGTAGTAGTAATCCGATATTTTGCTCCGGACTACACTTTTTGATGCGACGAGAAAATGCGATAGATGCTGCCAGCGTGTTTCTGGCGGACAGTGGTTTGCTAATACTGTCTGCTAGTGCCATTTCACCATCGACGTGTTTGGCACTATCAATCCATGCGTCTGCTAAAGTTGGCAAGGTGTTGCTATAGCTTTTCCAGGCGATGATGGAGAGGTCAAAAATACGTTGCTTGAGTACTTTGCTATCTGTGTCTTTATGCAACACGTTGCCAAAGCTCACTAGTAGCTCGCGCTTTCTGCCTTGTTTCGGTGTGTTTTTGAGTCTGTCTGAGGAGCGTGAAAACTGGCTGCCCCACAGGCCACGTAAATAAAACGGCACAATAACAACATCATCGTGACACATTGCAGCCGCTTTTTGATAGCCCTGCCTGAAAATGCTGAGGTGCCCCGTGCGGGTGATAGTGCCTTCCGGAAATAAGCAAACCACTTCACCTTGGTTGAGAAGTTCGGCAACTGTTTCTAAGGCCTTAGCACTGCGCGGGCCGGATTCAATCGGAATGGAACCAAATAATTTAAAGAACCAGGTCAGATACCAACGCTCATAGATCGCCCGTAACATGACGAAGCGAACCGGACGAGGTGAGGCTAATTGCACAATTGCCCAGTCAATCCAGCTGATATGGTTGCCTAGCATGAGCACGCCACCACTGGCAGGGATATTCTTCATGCCTTCTACATTGACCTTATATTTCAGATTCATCAGGTAGGACAGAATAAAGCGCACTAAGCTTTGTGGGAGTTGGTAAACCGTATACCCAAAGCCGATAACAGCCACTACTGCGATTAATAGTAGTAGCTGTGTACTGCCAATTCCGGCGATCGCAAACGCGACGGTAATCAACAGGAAGCTAAGCATCGCGATGTTTTGAATCAGATTATTCGCGGCTAAAACACGCCCGAGGTTGTTTTCCTCCGCATGATATTGAATCAGAGCATTTAGCGGGACGATAAACATACCGCCCATCACACCGATAAAGAAGAAATCCAGCCCCATTAGCCATTGGCTACTGAGTGTCGGTAGGATAAACAGGCCGATCGCAATACCCGCTGCACCGACCGGTACTAAACCGGTTTCGATATAGTTCTTTGAAAAACGTCCGGCTATTAAGGAGCCGAGTGCGATGCCTAATCCTGATGCAGCTAACACTGCTTGAATAACAATCGTGTTGGTTTCACCGGTTTGCGCTTTGGCAAAAGCAGGGAAGGCTGCCAGCATGACTTGGCCAATCGACCAAAATACGGCCAAGCCGATAATAGACAGGAAGATTACTTTATTAGCCAACACGGGTTTTAGGTTGGCGGCTGTCATTGATCCGCTACGTAGTGCTTTAAAGTCAAACTGCTGATCTGCTTGTATTGGTTCCAGTTGAGGCAGGCGATACATCATCACCAGCTCAAGCACACTGCTGGCGATTAGAATAAAGCCTACGGGTACCAGTGTGCTAAGAATGGCGCCTTTGTCCAACGAGCTTGTTGGAAACCACATTTCAAATAGGATGGAAAACAGTAGCGTGCCGGCTAAAATACCGATGATAGAAATTGCCTGAACAATTCCGTTTCCTTCTGCCAGATGCTCTTTTCCAAACAGTGATTTGATATAGCCATACTTAGCGGGAGAGTAGATAGCAGATTGCACCGCGAGTAAGAACGTCATGGCAAAGGCAGTCCAGAACCAACCCATCGCATAACAAATCGTAATGCCGATGGTTAATGCAACCGCTGCCCATGCCGCGAGTCGCATGACGGTACTCTTCGGAAACTTGTCCGCAATATAGCCAGCGGTGCTGAACATAAGAATAAACGGAAGCAGGATCAGGCCATTGACGATGGCGGTAAGATATACCTGTTCGCTGCCATCATAAACCTTGAAGATGGTGTTTTGGATAACAATTTTATGGCCAAGATCGACGACGGTGTTGAGAAAAACCGCCATTAGAAAAGGCAGAGCTCCGGCAATTTTTAGTAACTTTCCCATGTTATTCCTGTGTTATCTCTATAATTTATTGTGCCTATAACCATAGTGCGCAACAGTTACGATTATCTCAACTATTTATGTCTGAGTTGCATTTTACGGGGCGAATAGTCGTGATATGTGATGCTTGTGCAGGCTTGAGCGGCTAGCCTCCGGAAAAACTATTGAGCTATTAAGTGAGACAGAATAGTATCCATCGACCGGATCTACGTTCTGGTCCCTTAAAAAAATGGCTAAAATATGTCTGTAATTATTTCGATAAAAGACTTGAGTAAGACCTATGACTCTGGGCATCAAGCGCTTAAATCCGTGAATTTAGAAATTGAAAGAGGTGAGATTCTCGCTTTACTGGGGCCAAATGGTGCGGGTAAAACGACCATGATTTCAATTATTTGTGGCTTGGTGTCGCCGACAGAGGGCACGGTCACGGTAGATGGTAACGATATTATCAAAGACTATCGTCTGACACGCAAAGACATTGGTTTAGTGCCGCAAGAGTTATCGTTGGGTGCATTCGATTTGGTGTGGGATACGGTTAATTTTAGCCGTGGCTTATTCGGGAAAAAGCCTGATCATGCCTATATCGAACAACTGCTTAAAGACCTCAGTTTGTGGGATAAGAAAGACAGTGAATTGATGACGTTATCTGGTGGTATGAAGCGACGTGTGCTGATTGCCAAGGCTTTGTCCCATGAACCAAAGATTCTCTTCTTAGATGAGCCGACCGCCGGTGTGGATGTTGAGTTGCGTAAGGACATGTGGAAGATCGTTAACAAGCTGCGTGAGTCGGGTGTGACGATTATTCTGACCACTCACTATATTGAGGAAGCAGAGGAAATTGCAGACCGTGTGGGTGTGATTGCAAAAGGTGAACTGTTACTCATTGAGGACAAAGATACCCTGATGCATAAGATGGGTGAGAAGCAGATGACGATTGAGCTTAAAGATTCGATTTCTGCAGTGCCGGATAGTCTGGCCAAATACCAGCTGCAGTTATCTGAGGATGGTCAGGCACTGACTTACACCTATGACACGCGTGCGGAACACACTGGTATCACCAGTTTGCTACAACAGGTGAATGAAGCTGGTTTGTCCCTTAAAGATTTAAAAACGACCCAGAGTTCATTGGAAGATATTTTTGTTAAATTAGTGGAGGACGAGGCATGAATTTTCAGGCAATAAAAGTAATCTACTTTAACGAAATGTTGCGTGCATGGAATACCTTACTGCAAACCATCGCCTCACCGGTGCTTTCCACCTGCTTGTATTTCGTCGTATTTGGTAGCGCGATAGGGTCGCGAATTCAGGAAGTGGAAGGTGTGCCTTATGGTTCGTTTATCGTACCTGGTTTGATCATGTTGTCATTGCTGACACAAAGTATTTCTAACGCCTCATTCGGGATATTTTTTCCCAAATTTACCGGGACGATTTATGAGGTTATGTCAGCACCAATTTCGTTTTTTGAAATTCTGATTGGTTATGTGGGTGCTGCTGCAACTAAGTCGCTGATCATTGGATTAATCATTTTATTCACTGCCGGATTTTTTGTTGATTTGGAAGTTAAGCATCCGGTTTGGATGGTGGCTTTCTTAATTCTGACCTGTATATCCTTTAGTTTATTTGGGTTTATCATCGGTTTATGGGCGACCAATTTTGAAAAATTGCAGTTGATCCCCTTGTTAGTGATTACGCCTTTGGTGTTTCTGGGAGGCAGCTTTTATTCGGTGAGTATGCTCTCCCCGATCTGGCAGAAGATCACACTGTTTAACCCCGTGCTGTACTTGATTAGCGGGTTCCGCTGGAGCTTTTTTGGTGTGAGCGATGTACCTGTTGTCACCAGTTTATTGATGATTACGGTGTTCCTCAGCTTATGCCTTGGAGTGGTTTGGTGGATGTTCAAAACTGGTTATCGCTTGAAGCAATAAATATAGCTTGATTCACTTAAAAGCAGGTTCATAATCGGGGTTTATGGTGTTAGTCCGACAACCCCGAGGCGATCCCTATGCTGACCCAAGATCAAGTTCAAACCTTTAATGAGCAAGGCTATATAGTGCTACCTGCTGTCGCTGACAAAGCAACGATTGAGGTAATGCGTGAGAAAACGTTTGAGAGTCTGGCGTCACGAGAAGAGCCGCTGGAGTTAGAGTCATCCGTTAACTACCCCGGTGCGCCGGAAAGTAAGGATGCTCCCGGTGGTAATACCGCACGCCGTATCTTGATGGCTTATGAGCGTGATGAGATCTTCAGGAAATGGGCACATAATGAGTACATCGCTCAAAACATCCAACAGTTATTAGGTTCTCAGGAGCTATGGCTGACGCCCAATCATCACAATACGGTGATGACCAAACATCCTAAATATAGCAGCGACACCTTGTGGCATCGTGACACGCGTTACTGGCATTATTCTGATAATCGCCTGATCAATGCGTGGACTGCGCTAGGCCCGGAGCATGCACAAAACGGTGGGATGAAAGTGATTCCGGGGTCACACCTGTGGCATGTTGATGATCAGGGATTAGATGATTTACAGTTCCTGAAACTGGATTACGAGGGCAATCAGGCACAGTTAGCCAAAGCGATCTATGTTGAGTTAAATGCTGGGGATGTACTGCTGTTTAGTCCTTTCATTTTCCACGCGGCTGACCGCTGTAAGACAGATGAGATAAAGTGTTCTTTGGTGTTTACTTATCATGGAGAAGAGACTGTGCCGGTGAGTCAAACCAAGTCGGATCGCTTACCGGCTATTCGTATTATCTAGGCCTACTGAAACTCTGCCAGTACTTGTCTCAGTTCCTTTTCCCATTTACTGAACAGAGGCTGTAGCTCTTTCTCAAGTGCTGGCATCATGGCCAGGATGGATGTCGGATTGACGATGGATAGCAGGGTTTCGTCCTTCTCAGCAAAAACAGCCAGTTTCAGCGGGAGAAAAGGCATTAGTTCAGGATGAGCCCTAGTTACTTCTCTGACTTCTTCTAAACGGCCAAAGAAGATAATTTTATAATTATCCGTATGGTAACCCATTTGTCGTAAGCCACCATCACAACGCTGCACATGCGCTACAGTAAAGTTGTGTTCTTCTAAGACCAGTTTGGACTTTTCTAAAGTGCTTTCAAAGTCTGATGAGGTGCGGGCGGTCAGAATATCCTCAGTGGCCACTGCTGTATTGCTGACAACGCATATCGCGGTCGCCAGCGTGTAAAGGAATGTGATCAGTAATTTATTCATTGCTATTGTCATTACAAGGTTACCTCATCGAGGATTTCTTCATAAGCTTCGCTAATGGCTTCTAGTGCCTTGTCCAGTTGAGCGTTATTAAACAAGCTGCCATAGCGTTTGATGTTGACTGTTACCAGCTTTACTTCGCCGTCTTCAGTTTCAAAGATGGTGATCTTGCAAGGCAGAATGGTGCCGATGCGTGGCTCTATGCGGATGGCATCGTAGAGTTTTTTGAAATTGCAGAAACGAATAATGACTTGTTTCTTATTGCTGGAGAATTCGTCGGTAAGTCCTTGCTCGATGTAGCGGTCGGGAAACGTTCTGAAATTGTAGGCGCTGATTGTACTGCGCACGGCGTCCACGGTTTCATCAAAATCTAATGGCGAGTCATACATCAGGCTCAAGGCATCTTCATCCACCGGAGGCTTGGCTTGCTGTTGATGAGCGGCCCGAATGTAGCTAACAACATCGTTAATTTGTGGCTCAGTCAGAGTGTCGGCAAACGCAGGCATAGGCGTTCCGATACGGCCATGTGAAATACTATATTTCAACATGGCGTCACTGGCGGCATCTAAAAAACCTGCATTATTCAGCGCAGGTGGCATCACGGGCAATGATCTGTCTCGTGAAAAAGTAACCCCTGTTCCTAGTGTATTTCCTTCAAGGTTCTGACCATGGCAGCTGGCACAATGCTGTTGGTAAGTCGCTTTACCTTTTAAAGCATTCCCTTTAATCGGTGTTGTATCGTTACTGACTTTTTGTTCTCCCCATAAACGCATATGACCTACGATAGCGTCGACTTCATCAGCTGACAGTTGATCAAAGGCAGGCATAATGCGTCCCGGACGACCCTGAATAATTGTCTTTTTGATGTAGGAGTCAGGCAGTGATTCAATCACAGAAGGTGTCGCCAATGGTAAGCCAATGCCGCCTTCGCCGGTATTGCTATGGCAAGCAGAACAATGTTGTTTGTACAGTGCTGCACCATTTTCTTGAGCATATAAAGAAGATGATGCCAGTACAGGCAGAAGAGTGAGGCTTAGCCAAATCAGGTAATTAAGAGTTTTTTTGTATGACAGAGAGTGCATTGATCCAGACAACTTTGCAGATATTGATTGGACTTTAAGCCATAAATACAAAAAGCAGCTTGATTTGCATCAAAGTCGCATATTTTAGTGAAAGATTTGTGTATCCTATACAGTAATTACTTGCTTAAAAAATAGACATATCATGTGATGATTTGTTGACTAAGCAACGTTTCAACCGCCAGCCTTTCATCTTGATAACTAACACATGGATAAGAACAAGTGGCCAATTGCTAAAATCACATTTATTGCGTTATTGTGCCTACAAATTGTTACAGTCGGTTTAATGATGTTAATCAGCCACTTATGGGGCGAAGAAGCGTATCTCAAACACGTTAGGGGGTTGATGAAGGCGGTGGCCACTGAGTCTGTTCAGAGTGTCGAGAACTTGCTTCAACCGGCAGAGCATCTGATTAAAAATGCTCGTGGCTTGATGGAGGCTGGTGTGTTGCCGGTGACGTCCGGAGAAACCATGGAGCGGTATTTCTTTCAGCAAGTCAGCGTAAATGCGAACTTTTCTGGGATGTATTTTGGCTGGATAAATGGTGGTTTTCTGTTTACCAGACACGGCGAAGCCGATGAACTATCACCTTATGTGACTAAGTATGTCGTCAAAGATAAGGGTGTTCGAAAGACTCAACTGGTCTACCGAACCGCCGCATTTATAGAAAGGGATAGGGTAGATACTCCCACCGACTTCGACCCGCGAACCAGACCTTGGTTTAAGGTCGTTAGTGATTCCAGTTATCGCTGGACTGCACCCTATGTTTACTTCACTTCCCAGCGCCCCGGTATCAGTGTTTCCAGTCCGGTATTAAATGCAGCCAAAGAGCCGATTGGTGTGATGGGCTTAGATATTGAAATCAGTAACCTATCTCACTTTTTGAGTAAAAATGAATTAAGCTACAATAGCACTGCGCTGATCGCAACCCGCAATAAAGAGATGGTGGCGCATACTGACTTTGACACTATTATGAAGCCAGATCCGGCTAACCCTGAAAAACACATGATGATCAGTCTGGCAGACATTGATGATGAGTTGTCGAAGAAGTCTATCGCGGCTCTGGAAGCTGAAGGAAAAAGTTTCGTATCAGATGATGTAAGGACAGTGACATTGGAGTTTGAGGGTGAAACCTATCACGCGGTTTTTCATTCCTACAACAAACTCGGACTGGAATGGACGGTTGTCGTCACGGCTCCTGAGAGTGACTTTATTGAAATGATCCGCAGTGCGCAGCGTTGGCAGATTTTGGCCGCAGTCATCAGTTCGCTGGTGATTACCTTGATTGCCTTTTTGCTGGCCTTGCGATTCCTAAAACCTGTTGATGAGTTGCAAGAGTCTGTCCTTCGTAATCCACTGACCGGACTTTATAACCGCCGTGCACTGGATCAGTTTGGCGATGAGATGGTCAAAGAGGAGCATGCAAAAGGGCAGCCAGTGTCTGTTGCTATGATTGATATAGATCGCTTTAAAACCATTAACGATACCTTTGGCCATCCTATTGGTGATGAGGTGCTAGTGGTTGTGAGCCAGCGTATGCTCAATGTGTTGAAGAAATCGGACATATTGACGCGTTATGGTGGAGAGGAGTTTGCACTACTAATGATCGGTGCTGATCTGGCGAGTGCGCATGCTGTGTGTGAGCGCTTAAGACGCGTGGTCAGCCAGTCTCCTGTCATGACTAGCAGTGGCAATATCAGCGTGACTGTGAGTATTGGCGTTGAGTGTATTGCTCAGGGTGATGATTACTTCCGGGATGCCCTGGCGGCAGCGGATAAGGCTTTATATCAGGCAAAACGACAGGGTCGTGATCAGGTGTGTACCTACTCTGATCTGTCTAGCGCTGAGACAACATCGGCGGCTTAAGTGTTTACCAGTTATCCATGCGCACTAACTTGCGGTTTTTTAGCCCCAGCCTGCCTGTTTCAACGGCAGCGCGGCGAATGCCCCGGTATGGCGCTATGTAGTAGATATCGCCATTCTTACCAATCTGTTGTCGCGGTACACCAATGGCTTTTGCCAGCTTGCCATGGGCGCTCAGGTGTTGAGGCTCACCATGAACCGGAATGGACATATCCGGATGAATCCATTGGTACATCAGCTTGAGCTCATCCACTGCCGGATGGCCGGAAGCGTGAATGGGTAATTCACTGTTGGCATAAGTCACCACATTAATTTGCATAGACTCCAGTCGTTCGATTAAGTCATCTATATCTTGCTCATTACCGGGGATGGCTCTGGAGCTGAAGATCACGGTGTCACCCGGTTCTAAAGCCATATCAAAAAAGTTGTCATGGCTCAGCCTGTATAGCGCGGTGCGTGGTTCGCCTTGACTGCCGGTCGCGATCGCCAGTACAGAGTGTTTCGGCAAATAGCAAAGATATGAGGAGTCTACGATGTTCTTTTGATTAGGCCAGATACCAGACTTTTTAGCAGCATCCGCCATATTGACCATAGAGCGCCCCAGTAACGCAATATGACGATCACAGGTTCCAGCGATATCGTACAGGGTTTTTAAGCGTGCCAGATTACTGCCAAAGCACGTTACAACGACGCGACCTTTTGCCTTGCTAATAATATCTGTTAAGCCCGTGACCAAATCAGCTTCTGAGATCGAGTGTCCCTTTACATTGGCGGTTGTGGAGTCACAGATCATGGCGTCAATTTCCTGATCACCAATCTTGCGATATTCATTCTCATCAAAGGGTTCACCAATGACCGGCTGCGGGTCTAGTTTCCAGTCAGCCGTATGAAAGACTTTTGCTACTGGTGTGCGAATAAGCAGTGCATAAGGCTCCGGAATCGAGTGAGTCAGCGTGACCCACTGTAGATTGAATACCCCAATATCATGTCGTACGGTGGGGTCAATAATATGTACCGGGACTTTTTTATTGATGCCAACGTCTTTGAGTTTACGGTCGAGAATTTCAGCAGTAAATTTTGTTGTGTAGACGGGGCATCGTAATTGCTCCCAGAGATAGGGCACAGCGCCGATATGATCTTCATGAGCATGTGTGATGACTAAACCAACCAGTTGTTCCTTGCGCGAGGCAATAAACTCTGGGTCTGCCATTTGAACCGGTGGCGCTGAAGGTGGCAGACCTAATGCTTTTTCTTCTTCCGTAGGTTTGGCAAATGTGATTCCGCAATCCACCATTAACCATTGCCCATCATGACCGTAGAGATTCATATTCATTCCGATTTCACCGGTTCCGCCAAGCGGTAAAAACCAAAAATCAGATGCGTCAGGGGTCATGGTGGCTCACGAGTCAATGAATAGGGTGGTCAATGGTAGCGCAGTCGGCTTTGTTTTTGAGAATTAAATGTTGGAAAGTTAGATTGTATGTAAAATAACGAGCAACCAGATTGTTGCTTCAGTTGCACCTTAAGTAGGACTATCACCGGTTTACCTGCGGAAATCATTTACTTAGTACCCAAAAACTAATTTTAACGAATCCTCTAACATATTATTATAAATTCTAGTGTATTAGCTGGCTGCGGCTTATCGCCCTGTAAATGATTTTCGGAGGAGAGGAATGAATCATATTACGACTGCCACATCACTTGCCCTGATGTTGTGCGCAGGTTCTGTTTACGCAAATACTGCTTGTGATGGTAATGCACCGCTGACAATTATCTCAGCTACTGATGATGGCTTGTATGAGGAGACTCATGGCCCGGAAAATATTATTGATAGCAACCTTGACCCTGATTCACGCTGGTCCAACCAATCAACCGGCGACCCCAAGTCAGTGGTATTGGATTTGGGTGCGGTGCAAACACTGAAATCTATCAGTATTGCCTGGCACAAAGGTGATAGCCGTTGGTCAGAGTTCTGGGTAGAGGCTTCGGCAGACGGCAAGGCTTACACTGAGATATTACCGAAACAGAAATCCAGTGGTACAACGTTAGAGTTAGAACCTTATGACTTTGACGATACCAAAGCACAATTTATCAAACTAACCAGTAACGGTAACGAAAGTAACGACAGGAATAGTATGGTCGAGCTAGTTGCTTATGGTTGTGGTACTCCGGTAAAGAAACCTGAAAAGGCCGTTGTCACTGATCGCAAAGGCACTGGTGTGTTTAACCTTCATAAAGACCGTCCACCCGGAAAAAACTTTGATCTGTTAGGTTGGTATATCACTACTCCTGCGGATGATGATGGTGATGGCAAAGCAGATAGTGTGTATGAAAAAGAACTCGCTGAAGGCTGGACTGATCCTCGCTATTTCTATACTGATCCTGCAACGGGTGGCATGGTGTTCCGTTCGACGCCGGCTGGCGCAAAAACATCAAAGAATACCAAATACACACGCACCGAGTTGCGCGGTATGTTACGCGGTGGTGACTACAGCATAGAAACTCGTTTGGAAGGTGGTATTCCCAATAAAAACAACTGGGTATTCTCATCAGCACCATTGTCTGCTCAAGCAGCCTCAGCCGGAGTTGATGGTGTACTGAAAGCAACCTTGTCAGTCAATCAGGTGACGCGTTTGGGTAAAGTTTATCAGGTAGGTCGTGTGACGATTGGTCAGATTCACGCGAAAAATGATGAGCCGATCCGTCTTTACTATCGCAAGTTGCCACAGAACAAATACGGTTCGATTTACTTCGCACATGACCCGGAAGTGGGGAAAGAAAAGTGGGTAGAAGTCATTGGATCTCGCTCTGATCGAGCTAAGAATCCTGAAGATGGTATCGCTTTAGATGAGCGCTTCAGCTATGAGATTGAAGTAAAGGGCAAGAAAGACGGCGACAAAATTATTCCAATGCTTCACCTGAAAATTATACGTGATGATGGTAGCGAGGTTGTTGCTGAGCCATACGATATGAGTGGTAGTGGTTTTAGTGTTGAGAATGAGTTCATGTTCTTTAAGGCGGGTGCTTACTCAGGGAATAACACCAGCCCAACGCCTGAGACTGACTTTGATAAGGTTATTTTCTATAAGTTAGCCTACTCACATAATCCTCCACCAGAAGCACCTGCAGGTGCAGCGCCGATCAAATTGATAGAGAAAGAGGTGATTGCTCTGGCTATGCCCGGTGTGGTTGTTGATGATAGCTTTGCGGATGGTGGACGCGACAATGGCGCGGATGCTCTGGATGCAAACTGGGTTACCACAACCAATAGCAGCGCCTTAGAGTTCTCAACAGGCAGGCTTGGCTTGGTGTCGGGTGGTTCAGGTCGTGGTTTACGAGCGACATTCCCATCTCAGGCATTGAGCGATGGCCAAACCTTAAAAGCGACATTCACTTTCACAACGCCTAAAACCTTGGGTACTAAGCGAGGTTCTGCGTTCCGTGTTGGTTTGTATGTGACGAGTCTTGGTATGTTGGCATTCCATGTGAACAGTAAGACGTTTGGATCTTCTAAGAAGAAAGATACACCAGATAACGGTATCGACTTCTCTAATGTGAAGATTGAAGTACTGCCTTAAGCAGGTAGTCATTAGGTATCAAACCGGCAGTCACCAAGTCACCTTGGTTGGCTGCCAGTTTGTTTTTGTGAATGCCGTTATTTATATCTGTTGTTACAGTGACTTGCGCAAGCCTTGAATCCTCATTAGCATGGAGCGCGAATGGCGAATCACAAGGGACATTAATGAGCAATAAAACATACACCATCTCCGAGCTGGCCAAAGAGTTCGATGTCACGACTCGTGCGATTCGTTTGTATGAAGAATCCGGTCTATTGGCGCCTGAGCGAGATGGTAGCCGTCGCATATATCATGAAAAAGACAGAGTGCGTTTGCGGCTGACTTTGCGGGGTAAGCGCATTGGTTTTACACTAGCAGAAGTCAAAGATATGTTTGATCTCTATGACTCCAAACCGATTGATGGTGAGAAAAAACAAATCCTGTATTTGCTGGACATCATGGAGCAACGTCTGGAGACATTAAAGTTGCAGCGTGAAGAGCTGGAGCTCGCGGTTGTTGATATAGAAAGTGTCTGTGAACGTGCCCGTGAAACACTGACTGAGTTAGACGCTAAAGAGTAACCTGTTCTGAAGAAAGGTGTTTAACGCGCGAATAGATTACCTTAGTGTTGGTAGCCTGTTTTTTTGTAGCTGCATTAGTTCAAGATGTCATCGCTAAGTCAGTTCAATGCTCACCACCCTCCGTGTGTCTATGGCCTCTTCTGCGGGCTAGTAAGTGAGGTTCAATAGGTTCGGCTGGCTCTGCTGAATGCGTAGAGGAAAGCTTGTTGATCAAGGCTGCTCTGGTCGTATCGCGCAATTCATCACCCAAGCTTTCGCACAAGCTATTTGCCAGAAGGAAACGCTGTGTTATTTCCAGCCGTCCCTGAAATAAGGTGAGTTGCGTAATCGTTTTATTGTAGAGGTAGAAGTTGATTGTCGCGATGAACTCGATCACCACACCACTGGCTAAAGTCACCATAGTAAAGTCCTGATTGTTGGTCCAAATGCTGACAATTGCGCCTAACATAAATATAAAACCAACAATTCCCGCAATTAAAGCCCAGCGAAAACTCCGTTGCGCCTGCGATAATGATAAATCATAAAAACGCGAGAGTAGCTCTATTTGTGAAGCGGCAGTTCCGCGTACATCATCCGTTTGGATATTGCTGAGGCGATCCATGGCTTTTTCAGCCGCTTCATAAAAGATCGGTTCTTGCTTTACATTGACATCAAATAGCTTACGAAGAATGCCTGCTTTGTCGGCTTTCACTGATGATGTGGTCTCATCCATAGTCAACTCCCTCTGTTGCGGTTATTATCAGCCTAAGCGAATTCAATAGTTTAGTAAAACTTCTAATAAAAATAAGACGAAAATGAATAATTGATAGCAAATAAAAACATGCTTATAAACTATACTAAGAAGTAATGTGTCGGAGGTGTGGTGTTCTTATGAAAGAGAGAATAATACTAATAGTCCTCATGTGTACTGTTGTTTTCAGTCAGTCGGTGGTTGCTGATGAGGTCTGGGATAGTAACTTTGGGCGGGTTATTTACGAAACAGATATTGGTCCTACCGCGATTTGGAGCTATCGCAGTGAGCACTACGTCGGTTTGATCAATCTCGCAGGGTTAGCGGGTATCTATTCCAACCGTGGGACTTACGAAGGGTATTGGGTTCAGAATAAGTCAGAAAAGCGCTGTACAACTGTAAGACCGACGCAAAACGGTGAGACATCACATTATTGGGGGCGTTTTCATATCACCTTTATCGACAGAGACTTTCCGTCACGCTGGGAGGCGAAGTGGAGTTATTGTAACGATGAAATGCAAAGTAAGCTCTGGAAAGCCTCACCCATTGTCGCGGGTAAGGCTGTCTATGAGTGATATTCTGTAGGACGTGAGTTGCTGTTTGTTACCGACAATCCAGTGTCATTGTTTCTGACATGACAACGTGCGAATCAATCATGCCCATTTGTGATTGAGTCATCGTAGGTGCCTTACAGCTGCTCTTTAGAGGCTCATCAAGTTTTAGGTGGCTGGGATCTACGAAGGTTGCAAGTCCAACCGCGGTTTCATCAGAAATAATGATCTCCAGTTGGTGTCCCTGCATGGCAGTCGATGTCTCAAGTGGTAAGGTTAAATTCATTTGCAGACGTGCACCTTCAACTAAGTTCAGGTTGTATTGTGTCACTTCTCTCAAGGCCAACTCAGTACCGTCAAGTTTTAAAGTAGTGAAGTAATCCATACCCTTCAAACCACTCAGAATATCACTAGCGCGTTTTTGCAGTGTAGCTGCTCGGTTCTCGTCTGATAAGTCTTCACCATCCATGAGTGTTTGCGACAAGCCTTCATCATAGAGCCAACTCATTTGAACAGCGGTCAACTCTGCTGATTCAGTGGTTACAAGGCGAGCCGTTAGGTCAAGTTTATAATGAAATGCTGAGCCTGCAGCAAAGCTGTTAGTCGCGGTCAGTAACATCGCTGAAGCAACTAAAAGTAGTTTCTGCGATAAGCGGGTAAGTCTCATTAAAATCTGTCCTTCAATTATTATTACGTTATGCCGCGGTTGTGTTGGCCAATAACAGTGTTAACACCAATACTGCACCGGCTGTTGCCCAGGCACCGAGTACGCGCAACACGATGCCCTGAAGTAAGTTGCGCAAACTCCAGGCAATCACGCTGATCACCAGCAGTAGGCCAAATACAGTCAGACCGCTACCTGCGAGGCTGGCGTAGATCTTACGAGCTTGCAGACCGGGAATCATCGGAACTGCTGAGTCCAGACCAATGACGACGGCTGCCGCTGCTGCCAGTACTACGGTGATTATCCAATGGAGTTGTAGTTTTAAAATCACTAAAACGCCTGTGATAGCTGCTAAGGGCAATAAGATCGCTTCACTATTCCAGCTTGGATTGTAGTGACGCGTCATAACTAACGATGCACCAATCACGAGGATAAAGAATGGTAGAACAATACCCATATGCTTCCATCCCTGTTGGCCCAATAACAGGCCTAATGAGAAAGTCACAATGAGGTGTGCCGGCACCATTAACGGGTGAGACAAACCTTGTATAAAAAAGTTTGTTCCGGCAGCAAAACTGACTACCGGAAGTAGGCAGCATAAGACTAAAGTAAGTCTGGCCATCATCTGTTTTGTCATAACGTACCTGTTAAAAAACCGACACCGGCTAAGGCAATTAGTCCACCAATACCACGTGCGATAATCAGACCAGCAGGCCAGCGAATAAGTTCACCGATAAGAATACCAGCGAGGTGAAGCAGGCCCGTTGCGATGACAAAACCAACGCTGTATGACAGTGCATTAGCGGCATTAGGGAGTTCTGTTCCGTGCGCATGGCCGTGAAAAACAGCGAAGGCTGCGACAATCAGGGCTGCGATCCACAGCGGTGGCTTGAGTGCCAGAAGGATCATTAATCCAAGTACAACGGATGATACTGCGATACCTGTTTCAATCGCCGGGACCGGGATACCCATAATTCCCATAATGCCACCCAATGCCATTACCAATGGGAAAACAACGGGCAGCACCCAAATGGCTGGGCGACCTAAAAAGGCACCTAAAATACCGACAGCGACCATGGCTGTAACATGGTCTAGTCCTGCAAGCGGGTGAAGTGCTCCGCTGATAAAGCCACCTGTCACGCCTTCACCACTGTGTGCAAATACACTTGTTGCGCTGAGCAACAATAGTGCGATTATCCAGCCCGTATTTCTCATCATACGTTCCATGCTTTCACTCCTGATTAAGCTGTAGCTCATAAAGATTAAGCGCGAGTCTATCACGCGCCCCTACAGCCGACCAGCGTCAGCGGGCTTGTTTGAAGAGGCTGTTGGTAAGCCAGTCAGGGGCCGGGAACATCTGTGTCCGGTAAAAAGAACCTTTTAGTTTTGTCCCTTTTTTAGGTGCCCGAATCGGCCCTGGTTTATCCCAACGATATCCCCAGTTGTGAGTGTGATAGCGGAACCAACGCAACTTGCTGCTCTCAGCCTTATTGAAGTCATAGGAAGCCCCTAAAAGTTGTCCTGTGCCACTGGGAAGTACATTGAAGTCTTGAATGCTAAGAAACTGTGTATCTTCTGATTTAATCTCATTGGGTAATGGCAAGATATTGCAGCTGACATGACGCAATTGATTCTTGATATTGACCATGCTCAGGCGGTGGTAGCGGCTCATCCCAAAAATGGCGATGCGAAAATGCGAGGCGGTACTGTAAACACCCATTGAAATACTGGCATTGGCAATTGGGTAAGCCCGCCAGCGATGATTTAGCCGGGTATAAAGTATTAATCCTGAGCCGGCATAATCTTCCGACATAAGCAGTGGCAGTGCTTTGCCATTCAACCGGTACGCCTGAATCAGTTTTTTGCGCTTCAGGTATTGGATATGACTTTTTTTTATCTGAATTTCTTTTCCACAGCGCCACTTATGATCCCACTGAGGTGTTGTAGCGTGAGCAGTAACAGGAAGAAGTATTGACAGTAGAGTGAGTGGTAGCAGGTAACGTCGCCAACGTGTAGGCATGCGTGAATGATCTCTTTTTGTATAATAATTATAAATTCATAGTGCCATTGCTCAACAATCGATGCAAGATATCCTCATGTTTCAGGCCACAAAAACAGCAAAGGTTGGGTGCTAGATATTTGTGGATGAATCATGCAAAATACAGGCACTTATCAGCTGTGCGTGTGGCTATGACCAATATCATTCCAATTAATTCCCATCTGACATCCACTGCGACACCTGAGTGGAAACAGGTACTCTCCAATCTATTACGTGACCCTGAAGAGTTGTGTGATCTGCTGAATCTCAAGGGAAATGATCGTGACACGCTAAAAGCGGATTGTGGTCAGTTTCCACTGCGTATTCCAAGGCCGTATTTTTCGAGGGTCGTCAGTGGTGATTTACAAGATCCTTTATTACTGCAGGCCTTGCCACAGGCGGCAGAACTACATGAGACGGTTGGCTATGTGTCAGATCCTTTAGAGGAAGCCGAATTTACACCTGTACAGGGCTTGTTGCACAAGTATCATGGGCGTGTGTTATTAGTACTCAACGGTAGTTGTGCCATTCATTGCAGATATTGCTTCAGGCGTCACTTCCCTTATCAGGAGCATCAGATTTCAGCGCAGCATTGGCAGGAGATATTGCAGTATATTGCTGCTGATAACAGCATTACTGAGGTGATTCTTAGCGGTGGAGACCCGCTCACAATGAATGACAAAGTCCTATCTCAACGATGCGATGACATAGCCTCGATTCCTCATGTTAAGACGCTGCGATTACACAGCCGCTTGCCGATTATGATTCCGCAGCGAATTGATGAGCATTGCCTGCGCTGGATGCAGCAGAGTCGTTTGCAAATAGTCATGGTGATTCATTGTAATCATGCGCAGGAAATCGATGCAGAGGTCGAATCTGCGCTGAATGATTTAGCGAATGTCGGTGTAACCTTGCTGAATCAAAGTGTATTGCTCAGGGGAATTAATGATAACGTTGAAGTGCTTGAGCATTTAAGCCAGCGTTTATTTGAATGCCGAGTCCTACCTTACTACATGCACTTATTGGATAAAGTGCAAGGTGCTGCTCATTTTGATGTGCCGGAAGAGGAGGCTCAGCAACTTCGTGAGGCATTGAGCGCTCGCGTTGCTGGCTATCTGGTCCCGAAATTTGTGCGTGAACAGGCGAATGAGCGCAGCAAATCCCGAATGGAATAAATGAGCGACTAATTAATGAATAACTGGCAAGAGAAATACCCCGTCGTCATCACTCAGGATGTTCACTGGGGAGACATGGATGCATTTCAGCATGTGAATAATAAAGTGTACTTCCGGTATTTTGAGGATGTACGTTTAGCTTATTTACAGGAGATCGGCTCGCTGGATTATATGAAGCAGCACAAGTCCGGGCCGGTACTGGCATCAACCAGCTGCAACTTTAAAGCACCCGTGCTGTATCCTGACACCTTGCACATCGCCACCCGAACTTTTGATCTGCAAGCTAAGCGCGTGTCAATGGAGTACGTGGTCTATAGTGAGCAACAGCAAAAGATTGTTGCTGATGGGGAAGGGCTGATGGTGTATTTTGATTTTGCCTCTGGCAGAAGTGTTGAGATTCCGGAGGAGATTGCCTCTAAGATCAAAGCACTTCAGCGGGATTAGCTTGCGACGTCAGAGTCTTTTTTGTATGGTCGCCCCATAATAAAAAATATTTTAATGGGGTTTAAAAGCCATGCCTGGCTTGTCACGGCGCTTGCCGTTGTTGTTTCTCACTGTTCTGGCATTGTTGCTAGCAGTATCTGCGTATTTACGTCTGCTGTTCGACTTTAATGCCGGACACATGGACGAGTATGACTACTTATTTGTGGGTCAACGCCTGCTATCGGGTCAAGGTTGGCCATCCTATAGTTATATATTTGGTTCTGACTTAAATTGGTATTTACTGGGACTGGGCGAACAGTTATTGGGTGGATTGACTGGTGCGCGGATAGTCTCAGCCGCTTTTGGCTTACTGTCACTACTCGGCATGTATCTGTTTACTTATGTACTGTGGTGTAGTCGTCTAATTGCTTTTATCGCGACCAGCTTACTGGCACTTCAGTCTATTCAGTTATTTATTAGTCGGTTTGCAACCTACGACATTATTAGTTTTGCCTGCTTCTCTCTGGCACTTGCACCGCTGGTGTTGGCCTGTCAAAAAACCGATCGTAGTCGTTACCTCTACCTCTTGTTATCGGTTGTACTGATGAGTCTGGCAATCACCAGTAAATACGTGGTGATTTTGTATATGCCACTGCTTGCGGGCTTGGCTTTATTGCGTGCGCCTAAGCTTGGTTTTACCTTTGGAGCGCTGGTCGGGGTGGCACTACTTGCTTACGTTGCTATGAACTGGGAGCCACTTCAGCAACTCTACCAAGTTCAAATCAAAGGCGTGCATGGCAATAGCAATGGTAGCTTTGAGTACCTGATCTGGAGTGAAATCAAGTATCTGTGGATGTTGCTGTTAATGTGGTTGCTGGCTGTTATCTGGCGAGCCATGGAGTGTGGCAGAGGATTTTGGCGTGATGCGCGCTGGATTCAGTTGATGTTGTTGGGCTTATTTTCACTGCCAATGGCTGCCTACCACCTCAACGCTTTAAACATGATTTCCTTGTTTAAGCACTTGGTCTATGCCGTGTATTTTTTGATTCCGGCTGCGGCCTGGCTTATCGGTATGGTACTTAAAGAGTCAGACTATCGTTATCTCAAACAATCCATTGCCAGCGTGCTGGTGCTTGGATTTTCAGTCATTTCTTATCAGCAACTCAAGGAAATGGAAGTTGCCTATGCTGATGTATCGCCTGTCCTTGAACTGATTGATGGACAGCTCGATCACCAAACAACCATCCTTAGTGAAGACCCCTATTTATTCCGTTATTTAGCGAATGATGTGGTGCCGCAGGTACAGATCAAAGAGTCCGGTTGGTTGGATAATAACCTTGATGGCAAGCACGAAACTCAGGATGTGATTGAAGCGGTTTGGGATGCAAAATTCACCTACGTTTTTCTGAATGATCAGTTGCATCCTTCATTGAATGTGAAATTGCGCAAACTGCTGGCATTAAAAAAATATCAGCCTGTCTGGTCAGAGTTGTATGAGGTGTCGGATGTAATGACTCGCAAGACCACGGGCACGATGAGTCTGTATCGACGCACCGAAGCACCTCGACTATCACTGCTGGAGGATGACTTATTCGGTAGAGGCAAAGCAATGCAGGTTTATGAGGCGAGAGGGCGTGATGACTGACAATGCTTTGAGTGCAAATCTGGTTTATATGGCATTGTTTTTTTCCATTATTTTGACTAGTAGTGCGCAAATATTGCAGAAGTTCGCGGCAAATAGCGCCACGGAGTCGGCTACTTCCGGGAAACAATCGCAGGGATTGCTTGTCTTACTTAGTCTGGCATGCCTCGGTTTAGCGTTATTGTTGTGGTTAGTTGTGCTAAGTGCGATGCCGGTAAGCCGGGCATATCCAATGTTGAGCCTCAGTTACATTATTGTGATGGTGCTGGCTCGCTGGATATTTAAAGAACATATTCCATGGCAGCGTTGGTTCGGTGCGGCATTGATTATGTTGGGAATCAGTTGCCTGATGGGAATTGGCTAATGCGAATAGTATCGGTCTATCTGATTATTTCAATATTGGCAGGTGCCTGTGGGCAGTTAATGATGAAGGCTGGGTTATTGGCTCTGGGGCCATTAAGTCTTGCCCTTGAAAACTTCAGAACCAGTGTTGAGTTACCTGCAATAGCCGGACTGGCATGGATCGCCACAGGGATAGGTGCTTACTTTGCCGCAGTGCTGTTATGGATCAAAGTACTGAAGGTGTTTCCATTAAACATGGCTTATCCCTTACTCAGTCTTGGCTATGTCGTGGTTTATGTAGGCTCTGTGTGGTGGCCAGCAGTAAACGAGGCGGTTAGCCCACAAAAAACACTGGGTGTGTGTTTAATAATCATTGGGGTTATTATTATCACACGATACTCCGGAGATAGTCGTCAACATGAGTAAGCAGCCTTATTTGTCCGTCATAATTCCCGCCTTCAATGAGCAGAGCAGAATTGCGGACTCACTCTATGCCATCAAGGACTATCTGTCAGAGCAGCCTTATCGCAGTGAAATGATTGTAGTGGATGATGGTAGTAATGATCTCACCACTGAAATCGTTAAATTTATTGATATCTATGGCAAGGAGGTCAATGAACACGATGAAGGCACCTTGATGGAAAATCTTAAAAATGTTGGTAAGGGGTATTCAATTGCCCGGGGCATGATGCGGGCATCCGGCCAAATCATTCTGTTTACCGATGCAGACCTTTCCACACCAATCTCTGAAATTGAGAAATTGCTACCAGAATTTGAGGCAGGTTACGACGTTGTTATCGGTTCACGCAATATGGAAGCATCTGTGGTGGAGAAGAAACCCTGGTATCGTGATGCGATGAGTTTATTGTTCAATACAGCCGTTCGTCTGATTTCTGTCAGCGGAATCAATGATACTCAATGTGGTTTTAAGGCATATCGGCGAGAAGTTGCACATAGAATAGCCATGCGTCAGCGCATCTACGGCTTTGGGTTCGATGTGGAGCATCTCTACATTGCCAGAAAATCAGGCTTTAAAATCAAAGAGGTTGCCGTGGAGTGGAGGCATAAAGAAGGCTCAACCGTTGATCCATTAAAGGATTCAATCACGATGTTCTTGGATCTTCTGCGTATTCGTTGGATTCATCGTATGCTATAAAAAACAGATAAACGGCATTGAATAAGTATTAATCGGGGCATAGTATTTAGTCATACATAACGCTTCTATAAATTATAAAAATAAGGTGCTTTCAATGCGTCGATTATTATTAAGCGGCTTACTCTTGTGCGCTAGTCAGTCTGTTTTGGCTGATGCGTTTACTGAATGTCCATCAAGGGCGTTTTTGACTCAAGATGCAGTTGCAAAGACTTACGGTGTGAATCTGGTAACGGGTGATTATGGCCTGGTGCAGGATGACATGGGAACCAAAAGCAAGGTAAACGCTACGGGTTTTAACCCAAACGACCAATATCTCTATGGCTGGGGCTATGAAAAGTTTAAGCCAGTCAGAATCCACGATGACTTTACCGTTGAATACTTAGATGTCGACAACATTGCAGGAATCAACTTTTATGTAGGTGATGTGTCGCTGACCAATAATACCTACTATGTATACAGAGCGGGTTCAAGGTACGGTTTGTATGCTATTTCATTAGACGGGAGCTCTGAAAACTTCCACAAAATGGTTCGCGTCGTTGATGGCGGCACTTTAAAACTTAAGATATTTGATCTCGCTTTCCACCCCACCGATGGTTATGCCTACGCTGTAGACAGAAGCGGGCTGTTGCACAAGATTGATGTTGAGAATGGTACGTCTGAGCAACTAGCTGATGTTGGTGTGACGGGCACATTCGGTGCAGTTTATTTTGATGTTGATGAAAATCTGTACATCAGTAGTAATAACGACGGTAAGTTGTACAAGATTGCGATTGGTGCAGGTGACTATACGGCGCAGTTGTTTGCATTAGGGCCATCATCCAGTATCAATGATGGCGCTCGTTGTGCGTTAGCACCGGTAATCGATGTGTCAAATGTAGATATTGATTTTGGTGATGCTCCGGAGTCTTACGGCACATACCTGAAAGACAATGGTGCACGTCATGGTCTGACCAGTGACACCTCGTTATATTTAGGTGCCGGTGTGGACGGTGAAAGTGATGGTAAACCAATGCCGTTGTCGGATGATGTGTCTGACAGAAATGACGATGAAGACGGTGTGCAGTTTGCGACTACCCTTCAGGCAGGTGATAGAGCCGTTGTCATGGTTGAGCCATCAGCAGCTGGCGTGTTGAGTGCCTGGGTCGACTTTGACCAAAACGGCACATTTGATGCTGATGAACAAATTGTGACTGACTTAAGTGTCAACGCTGGCAAGCAACCTGTGTATATCGATGTGCCTGCTGACGCTAAGCCAGGCTCTACATGGTCTCGTTTCCGTTTGTCGTCAAGTGCCGGTATGGAGCCAACAGGTGGCGTAAGCGATGGTGAGGTTGAAGACTATAGCGTCAATATCACCGTAGAAGGTGCTTCGGTTAATTACTATCCATCAAGCAAGTCTTACTCGACGGTTGTGTTTGAAGACAACTGGCCTTTCGAGGGTGACTACGACATGAATGATTTGGTCGTAAATCTGAAAACATCAATTTTCTATACTGACAAAAAAGCTACATTAGTAAACATTTCAGGTCAGCTAACGGCGGTTGGTGCGGCTTACCACAATGGTTTTGGTATTCGCCTACCGGATGTGCTGCGCGATCAGGTTGATGAAGATGGAATCAACTACACGATAAATGATCGTAAAGTTGTGAACTACTCACCGCTGGAAGCAGGTCGTTATGAAGCAATCTTTATTCTGGCTTATAACACCTGGAGTTATGTAAGTGCTGGTGAAGATTGTACGTTCTACCGCACGGAAGAAGGTTGTGGCTCTGATGTTCAGATGCGCTTTAACCTGACGATCCCGTTTAAAGAGCCTATTGAGACTGATATTTCAGGTATCTTTGATCCATTCTTGTTTGCAACACCAGGTGCCTGGCACGGTGATCATTTTGATACACCACCGGGACGTAGCTACGAGATTCACCTAAAGAATCATCACGCGACTGAAGCATTTAATTATAAATTTATGAATGGCTCGGGTCAGGATGCTTCTAACCCGGATAATAAACACTTCTTCCAGACAACTAACGGTCTGCCTTGGGCAATGGAAGTTGGTAACGAATGGAAATATCCAAAAGAGTATCGTGATGTAACGCATGCCTATCCTAAATTCCCAAGCTTTGTCAGAAGTGAAGGCGAGGAGAATCCATCTTGGTACACATTCTCTAATGCGGGTGAATCCATTCTGTTCAAAAATTGAGGATAACAATAATGAAAAACTTAATAACTTTAGCTTCAATGGCAGTGCTGCTGGCAGCTTGTGGCGGCGGCCCACTCAGTGAGACTGGCTCATCGTCAGGCACTAGTGATGGTGGACCGGTTGCTGAAACGCCGGATACAACACCGGCACTGGAATATACCGCTGACTTGAAAAGCTCTGCTGACTTTGACTTTGCAACCTCACGAGCCATTGCAATCGACTTTGATGTAGAGCAGGCGAGGGTGTCAGAAGGGTTAATGTCTTTGTGTACTAACTACACAGAATCGGATGGCGCATACGATATTGACTACGACAGTTGTACGGTGCAGTCGCCACTGGTTGACGGTGTCTACTCGGGACAAATGGATGTAACCAATGATGTAAATAGCGTGATTGGTGTTGTTTGGTTTAAAGATCCCGACATTGCACCTGTTTACAAAGAGTTCATGCTGGAAGTTGGTGCAAAAGTGGCCCGACGTGGTGCAGGCCCGCAAGCAATTGTGTGGCGGTAATCGCTAGCAGTTGATTGACAGTTTCATGTAAGCATTCGGCCAGACTTTTGTCTGGCCTTTTTTTATCTGTTATCACCAACACCTAGCCGTCACGTCCTCAATTATTAATCGCTTGGTATAGATATTGCTTGGGGTTATTCGTTAATGGTGAACGCAGTGATGTGTGGCAGGATTAAACTAAATGCTGATTTCGATTATCGCTTGCACTTTATTGTTTTTAATAGTTAGTATTGGTTTACCTTAAAAGATTGCCATAGCATTTATATGGCAACTTAGGTATCACGCTGGCAAAAAAGTACTTTGGAGATAAGATGAGTCGAGATGAGTTTGTGAAACACTTCGGTGGGATTTATGAGCATTCTGCCTGGGTTGCTGAACAAGCCTATGATCATGCAAGCAGTGGTTTAAATGATATTGACTCTTTAACGCAATCATTACGTGACGTAGTGGATGCGGCCAGCCATGAGCAACAGCTTGCTTTGCTTAGAGCCCACCCGGATTTAGCCGGAAAAGCAGCCTTACAAGGTGAGCTTACAGATGCCAGTACGAGCGAACAAGCCGGAGCAGGTCTGGATCAATGCACACCTGAAGAGCTCGAGTGCTTTAAACACTTCAACGAATCCTACCTATCCCGATTTGATTTTCCCTTCATCATGGCTGTGAAAGGTGCTAACCGGCATTTAATTTTAGCCGCGTTTGAAAAGCGTCTGACAAATAGTCGGGATGTTGAGTTTAAGACTGCACTGGAGGAGGTGCACAAAATCGCAGGATTTCGTTTGGCAGCGTGGTTTGAGGAGGAACACAGTTAAACGATTTAATAAACAACGAGTTAGCTGACTATAATTAAGGAGAGACTACCCTATGAGCACCCCCGTAGATTTACGAGATCCGAATTACATGCCGCCGATAGCTCAGGCGGTTCCACTAGGCATTCAACATGTTCTGGCAATGTTTGTCAGTAATGTGACCCCGGCAATTATCGTAGCCATTGCCGCAGGGTTTGGCTTTGGCACAGCAGATATGGGGCAGATGATCTACCTGATTCAGATGTGCATGTTCTTTGCTGGTATTGCAACCCTTATTCAGGCTATTGGACTTGGCCCGATAGGTGCAAAACTGCCTATCGTACAAGGAACCAGTTTTGCGTTTATACCGGTCATGATTCCTTTAGTTGCAGGGCAGGGTGTTGGCGCTATGGCTGGCTTGATGGGTGGCGTCGTGGCTGGTGGTATTTTCCACATGTTCCTCGGTACGTTTATTAGTCGTCTACGAAGCTGGTTGCCGCCACTGGTGACAGGTTTGATCATTCTGATGATTGGACTCGCCTTAATCAAAGTCGGTATTCAGTACGCGGCAGGTGGTGTGCCTGCAATTGGTAAGCCAGAATTTGGAAGTCTGGGTAACTGGTTCATGGCATTAGTCGTTATTGTTGTTACCTTGGCCCTGAAGTTTTTCACTAAGGGTATGCTCTCGATGAGTGCTGCGATCCTTGGTATTCTGGCAGGTTATTTGGTTGCTTTGGTGATGGGAGAAATTAGCTTCGCGAATGTTGGTAAAGCAAGCTGGTTTATGGCGCCAAATCCACTTCACTTTGGGATTGAGTTCAATGCCGCTGCGATTATTGGTTTCTGTCTGATGGGTGTTATCTCTGCCATCGAAACCGTAGGCGATGTCTCTGGTATTACCCGTGGTGGTGCAGGCCGTGAAGCGACTGATAAGGAGATTTCCGGTGCAACGTATGCCGATGGTCTGGGAACAGCCATTGCTGGTGCATTCGGTGCATTGCCAAATACCTCATTCAGTCAAAACGTAGGCTTGATTGCAATGACTGGTGTCATGAGTCGTTATGTCGTGGCGATCGGTGCGGTATTCCTGATCATTTGTGGTCTGGTGCCAAAAGTCGGTGCAGTTATCTCAACAATCCCTATTGAAGTATTGGGCGGCGGCGTTATCGTTATGTTCGGTATGGTTGCTGCAGCAGGCGTCAACATGCTATCAGCGGTTGAATGGAATCGTCGTAGCATGCTGATCTTTGCGATTTCACTATCCATTGGCTTAGGTCTTCAGCTGGTGCCAGAGGCATTACAACATGCACCTAAGACGGTTCAGGTCTTGATGACTTCAGGATTACTTCCTGCTGCATTTATCGCTATCCTTCTGAACAAGGTATTACCAGAAATCGACTAAACAGTCTTTTCAGGAATACACAGCCGGTTGGGTTAACACCTTAGCCGGCTTTTTTGATTCTGAATAAGGGAAGCAATGCACTCCTTATGACTCCCCGGCTGCTGGCGGAATAGAGTAGGTACCGGTCACATGGGCAACGCGCTTGCCCGTAGACTCTTCTGTCACATCCACCTCAACAACGGCGAGACGTTTCCCAAGCTTAATAATATTTCCGGTACCAATCAGGTCGCTTTGGCTAGGCTTTCTCAGAAAATTGATATTGAGATTGGTGGTTACTGCAAGCCGCACATCGCCGATCATGGTTAACACAACCGCAAACATGCATGCATCGGCCAGTAACATCATGTGTGGGCCTGAGATCGTACCGCCCGGACGTGTGGAGCGATCATCATATGGCAGCCGCATGACGGCTTTTCCATGACTCACTTCATCAAGGCGCAAGCCTAGGTCACTGCCCCAGGGTAGCTCGGAGAGGATGGCTTCATTAAAGTGTTTTACGCTAATTTTTGACATGGCAATGCCCATTAATAGTTTGATCAATAAACTTTGCGCGTCGGGAGATTTGTCATTTACAATCGCTTAGTGATAGATTGCAATGTCACATGACCTTTACGTAAAGGTTAGGCTACATAATAATTTACATAGTTGAAAAAATACAAGGGTAAGATATGAGTACGAGTGCTGAACGGGAAAGTATGGAATATGATGTGGTGGTGGTTGGTGGTGGCCCCGCTGGTTTGGCAACCGCTATTCGTTTAAAGCAGCTTGCGATAGAGAAAAATCAGGAAATTTCAGTGTGTTTACTGGAAAAGGGCTCAGAAGTGGGTGCGCATATCTTATCTGGTGCGGTGATGGAGACGCGTGCGCTGGATGAGTTGCTACCAGACTGGAAAGCCGATGGTGCGCCATTGAACGCTGCGGTGACCCGTGACGAAGTACATTTGTTCACGACTGAGCGAAAGTCAGTCAAGCTCGCTAATTTCATGATTCCACCAAGCATGCACAATGAAGGCAATTACATCGTTAGTCTGGGTAATGTCTCGCGCTGGCTGGGTGAACAAGCAGAAGCGTTAGAAGTTGAAATATATCCGGGTTTCCCTGCAGCTGAAATCCTCTATCACGAAGATGGCAGTATTAAAGGTGTTGCAACGCCTGATATGGGACTGGATGAGAATGGTGAGAAAAAAGACAGCTATGAGCCGGGTATGGAGCTTCATGCCAAGTACACCGTGTTTGCCGAAGGCTGTCGTGGTCAGTTAGGCAAAGAACTACTGAGCAAGTTTAATCTGGATGCCGACTCTGATGCACAGCACTACGGCATCGGCCTGAAAGAATTATGGGAAATTAAGCCGGAGAACCATGAAGAAGGTTTGGTGGTTCACGGTTCTGGTTGGCCATTAGAAGATGCAACGGGTGGTTCATTCCTCTACCACCTTGAGAATAACCAAGTGGTTGTCGGCCTGATCGTTGATCTGAATTACACAAACCCACACCTCAGTCCGTTTGATGAGTTCCAGCGCATGAAGCACCACCCGGTATTTGCCAAAGTACTGGAGGGCGGCCGCCGCATTTCTTACGGAGCACGTGCCATTGCAAAAGGTGGTCTAAATGCCTTGCCAAAGATGAGTATGCCAGGTGGTTTATTGGTCGGTTGTGATGCTGGTACTTTGAACTTTGCAAAGATCAAAGGCACCCATACCGCCATGAAGTCTGGCATGGTTGCAGCTGAGGTACTATTTGAGCAGCTAAAAGATAACGGTGCTGGTTCGGCAAATCTGACTCAGTTTGATCAGGCATTTTTGGATTCATGGGCAGGTCAGGAATTGCATGAATCACGTAATTTCGGTCCTGCGATGCATAAGTACGGCATGATGATTGGTGGTGCATTCAACTACCTGGATCAGAAGCTATTTAAGGGCAAGATGTCGTTTACACTGCATGACACTACCCCGGATTATGCAGCGATGAAGCCTGCGGCAGACTGCCGTACGATTGAGTATCCCAAGCCTGATGGTAAGTTGAGCTTTGACAAGCTGTCATCGGTATTTCTCACTAATACCTTCCACGAAGAAAACCAACCTTGTCACCTCAGACTAACTGATCCCAGTATTCCGGTTGCTAAGAATCTTCCAATCTATGACGCGCCTGAGCAACGCTATTGTCCAGCGGGTGTGTACGAGATCATTGAAGAAAAAGGTGAGCCAGAGTTACAGATCAATAGTCAGAACTGTATACACTGCAAAACCTGTGATATTAAAGATCCAAGCCAGAATATTACTTGGGTTACACCTGAAGGTGGTGGCGGACCGAGCTATCCAAATATGTAAGTCATATTGCGATGCTGCGGTAGGGAAACCTGCCGCAGTGGTTGCGACAGGCTGTTTATCTATCTTCCAAACGTCTAATCGAATCAGGTTAGTTCTCTATTCAACAAGCGCGCTACTTGTGTTTCAGTACCTAACCTTTATGCTTTTTAAGTTAAGCAATCGTCTCCAGAATTCCCTGAGCTTCTAACTGCTGCTGAGTATTTCCTTCATCCATGACTTCGTTGAGCATTTCACGTGCTGCGTTGTGGTCACCGGCTTCGATATAAGCACGAGCAACATCAAGCTTGATGCTCACTTCTAATGGTGGCTCTTGCTCAATTTCAGCGGCAGGATCAATCGCTTGGTTGTAATCAACGAATGCCGGAGTTGGGGTCTGTGCTGCTGCTTTTTGACGCCGGTTCTTTGGCTTGCTTAGCAGTTTCCACAGTAGTCCAGCAAGCAACAAGATACCCAGAGCAGGCAGCAACCAAATCCAATTGATCTTGCTCATAATGCCAGAATCAAGTGCCGCAGAGTTGTCGACAGGAGTGGTTGTAGCGTCCGTGGTAGTGGTAACAGGCGCGGCATCTTGAGTGCTGTCTTTAGCGCCCTCTTGCTGAGTTTTTTCCAGAATTTCGACGGGTGAAATCCCTTGCTTCTTCAGTGCTTCTGCCATTGCTGCGTTTTCTTCCTGAATGTCACTCATGCGACGTTCCAGAGAGATTTCCATGCGCGTGCTTTCTGCCATCTCACTACGAGCACTTTGTAGTTGTGCATTCAGGCTTTCGTTTCTGTCTTGCAGACTTTCTAACAGCTTTGCACCTTCACCGGTGAGTTCGCCGTTATTCAGCTTTAATTTAAGATCAGCTGTAGTGTTACCTAGTGAGGTGGAGGAGGCTTGAAGTGTTTGTATGCGTTCTTCCAGTGCTTTTAGCTCACGGTCTCTGGTCGCTTTCTCTTCCTCCAGGCGCTTAACCATATCGCTAAGCTTGCTACGCTCATCCGTCAGCGTATCCAGCTTTTCAGACTGTTGCTCCTTCTCTTTAACAAGCGCATCAACCTGATCCGAACTAGCTAAGGTAATAAAAGTCGGTGCCGGCAAGTTTCCTGTCTGACCTCTGCGGAAGTAGCGGTAGTGTTCACTTAGCAAGTTGCTGGCATCTGCCTGTGAGATATTCTTAATGCTCTCCACTGTTGGCAGGCGAAGATCAACACCTCCTAACATGTAGTTGATATTGCCACCTTTGAAGGCATGCGGATTAGCAGCAAGAATTGCCACCATGATCTGATTGCGCGATACGCCCGCATCAATGTAGTTCTTATTAACGATAGCAGTCAGCGTGCCCGTCGCTTTAACCGTGCGCTCCACATGGCTCTCGGCAAGCGCGAAATTGCTTAGTGAACTGGCCAGACATAAAGTCAGGGCAAGTCCAATACGTTTAACAGAATGATGAGGCTTAGTAATAACTGGCATGCGAGTATTGTCCGGTGCGTGAATTTTTCTCATTGAATCAGGGTTCCTTCCCGTCTGGGTGGCGATACTACCATTCCTTGGCGGATTGCAGAACTTGTTTCCAGTGATTTGAGAGTTTGAATTTCCGATGCTGTAAGCTATCCGCAAAATTGATCAATCTGTTCTTTTGGCGAGTCGCGGCATACAGGCTGAGTAACTCTTCAACCATGCTGTTCTCCGGCTTAGTCGTTGTATTGGTATAAGCGTTTTCCAGCATAGACTGAGCGGTTTCGACACGACCATAGGTGATCGCGTGACGGCTCTTTTCAATCAGGCTGCCGGATGCTTTAGCGACATAAGGATCAGATTCGCTCTCTGTGCCAATGCAGGTTGTGCTGGTGAGCACAGAGCCGGGAAAGCGGTGGCAATAGAGTGTTTTGTCAGAATCGTGCGCCAGCCACTCATGAAAGTATTCACGGTCATTTTGGTCTAGCAGCGGAAGTACAAGGCTGTACATACGTTCGCGAAGTGGGCGGCCCTTTTCACCCAGAGCGATAAACAGATCCTGAAGCGCTCCTGGTAAAAAGTGATGGAGTTTAGATTCCAGAGCAAACAAAATTCGCTGGCTCTGTTTTTGGTAATTATCCGGTTGGCCCTTGATGCTGAGATTGAGGCGACGCCATTCATTCATGAGCTTGGCTGTGTCCACATCTTGTGTTGTCGCGGTAGCATCTGGTTTGTTTCGGGAGTTCGTCACATTCGCATCCTTGTGTAAAGCGGCAGGCTTCAATTATACGGAGTAAGGGTCTAAAGGTACAAACAAACACGCATTTCATCACTCTGAGGCATCATTTAACAGATAAGAGCGCGTTTGTTTGTGACTTATCAGGGGGTGTATATTAACTTAAAGTATAGGTGACTGAAAACGCGGAAAAGGTTTGATTTTTGAGAAAAATTATTCATATTGATATGGACTGTTTCTACGCAGCGGTGGAAGTGCGCGAAAACCCATCACTCAGAGGCAAACCAATCGCCGTAGGAGGCTCAGGTGTTACGCGAGGTGTCATCGCAACCTGTTCCTATGAAGCACGTAAATACGGTGTGCATTCTGCCATGCCGACAGCGCGTGCCTTGCGTTTGTGTCCACAGCTTATTTTGCTTCCAGTGCAAATGTCACTGTACAAAGAAGTTTCTGCGCGCATTCAGGCCTTATTTTATCAATACACTGATTTGGTTGAGCCATTGTCATTGGATGAGGCCTTTCTGGATGTCAGTGATAGTGAACATTGTCGGGGTAGTGCCACGTTAATGGCGGAGGAAATCCGTCACCGCATATTTTCAACGGAGCGAATTACCGCCTCTGCGGGTGTTGCGCCCAATAAGTTTTTGGCGAAAGTGGCTAGCGACTGGAATAAGCCGAATGGTCAATGGGTGGTAAGACCAGAGGACGTTGATGACTTTGTAAAGCAGTTGCCGGTTACGAAAATCTTTGGTGTTGGTAAGGTGACAGGCCAACGTCTGGCAAATCTGGGGGTAGAGCGTTGTGAGGATTTACAGTCGTTTTCACAGGAGCGTTTGAAAGAACATTTCGGTGTGTTTGGTACACGTTTGTATGAATTGGCGCGGGGTATAGACGAGCGTCCGGTATCGACTAATCGCACGCCTAAATCATTAAGCGTGGAAGAAACTTACAGTGAAGACTTACCGGATTTGGCGCGGTGTTTACTGGAGATCCCGATTCTGTTTGAAGAGTTTACAAGACGTTTAGTGCGTACTCAAAAACGTATGAGCTTACGACCCAGAACCTTATTTGTGAAACTGCGATTTGATGACTTTGAAACAACCACCATACAAATGGCAGGCACGATACCAACAGAGCAGGGCTTTGCGCATTTGATAGAGCAGGCTTGGCAGCGTGGTAAAAGACCCGTGAGATTGATTGGGTTAGGTGTACAGTTTTCACCGTTAGGAATTCCGGAACAGCTGGAGTTGCCTTTTTAAATTTGAATCTACCTAAAGTAAGAGGTCGCAACTATCCGTTACGACCTCTATACCTTAACGCTAAAATGACACAGGCTTTGATAGCCGAGCCGAGCCGAGCCGAGCCGAGCCGAGCCAAGCCAAGTTGACTCTACATGTCAGGCAAAGGTAATCCCATTCGCTTTCATCGGTAGCTTGGTCACACGCTTACCTGTCGCCGCATAAATCGCATTAGCCAGTGACGGCCCGGCAGGTGGTAGTCCCGGTTCACCAACGCCGGTCGGTGGTTTATCTGAAGGCATGATGTGGACCTCAATGTCTGGCATATCCGTCATGCGAAGCGGTTCGTATTGTGGGAAGTTGGCTTGTACAACCACACCATCTTTTAGCGTGACCTCATTGCGCATCACTGCACCCAAGCCATATCCAATACCGCCCTCGATTTGTGCGCGGATCACATCAGGATTTACTGCGATACCACAGTCCACAACGCAAGTGATTTTATTAATGGAGACGGCACCTTTTTCATTGGTAGACACCTCAGTGACCTCAGCCACATAGCTGTTAAATGACTTATGGACGGCAATTCCTTGTCCCTGACCTTCTGGCATTGCTTTGCCCCAGTCCGCTTTATCCGCCGCTAGCTTTAGCACAGCAGCCAATCTTCCCTGACTCTCGTCACTTTCATCTAGGTGTGCTAAACGGAATTCGACAGGGTCTTTACCCGCAGCTTCAGCCGCCATATCCATCAACACCTCCATGGTGTAGGCCGATTGGCTATGACCCACCGAGCGCCACCACAAAACCGGAATAGGGGACTCAAAATCAGTCAGCCCCAGTGACATTGGAAGTTGGTAGGGCGTGTCGCTGACGCCTTCCACAGAGGCATGGTCAACACCACCGTGAACTACCATTTTCTCCATCGGGCCACCTTTAAAGATGGACTGAGCAACCGTGCGCTGTGCCCAGGCACTGACTTTGCCGTCTTCGCCTATGCCAATAGATGCACGCTGGGCAAACATCGGACGATAGAATCCACCGGCTAAATCATCCTCACGCGTCCACACCAGTTTGACAGCATTTTTGCCGCCTAGGGCCAGATAAGCAAGCACGGCTTCGACATGATAATCCGAGGCAGTATTGGCGCGACGACCAAATGAGCCACCTGCGTAATAGGTTTTGATCTCAACCTTCTCCATCGGCAGTTTGCTAATTGCCGCAATGGTCGGGTGCGTAATCATTGGGAACTGACAACCATCATGCACCCGAATGCCACCGTTTTCTGTTGGCTCGATCACGCAATTCAATGGCTCCATCGGTGCATGCGCGAGTAATGGGAAGATAAAGTCTGCTGAGACCTGTTTCTCTGACGCTTTGGCTTTAGCCTCCATGTCCGCCAGATCAGCATTACCGGTGACATCATAGCTTGGATCAGCATCGAGCTTGGCGAGGTATTCTGACAAGCGCTCTTCACTGCCACGGCTATCGGCATTACTGTCATCCCATACCGCTTTAATCGAGCGTCGGGCTTTAATCGCTCCCCACGTTGATTCTGCATACACCGCAACACCCGCCATATTCGGTAAGGCTTTAGCATCTACAAATCCCGTGATCGACTTGACATCACCGGCTTCAAAGCTTTTGAGCTTACCGCCAAATTTCGGTGAGCGCAGAATAGTGACATAAACCATATTCGGGACTTTGACATCCATTGAGAACATGGCGCTGCCATTAGTTTTATCAGTATTGTCTTTGCGGTGTAGTTTGTTGTTACCAATCAAGCTGAAGTCAGCCGGATCTTTCAGTGTTGGCTCTTCTGCTGCGGTTAATTTAGAGGCTGCTTCAACAAAACGGCCAATACCGGATACGCGGTCCTGCGTGCTCAACATGCCGCCTTTCAACGAGATATCGCTGGCATCAACACCCCACGCTTCAGCGGCGGCCCGAATAATCATATCCCGCGCAGCTGCTCCGGCTTGGCGATATTGCATAAAGGAGTTGGCAATTGCGGTGGAGCCTCCGGTGCCTTGTCCACCAAAGGCGAGGTTTTTGTATTTCGCATTATCAGACGGGGCAAATTCAACGTTGACCTGATCCCAGTCTACATCCAGCTCTTCCGCAACTAGCGTGGCTAAACCGGTAGAGGTGCCTTGACCCATTTCAAAGTGCTTGGCGATGACAGTAACTGTGCCGTCAGCATCGATTCTGACAAAGGGATTTAAGTCAGCAGCGACGGATGCCGCTTCGCTATGACCCGCAGCCAGCAAGCCACTGCTATTAAATCCGACCACTAATGTAGCCCCCAGAGCGCCGACACCTTTTAGAAAACTACGACGATTCATTGAAGTACTCATGCTTTAGCCTCCAGTAGGTCAGCTGCGTGATGGATAGCTGCGCGAATCCGCACATACGTCGCACAGCGGCAAGCGTTACCATTCATGTAGCTATCGATGTCTTCATCCGTTGGTTTGGTGTTTTGAGTGAGCAGACCCACAGCAGACATGATCTGACCGGACTGGCAATAGCCGCATTGCACGACATCCAGTTCCTGCCAGGCTGCCTGTACGGCTTTTGCTTCCGGCGAGTCCAGTGACTCGATCGTTGTGACTTCGCTGTCACCCACCGCACTAATCGGGTAAATACAAGAGCGTTGAGGTTGACCGTTGATATGCACGGTACAAGAACCGCAGGACGCCACCCCGCAACCAAACTTGGTCCCGGTCAGGTCTAATTCATCACGAATGACCCATAGAAGCGGCGTATCGGCGTCGGCATTGATCTCTCGCACCTCACCATTAATTTTTAATGTAGTAGCCATAAGATTATTTTCTCCAGATAGGTCGTGTTTGTTCGACAGTAAACAGATTACTCTTTAAAACTCACCGATGGCAAGTTACAGTCAACAAAGCAATGGCTTACTCAGGAGAATGATATGAACGCAT
>NZ_QGKM01000021.1 GCF_003172875.1 Leucothrix pacifica | reverse complement strand
CAACTCAATATCGTCTTCAAGGTCATTAAACTGCTGTAAATCCCAAGTGCCTTCTGCATTGCGTAGCAGCATGTCCACTTGTGGTTTGTCTTGTGAGACGATCAGGTAGGCTTTTAACGAATCAATGGATTGATAGCTCAGGGCTTTTTCCAAGTAGTCCTTGCGCATGGTGGAGGCGGAGGAGACTTTACGCCTTTCTTGATGGCGTCTTGCATGTCAGATAATGATTTGGGTTTGTTTGTGTATTTTAGGCAAGTTGTGACTTCATCCAGTGTCGTTTCAGGGAAGGGGCTACCGGCTTTTTGACAGGTACTCTGAGTGCCGCATTCTGGAAAAAAACATCGCCAAGCTCAGGAATGTCGCTTGTATCGATGTCTTTATCTTCCATTGCAGCCAAGCGTTTCCAGTCAGTTTTTGATGGTGTTTTCATATCTTTTCTCTCTGGCGGACTCATTGATAAACTCCGTTTTAGGTACTTTGACTTCATTTAGCGATTAAGCTACTACTCATTTATTACTGCCTAACCATCGTCATCAAGCTTTCGAATGTATCGACAACATCATATTTGACCGCTTGTTCCGGGTTACTTTTAGCAATGTTACTAAAAAACTTTTTCGCACATTCAATCTTTGTCGTTTCAACCTCGCGTAGCTGCAAAGAGTCCATGCTACCTTTAGTTTCAGCGATAAAGTAAATGTGTTTTACCGAACCTTCCTTAAAGGCAATTGCCCAGTCGGGATTGTAATCACCCACGGGTGTTGGGATGAAAAAACCGTTCGGGAGTTTGGCATAAACCGTCACGTGTTGCGCAGCTTCCAGTTCTTTCGCAAAGTTACGCTCAGTATTTGAGTCGGTGACTAAGTAATCGTAAATATGACGCTTGAGCGGCTCACCGGCATTGGTGAAGTCTTGTTTGCTTTGGTTTGCGGTAAAAATGTCGCGGTCAAACTTGTCATCGATTGTGTCATAAGCAAGGTGCTCAATAATAACTGTCGCCTTTTGCTCATTAATCAAATTAACTGCTTTTGAAATAAAATCCTCAGGATTCATTTTAAACTGAAGAAAAGCACGCTCAGACATGCCTTGCAGGATACTGGCAACTGTGCGGCGCGTGAGCTTAGTGCCATCAGATATTTTCCCAAGTAAGTCATATTTCACATGTGACTGTATGGATGAATGGAGGGAGTCGGTTTCTGTTTCCTTGATCTTAAAGCCTTGACCAGATTTCATCTTGTCGTAACTAACATTGTCAACTTGTTCTCCTCGCACAACATTATAGTGAAGCCTATCAACAACTAACTTCATATCGAGTGCTGGAATTGCTTTTTTAATCAACTCGTTTGAGTCAAAGTCAACATTGTAAATGGCTTTATGATTGATGCGTGCCCAAAGCTCCTGAAACTCCTTTTTGTCAAAATTATCATTGAGTGGGTTGGTTTTATTTTTTCGGCTGTCCTCCGGGAGAGGGAGCGTCTTATCAGAATAAACCGTGTCTATGAGTTCAAACACTTGTTGAGCATAGGGCTGTAAGGGTTCGGGTAGCTCTGCCAGTTTTTCATCGGTCTTTGCTTGGTGATATGTCTCGCTAATATGATCATCTTCGTCATTTACATAATCATTGCGTACTAAGTATTTGTAGATGAGCTTAGCCATCACCTCGTTAACTTCTACATCACCTTCCGATGTCGTGAATACCTTGCCAGTAAAGTATTCTTGATCCGCTTTTCGCGGTCTAGCTGAAAGCGAGTCGATAGTTTCCTTTTGAAGGGCTGTTACAAAGTCTTTGTAACTTTCACTCGCAATAACTGTGAGACGGTTGATGTCATGAACCAGTGTGGGTGTATCCATACGCTCACCATGCTGGTTAACACACAAACGGAGTCCACGCCCAACTTCTTGGCGACGAGTAATCCTATTGTCACTCTTCTTTAGGGCACAAATAACAAAGACATTGGGGTTATCCCAGCCTTCCTTTAGTGCGGAGTGTGAAAAGATAAAACGGGTCGGTTCTTTAAAACTGAGAAGGCGTTCCTTTTGTTTAAGGATAAGGTCATATGCTGCAACATCATCCGTATCCGTCGAGCGAGCAGCCAATTTTGAATCAACTAAGCGCTTAGAATTTTTATCAATAGAAAAGTAACCTTTATGGGTTTTTTCGGCATCAATGCCAGATAAGTACTTTTGGTATGCGTCATCAAAGATTTCCCTGAAGTCGTTCAATGCAAGCTGATACTCTTCCTCGAAGATACGGGCATACTCACCTTTTTCATCAGCTTGTTCATAGTCACGGTACTTAGCCACTTGATCAATAAAGAAAAGAGAGAGTACTTTGATGCCAAGAGTGTGAAGTTGCCGTTCTTTCTCAAGGTGAGCACGCACGGCCTCACGGATTTGAATACGACGAATCGCTGACTCGTTGACATTGCCGACAGCATCACCAACAGTAAGCTCGACACCGTTTAGAAAGCTAATGACATCTGTGTTTGCATCAATATTAGCGACGATAAAGTTATCTTTGTACTGGTCTAGTTCGTTCGATAGGTCGTATAAGTTATCGCCTTTCTTTAGGTTGCGGAAGACACGCTTAATGCCACCGCCTTTTAATTTCTGCTCAAATTCTACTTGGGCGACAGGGGGCTTGTTTTTGAATATATCGATGTGACTAAAGAACAGGTACGCATTAGTACCTGCTAAACCTTTAACAGTGACACCTCGCACTTCAATCTTTTTCACCAGCTTTTGGTTGTAGGCATCAAGTGCATCAAGACGGAACACTTTATTGTGTTCTGTCTTATGTGTTGCAGAATAGCGAAGCATAAACAAGGGATTAAATTCTGCAAAAGAGTCCAGCGTCTTTTTGCCTTCCATCTTTTGGGGCTCATCCAATATCATGATTGGACGATTTGCTTTTATTACATCAATAGGACGGCGTGTTTGAAAGCCATCCAGCTCTTCATAAATACGTCTGGCATCTTTGCCACGTGCGTTAAACGCCTGAACATTGATAATCATGACGTTGATACCGGCATCTGATGAAAAGCTTTCTATCTGATGAAGTTGTTTGGAATCATAAATGAAAGACCTGGCTTGCTTACTGTAGAGCTGTAAAAAGTGCTCTTTTGTTATTGAAAACGACTTTTGTACACCTTCACGAATGGCAATACTCGGTACAACGATAATAAACTTAGTCCAACCATATTCTTGGTTAAGCTCAAACATGGTTTTGATATAACAATAGGTTTTACCTGTGCCAGTCTCCATTTCAATATCAAGGTTGATAGGACTGGCCTTAGTTTTTACTAGCTCTGTTGACTGTGGCAGGTTTTGATGTCTTTGGTTTTCTTGAACATTTTTTAGTAATTGCTCGGAGCTGATTTGTATTTCAGCGTTTCGAAAACCATCGACGTGACTAACAGTCGAGCGACTCTCTCCGCGTGCGACAACACCGGGGTCAATTTTATAATCGATCCCTTCTTTTGTCGGAACTTGACCTTTGAAACACTCGATAACCGACTGTACTGAATTTGCTTGGTATTTCTGATGCTTAAATTGGAGCTTCATGGTTAAAATACTCCTTAAATAGACTTCACATCGGTCATTGGAGATAGTTGTTTGAAGATTTGCTCTACATTGATTTTTGTACTGTCTGAAGCAAAGCCACCATCACGAAATACAACACGAAGTGGTTCATGTTGGGCAAGTTCTTTCACAAAATCTTCCGTGACACCACCATTGTTATCAAAGCAGGCAACCAGTGAGTTATTATCTACAAAAAATACCGTCTTATTGTCTATAGACTCTCTGTTAATTGGAAGAGTTAAGTCCACTCCCCAGTCGAGCATGACCTGAAACAATAAATCTTCTTCTGTACGGTCTGATTTTACATTATCGATGTTATCGAATAGGCCGCCTTGAATTATTTGGTCTGGGTTGTAATAGACATCGGTCATATTGCTGCTATCGATTTTTAGAACTCTAAATCCAGTATCAAGTTCTTCTATACCTTCGGTATTTTTGTTCTCATCAAGAATTTTTTTTGCCGAACGCCTTATTCTTTCTTTTGAAATCTCAGATATTTTTGGGGGCAAGTTTAAATCCTTACATAGCTTTAATGATAGCTTTGAGTCTTTAGTTTTACCTGTAATTTCTTCTGGGTACTGGAGCTCAATAAACTTTCTTCTTCCACCATCAATATTTAGCCCCATAAGTGCATGAGCAGTACTCGCTGAGCCGGCGAAAAGGTCTATACATATTTCATTTCTACCAACCATAAAAGTTAATAGCCGCTCCATGAGTTTTACAGGTTTAGGGTTAGAGAAGGCTTTTTTAGTCTCTGGGAAAAGTTGTTTTAGGTCGTAAGGGCCTGTTCTTCCATCTAAGTGAAAAACACTGGAGAGCTTGTCTGTGAAATCTTTTGCATAGACTTTTAGTTCAATAGTTTTGTTGTGATCATCTCCAAATAAGACTTTATCGTCCTCTAGGAGCTTTATCATTGTACTTTCCGGAAACCTATAACCCATGAGTGGTTGTTTGCAGTTTTCTCCTGTTACAGGGTGTAAAATATTGTATCTATATCCTTCTTTTCCCGGGTTGTGTACGCTTTGGCTACCTGTGTATATTCCACCTTCATCAATGTATTTATATCTATCTAGTGGGCCAAGTTCAGATTTGTTCACTTTGAACCATTTTGTGTATGCTTTTTGTAAGTCATGCTGTTCTGAATACTTACAATTTAGCTCATTTCCGATATTTATGAGTACATCTTTTATTGAAGATATTTTTGACTTCCAACTCTTTTCTAGTTTTGATTTAGACTTCGCATATACATGAATGCTTTCATGTTCTATTGCAATATTAGTAGGATTATTATCAGTAACATTTTTCCAAATTATAGTGCCCACAAAATTTGACTCGCCAAACACCCAGTCACATAACTGTCGTATATTAGATGTTTCACTATCATCAATTGAAATTGCGATGATTCCATCATCGGATAAAATATTTTTAGTTAACTTAATTCTTAGGTAAATCATCGTAAGCCAGTCAGAGTGGAAACGACCGTTTGAATCTGAGTTGCTTACAAGTTTTTTATCTTCATCATCAACTTGATTTGTATCTACTAAGTAATCATATGTACTACCGACAAAGCTATCTCTATAAACTAAGTTCTCACCTTTTTTTCTATTATAAGGAGGGTCTAAGTAAGCCATTTTAATAGCACCTAGGTATGTTTCTTGAAGTAGCTTCAGTGCGTCTAAATTATCACCTTCAATAAACAGGTTTTCTGTGGTATCAAAATCAACACTTTCTTCTCGGCATGGTCGTAGTGTCTTTGATATAGGAGCGTTAGCGGTTAGCAAAGCCTCACGCTTACCTGGCCAATTAAGTTGATACCTTTCTTGTGGCCCTTCGACTATTTCACGGGATAGTTCTTGTCGCAGAAGATCAAAATCAATTGCTTTACGGATATTACCGTCCTCGTCTTTGGCTTCAGTAATACAGTGAGGAAATAGGTCGGCAATTTTATTAATATTCTGGTCTGCAAGATCAGGGCTGTGCATTTTAAGTTTATCCATGCGCTGTGTTTCTCTCTATCTGTATTTTAAGTTGGTTGATCTTTTTATTAACATCAACTTTTCGATTAAATTGTTTCTCTCGCTTGAGTTGGTTTTGCAACTTTGATAGCGATAGTCGGTATTGCTTCAGTAGAGCAATTCGTTCTAGCTGTGAAGTCAAGCTTTCATTGGGCAGGGCAGGCTCAGTTAATAGGCTACGCAGTAGCGCCTGATATAAACTAGTCAGGTCTACAGCAATGGGTATATTCTGGTATTCATCAGTGAGCTTTACCCATTCAGTACTAAAGTAATCTTGGATAATCATTTGCTTTTCGTTTCGGACATTCGCCCGTTTGGCAGCCATGATGCATTGCACTGTTTTTTTCTGCGCATCATAAATTTGGTAATAAATTGTTGATGGAATGGTTTTATCGAGGGTTTCTAAGACTCGAAGGTCAAGTGATGAAACATCGGGCTTCAACGTAATATCAAACACCTGAATCTCAGATACTTCAGCCGTCGCAGGTATATTCAACGTGTCACTCGCCAGTTTATGGCGCCAGCGTATCTCAGCAATTTGATTTACAAAAAGCTGCTTAATTTCATTGCTGGGGTCAGTTTGCTGATAAATAGTCTCCTTCGGAACTCTTTTACCAAGTGGTGTAAGTTCAGTTGAAGGGGGGAATTTAAAAGGTATAAAGGACATAGTGATTGCTCAATCCACCACAACGATAAAGTTAATCAGTTCAAAGTCATCTAATCCCGCAATATCATGTTGTTTTGCTGTGGTTTCTCTGTTTCCAAACAGGCTTTCAATATCCTTGGTTTCTTTTACTTCGATCATTGAGGCAATAGCTTTATCAAGTAAATCAGAGTAAAAATGCATGTCACGACCATCTTTTGTAACGGTATTAAAATGCTCAAAGGCTGATGGGATAGGCTCAGTTCTTCCTTTACAAGCGGCTCTGACGTGATCCAGAAGCGGTCTCACTTGCATGTGATTGATGATGACCTCACCGTCTTCTGAAATATAAATCAGGTAGTATGGGTGCAAGCGGTTTTGTTGGTTTATATTGACACTGTGGTTGCGGTTTCGTAGCGAGTAAATAACACCGGGTAGTAACCCTTTCTCAGGGTTTGCAGGAACAACAGCATGCATTCCATTCGGTGCAGCACGCATATCACCATTGGTTTTTATGTAATTGAGTAAGTCCATACGAAACTCATTCAAGCCCAAGTCGGTTATTGACACGCCACCACTAACATCTTCCATGTCAATTACTTCATCTTTCATTTTTTTGAGCTGCTTTTTTCGGTAAGCAACGTCGTTTGCTTCTGCTTTCAAGACGTTGTCATCACCTGTTGCGGTAATGTCCGAAATGACCATTCGGTTTTCCACACGCTCTTTTAGATTGATGTATTCATCAAGGCTTATGTCCGGCCAGTAATTAACAAGTTGGATACTTTCATTTGACGATCCGATACGATCTACACGCCCAAAGCGCTGGATAATTCTGACCGGATTCCAGTGAATGTCATAATTGATGAGGTAGTCACAATCTTGGAGGTTTTGACCCTCCGAAATACAGTCTGTGCCAATGAGTATATCAAGTTCATTTGGTTCCTCTGGAATTACGTTCGACTTCTCTTTTGACACTGGGGAAAACAATGTGAGTAGTGTTTGAAAGTCGTAGCCTTTACCGAGAGTCGATTTTGCAGAGCTTGAGCCGGTGACTTTCCCTGAGTGAAGTTGGTAAGTCTCTAAAGTATCAGATGCTAGGTTATCGTATAAGTAATCAGCCGTATCAGCGAATGCTGTAAAGATAAGTACCTTTTTGTTACCTGGGTTGATTGGGGTTGCCCACTTTTGACGAAGGTGACTCTTGAGATGATTCAGCTTTGCATCGTACTCAGGTGTCACCTTTTCCATTTCATCAAGCAGATCTGTAATGTGAGATAAATCTTCCCACAGGTGGTATTCCCATGTTGCTAAATCCATATCAGCCAGATCGATTTGTACTTTTCCGCCTGTAGCAAAACCAGAGTTGATTCCTTCTAGGTCATTTTCATCCTCAAAATCGAAGTCGGAACTTTCACCATCGGGAAACTCGTAGCCAAAGCCTGCATCTTTCCCACTTTGCTTAAAGCGCTCTATACTTTCGAGCGCAGTTGTTAGCGTATCGCTAAGTCCTTGTAGTGTCATACGAAAAGCGTGAACAGAGCTTTCTAGTCGTTTGAGGAGGTTTATTGTCATCAGTCGCTGAAGCGCCTTCTCACGGTCAGCTTGTCGCAGTGTGCTTTTCCCGTCACTGACATTTGTATCGTAGATGTCTTCATACTTTTTAAGCCGGCTGGGGAGTATGTAGCTTATTGGGGCATACACGGCCATTTTAAGCTGTGAAAGATTTTTGAAAATATCATTAAACCCTATGACATCTTCTCGTGTTGTTAATGGTGGGTGAAAAGAAAGTGGTTTTCTACGCTCAGGGAAGCGGCCAATTTCGCTCGTATCGTAGAAGGTTTCAATGTGCTTTCTGGAGCGAGCAATTGTTACGCTATCTAGTAGTTTGAAGAAGTCAAAATCGAGCGCATCGAGTAATCGCGCAGCTGTCCTGTCATCGGGTGGTAGCTCTGCCCAGTGGTTGAAGGATGTTTGGGCGCGTTTGAATATATCTTCAATACTGTGCGTTGTCCCTACTTGTTCCTGCATTGACTTAGAGTCACCTTCATAAGCTAAGGCGAGTTGGTTGCGTAAGTCACTAAAGCGATTGTTGACAGGCGTTGCTGAGAGCATGAGTACTTTCGTTTTCACACCTGCTCTAATGACTTTATTCATCAGAGTTTGGTAACGGTTTTCTTTGTCTTTTTGAGCGTTGTTATTTCTGAAATTATGGGACTCGTCAATAACAACGAGATCGTAATTTCCCCAGTTGACACGGTCGAGAGGCATACCCAATGACTCACCAGAGGTTCTTTGTAAGTCTGTGTGACAAAGCACATCATAAGCGAACCGATCTTTAACGAATGGGTTAGTAAGTAGGTTTCGGTTGAAGTTAAGCCAATTGTCCGAGAGCTTTTTGGGGCACAAGAGAAGCACAGACTTATTACGTAGCTCGTAATATTTCATAACTGCCAGTGCAGTGTAGGTTTTACCTAATCCAACACTATCAGCAAGTATGCAGCCATTGAATGTTTCGAGTTTGTTGATAATGCCCGTAGCGGCATCACGCTGGAAGTTAAACAGCTTATTCCAGACCAAGCTGTTTTTATATCCGGTTTTGTCATTGGGCAATACGTCTTCATTGATATCTTCCAGGAACTCACTGAAAATGTTGTAGAGAAGCTGAAAGTAGATTCGCTCGGGGGAGTTTTCTTGGTAAACCGTTGAGATATGGTTAATTAACCTTTCTGTTACATCATCAACTTGTTCAGGGTTGTCCCAGAGTTGCTCAAAAACATTTATGTAGCCTTTTGTTATGGGTGGCTCGAGGCGGTTAACAAAGTTCGATGCGGCATTTCCTGCTTGGTAACCGAGATCAACCGCGGTGAAGCCTTGTAAAGGGAAATATACTTGCTCGTTTACCTCAGTTCTCAAAATGGCCATTTGTTGCATGGGTGAGCCAGTTGTATTTGAACGAAACGTCACTTTCCGCCTGATCCAGTTGGCACACTCTTTGGCAATCGCTTTCTGGGTAAGTTTGTTTTTTAGGTGTATTTCAAATTCACTCCCGTAGAAGCTTTTTTCGCGCTCTTCTTTGGGGATGAAGAACTCGCGTTTCTCTTTTCTGAATTTGTCTGCGACTTCGGATTCTACAAAGGTTGGTGATGTGAAGATGAACTCTAATGATTCGATACTTTCAAGCTCGTCTTTGAGTGCTTCGTAGGCATATATAGAAAAGCATGATGCGGCAATTTGGAGTTTTGAGCCTGTTTTAATTGTTTTTTTTAAGTCATCACCTAAACGGTCATTGATGTTGTCAATTAAATACATTTTTACCCCGTCATCCTTGTAATTTTCTTGCGGTAAATGCTTGCCCCAAGCTGAATATTATATCACTTCATTTGGTAAGGTCTAAGTAAATTATATTGCTCTTTGGCGCAGCTTTATCGTTATTGATGACTGGTTGAGTTGTTTTTTTGGGCGCTTAACTGGTGCTATTATCAGGTCACTTAATATATGAAGGTGCAAGGTATGTCGACTCGATTCTCTCAAGATGTTGTTCCTTTGACAGAGTTAAAAGTCAATCCTGGCAAGATCGTAAAGCATACCGCTCAAACACATCGCCCCGTTCTATTAACGAGTCGTGGACGTGGTGTCGCGGTTGTTCAGGACTTGAATAGTTATGAAGAAGTACAAGAGCAGCGTGACTTCTTCAATGCGATTGTTCAGGGTTTAATGGATGTCAGGGAAGGGCGTACAGTAACGCTTGATGGAGCAAGAGAGCGCTTGGGCCTTGCTGAATGAAGGTTGGCTAGCTGAATCTGGTGGTCTGTGATGTCTGCTATTTTGATCATCTTTGCTTAGCTTCAAACAAACCTTTCGCAATCTCATACTTCTCCTGCACATCAAACCCCGAGTTACTGCCCGGTGAGACTTTCTGAACGGCCACATGCAGCAGGCAAACCAATGCAAGTCCAGTGAAGTCGCCGGGGAAGCTTTTTATGGTGTAAGTCACTTCAGGGTCATTAATGTTGAGGCCGTTTTGACCGAGCTGAGCCACTTCGAGTGCAACGGCAGCGGCTTCTTTGTCACTGGCGTCTTTAAGTCGCCTCAAGGCGTCAATGCAATAAAACACCGCGTCTGAGTTTTCGTGCTCGCCAGAGTCTTTACGGAACTGGTGATAGCCAATTTGTCGTTGCAGGTCTTTGGCTTTTTCTTCGATCTCATTGCCCGTATTGGTGGCGATAAGGGCGGCGGCCATTTCTTTGGCTTCGCTAATGTTTTTGTCTTGCCCGGTTTTAAACAAGCAGGTGGCGAGATTTAACAAGCTAATCGAATCACTCGGCAACAAACTCAGGGCATGTCGTAATACACTGATCGCAGAAATATAGTCCTGCTTCTGCATGTGTATGGCTGCCAACGTTCGCAGCGCATAAGGATCATCAGACTCAATGCTAAGGGCTTGCTTCAAGGCCGTCTCAGCAGGCTCAACCTGTCCTTGTCTCAGATGAGCGACGCCTAAGGCCACAAACGCATGGTAATGTTTCGGGTCGGTTTCCGTGGCTTTCGTCAGGAGGCTAACCGCATCATCAAGTTTGCCCTGATCGCTATACACCATGCCAAGGTTATACAAGCTGTCCGTGTCGTTCGGATCATGTTCAAGAATTGCATTTAACAGGGGAATCGCTTGGCTATATTCGCCCGCTTTTAAAAAACCTAAGGCTTGTGCGCGTTGTTGCTCAACAGAGTCTCCGGCGTGCCATTTAATCAGTACGCTGTGCTCACCAAAGACGAGTTTAAGATCGCCACCGAGTGACTGGTATTGCTTTTCCAGTTGTTCACGCAGCTGCTGATTGAATGCAGTAGAACCCACGGTTTGAGCATCTGATGGGTAGTCGGATGTGTTGACGGTGTCGTAGCTCAGGGCTAATTCAAAGGGTGCTTTAGACATGGCTATACCCAGCGATAGAGGTGTTGGATGTTAAGGCGTTTTGCCCACTCATCAATAAGGGCTTTATCCTGATCACCGTCACTATTGTGCTTAAGGCAAAGATCCAGTAATTCCACTGAAATCGCCTCCATACCTGCCACCTTGTATGGTGCGGTGAGTTCGGGTGAGGGGAACTGGTAATCCACCATGGCCGCATGTGCCGCGTTCATGTGTTGATTGGCGAGTATGATGGTTTGTGGAAACTGGGATTTATCGATATTGAGTGCGGCCCAATACTCATGAACTTGCTGAGTCAGCACTACTTCCTGAATCTCTCTTAACTCCTCGTATTCCCGAAACAAGTAGGTATCAACCAGGATACCAACGGGGACGGAGCGCAACTGCGTGATAATGCCGCCGAGGATGTGGTTGGCGAAGTTGTCCAGCTCACCGCTTTGCATGCTGGGGTGGAGTGTGGCGAGTTCGGCTTTGGTGCGTTCAAACCCTGCCGGGTCTTGGGTGATATTGGCGCGATTCGCTTCATCCACACTGAATTGACGCAGAATGAAAACGGCCTGCCACGCGACGTAGTAGTCGGCTTTATCGTTGTGTTGTTTTAGGATGATCTGGTGTCGCTGTAGTCCGTTTCGGCCTGCCATGCGGACGGTTGAATCTGTCGCGAGACTTTCGTCATAGCTGATGTCACAGGCATAGCCGCTCTGCGCTTCGCAATGTTCTAATAGCTGGGTAATACTATTTGAATATTTGAATATTTGAATATTTTTGCATGGGTGACTGTTTTGCTATGAGGAGTTTCGGAAGAATAGCAATTTTGGCGGAATAGTTATACTAAATGAGTCGCTTACTTCATCATGACTAATTCGAAGACTTTACACCTCTGACAAACGATAGCTAAGTAGCTGCTTCAGTTGGCATTGCTTGGTTTTATCTATACAATTTAGTTCTAAATCAGGAAAATTGTATAAAATGATCTCCAGAGCACTCACCAATACTTTACAGCGCTTAACAACTTCATTCCCCGTTATTACAGTGACAGGCCCGCGCCAATCCGGAAAAACCACCCTGGTACGTTCACTGTTTGCGGATAAACCCTATGTCACTTTGGAAGACCCTTCAGAGCGCTTATTTGCAGAAGATGACCCAAAGGGCTTTTTGGCACGTTTTAGCGAGGGCGCTATTTTTGATGAAGCGCAACACTGGCCAGATCTGTTTTCCTACCTTCAGGGGATGGTGGACGAAGATCGTCAGGCAGGGCGTTTTATTCTCACGGGTTCGCAACAGTTCGGTTTGTTGGCGGGTGTTTCGCAGTCTTTAGCGGGACGTGCCGGTGTCACGCGCTTGTTGCCATTGTCATCTTCAGAGATTCCCAATTTATCATCTCATCGTTTAAATGCTGTTTTGCTCACTGGTGGTTATCCCGCGCTACATGCCCAGATGATCAATCCCCAAGACTGGTTTGCCAGTTACATCGCAACCTATGTCGAGCGCGATGTGCGCCAGTTGATCAATGTTCAGGATCTCACAACATTCCAGCGCTTCTTGCGCTTGTGCGCAGGGCGGACGGGGAGTTTGCTGAATCTAAATGCCTTGGCAGGTGAAGCGGGGATTACCAATAAAGTCGCACAGGCTTGGATGTCGGTATTGCAGTCGAGTGATTTGGTGTATTTATTGCCGCCGTATCACAAGAACTTTGGTAAGCGTTTGGTGAAAACGCCCAAGCTATATTTTGTGGATACAGGTTTGGCGTGTTGGTTATTGGGAATACGCACAGAAGAGGTTCTGGCTTTACACCCTTTACGGGGTGCGTTGTTTGAAACGTGGGTGATCGGTGAGGCGCTTAAAGCGCGTTATAACGCCGGTGAAGCAGCGGATCTGTATTTTTGGCGAGATAATAATGGGGTGGAGGCGGATCTGGTTTATGAAAAAGATGGCAAGCTGCAACCCATTGAAATCAAGTCCGGCGCAACAGTAACCAGTGATTATATTAAAGCAGGGCAGAAGGCCGCTAAGTTTGCAGGGGATGAGGCGCTGACGCCTTGGTTAGTGCATGGTGGGGAGGATAACTATCAGCGTAGCGGGGTGGATGTGATCGGCTGGAGAATGTTTGCCGGGCGGGTTTTTAAGTAAGTGACTCGGGTCAAAACTGACCTGAGCCACAGGTTTTTATTGTGTCGAACTCAGTAGTATCAATCTGCTTATACCCGCCGTTCAGTTTTTCTGTCATGCATCCTTAATGGTGACACGGTATGATGCGCGCCATTTACTTTTTCAAAGACCAGATACATGAGCAATCCAGCGAAACCAAATACTGAGCGCCTGCTAAAACAATCACACAATAATATGCCGATGGGTGTTGCCGATAACTACCGCTACTGGGGTGAAGACAACACGGTATTTGTAAAAAGCAGCAAGGGTTGCACCATTACGGATGCTGATGATCAGACTTTTGTAGACTTCCGTTTGGCCTATGGCCCGATCATTCTGGGCTATCGTGATTCGCGGGTAGACCAGGCGGTGATTGAGGTGATTACTGAGCGCGGCACCATGTCCGGCTTCTCGACTGACCTTGATTCTGAGGTGGTGGAGTTGGTCAAATCAATGTGTCCAAATATCGAGAAAATGCGCTTCGCTAACTCGGGCACTGAAGCGGTATTGGGTGCAGTGCGCACCGCGCGTGGTTTTACCGGCCGTAATAAAATCGTGGTGGTCGAAGGTGGTTTTCATGGCCTGTACGATGAAATGATGTGGAAGTCTGACGTTGATAACTGGGATAGCCAATCCGCTCAACCGCCAGAAATTGCTGCTTTTGGGGTAGGCATTCCGGAGGCAAGTCGCGAGCATTTAGAGACCGTGCCGTTAAATGACTTTGCCGCGATTGATGAGGTGTTTACGCGTGTTGGGCATGATATCGCTGCTATCATTATTGAGCCGATTTTGGGTAACTGCGGTAGCATCGCTTCGACGCCTGAGTACATGCAAACCTTACGCAGCATGTGCGACTCGAATGGGTCTTTATTGATTATGGATGAGGTCAAGACAGGCTTTCGGGTGGCTAAAGGTGGTGTGCAGGAGTTGTACGGCATTAAGGCTGATCTGACGACTTATGCCAAAGCGATGGGTAATGGTTACGCGGTTGCGGCGTTTGGTGGACGTGCGGATGTGATGGATATCATTAGCTTCAATGCCAAAGGTGTTACGCACGGTGGTACTTATACGGCGAATATGATTGCGCTGAGTGCGGCAAAAGCGACGCTGACCATCCTTAATGAAACGGATGCGTATGGGACGATTAACAACGCTGGCGCGGCGATTCAGCAGGTGTTGAGCCGTGTGTTCACCAAGCACGGTATTGCGCATAAATTTGCCGGGCCGGATGCGATGTTTGGTATTCATTTTGGTGAGGCAGTGCCAACCAATTATCGCGATTGGAAAGAGACTGACAGCGCTTTGTATACCGAGTTTGCCATGAATCTGATTAAGCATGGTGTGATGCTGGAGCCGGATTCACGCGAGCCTTGGTTTATCTGTGAGGCGCATAAAGACGTTGATTTGGCATGGCTGGAAGCGGTGGCTGATCAGTCGATGGCTGAGGCGATCGCGGCAAAGTCTTCACACGAATAAATCGTGCGCCCGTGCTGTGATCTCAATCACTTCTGCGGTACCGTCTGCTTTCATGAGTAATGCTTGCTCTGCGAGATTGACTGTCGGGCAGATGTGTCGTGGTATTAGCAGGAGTGTATCGCCGCGCTTTGGTTTGTTGGTGCTGTTACAGTGCAGCGGTAAGTGCTCTTCGCTGGGTGGCCGGGCAACTAATTCCGGGTGATCCAGTACAAAGGCTACGGGGTGACCGGCTTCTGCAGCGATGGATTTGGAGCCGGCATCACAGGTCACAAGGTCTCCTCGCGGATGACTGATAACGCGGGATAACAGCATGGCTGCCGGTTTTAATTCGAGATCTTCCAGTAGTGAGTCGTACTGAAAGTCATGGAAGACTACGGTGCCGGGGGATACTCGATGTATCACTTCACTGTCTGCGATATTGCCATCCGCGAATCCGGGGTAATCCAGAGCGTATCGAAATGTTGGTGTTCCACTGGTGATCAGCTCGTCACATGGCAGTCCATCAATCGCTAATTGGCCGATGGTCTCGCTGATTTGGGTGTACAGGGCATGGGATGCTTCGCGTCGCTGGGCCGCGGCTTCATCGTGAATATGACCGTCGTAAAAGTGTAGTCCACGAAAGCGTTTGCCCGCTGCTTGCGCGACGGTATGGATGCTTTGATAGTCGGTTAGTGGTATGCCGGTGCGGTTCATTTGCGGATTGACATCGACAAAAATACCCAGTGTGTGCGGTATTTGGGCGATGTGTTCGGGGTCTTCACTAAGGACGGATATATGGGTTGAGGGGAAGGTTTCAGCCAGTTCACCTGCGACGCTCAAAGCCGGGCCTTGCAGTGGGTATGCGATGAGTAAATCAGCATCTGATATGCCACGCTTTGCCAGTACATCCAGCAAGCAGCCTGCTTCACGCACGGTAGCGCATTTAAAATGGCGCACTCCGGCATCAATCAATAAGCCGTAGACATAAGGGGATTTGGTGGTTTTTAGGTGAGGGCGCCAGCGTGAGGCATTGCCGCCCATGTAGGACAGCATTGCCTGAATATTGTGTTCCACTTTGTCCGCGTAAATCACCAGTGCGGGCGTCATTATCCTGCTGAGTAATTCATCGGGTAAAGCATAATCCGCTGCGTCTAATGTACTTAATCGCTCTTCGCTTAAATCCTTGCTCAAATTCTGAATCGCCTGCATGGTCACTTCCCTGTGGTTTCCAATGAGTTTGAGTCGTTACTGTAACCATCCCTATCTCTTTTGGCTAGTACCTAAACCCGGTGACTGGCGACAACCGTCAGGTGTGACAATAGTTCTGGTATATCGAACTTATTCCATAGTTTTTCATGAAAGTAGAACGCAACGGTGTTGATGGCTGATTCGACTAAGGCGACTGCACCCCCCATGACGACACTACCGGTAATTAAATAAGCCACAGTGGAACACACACATTCACAAGCATAAAGTGCGTAGAATAAGGCTATAATAGTCGACATTATTGGTCTTTCTTAAATGCCTCATCGGGACACCTATGCGCTTATATATTGCTGAGAAAAAAGAAACTGCGATGTCTATCTCGGTGGCGCTGGGTGGCCCGTCAGTACCGGATGGTATCTGCTTTGATATCGGTGATGAGAAAGTGACGTGGTTGTCCGGGCATTTACTGCGATTACGCAAGCCAGAAGAGCATGATGAGGCTTATCAAAAATGGTCGCTGGACTATCTGCCGATGGAGTGGCCGATTAGTTATACGCCGCAAGATCAGCACCGCGAACACCTGACCGAAATCATTGACTTAGCCCGCTCGGCAGAAGAGTTGGTGAATGCCGGAGAGCCTGACCCTGAAGGCCAGCGTTTGGTGGATGAGGTGATTGAGTACGCGCGGCTGGATAAACCGGTTCTGCGTATTCTGATAAATGATAATAACCCGGCTGCAATCCTGCGTGCCTCGCTGAGTATGGGCAGCAATAATTTATACCGTGGCATGTCTCTGTCAGCCTTAGCGCGAGCGGTGTGTGATCAGCATTATGGTTTTAACCTGACACGTGCTTATACCTTGTTGGCGCGCAAGCAGGGTTATGTTGGCATGTTGTCAGTGGGGCGTGTGCAGACGCCGATTCTTGGCTTGATCGTGGCGCGAGACAAGGCACATGATGAGTATCGTCCATACCAGTATCAATCGGTGGAGGCGACGATTGAAGTGCAGGGCAAGCAGTTGACTGCGCGTTATATTCCAAAGGCGGGTGATCTGGTTGATCCTTCGCAGCGCTTGATTGATGCCTCGTTTGCGGATCAATTGGTGGCTGAGTTAAGCAATGCTCCCGTTAAGATTGATGCTGTGACGACACAGGAGCATAAGGTCGCTCCACCGCTGCCACACAGTTTATTGAGTCTGCAGGCTGAAGCGGCGGGTAAGTTTGGCTATGCGCCACGGGTTGTGCTGGAAATCACCCAGCGACTGCGCGATCAATACAAAGCGATTACCTATAACCGAAGTGATTGCCGCTACCTGAGTGCGGAGCGTTATCGCGAGGCCTCGGTGTTGCTTGATAAACTGAAAACGGCTTTTCCGGAGGCTGAGGTTTGCGATAGTCAACGTCGTAGTGCGGCGTTTGATTCTGACAAAGTGGCGGCACACCACGCGATTATTCCAACCGTCAGTGTGCCGGATGTTGGTCAGTTGAGCGGGGCAGAGCTACGTATTTATAAGCTCATTAGTTCAGCGTATATGGCGCAGTTTTATCCTGAGCAACGGCTGCGGGTGACGGAGATTAATGTCCGTATTGGTGATCATGCCTTTAAAACATTGGGCAAAGTCGCTGTTGATCAAGGTTGGCGCGCGATTACGGACTGGGATGAGGCGAGTGATCGCTTTGAAGATATTCCTGAGAATAATCTGGAGTTAATTACCCATTTTGATCGCGGAAAGTTGCTGTCGATCAAAACTAATACGCAACAAACACTGCCGCCACCGCGTTACACCATGAAGACTTTGCTGCTGGATCTGACACGGGTGGCTAATTACGTGACAGATCCTGAGATCAAACGCCTGCTGCTTGAGAAGGATGCGACTCAGCACGGTGAGTCGGTGGGTATTGGTACACCGGGCACACGACATGGTCATATCGAGACATTGTTCTCACGGGAGTACATTGAGGAGCGCGATGGTGTGGTGATCAGTACCAGTATTGGTCGGGAGTTTCATGATGCGTTGCCGGCGTTTGCGGTGAAGCCTGATTTGACGGCACTGTGGCATCAGAAACAACGGCTTATCGAGTCGGGCCTGTTGGACTATCAGGAGCTGATCGATGAGGTCGATGGCATTATTGCGGACGAAATTGAGCGGGTGAAAGCTCAGGGTTTGGATCTGCATGTGAATACTTTGAGTTGTCCGGTGTGCGCCAAAGGGCATTTGGTTTTGCGGCAGAATAAGCAGAAAACACCGTTTTGGGGATGTTCTGAGTTTCCAAAATGTCGGGCAACTTATTCGGATGTGAAGGGCAAGCCTTTGCTGGATGATGACTAGCTTACTGTTGTTTATCGCTGTGGTAGGAGTGTTGCCATGGTGAGTGACATGTACTGTTATTACTAACGTTTCCTGATCCGATTGCTTTCAAATACAACGCCTGTTTTAATGAACCCTCAAGAAATTGAAGCTATCCAGAAAGAATTGGGCAACGATAGCTTAATGGGGCAAAGCCTCGATGCACTTATTCGTGATACGGACAAGTACATGGCATTAGGCTTAAGACTTTAGGCGAAGACTTCGGTTACCAGCATCTTTGGAATGAAGCATAAGGGACTGCGGATGCAGACACTAGCCTTGTGACATGGTTGCAGAACAAGAGTTTCTAGACATGGTTGGGAACTTCATCTAGCGATGAAACTTTGTTCTTCACACGTACAGGTGCCAATGACCCTGAGTTTAACTTACGTAGTGAGACAAGCTTGGTGCTTCGTCGCAATGCAAAAGATACTTTGTTTGCGAGTGTTGTTGAGACTCACGGTTTCTTCGACGAGTCGACAGAAGTTTGTCACGGTACAACGGGTAAATTCAATGCAGTCAATGTGATTGGCTTTAGCGCTGATGCCTCAGTCGTTGAGATCATTGGTGATGACTTGTCATTACTAGTGATGGTTAACAACAGCGCGGATGTCACAGAACAGACGGAGACATCGGTTGAGTTTGGTGGAACGACTTATCGCTGGACGGGTTACTTTGCGGTTGAAGCGAAGCGCTAAATCGTTATAGATTAGTTGGTAGGGCAGCGTGTTGTTGCCCTACTAAGCTAAGTGATTTACTCAGGCGGAAAAAGCCGAGTGCGGTTATTTACCAGCACATCAACAACATCATCAACCATGTCCTCATCAGCTGCTTTTCCAGCAATCACGACAGAGTCCATACAAATGGTTTCGATTTCCTTATCGTTAAGAAATCCTTTCTTCACATCGGGCTTTTCAAAGCGATAAATCGAGCGTCCCAGCTCTTCGTGTTTATCGTTCAAGTCCCAGTCATTAACGTTAATCAGTTCTAACTGGTCACTATTCAATACGGTTTTTAAATAACGCTGATCTAATTTTTCTGGATTGCTCACCCACAAAAACGCGTTGATCTCACCGTCCGGTTCGTTAGCCAATTGACTTAAAACCTGCATGCCACCCTTGTAGAATGTTTGGGATTTAGCATAGCCAGCATTTAAGTCACGCATATACTCCCAAGTGACTGCTGAACCAGAGCCGCGTTTTTGTACCGCAATTTTTCCCTTGGTAGATTGTAAATCACCTTCATCATCAATCGGTCCATCTTTATTCACGGCGATGTAGACGCACTCAGGGAACAGGTTTCCAAGTACCGAAAAGTTTTTGGCCTGATTTGGATTTTGTTTCATCCACCACGCAACCGCATCAAGCTGCGCGAATCCCAGTGAAGCTTCGAAGTTAGCGACACGACTAATATTTAAAATAGAGCCTTTGCTCTTCAATACTTTGGTTTCATAGTCAAAGTCGTTGAGGATGCTTGCCAGTTGCTCACCAGTCTCGTAGTACGAGCCACCGCGGCTTCCCGTGCTGATAGTCACTTCATCGGCGATTAGCTGAGACGAAGCAAGAGTAAGAGCCATCGCAATAAGCGTCTTTTTCATAAAACGTTTCCTTTTTTATAATTTGTCACAAAAGTTGTCGCTTCCAATATCCCGGAAAATAGACAACTTAGATGAACATTGGTTTGGAGTGAATAAATGAATAATAATCGGTGAGTTTTTTAAATACAATTGGCTGTGAGGTTAGTATGCAGCTAGATACTGTTTAACGGTGAGCAACTGGACACCATGCACGTTTTCGCCAGCATTCTGGAAGGCAGAACCAAAGAGCAAAAGTTAAATCTGTCAAAATCCGTCATCACGGCATTGGCCGGATTGTTTCCAGACGTTGAGAACATCGGTATGGATATCGCCGATCTTGAAAAGGGCGTAGGTTTCAGCAAGAAAAGGCTCTAAGATTAAGTCATATCAATCTGAATTAGCGATTAGGGTGTTTCGTGAAAAGTATTTTAAGTAAGTTATTTGCGCCACTGCTCAATATCTTTGAAAAAGGGGATGAGCCCTTTACCTATAAAAAATCACACCGAACAGTGTTAGTGGTGCTGGGGTGTCTTTTCTTATTCCTATCGATTGTTGCTGCCAGTTTGGGGCTGTCATTCGGGCAGATCGGCGCGTTGATTCCGGCCGTCGTGTTTTTGGCCATTGCGGTAACGGCACTGGTGGTTGGTACCTTAGGCTCTGAACGCGCTGTCTCTAAAATTTGGGGTAATAAGTAAGGTTGTTGTATTAGCCATACCACCTTCTCTGTCAATAACGGTGCCATCTAAGCCTAATGCAAGTACTTAATGGTTTCCTGATGGAAATCCCGGTCAATGTTGTCATCAGTGTGGTTCTGATCTACGGGTACTTTGGGCTACCGGCCATGGGACTTGCCGGAGCGGCTTTGGGAAGTCTGGCTTTATTAGTGGCTTTGCCTTTGGCAAGCGCAATGGCCGGCCTGGTGGAAGACCACCCAGAGATGCTGAGTCGTCTAACTAAGTAGGGCAGCCTCCAAATGACTTATAAAAATCCCCGTTTGAACGCTCGTTTCATCGGGGATTTTTTAATGTTAATTAGCAGGTTTCTGCGATCATAAGCTTGATAGTTTTAATCGCGCCATTAAATGAATATTTCTGCCACGAATAACTGCTACATCACTATAAATAGTTTAAGCTACTGCCGCTTATTCCATTCAGAAACTTGCATACTATGATCCCATGGACATTATTAGGCGAAGCCGCGATTCCCAATGACGGCGGAGTGCTTAGACTGACACAACGCGGTGATGAGTTTTCTATTCACTTAAAAGGGGCGCGTGGTGAGTTGATGAACAGTCGGGTACGTTGTTCAGAACGGGCATTGGCGGACTTAGGCTGCGCTCACATTAAGCAATTGGAAAATGCCAGCGTGTTGGTTGGCGGTCTGGGTATGGGTTTTACCTTAGAAGCTGCATTACTGGCGACCAAAGCGAGTACACAGGTTACGGTTGCGGAGTTGGTTCCTGATGTTATCGAGTGGAATAAAGGCGATCTGGGTGAGTGTGCCGGTAGACCGTTAGATAACAGCCGTACGGTGGTTTATCAGGGTGATGTGTCGGCATTATTTAAGCGTAAGAAACAGGCCTATCATGCCGTACTGTTAGATGTGGACAACGGGCCTGAGGGCTTTACCCATGCGGATAATGATAGTTTATACTCATTGGGCAGTTTGCGGGCTATACGCGAGACCTTGTATCCCAGCGGGATGTTAGCCATTTGGTCAGCCTGGAACGATCCTAAGTTTAGCGCGCAACTTAAAAAAGCAGGCTACAAGGTACGCACTCAAATGGTCAGGGCACATAAGGGTAAGGGGAGTCGCCATACGATATATCTGGCAGCCAAGTCCTAATGTAAGCGGTGGCTATCGTATCTTTAGTCCGTGCGTATGTGCATTGGCACTTTGATTTCAAATAAACTGTACTGATTAGGTACTGATTTGATCACAACATCCATACCGTTTTTTACACATTCCGACTTTACAAATTTAAGACCAAGGCCGTGACCATCTAGTTTCGTGGTAATGCTGATCTGGTTATGGATGTCTTCAATTTCCTGACTCGACATACCTATGCCGTTATCATAAACAGAGAGAAAAATATTATCGTCAGCAATTCTGGCTTTAATCTTGATGACACCGCTTGGCGCTCTGCCATGCCTGTCAAGTACTGCTTCGTGAGCGTTTTTAACCAGGTTGTGAATAATCAGGTAGGTGGAACCAGTTCGCTCCTCAAACTCATAGTTTTCTGCGTTTTCCGGAAACTCAAAACGAAGTTGCTCCAGATAAAACTCAGAGACCAGACATAGCAATAGCTTAAGATCATCACACAGTTCAGCTAGTGATATAATGCGCTTAGAAGCATGCCGGCTGCCTAGTCCATCAAGTATCAAACTAGAGACACGGCCCATATAACTGAGTGACTTGTTGAGTCGTTCAATTTCTTCCGTGATGTCTGACGATTTGTTTTTAGCCTCGATTTGAAAGGTGCTGATGTTGGCCACACCAATCAGAGTATTCAGTTCATGGTTAATCGCACGCGTAGAGTGGCCAATGGCTGCATCACGCTGTAGCATTTCGGCTTCATTTTCTATTTCTTTGCGTTCAATTTGCTCTTTTAGTACACGCAGCATTTCATCGCCTATGTACTGTTGCAGTTTCCAAAGAATAAAGACCAGACTCAGGTAGCACGCGGTCATGACGGGCGTGATTATCTTATCGAACAATTTTTTGTATCGTGCCCGAAGGTTGGTGTTTAATTCTTGTTTTGTAATGTCGATGATAGCCCCTAAAAACCATTCATTCAGCCGACTATTCTACAACATGTCTGGTAGTTGGTGAAATGATAATATTGGGTAAATGTAGAATGTAAAAATGCCCTTAGTATTTATCTCAATCCTCAAGACGGCTTCGGGTTAGGAATCATAATCCTGGCCTTATTTTATCTAACACTAAATTCAATTGTCGCCTCTGGAATGATAGTGAATGGCAGTAGTCATAGGGTTTGGGGTAACAATACCGTCTAAGAAAAATACCGCGTATTGGCTATGTTAATTTATTACAAAATTTTAACTAATATATAGCCAATATGTTTTGATGCAGCTCATATCATTCCTTATGATAGTGAGTTCGACATCGCTGATATTGATTACAGTGCTATTGTTGATCATCAGAACCATGCCATCCAGACAGGGCGTCGGCTGGTGGACTTGTGCCGCTTCTTTACAATCTTTTGCCTACATCCTACAAATGTTATTCCACGATGATGGAAAAACTGTTTCTAATATGTTGATATTTTATCTGCTCCAAACAACGGTAAATCACTTACTTGTTATTGGAACGTTATTATTTATCAAACAGAAACTCGATCTTCGCTTATGGCTAGCAGTGCCCACTGTGATGTTGGCTGTAACGACCGCATTATCCTTGTCCGGGCAGACCTTTTTGGGTGCCTTACTTTTCGCAGTTGAAAATGCTAGTGCATTTTTTATGGTCGCTTACGCTATCTACAAAACTGCCGAGCCAATTAACAAAAGCACAAAGATGATGGGTGTCTTTAGTTTTTTAGTGGGCGTTCATTGGTTAGATTTTCCATTCCTTGGTCATCTTGAGTGGTTTCAGGCGATTGGCTTCATTATCGGCATGACGCTGGCTATTGGGATATTCATGTCCCTATCGGCAATGGCGTTGTTGCAGTTTCGTGACCATACTCAACGTTCTGAAAAACGCGCCATTTATGCAGCAGGACATGATCCACTAACAGGTCTATACAACCGAAGCAGTTTAGATGGGTTATTTGATGATTATGTGGCTGAAGCAGATGAGAAAAAACTTTCCTTTATCGTGATGTACTTAGATCTGGATGGTTTCAAAGCAGTGAATGACCAGTATGGTCATAAGGCAGGGGACATGCTGTTGATTACCGTTGCCAAGCGACTTGAAAAATGGCTGGGTGATAAAGGTGATGCAATACGCATTGGTGGTGATGAAATCATTGTGTTAACACGCTTGCGCGGCGCCTACAGCGAGGAGAGTGCTTACAAGTCAGCGCGCTTGCTACTGGATATGATCGAGTTACCTATTGTTGATGGTGATAACGTTCATAATATTAGCTCCAGTATTGGAGGCTGCAGCTATCTGCCGGGGATAATTACGCCAAGTTTGGATGACATGATCCAATGTGCTGACAAGCAAATGTACAAAGCGAAACAAGCTGGCGGGCATTGCATCTTCTTTAAAGAGCAACCGGGCGCTAAGCGCAAGCTGATAAAGCCGGACCTACTTGTAATACCTAAAGTCGCTGAGAAGCTGCAACGAAAAAAACGTACAAAACAGCCAATCGAAGTGGTCTAGTATCAGGCTTCATTAGTCGTGATTATCTTTAGCTAATCCCCTACAATCAGAGTCCAATTTAAGCTATTCATGGACTCCTGATGCTAACCATTACCCAGACTATTGATGCCGGCAATATTCAAGTTATCAAGGCTGACTCTGCCGATGATATCCAACTAACGATTCGTCCTGACAGCCACTCTGATTTTTATCAGTGGTTCTATTTTCGTGTGTCGAATGTGCGTGATATGCCGCTAACGATGAGTATTCAGAACGCGAGTGATGCGGCATTTTCAGCTGGATGGGACGGCTATCAAGCCGTGGCATCATATGATCAGGAAGACTGGTTTCGGGTCGATACGCAGTATGTTGATGGTCAATTAGTGATTAATCACACCCCACATAATGACGCTGTGTTTTACGCCTATTTCACTCCTTACACACTGGAACGTCATCAACAACTCGTTGCACAGGTTCAATGCCATCCGGACTGTAGTTTAACCGTTCTGGGGCAAACCATACTGGGGCGTGATATTGATTTATTGCAAATTGGTGATGATGACGGCAACAAGAAACGTGTCTGGTTGATCGCTCGTCAGCATCCCGGTGAGTCAATGGCAGAGTGGTTTGCAGAAGGCTATATGTTGAGGCTGTTAGATGAAGATGATGCCTTGGTTGAGTCATTGTTCTCTGACTGTGTATTTTACGTGGTGCCCAATATGAATCCTGACGGTAGTACGCTTGGTAACCTTCGCACCAATGCCGCAGGCGTCAACTTAAACCGTGTCTGGGGACAGGCTGATACACAAAGCAGTCCGGAAGTTTTCTTTGTGCAAAAAGCCATGCAAGACATCGGTTGTGATCTGTTCTTTGATATTCACGGTGATGAGACCTTGCCATGGAATTTCATTGCGGGTCAGGACGGTTTGCCGGTGGATGAGAAAATTTTAGCGCAAGAGGCCACCTTTAAACGTCGCTTTGCAGAGATTAATCCGGACTTTCAAACAGAGCACGGCTACCCTCCAAAGAAGTTCGGCGATGAGTCTTTAACCTTAGCCAGTAACTGGGTGGGTGATCACTTTAAGATTGCTTCAATGACGCTGGAAATGCCATTTAAAGATAATGCTGCCCGCCCTGAGCCAAGAGCCGGTTGGTCTGCTGACCGTAGTATGCAATTAGGTGCCTCTATGTTGTACCCGATTGCAAAGCACATTGCAGAGATCAAGTAATTGGCAAGCAGTACCGTAATGTAACTTAGTACCGTCATCATATCTAACAAGGATTAATCGATGTTTTTAGTGATACATGGCTTTACCTCTTCTTCGCGCTCGACCAAAGCGCAACAATTACTAAAATGGTTGAAAGCACAGGGTCGCGAAGATGAGTGGGTCTGTCCGGATTTGCCGATTGATCCTGCTGAGGCGATTGAGCTGCTGAGTAAGATTATTGAAAACTCAGCAACGCCGCCTAAGTTAGTGGGGAGTTCCCTCGGTGGTTTTTACGCCACGGTACTCTCCGCAAAATACAATCTGAAAGCAGTCGTGATTAATCCTGCGGTCAACGCAGGCTTGGTGCTGAGACGAGCGATTGGTCCACAGAAAGCCTGGCATTCAGAAGAGACTTATGAGTTCACTCAGGCACATGTTGATAGCTTGAACAAAATGGATTTGTTAGCACCGGCTGATCCGGAGAATATTTTCTTAATGGCTGAAATGGCTGATGAAACTCTGGATTGGAAACGGGCTGCTGCTTTTTATCGTGATTGTCACCAATTGATCTTCCGGGGCGGTGATCATGGCTTTAGCCGTTTTGAACAAGTCATTCCCTTAATTGATTCCTTCTGATTCAGTGACAGTATTCAATAAATTTCATTGGGATGACATGATGTCAGCTGAGGCGGTTGGTTTTCTCGATGACTCGCAGGCTAACATCATTATCCAGAGTAGTGCTCCTGAAGAAACGATTCGTCAGTTAAAGGATATGGCATTAAAGGCTTGGACAGCAGGTGAAGCCTTGGCAAACGAAATTCCGATTGAGCCAACGTTAGTTGTGAATGGCGAGCACTGGGAAAAGTACCGTGCCACTCCGGGTACGACTGATTCAGATGTTTCTACGCTTGATGGGCTGCAATTAAGTTACATCACCGATGCGCCACTGAAATCAGACTACATCCCTCAAGTGGTTGTTGGTATCGGAGATCAGTCTATGGATTACATGTCGAATCTGAAGTTTCAGATATTGGCAACGTCTGAATCAGCAGGCAATTCAAGCAGACCTCAACTGAAGAAAATCACCGTTTCATTTAACCATGAAGCGTCAGAAACATGGGAAATTTATAGTGACGAGTTAAGTACCGTTGATAGCTCTGATGCCATACCGGTCGCTCCGACCTCACTGGAGTATGTGACAGCAGGAACAGCACTGTGTCTGACTTCTCAGGTGACCTTAGTAAGCGCCATGATGGATTTAGACTACACAGATTTTCGTGTGGAGCAGCAGATTAACTATCGTGAAGAAGCAGTCAATACCACTGAGATGGCGAGTTACGCAGATCTTGTTAAATCGATTGTAATGATCGAGTCAGATGAGTCTGAGGAAAGGTTAAATCGTTTCTTCAAGCAATCACTCTCCATGTGTTTTGCAGGCGAAGGCTTTAGTGGTGCGACCGAAATGATTATCCATTCTTACTTGAATGGTCAGGAAATTTAATAACAGAAAATACGGAAATTCGTATAAAAATTAAGGACTAAGAAAATGAGTGACATTCCACTAAATTATCAGACAGCCTATAGATGGACTGGTGAGGCTGAAAAAGGCGAAATTCAAATCGGTGATTTGCCTGTGCTTCCAGTGGGTTCTCCGCATGATTCGGATCGGTTTTGCCCTGAACATATTCTGGTTGTAGCAGCTGAGGCTTGCTTAGCCAATTATGTGTTGTTGATTTCTTCAAAATCAGGTTTGGAAATCAAATCATACACCTCAACGGCAGAAGGGGAATTGAGCAAAGAAGAGAAGGCGGGTTACAACTTTAAGCGGATCGTTATTCGCCCCGTTGTTACTGTAGAAGAAGGTAAGGAAAAATCAGCTGACCGTATCGTGCAGAAGGCACATGATCTTTGCATGGTTGCACGGGCTTTGAAATGTCCTGTTGATCTTGAGATGACAATAGAGACCACCTAAAAATACCTGTTAGGTTAATGCAGCACTAATAGGTTGATACTGTTCATACGCACTGTTCTGGTTGCTTAGCAGTATCAACCATTAATCGATTATGCCCAAAAACAGATAAATCAATTCGATTTTCCGTACCTTATCAGAGATGCCCGTTTGAGCCATAATCGACAGCTTATTTCTTGAACCATTAAGCTATCTCAGGAGAGTCCACATGAAAATCGCGGTGACCGCAGCAAGCGGAAAATTAGGAACAGAGATTGTTAATGCACTGGCTGAGGTGATGCCTAAACAGGACATCATTGGTTTAGCGCGCACTCCCGATAATGCTAAAGGTTTGGGTATTGAGGTACGACCGGGTGATTACAATGATCCTGAAGCCTTGGAAGCATCTTTAAAATCTGTTGATGTCATACTGTTAGTGTCTGGCATGGATGCACCGGATGCGCGGATTCAACAACACCGCAATGTGATTGAGGCTGCTAAGAAAAACGGTGTGAAAAAGATCGTTTACACCAGTGTTCAGGGAGCAGAGGAGGATACTGCATTTTCTCCTGTTATTCAGAGCAACCGTCAGACCGAACAGGATGTAATCAATAGTGGTTTAGATTGGGTGATCGGTCGCAATGGCATTTACATAGAACCGGATCTTGAGTACGTAGATAACTACGTAAAAGCTGGTGGTATTTTCAACTGCGCGGCAGATGGTAAGTGTGGCTATACAACCCGTACGGAACTGGCTTATGCCTACGCCAGAATACTCACTGAAGACAAGCATAATGGCCAGACTTATAACTTACATGGTGAAGCTATCACACAGTCTCAACTCGCCGATTATATGAGTGATGCCTATGGCGTTGACCTGAGTTATACAGCAATGTCAGTGGAGGATTATCGCGAAGATCGTGTTGCAGAATTAGGTGATTTCATCGGTACGGTTATTGCTGGAATCTACCAAGGAATTCGTGAAGGTAAATCTAATAATCCAAGTCAATTCTCTATCGCTGCGGGTCGTGAGCATATAAGCTGGCAGGACTTTTTTGACGGTATTAAAGCGAGTATTTAATTTGAGATCTTTACCTAAAGCACTGTTCATTTCTCACGGTGGTGGCCCGATGCCTCTACTGGATGATCCGGGCCATCAGGAGATGGTGACTTGCCTGAAAGAGATCACTGCCAGCTTTCCAAAACCGGACGCAATTGTGGTGGTGAGTGCGCATTGGGAGGAGTCTGTCCCTACGATTACCTCCGCTGCGAATCCATCGCTGATTTACGATTATTATGGATTCCCGCCTGAGACTTACGAGGTTAAGTATCCTTGTCCGGGTAAGCCTGAATTGGCTAGTGAGATCTATGAGTCGTTGAGTGCTAGCGGTATTGAGGCTAAGTTAGATGATTCGCGTGGCTTCGATCACGGCTTATTTGTGCCCCTGACGATTATGTATCCGGAAGCGGATATTCCCTGTATTCAGTTGTCCTTAGTAAACTCGCTAGATGCTGAAGTACATGTCGAAATGGGTCGAGCTTTACAGTCACTTCATAAGAAGAATGTATTGGTGCTTGGCTCAGGATTTTCATTCCACAATATGAAAGCGTTCTTCTTAAATAAGACAGCTAATTCGAAGGATTTGAATGAGTCTTTTGAGGCTTGGCTAATCGAGACTTGCAGCAGTCGTGACTTGCCTGAACAGGAGCGAACCCAGCGACTTATCGATTGGGAAGAGGCTAAGGGCGCGCGTTTCTGCCATCCTCGTGAAGAGCATCTATTGCCACTACAGGTTTGTTATGGCGTAGTTAACACGGCTTGTTCTGATGTGTACGAACTTGAGATTCTGAAGGTTAAGTCGAGTATGTTTGCCTGGAGCTAGTCGCTTCACGCGATGATTGCTTACTGATTACTGCGAACGCATCTCCTGCTGGCGCATTGGCATTTGGTCAATGGTACCCAGTAGGTAATCTATATTGAGCTCTGACTGCCTGAGTTTTTCACCCTGATCATAACCTATCAGTACGATTCGAAATTCATTCGGCTTTACCTGAAAACGCTGATAAAAGCTCTCGGCTGATACATCGCTTCTTGGCTTACCGGCAAGTGTGACTCGCTTGTCAGCCTCAGCTACCCAAACCTGTAAAAAGCGCTCTGCAAAGTCATCCGCGAAGTTACGTTGAATCGTATTGAAATTGCGCATTCTCGGGTCATCAGCGCTAGGCGTAAACACGACTATCTGACGCTTTTTCCAAGCGAATTCACTCAATGCCTTGGTTGCAGATAGTTGCTCAACTGGTTTCATTAGGATCTTCCATTGTTTGAATTTTGTATCCGTACTATCGCAAGCAGTAAGCGATAAATCTCTTGACATAAATGGCCCCGCTGAGCGACTACCGTTGCCAACACTTAGACATAAGTCAGCATTGCTATTGGGGTGAAAAGTACCCTCGGTAGTGCTGTAGTCGAATTGTTGACTCGCTGCATTCGCTTGGCAATCCAACAGACCCAGTTTAGTGCCAGCCTTCGGAACAGCATCTAACATAGTCGCACACTTATTGTCATAGGTGGCTGAGCTTATTTGTAGTGTGTCAGCGCTATGCATGAATTGCACATCACCGCCATTCGGCTTGCAGGAGTGCGTGTGTAATTTGTCAGAAAACCCACGCCCCACAGTATCGATGCACCAGCCCAGATTATCCGCTTCATCAAGATTATCAGCCAGATAAATCACCGGGCCGGGTGTTTTTAAATCAGGAGCAGCTGCCTGAGAGGTGCCCGCAACGGAAAGAAATGCGATAGCTGTAAGCGGTAATAAAGTGAGTTTCATCATAAGTGTGATTCCTTGGTGTCAGGACTCTGCGCCTGATCTGAGTATGGGTTTGATGGATGAGTCGGTACAGGCAAAGGGTGCTCGTGTGTGTACACGGCTCAATTATGTCTACTCAAATTATAATACTTAGGCACGATGTATCATGAAAATTACATTAATTTACAATGACTTCAAGTATACCGTATTTCTGATTGGTGAGTTTATGATAGTGGAGGTATGCCTTATGATTGAGCTAGCTTCATCGACCTTAAGGAATTATTATGTGCCGGAATATTAAAACACTTGCCAACTTCGAGCCACCTGCAACGGATGCAGAAGTACATGCTTCAGCATTACAATTCGTTCGCAAATTAAGTGGCACAACAAAGCCTTCTAGAGCCAATGAGTTAGCGTTTGAACGTGCTGTTGAGAAAGTTGAAGCAGCCGCGAGGGAGTTGATCGACTCTCTGTTGATCAATGCGACGCCAAAGAATCGGGAGTTAGAGGCTGAGAAAGCTAAGGCGCGGTCAGCCAAGCGTTTTGGGACTTAACTGACTTGTAGACTCGTGATTATTGACAGTTTAAAGCAGCACTTGCACTGGCTGCACCGGTATAGGAGCCAATGTCCTGACTCGTCAGTTTGCCGCCGCCATATGTAGTTTTGATCAGGCGCGTCCAGTTGGAGTCCACCGTAATCATTGAAGCATCTGCTCCACATCGTTGCACACCACCCGTAATATAATCATGCCCGATACTGTGATTGGTCAGACCTTGTGCTTGTGCCACTTGGCTTAGGCCACCGTTTTTATAGCTCCACACCCGAAGTATTTTGGCCAAATGTGGACGATCAATATAAGCGATATCCATCGCACCATCTTTATTAAAATCTGCAATACCAACAGGCGCTAACCAACGGTAAGTTTGGCCAATGTAAGGCGTGCTGGCGACTAAAGACAATGTATTGGGCGAACTTGCAGTGACGCCATAAACCGCTATTTGACCACCTTTTTGATTGTGGCTGCGTATGGTAATAATCTCATTACGGCCATCACCGTCAAGGTCGGCTAAGCGGGTTTTGATGTCTTCAAATACATGTGCTGTATCGAGTGTGACTGACAGCGTGCGACCATCAGTGGTTTTTGCGTGTAGTGAACCGGCTTCGATGGCGTCGCCTAGTACACCGTGGGCGTAGCGGGTTGTAGCATTATCGTACCAGGCTGATTTTATGCCTACTTTGGCGGTAGCAGATGTGGTGAATGATTCTGGAAAATCAGTTTTTGGGGTTGTTTCTGCGGCTAAGGTAGGCACACTTAATGTACTAATCGCCAGTGAAAATAGAATAAGGGTAAAAGAGGTTTTAATCATTTTTATGTTTATTGGTATGAGAGAGTTGTACTTATTTACGCAGCGTTGCTGATTTCAGATGTGGTAATTATTGTTGGTAGTGAGTTTACGTGCTGCGATTGAAGTAATAGTTCGGCTATCTTGTGAGGTTTGAGTAGAAAACTGAAGCTCACAGCCAATTCTCATACCGGAGCTGCTCAATTCGCTCGAAATGCCGAGTATTATTAGTCACTAATATAAAGTCATTAGCAATTGCTATCGATGCTATTTCCAGATCAGCCAGATCCAGCGGAGTCCCTTTTTTCTCCAGATCAGCACGAATCCGTCCGCACACATAAGCCGCTTTAGCATCAAAGCCTGCTATATTCACGGCAGGTAATAACACATTCTCTAGGTTGTTTAGGTGGTAAGCAGGTCGGTGACTTTTCTCGGCACCGTAAACAATCTCTGAGATTGTAATAGTAGACACAAATTGTTGTGATTGTGACACCTCTCCGAGACGTTGTAACAAACGAGGAGAAGGGCGAGGTTTAACAATGTTGGTCAAAATATCCGTATCAAAGAGATACATCTCGTCCCATCCCTCCTGAGCTGCGTAAGGTTGCTATATCGCCGATGCCAGATTCAACTTCGTCAAAGCCTTCCCATGTTCCTGCGATTGCAGCCAAGCCTTGTCTTTCTTCGTATTGTTCAAGGCGCTGTAAGTCTTCCAGGCTAACTAAGGCAGCGACAGGTTTATTGCGTCGTGTAATCATAAAACGAGTGTGGGTGTGTTGGCTTTTAGCAATTAGTTCGGAAATCCGACTTTTAGCATCAGCAACAGAAATTGCGGTGGTTGACATGGTGGTACTCCTTATTTTAGTTGGTTATAAAGGTTATTATGACCTTTTTGTATATTGATTGCTAGAGGCGAGCTAGTGTGAATGCTCTTGAAACCATTCTTTGACGAGCGACGCATTCCCTCCATGAATCCGCGTAGGCGAGCTCATCAACGCATAGCCATAGCCTTCCAGTACCTCCAAAAATGGCGTAATCAGAAGCTCATTGTTCAACTCATTTCGCATCAAATCGTCTGCCATAATCAGCCCCTGGCCATCAACCGCAGCCTGCACCCGTACATTGGCATCACTAATGACGCGCCGTGGATTTTCCAGTCCGAGAGGTTCGGGCATATTGGCGTCTAGCCACTCCTGCCAAGTGTCTTGCGGTCTGTCTTCGCACAATAAAGTCATTTGATTAAATGGCGCTTCCAGTAATTGTGCAGCTGCAAAGGGCTTGATCGTGGCGATTGCATTATCAATACCATAGCGAGCCAATAGCTGAGGGCTGGCAGCCGGAAACAACCCCATAGGAATCTCTCCAAAGCGATTCCTGTCTGCGCGACCTTTGCAAGGTCCCCAGCGGATCGCCAGATCGACATCGCCCAGTTTGAAATCCGCAGAGTTCACTGAGTGTTGCAGTAAAATCGTCACATCAGGATGCTGCTCGTTAAACTGGCTAATTCGTGATGACAGCCAGCGCGCTGCCACATAAGTCGTCGCAGCAATACTAACTCCTGCCTGTTGATTCTCACCACTTAACTGAGACAGGGTATCGCCTAAGTCTTTAAATAAGCGCTGCGTGGTGTGCAATAAAGTCTGACCCGCATCGGTTAAGTACACTTGCCGCACTGCGCGTTTAAACAGACGGCATTGTAATTGCTCTTCTAGTTTGCGGATTTGGTGGCTGACTGCACCTTTGGTGATGCATAGCTCATCTGCGGCAAGACTAAAGCTTAAGTGGCGGGCAGCAGCTTCGAAAGCTTTAAGGCTATCGAGTGGCGGGAGTGAGTGTTTCATCAGTCATCAGGCAGGGTGATTTAATAGAATTAAACCATAAAGCAGTACCTGATGATTGTCACTCCCGTTTCATCACTCGTGACTAGGTTTTACGTAGTTTCGCCAGTTGTGTTGCTCTTTAAACCCTAATACTTCACGAATTTTACGGTTTGAATACAGGGCTTCTTCACCTTCAAGCTCATGTTTTAAGGGTGCATTGGGGAAGTATGTGGCAGCAAGCTCTGCTGCCGGAGGATCCACAGAATTATTATCATTGCCAGCATTGAAGACCTGAAAACCCAAACCATCCGTTTTCAGGCAACGATCAACAATTTGTCCAAGGTCTCGTGCATCGATATAGCAGAAAATATTACGCCGACGCACTGCAGGATTCTCAAAATATCCAGGGAAGTTTTCAGCATATTCGTGAGGCTCAATTACATTGCCAATCCGCAAGGCATAGATGTCGTAACCAGTTCGTCGGTGAAACGCCTGAGCTGTTTTTTCATTCACCACTTTTGATAAGGCGTAACTATCTGGCGGGTCAATCGGACACTCCTCATCCACAGGTAAATAGGGTGGATCAACTTCGCCATCAGCAAAACAGACACCGTAAGTGGTTTCAGAGGAGGCGATGACAATTTTTTGAATACCCAGTTTAGTTGCCGCCTCAATCACGTTATAGGTTCCCATGGTATTGACGCGAAAGGTTTCATTGTCGGGATTAATCAATATGCGCGGTACGGCTGCAAAATGAACCACGGCATCAAAGCGTGGCACGCCGGTGCCGGGTTCCAACTCATCGAAATTAGCGTAGCTGGTCAGTGCATTGAAGATCTGATATGACTCGACTCCAGTATAGAGTTTATTTGTCGGGATTGACTGTTTGGGAGGTATTTTCTCTTGCCTTTTAATAAAAAAAGCTTTGCATATTGATGCCTATCGGCCAGTTGATTTTTTATAGTTCAGTAATTTTAAACTATGATTCAGAAATTTCGGTTTGTCACTCCACAAGAATTTTCAGATGATGAGTGGTTCTCAAACCCGAAAATGCTAAGGCGGAATTATGGCGCAAGAAATTAAGTCTCACGCACGAGTTGTTGTCATTGGTGGCGGTATCGCCGGTTGTTCAACCCTGTATCACCTGACTCGCGAAGGCTGGACTGACGTAGCACTGGTCGAGCGTGACGAACTAACATCAGGTTCAACATGGCACGCAGCGGCACAGGTAACGCAATTCGGTGGCAATCAAACCAGAGCTATGGTCAAGAGTAGT
>NZ_QGKM01000020.1 GCF_003172875.1 Leucothrix pacifica | reverse complement strand
TACTGCGTAACATCAGTTACCTAAGCCGCCCATTCCACGTTCTGCCATTGCGTCGCGTAGGTAGTACATTGGACCACCAGAAACAACACCAGAAGGTAAAACGGCACGATACTTAACACCAAGCGTACACTCTACAAACTTTGAGGCCATACCCAGAAGACCCACAACGATCATCCAGAATGTTGCCCCAGGGCCACCAATTGCCAGTGCAACACCCACACCTGCAATGTTACCCAGACCAACTGTACCTGATAATGCAGTCGTCAGGGCTTGAAAGTGAGAAACCTCACCATCATGTTTAGAGTTAGGGTCAGTGAATTTGCCGCGTACGATGTCAATCGCCATTTTGAACTTACTCAGCTGTACGAAGCCAAAGTAAAGTGTGAAAATGAGTGCTGCGATGAAAAGCCAGCCAACGATCAGAGGGAATGCAGTGCCAGCCATTGGGACACTGGTGAAGATGGCGCTTGCGAACCACCCGAGGTAGTCGTTAAAGAAAGTATCAACGCTAACACTAATAGCACTGATGGTTGCACCAAAACCTGATGCTTCTTCAGCCCAAAGGCTGGTGGTACTAAGCAATGCAATAATCATAATTATTGCTTTACCGAAGTTTGATTTCATCGTAAATCCTCTAGAGAATAGAGCATACAGCAGGCTTTATCTCACCTGATACATACCCTGTAGTGAAATGGGCGGGGCTGCCCAAACGCGAAAATAACATGTAGAGCTAATTCGGCATTGTACTCCTGCAGCGATAGGTGTTTATTCTTAATTTCGACTAAAAACAGGTAAAAATACTGTTTTTGAGTGAATCGATAGGATAAAGGCCGGAAATAACTCGCCAAGCTTAATTTTTATAGATAATAAGTATAAGCAAAAGCGACTAATTTAAATGCCTTCGCATACACACCCACAGAAATACTTGTTAGGCATCTGTTGAATTTCTGCTGTGCCTGCCTTACGACTTCGTTATACCATCCGCCTTTTAAGCACAGACGAGTTCACGTTCATGTTGAAGTCAAATATTCTCCTACTGATCACTGCCGCCATCTGGGGCTCCGCATTTGTCGCGCAGCGGGTGGGAATGGATTATATCGGCCCGTTTACCTACAGCGGTATCAGGTTCTTAATTGGTGGCTTAGCGCTAATCCCGATCGCTATGTGGATTAAGCACTGGCAAGCCAAGCAATTAGCCAAAGGCGTCGTCAGAAATCATGAACCCAAAGAAGGTGGTGCGGGTTTGATACGCGCCAGTCTGATTTGTGGAGTTGTCTTATTTGCCGGAGTGACCTTGCAGCAAGTCGCCATGGTATATACCACTGCCGGTAAGGGGGGCTTTATCACCAGTTTGTATATCGTGTTGGTGCCGATTATGGGTCTGGCTTTTAAGCAGCGGGCCGGGGCAGGTGTTTGGTTGGGTGCGTTTATCGCACTGGTTGGTTTGTATCTGCTGAGTATCAAGTCAGACTTCACGCTCTCCTACGGTGACTTTCTCATGCTGATCGGCGCGTTTTTCTGGGCAGCACATGTTTTAGTCATTGGCTGGGTCGCACCGAAATATGATCCCGTTGTGCTGTCAATCCTGCAATTCCTGATCTGTGGCGTACTCAGTATGGGTGGCGCAGTGATCTATGAAACCATCGTTTGGGCAGACGTCATGTTGGCCATGGACTCCATTTTATATGCCGCATTAATGTCCACTGGCGTTGCCTATACCTTGCAAGTAGTCGCCCAGCAAAATGCCAAAGCCTCACACGCCGCCATCATATTAAGTAGTGAAGCCATGTTTGCCGTCTTGGCTGGTTGGTTGATTCTGGATGAAGTGTTAACCGTTCGCGGGTTATGGGGCTGCGCCTTTATTATGACGGGTATGCTGATTTCTCAGTTATTACCAGAACTGCGCCTGAGACGTCTGACTAATAATGTCAGTTAGGGCGGACTTTCAAATCATTGCGCATAGTTCGTGCTTATGCTATTTCTATGGCACGAATATTTTCATAAATATATTTATTTACATAAAGATTCCTTATCAAGACTCTAGAGGTGGTTCATGAAGCGATTAATTCCAACACTGGCGATTGCTGGTTTGATGTGCACAAACGCACTGGCAAATGATATTTCTCCAGCTGTTGTTTATGACAAAGCAGGAAAGAATGATAAGTCTTTTAACGAAGCGGTTTACAACGGTATTCTGAAGTTCACCAAAGACACTGATATCAAAGTTCGTGAAGTAGAGCCAACTAACGAAGCACAGGTTTCTCAGGGTTTGAGCAAGCTAGCCAAGCGTAAGTCCAGCCCAATCGTTGCGGTAGGTTTCTCAATGGCTAACGCGCTGGAAGCAGCAGCTAAAGAATTCCCTGAAACAAAGTTCACCATTATCGACATGGTCGTAGAGCAGCCAAATGTTCAGTCAGTGGTATTTGCTGAACACGAGGGATCTTTCTTAGTGGGTGCATTGGCAGCGATGAAGTCTGAGAGTGCTAAAGTCGGCTTTATCGGTGGAATGGATATCCCACTGATTCGTAAGTTCGCTTGTGGTTACGAGCAGGGTGCGAAGTATCAAAATGCGAGTGTCGAAGTCATGTCAAACATGATCGGTTCGACCGGTGCAGCCTTTAACAACCCAAGTAAGGGTGGTGAGTTGGCGAAGAGCCAGTTCGACAAAGGCGCTGATGTGGTATTCGCAGCAGCAGGTGGCTCAGGTACTGGTGTATATCAGGCAGCGAAAGACGGCGGCAAATATGCAATCGGTGTGGACAGCAACCAAAACCACCTACAGCCAGGCACTATGCTGACTTCAATGGTTAAGCGTGTGGGTGATGCTGCGTATTCATCATTCATGGATGCAAAGAACGGTGAGTGGGAAGCATCGGTTAAAGTGATGGATCTTAAAGCCGGTGGTGTTGACTGGGCATTGGATGAGCACAACCGTGACCTGATCACGCCAGCAATGGAAAAGCGCATGGGTGAGTTGAAAGCGTTGATTGCTTCTGGTTACATCAAAGTTCATGACTACATGAGCGACAATACCTGCACATACTAATTTAGCGTATGGTATTCGCTTGCGTTCATACAAGTGAAGCAGCTCATCCCCGTGAGCACGGATTCGGGTGAGCTAGTAACATATAAAGGTGGTCAGACAAATGTCTCGCCACCTTTTTTATGGTTGTCTATTGAGTGAAATAAAGGTCCCTATGCAGTCAGGCATGGCAATAAAACTCACCGATGTGAGTAAGCGGTTTGGTGCGGTTCGCGCTAATGACAAAGTCTCGCTTTCGGTGGAAGCCGGAACTATTCACGGCATCGTTGGTGAGAATGGCGCGGGTAAATCAACCTTAATGAGTATTTTGTACGGCTTCTATCAATACGATAGTGGCACGACAGAAGTCTTTGGTAAAGATCACTACTTCAATAATTCACGTGAAGCGCTGGCAGCGGGAATCGGCATGGTGCATCAGCACTTTATGCTGGTTGACCCGTTTACGGTACTTGAGAATGTGATGCTCGGAAATGAGGGCGGCAAGCTACTCAAAGAGGGCCGGGAACAAGCCCGGACAGAGCTGACGCGATTGGCTGATGAGTATGGCTTGTCGGTTGATGTGAATGCACGGGTGTCCAGCTTGTCAGTGGGGCATCAACAGCGAGTTGAAATCCTCAAAGCCTTATACCGTGGGGCTAAAATCCTGATTTTGGATGAGCCAACCGGCGTACTGACTCCGCAGGAAACCACTGAGTTATTCCGCATTCTCAACGCACTGAAAGACCAGGGTGTGACCATTATCCTGATTACCCACAAGCTGCAGGAAATCATGGCGATCACTGATAATGTATCCGTGATGCGCGCTGGTAAAATGGTTGCCCACCGCAAAACGTCAGAGACCTCCAAAGAGGATATTGCTGAGTTGATGGTCGGCCGTAAAGTCCTGCTGCAAGTCGATAAAGATGAATCCGTTACCGGCAAGCCACTAATTAGTGTGAAAAACCTCACGGTCAAAGATGCACAAGGCATTGAACGGGTGAAAAACGTCAGTTTCGATGTGAAGGCGGGTGAAGTCGTCGGTATTGCCGGGGTATCTGGTAATGGCCAGAGCGAATTGCTGGAAGCCTTGTCCGGCATCACAAAAATCGACGAAGGCAGTATCGAGATTAACGGCTCATTACTGACTCGCAAGCAGCCCATCAGCCCATCAAAAATGCGTGATATAGGACTGGCGCATGTGCCCGAAGATCGTCATCGCATGGGGATGGTAAATAGCTTTGCAGCCTATGAATCCTCCGCGCTGGGCTATCACAATGACGAGGCTTATAACGGGCGATTCCTGATGAGTCGTCAGAAAGTAAAAGAGTACTGCGGCAAACTCATGGATGCCTTCGATGTACGTCCGCGTGATCCCAACTTAAAATCCGCCAACTTCTCCGGCGGTAATCAACAAAAACTCATATTGGCGCGTGAAATAGAGCGCAATCCGGATATTTTATTAGTCGGTCAACCGACTCGTGGGGTGGATATCGGGGCGATTGAGTTTATCCATAAACGAATTATAGAAATGCGCGATGCCGGCAAAGCCGTACTGCTGGTGTCCGTTGAATTAGAAGAAATTATCTCAGTGAGTGATCGCGTGTTAGTAATGTGTGACGGGTATATCAGCGGGGAAGTATCCGCCGCAGAAGCTGATGAAAAAACCTTGGGCTTAATGATGACAAATACAGACGCAGCAGCGAATTTGGAAGAGGTGGTCTCATGAGTCAGGGAAGTCATGAAATGCCATTTTGGATGGACGCCATTCTGCTGCCATTCCTGAATATTGTCACCGCCTTCGCTGCCACTGCTGTGATCTTTTTAGCCATTGGCGTTGATCCGGTAGAAGCCACGCAGATTCTCCTGTTCGGTGCTTTTGGTTATGAGGAAGGGATTGGTTATACCTTATTCTTCACCACCAACTTTATCTTTACCGGCTTAGCCGTGGCCGTGGCGTTTCATGCCGGATTATTCAATATCGGAGGTGAAGGTCAGGCGTATATCGGGGGGCTAGGAGCGGGGATGCTTTGCCTGTTCCTCGGGCAGTGGCTACCCGGCTTATTAGTCATTCCATTGGCGATTGTAGCGGCTGCATTGTTCGGTGCGGCATGGGCTTATATTCCGGCCTACCTGCAGGCTTATCGCGGTAGTCATATCGTTATCACCACCATCATGTTCAACTTTTTAGCGTCCTCACTCATGGTTTATCTGATGGTGGATGTGCTGAAAGAAGACGGTCAGCAGTCACCCCAAAGTGCCGAGTTTGCCGAGTCATCCTGGCTGTATTCCATGCATGATTTTCTGGCGATATTTGGTGTTGAGATTGAAGCTTCACCACTTAATTTATCCATCTTTTTAGCGCTGCTGGCGGCGGTGTTTGTGTGGATATTTATCTGGCATACCCGCTGGGGATATGAGATTCGTACCATCGGTTCTAATGCAACGGCAGGCGTTTATGCCGGGATTAAACCCGCGCGAGTTATCGTGTTGAGCATGTGCATTTCTGGTGCACTGGCCGGCATGGTTGGTGTGAATGAAGTGATGGGTGTGCATCACCGTTTGATGTTGGATTTCCACGTGGGTTACGGCTTTGCCGGTATTGCTGTGGCGCTGATGGGACGCAACCATCCTGTCGGCATTATTCTCGCGGCATTGCTGTTTGGCGTGTTGTATCAAGGTGGTGCCGAGTTGGCCTTTGAAATGTCAAATATCAACCGTGATATCGTGGTGGTGATGCAAGGTCTGGTGATCTTGTTTAGTGGAGCACTGGAATTTATGTACCGACCCTGGTTAATGCGAATGTATCTGGCGATTAGCGGACGTGGTGACAAGCAGGAGGTTGCGGCATGAATGATTGGTTCACGATATTTATTCTGACATTAGATGCCACCATGCGGGTATCTACACCGTTAATACTGGCTGCACTGGCAGGCTTGTTCTCTGAGCGCTCCGGGGTGGTTGATATTAGCCTGGAAGGTAAAATGCTGGCAGGTGCGTTTGCCGCAGCTGCAGTTGCCTCCATCGCCGGATCAGCCTGGATTGGTTTATTGGCCGCGATTGCGGTATCGATTGTACTGGCACTGCTACACGGATTCGCCTGTATAACCCATCGGGGAAATCAGGTGGTCAGCGGGGTGGCGATTAATATATTGGCCGCCGGTCTGACAATGGTCTTGGGTCTGCATTGGTTTAAGCAGGGCGGTCAAACGCCTCGTCTGGACAATGAAGCGCGCTTTCTGTCTTTAGATTTACCCGGCGCGCAAGCCGTCGCTGACGTGCCTTATCTGGGGAAAATCTACGAAGAGCTCATTAGCGGCCACAATATTTTGGTGTATGTTGCCTTTCTGATGGTGCCATTTACCTATTGGGTGGTTTACAAAACACGCTTCGGTTTGCGCTTGCGTGCCGTGGGTGAAAACCCCAATGCGGTAGATACTGCCGGTATCTCGGTCGTTAAAATTCGCTATCTGGCAGTGATCTGTACGGGTATCTTATGCGGCATCGCCGGTGCGTATATCTCTACGGCGCACAACGCCCAATTCGTACGAGATATGACCGCAGGGCAGGGCTTTATCGCCTTGGCCGCGTTGATTTTCGGTAAGTGGCGACCCTTCCAAGTGCTGTTTGCTTGCCTGTTATTTGGCTTCTTAGATGCCCTGGCAGTTCGTCTCCAGGGTGTGTCCTTGCCGGGCATTGGTGAAATTCCTGTGCAGTTTATTGAGGCGCTGCCTTACTTGCTCACCGTGATTTTACTGGCTGGTTTCATCGGTAAAGCGGTCGCGCCAAAAGCCAGCGGCATTCCATACGTAAAAGAACGCTAAACAGGAGTTAATCACGCAGATTGATTAATCAATGAACCTGATTTAAATAAGCGACCACGTAGTAACTGTAATTGAGCGGTGATCTAAGTTCTTGATCACCGCGTATAAAAAATACAGGAGCTTGCTATGTCGTTCAACTTAGTGGATTTGGTAAAGAACCAAATTAGTGGTCAGGTTTTAGGTCAGATTAGTAACGCCGTTGGTGAAAATACCGACGCGACAAAATCCGTTATTGACAGTGCAGTTCCTGCGTTGCTGGGCGGTCTTATGGATAAGGCATCAAGCGACGAAGGTGCATCTGCACTGTTCGACACCATCAAAAATCAGGATGACAGCATTCTGGATAACTTGTCTGGTGTGATTGCCAGCAAGAGTGGTGGTTCATTAGTTGAAAGCGGCAGCGACGCACTAAGTTCTTTATTTGGCGGCAGTGCCGTATCAGGTCTGTTGGGTGCAGTTTCTGGTGCCAGTGGCGCAAGTGCGGACAGCACAAGTAAAATCATGGGTATGGTTGCCCCGATGGCAATGAGTACCGTGAAACGCTTTATGGCAGGTGGCGGTGAAATGGATAAAGCCGGCCTTGCCAGCATGTTAATGGGTCAGAAAGACAATATCGCAGGCGCAATGCCAAGCGGTTTAGCTGATCAGTTAGGGTCTAGTGGTTTATTCAGTAATGTAAGCAATCTTATTGGCGGTGGCGCAGTCGCTGCTGCGGGCGCTGGTTTAGCCGGCGCGGCAGGCTCTGCATTTGATAAGGCAGGCGCTTCGGTAGCCGATGCAGCTGACACAGTTGGTGGTGCAGTTGATAAAGCTGGCGATATGGCTGGCGACGCGGTTGACGGTGTAACAGGTGCAGTCAGTGGTGCAGCGGATAGTGTAACTGGTGCAGTAAGTAATGCTGCAGATGGTGCTGCGAACTTAGCTGGCTCAGCTACAGATGCAGTCAGTGATGCAGCAGGTAGTGCTAAAGACGCAGCAGCAAGTGCCGTTGATTCACTAGGTGACGCAGCTGAGGGCAGCGGCTCATGGATCAAAAAATTAATCCCAATTGCAGTGTTGGCAGCTGCAGCATTCCTCGCACTTAAATTCTTCGGTGGAAACACGGAAGCGCCTGATGTCAGCGGTGAAGCACCAGCGGCGGCAGCGACAAGCATGATGGCAGGTGGTGGCGATGTCACCGAGCAACTCAAAGGCATGTTTAGCTCAGCGCAGACTAGTCTGGGTAGCATCACGGATGTTGAATCAGCAAAAGAAGCACTGCCTAAACTGGAAGATTTCAGCGGTAAATTAGATGGCATCACCGCTATGGCTGACAAACTGCCCGATGCCGCAAAGCCAATGTTTAACACGGTGGTACAGGGTGGCATGGGCCAACTTACCCCAATGCTGGACAAAGTAATGGCAATTCCTGGTGTTGGCGCAGTCCTTGGCGGTGTTATTGAGCCACTGAAAGAAAAACTAGCAGCGTTAGGTGGATAATCACCCCGTTGCAAAACGAATACTAAAAACAATAATGGCTTGTAGCTAAAACTAAAATAAAAAATGTTGTGCCGGATTACTTTGTAGTCCGGCCTTTTTTATGTCTGTAATAAAAACCATTCGCAGACTCCGGCATCATCTACAAATGTATCATTAAACTCCAACCCATAATCGGATACTCAAGGGATTTAGCTGGTTCTTAATAGTCCGCGACCACTCGTCGTGAGCAGCTTTCCACTGAGGATAAATCTCATGGAGCTACGACGCGCGAGTCATTCATAGTGTTATTAACTATGAATGGAGTCATAACCATGAAAACACTACCTACAAAACTTATTCCTACATTGGCTATCTTGTTGCCACTCAGCGCAATCGCCGACAACTCCGACACCGGCAGCTGGGGCAATGTGATCCCGATGGAAATCGTACCCGTTGCAGTAGCCAATCTTCCGGATGGCAATGTATTAACCTGGTCAGCCAAAGACCGACTTGCCTTCGGTGGCAACGAAGGGCGCACTTACACGTCAATCTTTGACCCCTACAATGAAACCTCATCCACCGTACTAGTCAGTAATACACAGCACGACATGTTCTGCCCGGGCATCAATAACTTACCGGACGGGCGAGTGCTGGTCGCGGGTGGTTCGGGTAATGACAAAACCAGTATTTACAATCCGGCAACCGGTAACTGGGAAACCGGCGAAGCCATGAATACCGTGCGCGGTTACCAAGGCCAGGTCACGATGGGTGATGGCTCAGTCTTTACCGTCGGCGGCTCTTGGAGCGGACCAATAGGCGGCAAAAATGCTGAAGTCTGGACACAGGCATCCGGCTGGATTGCCTATCCGGAAATTACCTCCGACGCCACCGTGCGTGATGGCTCCGAAGTCGAACCACAAGGTGAATACCGCGATGACAACCATGCCTGGTTGTGGGCTGCGCCAAATGGCAAAGTATTCCACGCTGGCCCCAGTAATAAAATGCACTGGATTGACCCCGATGGCGCCAATAAAGTCACCAGCGCCGGAACACGCGGTACAGACACTTATGCCATGAACGGCACCACCGTCATGTATGACGTCGGTAAAATTCTCAAAGTAGGTGGCGCTCAGGCCTACGGTGGCGGATATGCAGGTTCCAACAGAACCTTCATTATCGATATCAATAACGATACTCCGGCAGTCGAAGAAGTGCAGGGCTTATCACAGGCACGTACCTTACATAACTCTGTCGTGTTACCCAGCGGTGAAGTACTGGTCATTGGCGGAATGGAAAGCACGATTTTGTTCTCTGATGTCGGCTCAGTGCTAGTGCCAGAGTTATGGAACCCTGTCACCAAAACATGGAGCCAGCTCTCCGCGATGGCAGTGCCGCGCAACTACCACAGTACAGCGATTTTACTGGCTGACGGACGTGTATTCGCCGGTGGTGGTGGCTTGTGTAACACCTGTAACACCAATCACCCCGATGCTGAAATCTTCTCGCCTCCTTACTTATTTGTTGATGGCACAGACACACTGGCAACGCGCCCTGTGATTAACTCAGCACCGGCCAGCGCAAACTACGGCTACTACATCAACGTCACAACCAACCAAGACATCGCCTCCATGGCCTTAGTACGCGCAAGCTCCGCCACGCACAGTGTGAATAACGAGCAGCGCCGTATACCACTGAGTTTTGACGTAAACAGTGCAAGAAACTACTCCGTAAAAATGCCAAGCCGCAACGAAGCCCCTCCGGGTAACTACATGTTATTCGTGATGAACAGCGATGGCACACCGAGTATCTCTAAAACAGTCAAACTAGGCACCACAGACATTACCCCTGTGATTGCAGACGGTGAATACTGGATGGAATCTCCCGGCAGTGGCCAACGTTTGGCCGCACCAGACTGGAATAACTACCAATCACGCATGGTGAACAGCGGCGAGTGGAATGATCAAGTCTGGAATATCAAACATTTAGGCAGCCGCATTTACACCGTGCAAAACAAACACACCGGTCGCTATCTGGAAGTGCAAAACTCCAACTGTGCCAACCTGAGTGTGATTTCAGGATCAACAACAGCAAACGCTCAGAACCAACAATGGGTGATCACCCGCAGTGGCGATAACTTCAACTTCCGACCCCTGCACTGTAAAACGCAAGCGCTGGACCGTGAGCAAAATGCGACAAACGCCAACGCTATTACTTGGCCGTTTATACCTAACCACGCACCGCAACTATGGAATGTCATCGCCACAACCGTTAGCGCACCGTTCCCGGTTGGGGTTGATGACACCGCCAGTACGTCAATCGACACGGCAATCACTATCGACGTTCTCGCGAATGACACGGGCGCAGGGCTGACTATCGCCAGTAGTAATCCGTGGTCGCTTAGAGGTGGCGTCGTCTCCATTAATGCTAATCAAATCAACTACACACCAAAGTCCGGCTTCACGGGTGAAGACAATATTTGGTATGTGTTCAGAGACAGTCAGGGACGTGAGAACAGCGCCAAAGTCACCATTACCGTCTCGGGTGGAAGCGCAGCGTACCCGCAAGGTAATCCGGATAATGTAGCCACCACCGTCAACACTGCCATCACGATTGATGTGCTCAGCAATGACACCGGTGCTGGCTTGACTATCAACTCAACCAACCCGTGGTCACTCAATGGCGGTCAAGTCGCCATCGTGGATAACAAACTTAACTACACGCCGAAGTCTGGTTATGTCGGTGAAGATAAGATTTGGTATGTATTGAGCGACTCACTCGGCCGACTCAACAGTAGCGTGGTCACCATTACCATCACAGGCGATGCGCCTTATCCTGTTGCCGTTGCCGACTCTGTCAGCACTGCAGCTAACACCGCAATCGTGATTGATGTCTTACAAAATGATATCGGTGTGGGACTGACCATTCCTGAGGTGAACCAATGGTCTGTGAATGGCGCAAGAATCGCCATTGAAAACAACAAACTAAACTACACTCCGCGCACGGGTTACACCGGCACGGATAGTTTTTGGTACGTAATCAGCGACAGCCAAGGCAGAACCAACGCCATCCAAGTGTATGTAACAGTTGGTGGCTAATGTTAGCGCCGTCTAAGTCTTAAAGCTTAGGCGGCGTTAAGGCCTCTTTAGCCAACTTGATCCACGCCTTATAACGCGAACGATAATGCTTATCTGACAGCTTGGCGTTTTTCAGAATCTTCTCGAAAAGCGCCTCCGCTTCATCATCCCGATCTAAACCTTCCAGAATCTTCGCATAACGATACGTTGCTTCCGGGCCGGGGAAGGTCTCATCCAACACCTCGAACTCTTTCAGTGCTAAATCAATTTCATTGAGCTTGACCAGATTCTTGGCATACAACAAATGCGCATCGACATTTTTAAAATCAGGATTCAGCTTGATCAGCGTATCCAGCGTGTGTCGAACCTGCTCATACTCTTCCAGACCATATTCTGCCTGCGCACGACCATACATCAGGTGCGGGTCATCCTCATGAATACCGGATAAACACTTATCATAAAGCGCCTTGGCTTCCTGAAACTGCTCCTTCGCCAAATGCTCAGCCGCGAGGCGGGATGAATTCTCAACCGTGTCCGCCATTTCAAAGTCATTACTGGCACGCTTTAAGTCGCGGTTCGGGCTAATCAGATCATTAACCGCTTTTCTGGCCTTCCAGCCGGTACGGGTTCCTAACAGATCCGGCAGTATTTCGATAAAGAAATAAGCCGCCGCACCAGCACCGGGCAACATCATCACCACCCAAATCCAAGTGGTATTTCGGCCTGTTTTCATTATGTGAATAACGAAAGCAATCTGAACGATGACGCTAAGAATAAAAAATGGCATAGAACACTCTGTTGATAATTACTCAAACAGAGTGGAAGATATCACAAGTCTGTCACTAACCTAAGCACATGAGCTGACTGTAATGTATCGTTTAGCATTGCTGCTCGATGCACTGAAACAACTTCTCCTCCTCGATGTCCATATGTGATTTTTGCAGAGCAATAAACTCATCCAGCGTAGACTTCAGCGTTTCTTTATCAATGATGTGCTCGCCGTGCGCCACATTATCGATCATATCCTGAAACTCAACAGTCGCCGTCGGCATAGAGTCATGCTGCTCCATGATCGTCAGTAAACGTGCCAGATTAACATGATCCTGATGAAGTTCAGACATGAACTTATGCATGAGTATTCTCCTTGGGTCGGGTAAGTTTTAAGCGGTAATACACATCATGTTAAGAGTGACTGGCGGGAGATACCTTAATCTAGATCAAGAAACCGGGATATGCAGAAAAAAAAGGCAGCCCATAAGAGCTGCCCAAGTTAACTAGTTCTAGAGTTCTTGCTGCGGAGTATTAGCTAGCGTTGTACTGACCGCCGTGCTTGTGACCACGCTTACCGCCGCGCTTGCCACCTTTACCCTGACGGTTTTCCTGCATTTCTGCCAGCTTAGTGCGCTGCTCTTCAGTCAACACTGACTCGAACTGCTGGCGAGCTGCCGAACGAAGGATGAACTGTGCACGGTCAAGGTTCGCCTTCTTGTCTGCCAGTGCTGCAACCTGACTGTCGTAGTCTGCGCTAGTAGAATCCAAAGCCTTCATTTCAGTACGCAGTGCCTGCATTTGCTCACGAATTCCGCCGTGTTGAGACTGCTGCGCTTCACGCATCGTCTTCAGTTGCGCTTGTTGATCTTCAGTCAGACCCAGCTCCTTCGCCATGCGACCCATCATCATGCCACCGCGCTTTCCACCACGTTTGCTGTGCTTGCCGCCGTGTTTACCGTTTTCGTGTTTTGCGTAGCCTTTACCGTTCTGAGTTGCATTGTCATCCGCGTGAACTGCCGCTGCGCCTAAACCTAAAGTGCTTGCTAAAAGTGTTACTAAAATTGCGTTTTTCATTGTTTAATCCTGTGTGTTTAAATTTAAAGTTTCGACTCGTTGTTCGTCGATGGGAGAATTATGCAATGAGTAAATGTTAGTTTGGGTAAGGGGGACGTAAAGGTACTGTAAACGCCCAAAATCCGATTTTTTAAGCAAAGAGCATGACGCTCAAAATGGATAAAAATTAAGAATAACAAAGTGGCAAGCCTGCTTAGGTGGTCTACACTAGGTGTAAAAAATCAGCAAATCACCTGACTCTATACTTACATAGTGGTGTTCCAATGAAAACTATCCTGCCAGCCCTGTTCGTCTTTCTCTCATCAAGTATTGCCCATGCCGACATACCCAAGGCCTGTAGCACACTGGAAGGCGCTGATCTCAGTCTCAATACAGATTCATCCATCGTCTCCTCATCCAATATCGCCTTTAGTAGCGACCGCCAGAAGATAGCGATTTACCAAGTCTCAGATGCAAAGCAACAAGCAACGTTCAAACTATTCGACAGCAACACCGGCAAGCTGCTGCAGCAACAAACCCTAAACCACTACGAAGAGCGCAGCCGTCAAACACGACTAGGCTTTTCACCGCAAGACCGCATTGTCTATTTGCAAGGTATGAGCTATTCCACTAAGCGCAGTGCGGACTATGGCGCCATCCCGTTTTGGAATCTGGCGAATAATCAGATCGTCTTCTCTCCTTGCAGTACCGCCATGGGTGTGAGTGACATGCAGTTCAGTGACGATGAAACCGTCGCGTTTAGCAGCACGGTTGATTCATTCAGTAGCCTTTGTAGTACGCAGGAGGAAAAAGCACTGGCGTTGATCGGTCAAAGCGGAAGCTACCAATTTAACCCCACTACAAAACATCTCTACGCCAACGACGTTGAAACCAACCCCGACACCTACCAGTCACTGGTCAAGCGCTTGGGTGAAGACATCAAACACGTCTCCCTATACCAATCGCCTGTTGCTGCACACCCTTATGATAGAGACTCGCGCAATACCTTTGCCTCCTTACAGCTGGGCACTGCGCCAAACCACCGCCAGTTGATTGCTAAAAGCGAAGGTGATCGCCTGACCTTGAGTTACTGGGATCACGCGGTACAGCAGAACCCACCTAAAAAAATCTATCAGCAAGTCTTCACCATCGCTGAGCTAGGCCGTGGCGCGATCAGTGTGCCGTATCATCACAGCCAATTAAGTCCGGACGAAAAGCAGCTGGCCTTCATTAGCAAAACCGGCGTCTTATTGGTCTTCGATGTTGAAAGTGGCAAACTGCGCTGGAAGAAAAACCTACCCATCGCAGCCACTGGCAAAGACAGCCCACGCTATAACCTAGAGGAGAGTCTGATCGTCGTACACGGAGAGCCAGCCTCTGCGTTGGTGATCAAAAAAGACAACCCCAAAACACTCTATTTATACGACTGGCAAACCGGAAAACAACGTGAATTAGTGATACCGGACGCTTACAACCTGACTTATCAACAGTACGGCCAGCACCTCGTATTTGAAGCGATGCAGCCCGATGCGCAATCACTATTACTAGTCAACTGGGAAACCGGGCAGCAGCAAGTCATCACACTGCCAGAGGGATTCCGCTACTTTGCGCATGAACAGTTTTACATCGCCAACAAGCAACAACTGGTGCTAAAGAATATCGACACAGCCGACAGCATTATTGCGCTTAACCTCAACACTGGAAAATACCAAAGCCTGAAAGCGCCATACCCTGATGAGCGTTACTACTCCTCTGAATACATTCGTCTGGGCGACAAGCACTACCGCCTGCTCGACATCACCACGCCCACTGATAACGGGGAGGCGCAAACCAGCATTCAACTGTATGACGTGGCAACCAAGCAAACTCAAACGCTACTGACTGCGGATGTGGTTCTGTATGCGGAGTTGATTGAGCGGGAGGCCGAGACGCCGGAATATCATACGGTGGCTTATGATAGGGAGGATGGGCAGACTGTGTTTTGTCGGTGGTCGTTGGGCAGACAGCAGAATTAGCGACTGCCCTAAATGATACCAGAGGCGGCTATTTTGGTTTGTAGCTGCTTTGAAAGACTTCCTTGATGTGCCAGTTGGTAAATTCTTTATTCGGCCAGAAGTCTTTATTTCTGGGAAGTCGAATCGGCTTCTCATGGAACTGGTAGACCCAATCTTCAGAACCCGAGCTGCCATGAACTTTGCTGGACACGATGATGTTTCGGTTGTTGTCGATTGCAATTGCACCTCTGTCTAATAACTTGTGATGCAGAGAGCAAAGTGCCAAGCCATTCATTTCGACATCCGGCCCTTTTGCTTGAAACCATTTGATATGAGCAGCCTCCAAGGCGACGGGTGAGTTTTCTAAAAATATGCTGAAGTCGCAAATTGCACACTTGTAATTATAGGCTTCGAGAATGCGCTTTCTAAATCCAGGGTCACGTTTAGGTCTGTTTTCGTTACTGGTTTCTGCTGCTAAACCTGCTTCAAAATCCAAGCCAACCTCATCAATAATGTCTTGATGCAAGGTGTTTGGGAAATGGATGGATAATATTTCTTGAGCAAGTGAACGTGTCAGCTCCTTGTTTTGTTTTAACAGCTCAAATGTTTCTTTGGTAAATCCAGCCTCGACATTGTTATCACGCAGGAATTTTTTGCTCGCACTACCAGATGCTGTTAATACTCCTTGAGGCTTGGGAATTTCCCAAAAGCCGTCGCTTGTGAGATGCCAGAACGGTAATTGAGGTGTATTTTTAGCACTCACAGGGCCAAAATTTGAGAGTAGTTCTACCAGTTGTTTTTCTATATCACTGTATCCGACTAATCGAGGCTTGCCTTGCTGAAATCTGGCCAAGCTCAGAAGAATAAGCAGCGGCTTATGTGGGGAGCGTTTATCCCCACTCTTGCAGACATTAATCTTTGATACTTTTTCGATTAATTGCTTTTCGTCCATGAGTACAGGTGTCGGTAATTAATGGTGATTTATTGTACCACGGTAGTTTCAGTCATTTCGTAATGAATTCGCGTGCTATATTGTTGTTCATACCATAGTTCCTTGACTCTGGTGAATTTCAAGCAGTTTCTACTATCTTCGGGTTCTCAAAAAACAGCTTCTCAGTTTCACAGCTTTCACACTTTTCAAAGAACTGATTCCCAGACTTTCTGATCTTCGGTTTACATGTTTTGTGGGCACAGCTTAGCTTGATTGCTGTATTCCCTTGGCAGCTTGAACATTTGAAGTAGTAACCATAACGGCCATAAACCACGGATACATTCAGACTATTGCATTTAGAACACAAATGTTGTTGTTTCTGCTCGCTCTGGAAAGTCTCGGTTTCTTTTTTAATAATCTCTGGCTGAGCAACTTCCTTTGGCGGCAGTTCTGACAAACCAAACTTTGCAAGATAGTCGATAGTGATTGGTTTGTGTGCTTCTTTGAGTATCTGGCCAACGTTTTCTAATGTTTTGCGGGAAACAATCCTGCTAGCGCTAACTAATGTGTCCTTTGCACTCAGTGAATTCACCATAGACATGATAGTGTTTTTGAGTGCATCACTCTTAATGACTTGGCTGGTATCAAACTTCTCAGGGCGATCAATACGAGCATTATTAGATACCAATACAAAGCACTTTGCTGTTGGAATCAGCCTCATACCCAAGCGCTTTGGCATATCGCTCTGCTTGAAAAAGTCATTCAATACTACGCTATGACGCTCGTTTTGAGCGATAGGTGAGGGCATGCCTTCAAAGGTTTTGTTGTAGTTATTCCAACGCAGAAACTCACCTAGCTCATTGATCTTAATACCAGAGTTAAAGTGTTTTGTTTCAAGCACGTAAGCATCCAGTGTTCGGTCTAATATGATGTGATCAATCTGAGCTATACGTCCGTTAACCTCCAACCTAAGGTCATGCAATACTATATAGTTTTTACTATTCTTAAAGTGAAAGTCGATTTCGTATGCTGCTTCTTTTTCCCCCTTGATGCCAGCTCTCATCGCATAAAGTTCACTAGTAATAGTTTTCTTTTGCTGAAGCGTTAGGTCTGGCCGTTCAAGAAGGTTTTGTAGAGTATCTAACGATGCTTGTTTGCAATCTGCTGATTTGAGTAACATTTGGGGGAACCTTATTTTTATTGGGTTTAGGTCATTAATTTACCGATTTTCAGCGGAATGTGAAGATTTTGGTGATTAGTGGTTTATTTTTCTTAGTATCAAATTTAATTGGAGCAGGCGTTAGTATTAGCCGTTATTGGCAGGAAGCATGGGCTTTTTTCTCATGCTTCCTGATACAAGTGCTTAAGCCGCTTTAACCTTCCTACGACGAACAAACAGCGGTTGAATCAAACGCCGATAGGCCAGTGCCAATCCGGTGTAAACCATAAAGCAGGCTGCGAGAGATGCCAGTCCGGCAATGGTTTGTCCGATGATTCCCAGTGATTCTCCGGTATGTAAATAGCGGATGTATATACGCGTCTGCACGCCCGGTGTGCGGTCAGAAAACGTGGATACCCTGCTGATCGTGCCGTCGTTGGCATTCAGCGTTAGCTGGGTTTGCTTGGTTGGTTCGCCACCGGTACCGGTGTCTACGGTCGCTTCGATGGTTTGCGCGCCTGCAGCTGGCAGGGTGATGCTGACTTTCTCCCAGTCAACCGAGTAGGCTTTTGCCGAGTCCAGTACGTTTTGCATGGATACGGTGGTGTCGGTTTGCTGTGCTGCTGCGTTTTTGCCGCCTTTACCTGCCTGATTGTTGTTACCCGGTGGGCCACGTCGCGTCGGTGCTTCTTCGCCATAGACCTGAAAGACGAGTTTATTGGCCCAGGAGTAGGAGAACACGACGGCGGTGGTGACGATGAAGAATAGGGGTATGACCATCCAGATTCCCATTACGTTGTGCCAGTTGTAGTCACGGGCTTTGGCGTTGGGGAGTTTGCGGCGAAACAGTAGTTTGGATTTTACGATGTTCCAGCGCCAGAGTTTGGGTAGCCAGATGTAGATGCCGCTGATGATGATAAACAGGAATAGCAGATTGGCTGCGCCGGTGAGGCTTTTGCCGGTATTGCGGGACTCGCCAGTAAATGCCAGCCAGCGATGAAAGTCGGTGATGACGCTGAAGAATTGTCTGACACCGCTTGCGCCCGGGCCTAGTGATTCACCGGTATAGGGGTCGATGAGTAGCTGTTGGCGGCGACTGATTTTAGCGACTACGGGTGTGTTTGGTGTGTCTGAAAAGACCAGTGATACGCCGGGTTTGTTGTCGGTGAGTTGTTTTACCGATTCACTGAGTTGGTCGAGTGTGAGCGGTGTGGCTCCAGCTGCTGGCTCGACGTAGTAGTTGCGGTCTGCCATGTCGATGATTTGTCGTTCGTAGGTGAGCAGTACGCCTGTGACGGACATGGTGAAGATGAGTAGGCCTGCTATGACGCCAGCGATTAAATGTGCCCAGAATATGATTCGTTTAAAGCTCATGGTGACTCTCGGGTTGGGGTGTTGAGATGTGTTTAGAAGCTTAAAGTATCCTCTTGATGGCTTTATTGGTGTAGTGGGGTGATTGTAAAATTTGTGTAAATGGTGGAGTGATTGAGCCGTCGATTACAATAAAAGTATGCTACAGTTAACATTAATTGATTTATTGTTGTTTTCAGTATGCAAAATTCACAAGCAGCTCTATCTATATCTACGGTTAATGTCTTGCGTGTATTTGGCGAGATGATTCAGGTTGCCCGTCGGGAACGGCGAATGTCTCAGCAGTCGTTGGCAGAGCGTATTGGAGTTAGTCGTCAAACAGTCAGCGCGATTGAGAAGGGTGACAGTAAAGTGTCTGTCGGGGCTGTTTTTGAGGCAGCAACCGTTGTGGGAGTTCCATTACTGGCAGAGAGTAAGAAAGATTTGCAGCAGCTGTCTACGGTGGTTTCAGGGCTTGCCAGTTTGTTGCCGGAGCGTACGCATAATCGAAAGGTTGAGATAGATGATGATTTCTGAAGTGACTCAGGCTGAGCAGGCTTATGTGTGGGTTTGGCTTCCCGGTGCAACGGAGCCTGTGGTCGCAGGTCGGATCCACAAGCAAGGGAATTTGCATCATTTTACTTATGGTCGTCGTTATCGCGAGCGGGATGATGCCATTGCTTTTTCGCCGTTTGAGCTTCCCTTGCAGTCAGGAACATTTCAGCCGGAGGGTTTGAATACGCTTCATTCCTGTTTGCGGGATGCCGCTCCTGATGCGTGGGGTCGCCGTGTGGTTGGCTACCGGTTTCCGGGTTTTAATCCGGATGAGTTGGACTACCTGTTATTGTCGGGTAGTGACCGTATTGGTGCGTTAGATTTTCAGCTTAGCAGTACTGAGTACGTGCCTAGAAGTGTTGAGCAGACGGAGCTACAGGGTTTGCTGCAGGCAGCTGATATGGTTGATCAGCGTATGCCGCTACCTGCGGATCTTGATATTGCGTTATTGCATGGTACTAGTGTGGGTGGGGCTCGGCCTAAAGCACTCATTAGTGATGAGGGGCGTGCTTATATTGCTAAGTTTAGTTCCTCAACGGATAGCTACGATATTGTGAAAGCGGAATACGTTGCCATGCAACTTGCAGTTAAAGTGGGATTGCGTGTTGCGAGTACTCGCTTAGTTTCTGTAGTTGGTAAGGATGTGTTATTGGTTGAGCGGTTTGATCGTTCGGGCAATGCGGGGGGAGTTCAACGTCGTATGCTGCTCAGCGGTTTAAGCTTGCTGGGTTTGAATGAGATGGAGGCTCGTTATGCTAGCTATCATGATTTGGCTGATCTCATTCGAAGTGCATTTGTTGAACCGACTCAGGAGTTACATGAATTATATGCGCGCTTGGTCTTTAATATTTTGATTGGTAATACGGATGATCATGCACGTAATCACTCTGCATTTTGGAATGGTCGCGATTTATCTTTGACGCCTGCGTATGATCTTTGCCCGCAGATGCGCAGTGGTCGGGAGGCTGGCCAAGCTATGCAAATTGGCGGTGTACAAGGCAATTTATCCACACTGGCGAATGTGCTTTCTGCTTGTAGCATATTTATGTTGTCTGAGTCTGAGGCGCGCGAATTGATAGAGCATCAGATTGCGGTTGTGGAGGACTCTTGGATGGAGACTTGCGACTTGGCAGGCTTGGGAATTGTGGAGCGGGAGCGTCTGTGGGGAGCTGCAATATTTAATCCATTTTGCTTTGAGGGGTGGCGTTAGTTGAGGGTTTTGCCGGTGAGTACTGAGGCATCGGTGGCCGGAGCTCACATCTCTATTAAGCGGCAGAATAGAAAAAGGCAGCCCAAAAGAGCTGCCTAAAACTTACAAGGAGGAGAGGTTGAAACTAGTTTGGGAATTATCCCGCGTTGCGGTGACCACCACGCTTACCGCCTTTACCCTTACGGTTTTCCTGCATTTCTTTCAGCTTAGCGCGCTGCTCTTCGGTCAATACTGACTCAAACTGCTGGCGAGCTGCGGAACGTTGAATGAACTGCTGACGGTCAAGGTTTGCTTTCTTGTCAGCCAATGCTGCTACCTGACTGTCGTAGTCTGCGCTAGTTGAATCAAGTGCTTTCATTTCAGTACGTAGCGACTTCATTTGCTCACGAAGTCCTTCGCTTTGAGTCTTCTGCGCTTCACGCATCGTCTCTAGTTGCGCTTGTTGATCTTCAGTCAGATCCAGCTGCTTCACCATGCGACCCATCATTTTGCCACCGCCGCGCTTACCACCACGTTTGCCAGCGTGCTTGCCGCCATGTTTACCGTTTTCGTGTTTCGCGTAGCCTTTGCCGTTTTCTGACGCAGTGTTGTCTGCGTGAACTGCTGCTGCGCCTAGACCTAAAGTGCTTGCTAAAAGTGTAACTAAGATTGCGTTTTTCATTTTTTAATTCTCGTTTGATTTAAGTTGTGACGTGTTGTTCGTCGATGGGAGAATTATGCAATGGGTAAATGTTAGTTTGGGTAAGGGGAGGGTAAAGGTCGTGTAAACGAGTGTATGGAGTTGTTAAGTGGGCGGTGGAGCTAGCTTTCCATAAAAAATAACTCGTCATCCTTCCAAAAAGTCACCAGTGTAATGAGTCGGCTTTCGTCCTGATAACGCTCGGGATGCAGGTCAAGTCGTTGGTATAGTCCATGACTTGGGCTGTCACCTTCCTCATCCATAATCCTGCGTAACGCTAGCCAAAGCTGATAAAAGCGTTCTTCCACTTCAATTTGCTGGCCTTCACAAAAGGCGTTGTGGTGGAAGAAATCAATCTGCGCCAACCGAGCCAATACTGACCAAATCGCCTGTTGTGGATGTTGCTCGCCATACTCCAACAGAAAGCCGGGAAAGTGCGCGGCATATAGGGTGAACAAGGGCTGATCTGGCGGTGATTCTTTGAGGTATTGGGCGCAGATAAACCGATAACCTTGTTCGCCGAGATAAGCGTGTGCCACGGGGAAGTGAGCTTGTAAGTGTTGCGCGACGCCGCCGTGTAAATTGCGTTGGTAAATTCCGAGCGCGACGTCTTTGGGTATGCGTACACTGCAGCGCCAGCCGTCAAGTTGGTCAGGGGCGTTTCCGGCGTAGATATTTGCGGACATATCTTGCTGCTCCGAGGCCAGAGGAGTGTTTGGGTGTTTATCCATGGACTGTCTCCAGCAAGGTTTGTCGTTCGCGTTCCAGTTCGTCGAAAGATGGTAAGTTGTTGTCTCGCTCAATAATGGTCGGAATCTCACCATAGGCCGCGTAGGTGGTTTTGAGTAAATCGCATACGCCTGCGGGGACTTGCTCGCCATGTGTGTCTACCCAGTAGCCGTTAGCGGAGCGATGGTCAGAGTGAAATTTGGAGCCAGCAACATGAATTTGCATAATGCCATCGGCAGGGATGTACCGCATCAAAGTGTCTAGCTCGGTACTAGGCTCAAGGTCAAAGTTGCGTGCATTCGTCCATAGATTATTCAGGTCTAACAACATTTTGCAGTCAGTCCTTTTTATCAGCTCTGCGGTGAATTCCCATTCGCCCATTTCATCGTTTTGAAAGCGTTGGTAGTAGCTGATGTTTTCCAGTACCAGAGGGCGTTTGAGGTGTTGTTGAACGTGGTGAATACGCGGGCAAAGGTAGTCCAGCATGTCATGGGTAAAGGCGAAGGGGAGTAGGTCGAAATGCTGTCGTTGACCCGCTGCAGACCAGCAAAGGTGGTCGGATAACCATGCCGCTTCGGTGTGTTGGTAAACGCTGGCGAGGGCGCGTAAGTAGTCGGTATCCAGCGGGTCTGGCCCTGCGATATTTAAGCCCACCGCGTGCAGTGCAATGGGGTAGTGCTCGCGCAGTTTTTCAATGACGGGTTGGCGGCCACTGGACAGGAGGAGGTCATCGGCGATTAGCTCAAACCAGGGTGTGTCAGGTTTGTCGCGCAGGATGACCGGCGCATGCTGGAATCGGAAACCAAGCCCGATTCCAGCCGGAAGCAATTCCGTCACTTACTTAACGACCTGCTTAACCTGAAACTCGGTTTTGGTCAGTGAAACCGCGCCGTCTTTACCTTTCATCATGAAGTGGCCGTTTTCATGTTCCGCGCACTCTTGTAATGAGGTGTAGATCCACTCGTTCATGCTGTAGTCTTCTGATTTTGGACTCAAACCTGCGCAGTCGTGTGAGCCATCCAGTGCGCCACAGTCGTTCTCGCCACCCTTGGCTGCACCGACACATTTTACGACGAATTGACCTGCTTCATACGCGCTCACCTGAGAGCCTTCATCGCCTGACTTTGAGATGGTTTTGACGTCTGCTGCCTGTGCACTGACCGCAACTAAAGATAATAATCCAGCCGTTAGTACTTGCTTCGAACTCATAAACTCTCTTCCTATTCGTTAAGTTAAAATTATTTATTTGAATCTGACGTAGAGTGGAAAACACGCATCGTCGGAAGGTTGACGAGTGGGGGGAGGGTTTGATTGCATTTATTTTGGGTTATTTCATCTACACAAAGTTTGAGACTAATGGCCGTGAAGCTTTTTGAGATGAAGCTATCGGTTGCTAGGTGATAAGGTAATTCAGTTTGCTTTGTTTCAGGATGAGCAGGGAAGTTAACTAAGCTTGTTATTAGTGGTGTCGAAAATATAGCTTTTTATGGAGTAATAAACTTATCTACAGGTAACTGAAAATAATGTGCAAATCCCTTAGCCTGATTTAGGTTGATCTCTCGTTTCCCATTCAAAATATCACTAATGACACTTTGTGGGGCGATGTCTTTGAAGTCGCTTTGCTTGAGATTTTTAATATCCATTAAGCCTCTTAAGCGCTCAGGAACAGAGATCTCGGGCATTTCCATATTGTTTTCAAATTCTTCAATGCGGTCAGCAATAGCGTTAGCAAAGACGAGCACGATATCATTTTCATGCTTTGCCATATCCATCATTGAGTCCATGACTTCGGCACGTTCAAGTACTTCGTCTTCAGACTCAATCGGTGCTGAGGTGTATCGCATAAGCGTAGCAATGCTAGTGGAATATTCTGTAACCACAGAGCTTAACGCTGACAGTAAATTACCAAAGTCTTGGCTTTCATCAAGTTTAATCATGTGTGTTTACCTCTTTAGCTTGCCTTGGTGAATGTTTTGCTTACACCATTTATCATATTCTGCGTGAGAAAAAATCCCTCGGATGAATATTATATTGCCGTTGATTTTAGCTAGTAGACGACAATCATTGCCATGAATATCAAAGATATAAAGGTCGTAGACTGTGCCGTAGTCACCATCTTCATTTTTCAGTCTTTTACCGGAAATTCTATCCGTATTCCAGCCAGAAGCTTGTTGCCAAGCGTCCTTAATATCTTTGTAGGAGCGAACATCTAGCTCCCGATTGTTGAATGTACTGATCCAGAGATCCATGCCAATTTTCCATTGCGGATACTCGATCATGGCTTGTTTTATTCTGGTTATAGTTATAACTGAGTTATGATTGAAAGTA
>NZ_QGKM01000002.1 GCF_003172875.1 Leucothrix pacifica | reverse complement strand
AAACTGGGATGCGTTCATATAAACAATAATGATCAACCAAAATCAGGATATTCTGGCGCGTGCGTTGAATTGGCTCAATGAGGGACACCAACTTGTGCTGTATACCGTCGTCAATACCTGGGGATCATCACCACGTCCGCCGGGATCTATAATGGCGCTGCGCGATGACGGACATGTGATTGGTTCGGTATCCGGTGGTTGTATCGAAGACGATCTGATTAGTAGGTTAAAAAAACAAGGAATGCCAGCACAGGCAGGTATCGTCAGTTATGGTGTTGATCTTGATGAAGCACGGCGATTTGGCCTGCCTTGTGGCGGAACTATCCGCTTGGTCGAAGAGCCATTCACCACAGCCGAAGCTACCAGCAACCTCGAACAGTTATTGGCGATATTGGATAGGGGAGAGGTCGCAAAACGCACCCTTCAGTTTGATAGCCAAACAATAAGCCTCGCATTAGCTGAAACATCGGATGTATTGACCTGTGATGAGCATCAATTCACCAGTGTATTCGGGCCGCGTTATCGCTTGTTGATTATTGGCGCGGGTCAGATCAGCGAACTACTCGCTCAGATTGCCCTGAGTCTGGACTTTGCCGTGACGGTGTGTGATCCACGTACCGAGTACAATACTGAGTGGGCGATACCAAACACCAACTTAGTCACCACCATGCCTGATGACACCGTGCTTGCCATGCAAATGGATTCACGTACCGCAGTGGTGGCACTCACGCACGACCCCAAGCTGGATGATATGGCACTAATTGAAGCGCTGGCGTCACCGGCTTTTTATATCGGTGCGTTGGGTTCTAAACTAAACAATAATAAACGTCGGGAACGGCTGCAGGAATTTGATTTGGATGAGGATCAAATTGCCCGATTACGCGGTCCAGCGGGCTTGGATATTGGCAGTCACACGCCTGCTGAAATTGCGGTGTCCATCGCCGCTGAAATCGTTGCCTTTAAAAACAATAATGAGTACGTGACCAAAATAGATTCTGCAAAAACGGACACTTGAGAAAATCCTCCTGTGCTCTACGCTGATGGAGTGGCAAAAATTGGGTGGTACAAAAAATTAATCCCGTGCTGATGAAGCAGTATTTAAAATGTATTCAGTGCTGGTGGAACGGTATTTAATGGCGCATAAGTTCTGGAGCCATACATTTCTAATCAGCAGTAGAACAAGCCTGCGACTCAATCTTAAACGACATGCCGTTCACTCGCATATATGCCGTCTGCGTTTGGTCGCTGCGTAAAATCATGCTGGCTTTTGCTCTGACAATCACATCCTTGCCGCAATCACTCCACGGTGTTTTCTCAATCGCAAGCTCTGTGTTATCCGTGGTGTCGGAAGGTAGTTTCTCACCGGCCTTTGTAAATGCTCCACCACTAAAACCGGCGTCCAGCGAGATACTCGCAGCGGAGTTGGTATCCAAGGACACAAATGCTTGCAGTTTGGTATTAACGATTCGCAGCTGATAACCATCCTCAACACTCACCGCCAGCGCGATATCACACTTTTTACGTTGCGTAGTGCGCTCACCATCGGGCGTCATCAGCGTCATTTCGGTAGGGATAATACTCAGCGAGTTTGCAGACTTACGCACGATGGTGGTGTGTTCCATATCGTCCGAGATTGGACAGCCATTGCCCGCAAATTTCACCTCGCCCAGCTCGAGAGGCTCATTGGCAAATGACGTTGGAGTAAGGCCAAAAGCGAGTGTTACAAAAACGGCAATCATTGGCTTCATTGGGCGTTTCATGGGACTGTTCCATTAGCTGTCTTGTAGTTTCTGACAAGGGAATAGGGTGAGGGTTCTGTTTATCCGCTTGTGGGTTACAAGTTGCACAACTCGTGATGTCGGCCAATGGATCGGCGCACTTGTATTTGGGAGGCTGTGATTTTTACTGTAAACCCCGCGCCACCCGTTCAGCCACAAAGTCAAACACCCGACGCACCCTCGGACTCGTTCGTAATTCCTGATGACTCACCAGCCACACCGGCACGGTCATCACAGGCTCTGTTTGCGGGAAAGCGCGAAACAGTTGCGGTTCTTTATCCGCCATATCTTCGGGAAAGAAAATTAAACCCAGTCCTTCTTTGCAAAGCCCAAGTTGCAGCAACTGGAAGCCGGTTAAAAGCTGAAGATTGTCTTTTCCAAGCTTCCAGCCCTGAGCATTCAGCAGGTCGGTAATCATCGTGCTGTGGTCAAAGCCAATGATTTGTAGTTCGCTAAAATCAACTTTGTCGAGGGAATCGGGTAACTGCTGGACGTAATCAGATGAGCCATAAAGGTGAATGATTTCTTCCCCTAGCTTCTTCGCGATCAAATCATTCTGGGTGGGGTGAAAGTTACGAATCGCGATATCCGCTTCACGGCGCAGCAGGTCACTGGTTTCATTGGTCACGATCACTTCGATACTGATCAGAGGCTCTTCGCGCCGCAGTTCCGCGATGATCTTCGGCATACGAAACGCCGCGTCCAGTTGGCCGACTGAGATCACCACAGAGCCTTCCACTAGCTGAGATTGCCCACTGGCCGCTAAGGAAAACTGTAAGGCTGACTCCGTCATTTTCTCCACGTGCTCAACCAGCTTTGCGCCACTGTCGGTGAGGACTAACTGTTGTCCGGCAGCACGTTCAAACAAGGTAATGCCAAGCTCTGCTTCTAATGCAGCCATCTGACGGCTAAGTGTTGGTTGGGTGACACCCAGTGCCTTAGCAGCAGCGGACAAGCTGCCTTCCTTTACCGTGACATAAAAAGCGCGCGCGTGGTTCCAGTCGAAGTTTACAGATTGCCAGTTCATACAAATATGCATACCTAAAATACGTTTTCAGTCAATTTACCTGTTAATTATGTATGAGTATAGTACTTGGAAATCAATTCATGTTAGGAGTCACACAATGTCAATACTCGTCGTTGGAGCGACTGGAGCTACCGGTCGTTTATTAGTTGAGCAATTACTCAATGAGGGTGAGCAGGTGCGGGTGATCGTGCGCTCGGTTCAATCATTACCGGAGCACCTTATACAAAACCCCAAGCTGACTATTACTGAAGCCAGTGTGCTGGACATGAGCGATGCAGCGTTACAGGAGCAGGTGAAAGGTTGTTATGCCATCGCCTCATGCCTCGGTCACAATTTAAGCTGCAAAGGGCTATTTGGACAACCCAGACGCTTAGTCACGGACAGTGCTAAGCGCTTATGTCAGGCGGTTGAATCCACGAACCCTGCCAACCCCGTAAAATATGTCTTGATGAACACCACCGGTAATCAAAATAAACAGGCCGGAGAAACCGTCTCCTTGGGCCAGCGTATTGTCGTTGGCTTGCTCCGATATTTGCTACCACCGCATGCCGACAATGAACAAGCAGCGCGATTTTTGCAATCTCATTACAAGGCCAGTGGCGATGCGATTGAGTGGGCGGCGGTACGGCCAGATAGTTTGATTAATGAAGCAGAACCCACCCCCTACGAGGTGCATGCGTCACCAACGCGAGATGCGATATTTGATGCGGGTAAAACCAGTCGAATCAATGTTGCCGGGTTTATGTCGGAGTTGATCGTGAATGATGACATTTGGAATAAATGGCGCGGACAGATGCCAGTGATTTATAACGCGCAGGAGTAAGGTGCAACATTTTTTGTGAGTCAGACTGGCAGTGCATAGTGATCAGATAAACGGTATTATTGGCTGAATTGTCACCCATTAATATGACCATCTCTATCATGCATGATATTTTCCTGAGCTACTCATCACAAGACCGTGACCGTTTAACAACATTAGTGGATGCACTGGAAGCGCAAGGCTGGACGGTGTTTTGGGATCACCGTGCGATAAAAGTCGCGGACGACTGGCACAAAGTCATTGGCACGGCGATCCAGCAATGCACCTGTGTGATTGTGGCGTGGTCAGAAAACTCGGTGGCGTCTACGTGGGTGAGAGAGGAGGCATTGATCGCCAAGGATCGTGGCGTTTTATATCCGATCTTTATTGATCAGGTACCGATCCCGTTTGGCTTTACCTTGCTACAGGCTGCGGACTTTACTCGCTGGAATGGCGACACCAACCATCAGGAATTTATCGGGCTTAAAGAGCAATTGTCGATTCGCTTGAATTTGCAGCCGGTTGTGAATCTGAAGCCTGAGCCAAATCCACCCTTGATGCCAGAGCCAACGCCAGAAGCAATCCCCACTCCAAAGCTAAAAATTGTACCAACCAAAAAAACTGAACCGAAACCAAGGTCACCGAAACAATCGTCCGCTCAGCCACAGCCTCAAAAAGTGTCAGCAACCGGTAGCAACTCCAAAACGTCAGAGTCGAATGTCAAATTATTAGGTGGTGTCATTGCATTGGCTGCTGTGGGCTTTGGGGGATATCAACTCTTTTCGGGCGGTAACAACGATGCTAGAACCAGCACAGCATCATCTCCTGTTACCACAGCGAAGCCTGTTGCTGAAAGTGTTAAACAAGTGGTGGCGGTTGCAGAGAAACCAAGCGCGAAGCTTCCGGAAAACATGCCAAAAATGGTATTAATCCCAGCCGGTAGTTTTATGATGGGCTGCCGTGATGATAAAGAAAGTGGTTGTCAGGATGATGAAAAGCCGGCTCACACAGTCAACATCAAAAAATTCTACTTAGCTGAAACCGAGGTTACCGTTGCCCAATTCCGTGCTTTTGTGGATGAAAAAAACTATAAAACTACCGCCGAGCAAAAGGGATCTTGTTATTCGTATGATGAAAATGGCAAATGGGGAGATGTTAAAGGTAACTCATGGAAGAAGTTAGGTTTCGAACAAGGTGATAATCATCCCGTCGCCTGTGTAAGTCATGATGATGCCACCGCCTATGTCAAATGGCTAAGCGATAAAACAGGGAAAGCATGGCGCTTACCCAGTGAAGCAGAATGGGAATATGCAGCACGAGCAGGCACGGAAACAAATTACTCATGGGGTAAGAATATTGGCAGCAACAATGCAAATTGTGGTGCTAATTTGTGTGGAGATAAATTTAAATATGCTTCCCCCGTTGCAAGTTTTTCTGCTAATGAATATGGACTGTTCGATATGCACGGAAATGTCTGGGAGTGGGTAGAAGACAAGTGGCATAAGGATTACAACGGTGCTCCTAACGACGGTAGTGCTTGGGTTTCAGGAAATAGCAGCTCCCGCGTGTTGCGCGGCGGCTCATGGAGCCGCGGCCCGCAGGGCCTGCGCTCAGCTATTCGTTTCGACTACACGCCGGATTACCGTAGCAACGCCCTCGGTTTTCGGCCTGCCCAGAGCTACGGCGAGTAAAAGCTAGCTTTTTGAAAAACCATCGCGAAGCGATAGAGCGTTGCCGAAATTAATCGAAGAGTGATGTATGTAATCAGCGCGGCTGAGATTTGTTGAGGAAACGCGATTAGGGGGTATGGGGGCAACGCCCCCCCTCATCGATAAAAAGCTGCTTGGTAGTCGCCAATTTTCCCAGCCGCATTTCATGCTAAACTCAACACTCCAGTTACCCATAAATTGACAAGCCATGACTCGACGCAAATTGCCTTTAGGTATTCAATCTTTCGCTAAGATTCGCAGCGACGATTATTACTATGTCGATAAAACTGCGTTAGCGGTGAAGTTAATAGAATCTAGTTCTCATTACTTCCTATCCCGCCCGCGTCGTTTCGGTAAGAGTCTGTTTTTAGATACACTCAAAGAGCTATTCGAAGGCAATGAGCCCTTATTTCAAGGCTTAGCAGTGCATGATCAATGGGATTGGTCAGTAAAATATCCGGTTTTACGCTTCAGTTTTGGTGGTGGTGACTATGCTCAGCCGGAGCAAGCCGAAAGAGTGCTCTTTGAGCAGTTGGATGTCTTTGAAACAGCGTATGAGGTTCCCACTATCTATGATACCGCGTCGGGACGTTTGAAAGCCTTGATTATTCAGGCGCAAAAGAAAACGGGACAGCCTGTGGTCGTATTGATTGATGAATACGATAAGCCTATTTTAGATGCCTTACAGGATAAAGCGCTGTCTCGGATTAATCGCGATTTTTTGCGCGGATTTTACAGCACGATTAAAGATTCTGACGCTCACCTCAAATTCACCTTTCTAACCGGCGTCAGTAAGTTCTCTCAAGTCAGCTTATTCTCTGGGCTAAATAACCTTTTTGATATTACCCTAGACCCTGATTACTCAAGTCTTTGCGGCTATACCGATCATGATATTGATGAAGTGTTCGAGCCTGAATTAGAGGGTTTGGATCGCGAAAAAATCAAGGAGTGGTACAACGGTTATAACTGGCTAGGACAGCACGTTTACAACCCTTACGACGTGCTGAATTTATTTAAAAAACGTATCTTTAAAAACTACTGGTTTGAAACCGGAACGCCGACTTTTCTGGTGGATCACCTCGCGAAGAACCACTTTTTCAGCCCCGACTTAGCCGCGTTACAGTCCGACGCCGCGCTGCTATCTGCGTTTGATATTGACCACATCAGTAACGAAGCGTTGTTGTTTCAAACCGGTTATCTAACGATTCATGACGTGCAGGAGCCGATGTTTGGCCACTGGGTTTACACCTTGGGTTATCCTAATTTAGAGGTGAAAAGTAGTTTAAATATCAGCCTGTTAAGTGCTTATGGCTGTGATGATAGTAAGGTCTTAAAGAACCGCTTAGGGCTGTTGAAAATTTTACAGTCCAATAACTTGGATGAGCTTGAGCTACTGTTCCACGCTTTTTTTGCCAGCATTCCAAACCAGTGGTACACCAAGAATACGATTGCGCATTATGAAGGGTATTACGCCAGTGTGTTTTATTCTTATTTTGCGGCGCTAGGCTTGGACGTGACCGTTGAAGATTCCACTAATCATGGCCGTTTGGATATGACCCTGAAGTTTAATGATCAGGTGTATCTGTTTGAGTTTAAGGTGGTGGAACTTGTACCCGATGGTAAAGCCCTGCAACAAATCAAAGACAAGCAGTATGCGGATAAGTATCGCGGGCTAAACCAGCCGGTGTATATGATCGGTGTCGAGTTTAGTAAAGAGAGCCGGAATATTGTCGGCTTTGAGGTTGAGCAGGCGTAATTAGTCGCTCAGTAAGTCCGGCAACTCCGCCAAACTCTGCACCACTACATCCGGGTTCGACTCCGCAATATCATCCCCGTGATTATAGCCATAAGGCACCGCCGCCACCCGCATTCCTGCTGCCCGCGCCGCTGCAATATCATGCCGCGAGTCACCCACCATCAGGCAGTTCTCAATCGGCACGTCAACCGTCTTGGCAATATGCAATAAAGGCAGTGGATCAGGTTTCTTTTTCTCCAGCGTATCGCCGCCTACCATTACCTCAAAATAGGTATCAATCTTTAAATGAGCGAGCAGAGTTTTGGTAAATTCTTCTGCCTTGTTAGTTACGCAGGCCAGTTTAATGCCGCGTGCTTTTAGCGTGTCCAGTGCTTCCTGAACGCCGTCGTAAAGCTGGCTAAACTGCGACACATTGCCGCGATAATATTCCCAATATATAGGCAACGCCTTGTCGTAAAGTGCCTTATCTGGTTCACCGTCTAATTCTTGCGTGAGGATGCGTTTTACCAACACATAAAGGCCGTTGCCGACATAATCGCGTGTTTTGTCTTCACCAACCAGTGGCAAGCCAAGGTCTTCCAGCGTGCGGTCAGCAGCCCAGGCAAGGTCAGGAACCGAGTCAACCAGCGTGCCATCAAGGTCGAACATCACAAGTGAAACAGGTACACCATTCATGGGTTAGTCCTATTGAGAAATGGCCCTAGTTTGCCATAGGCCCGTGGCAAATTATCAAAAAAATACTAGCTATCTAATTAAGGTTTACTTAATTCCCAAACGGATATTTAAGTTTTACACGAATATTATTAAACGCTAATGTTTTTTTATCGGCGGTAACCTGGTGTTGCCAGAGGAGAACAAACGGGAGTGGATCATCGCAATGAAGCAGGCGGAAAATTTACAGGAATATTTGCGAAACTGGGCGGGTGGTGATGATCAGCGCTTTGCTGTTGAAACCACCATTAATCGTCTGTTGGAGGGTACAGTAGCCATCTCTGAGATTGCAAGTTTCGGTGCCTTGGCAGGCGACTTGTCGGGTGAGGCTGGCGGTACCAACGAAGACGGTGATACGCAGAAGATGTTCGATGTGAGAGCACATGAAATCTTAATGGAAGCGTGCGCTAAAGCACCGGTTGCGGTGGTGGGTTCTGAAGAAGCTGCTGAGGTGATCGAAGTCGATCGCACCGCACCGCTGGCAGTTGTCATGGACCCTCTGGACGGCTCGTCCAATATCGAAACCAATGCGCCCATCGGGACTATTTTCTCGATTTATGCCGTGCCACCCAGTGATGTCTCAACCTTGGAAGATTCGGTATTGCAGGAAGGGGTTAATCAGCTGGCAGCGGGTTATATCATTTACGGCACGCAAACATCGTTGGTGCTCACGGTCGGTGCAGGCACGCAGATTTTCACACTGGATCATCAGGCTGGTGAATATGTGTTAATCCGCAGAGACGTGACGATTCCTCACATTGCAAAAGAGTATGCCATCAACGCATCCAATCACAGCTTCTGGGATGGTTCGATTCAGAACTATGTGCAGGACTGCATCATGGGTTATTCCGATCACAAACAAAAATTCAATATGCGCTGGATCGCTTCCCTGGTGGCAGAGGCTCATCGCATTTTCGTCCGAGGAGGGGTGTTTTTATATCCGGGGGATAGTCGAGAAGGCTATCAGCTGGGCCGCTTACGCTTGGTGTATGAAGCCAATGCAATGGCGTTTTTGATGGAGCAGGCGGGTGGTTCGGCCACTGACTGCGTCAGGCGAATCATGGAAATTAAACCGGAGTCGCTGCATCAGCGTACGCCTCTGGTGATGGGGTCAAAAGCCAATGTTATGCAAGTGGCCCGCTATCAGAATTTTCAGGATGACGACCGTAATCAAGCCCCTTTATTTGGCACCAGAGGTTTATTCGTTTCAGGTAGAGGGAATTTTTAATGTCAGCCAAGTATCCAATTATTTCAGTGACAGGCTCATCCGGAGCCGGCACGACCACCGTTACACAGACGTTCACCCGCATTTTTGATCGTGAAAAGATCAATGCAACGATTATTGAAGGGGACGCCTTTCATCGTTATAGCCGCAATGAGATGAAGGTGGCGATGCAGGAGGCTGAGGCAAAAGGGGATAATCATTTCAGTCATTTTGGGCCTAAAGCCAATCTGTTTGATGAGATTGAAAATACCTTCCGCCGTTATTCTGAAACGGGTAAAACGCGTTCCCGTTATTACATCCATAACGATGAAGAAGGTGAGCTACACAACACGCCATCTGGTGAATTCACGGATTGGTTTGAAACCGGCGAAGGCTCTGATTTACTGCTGTATGAAGGGCTTCATGGCGCAGTGAAGACGGATGAGGTGGATGTTGCACAACATGCGGATCTGAAAATCGGTGTAGTGCCGGTCATCAATCTGGAGTGGATTCAAAAAATCCATCGTGACCGTTCAGCGCGTGGCTACAGCACGGAGGCGGTAACGGACACTATTTTGCGTCGTATGCCGGATTATCTGGATTATATCTGCCCGCAGTTCACTCAGACCGATATCAATTTCCAACGTGTGCCAACGGTTGATACATCTAACCCTGCGGTGGCGCGATGGGTGCCTACACCGGATGAGTCTATCGTGGTAATTCGCTTTGCCAATCCACGCGGTATCGATTTCCCTTATCTGATGTCGATGTTGAAAAACAGTTATATGTCACGCCCGAATATTATTGTGATTCCGGGTGGCAAGCTGGACTTGGCGATGCAGTTGATTTTAACCCCGATGATTTTGCGTTTGATGGAACGCAAAGTGAAAGCACTTTAAGGAGGTGGTGAAATGACGAATGCTAATAACAACACGCACAATGAAATGGCTAATGCCATTCGCTTCCTTGCCGTGGATGCGATTGAGCAGTCCAAGTCAGGTCACCCCGGTATGCCAATGGGGATGGCGGATGTTGCCACGGTATTATTTACTCAATTTTTAAACTACGACGCGCAAGCTCCAAACTGGGCTGATCGCGATCGTTTTATCTTGTCAGCGGGTCACGGCTCGATGTTGATTTACAGCTTGCTGTATCTCACCGGCTACCCGGATATGACGCTGGAGCAGATCAAAAACTTCCGTCAGTACGGCGCAATTACCGCAGGGCATCCGGAATACGGTCACGCCACGGGTATTGAAATGACCACCGGCCCGCTGGGGCAGGGTATCGCTACATCAGTCGGTATGGCGTTGGCTGAGCGTATGCACAATAACCGTTTTGGCGATGACTTGGTTGATCATTACACCTACGTGATTGCCGGTGATGGCTGCCTTATGGAGGGCATCAGCCACGAAGCGATTGATATGGCGGGACACTTAAAACTGTCTAAGCTGATTGTGCTTTGGGATGATAATGAAATCTCGATTGATGGCTCGACAAATATGTCCACATCAACCGATCAGCTCGCCCGTTTTGAAGCTTCCGGTTGGGATGCGACACGCATTGACGGACATGATGCAGCAGCGATTGCTAAAGCGATTGAAGCGGCAAAAGCGTCTGACAAGCCATCACTGATTGCCTGTAAAACGACCATTGGTTATGGCTCACCGAACAAGCAAGGCACATCCGCCACACACGGTGCACCGCTTGGGCCGGATGAAACCGCAGCCACACGTGAAGCCCTGAATTGGCCTTATCCGTCATTCGAAATTCCAGAGCATATTTTGCAAAACTGGCGCACTGCAGCGGCTGAGCGAAGTGCAGCGCATCAGGTTTGGACACAGCGTTTTGACTCAGCAGATGCGGAAACGCGTGCTGCATTTGAATTCTCAATCGCCGGTGATTTGGATGAGCAATTAGCGGCAACAGTAGAGCAGGTGAAGAAAACCTTCAGCGATGAACAGCCTAAACTCGCAACCCGTCAGTCATCACAAAAAGTGTTGGATGCGCTGATTCAGGCAAGCCCTGAGTTGGTCAGTGGTTCGGCGGATTTGAGTGGCTCGAACGGCACAAAAACCAGTACCTACCGTCCGGTCAATGCCGAAGATTTTGGTGGTAATTACATCCACTACGGCGTGCGCGAACACGGCATGGCAGCGGCCATGAATGGTATCGCTTTGCACAAAGGTTATGTGCCTTTCAGTGGAACCTTCTTAGCCTTTGCTGATTACAGTCGCGGCGCGATTCGCTTGGGTGCATTAATGGAGCAGCGTGTTGTCCACGTAATGACACACGACTCAATCGGCTTGGGTGAAGACGGCCCGACGCATCAGCCAGTTGAGCACATCGCCTCATTGCGAGCGATGCCGAATGTATTGGTTTTCCGTCCGGGTGATGCGGTGGAAGTAGCAGAGTCCTGGCAAAGTGCCCTGTCACAAAAATCCACGCCATCGGTGATGTGTTTATCCCGTCAGGGCATGCGCAATTTGCGTAATGAACATCAGTCTGAAAACCAAGTTGCGAAAGGCGCTTATGTGATTCAAGACTGCGATGGTGAGCGTCAGGTAACGATTATGGCGACTGGTTCCGAAGTTGAAATAGCGGTGGATGCCGCGAATCAATTGGCAGAAAAAGGTATTCAGGCGGCAGTAGTTTCCATGCCTTGCTGGGAGCTATTCGAACAGCAAACGGCGGAGTATCAGCAGCAGGTATTGGGTGATACGCCACGTATTGCGGTTGAAGCAGCGGCGCGGTTTGGCTGGGATCAGTGGTTGAGAGATGGCGATGAGTTTATTGGCATGCCGGGATTTGGGGCGTCAGCGCCTGCTCCGCAATTATACGAGCACTTCGGCATTACTACGGCGAACATAGTGAAGGCCGCTGAAACACAAACGAATTAGAGAGGATAGGATGGCACGAATTACATTACGACAATTATTAGATCACGCATCAGAGCGTGGTTACGCAGTACCGGCATTTAACATCAACAACATGGAGCAAATGATTGCGATCATGGAGGCGGCGAAGGCATGTGATTCTCCGGTAATCCTGCAAGCGAGTCGCGGTGCACGTGGTTACGCGGGCGATATCATGATCCGCAAGATGGTGGAGGCAGCTGAGGAAATGTATCCGACTATTCCGGTGTGTTTGCATCAGGATCACGGTAACGATGAAACGACCTGTTTCTCAGCAATCCAGAACGGTTTTACCTCGGTGATGATGGATGGGTCCTTGGAGGCAGATGCTTCAACACCGGCAAGTTACGAATATAACTGTGATATCACAGGTCGTGTTACTGACATGGCGCACAGAGTGGGTGTCTCGGTGGAGGGTGAGCTGGGTTGTCTCGGCTCACTTGAGACTGGAGAAGGTGAGAAGGAAGACGGTCACGGATTCGACGGTAAGTTGGAAATGGATCAGCTACTCACAGATCCTGATCAGGCGGTTGATTTTGTTTCCAAGACCAAAGTCGATGCATTGGCTATCGCGATGGGAACGTCTCACGGTGCTTACAAATTTAGCCGCAAGCCGGATGGCGATATTCTGGCGATGAATGTGGTGCAGGCGATTAATGAGCGTCTGCCGGGTGTTCACCTGGTTATGCATGGTTCTTCCAGCGTGCCTCAGGAATTGCAGGATATGTTTAATGCCAATGGTGGCGAGATGCCGCAGACCTATGGCGTGCCGGTTGAAGAAATTGAGCGTGGTATTAAGTTTGGTGTGCGCAAAGTCAATATCGATACCGATTGCCGCTTGGCGATGACTGCAGCGATGCGCGGTGTCGCGATTTCAAATGCCGCTCAGTTTGATCCTCGTAAGTTTATGCAGCCTGCGTTGGATGAAATGCAGAAGCTGTGTCTGGATCGTTTTGAGCGCTTCGGTTGTGCGGGTAATGCTTCAAAAATTCAGGTGATTTCAGTGGCGGATATGGCGGCAAGCTATTTACGCGGTGATCTGGACCCGAAAATTGCCGATATGAAAACGGCAGCAGCAGCTTAATGCGTTTTTAGATATGCCACTCAAGCTGCTGTTTCAGGCTACCGCCTCCGAGCGATATAGCTTGGTCGTTCAGACAGCAGCAATGAGCAGCGTTACATGTGTGGCTTAGGTGATCAAATATAACAAGGACTTCAATATGGCTAATAAAACATTAATTTCACCATCGATTCTATCGGCAGATTTTGCACGACTTGGTGAAGAGGTTCGTGCGATTGACGAGCGCGGGGCCGATTGGATTCATGTGGATGTGATGGATGGGCATTTTGTGCCAAACATCACCATCGGGCCGGATGTGGTTAAGGCATTACGCCCGCACTCTGAAAAGGTGTTTGATGTACACCTGATGATTTCACCGTGCGACGCGTATTTGGAAGCCTTTGCCAATGCCGGAGCCGATTATATAACCGTGCATGCTGAAGCAACGACACACCTTGATCGTTCCCTACAAGCGATCCGTCAATTGGGTAAAAAGGCGGGTGTGTCGTTGAATCCGGCGACGCCAGAAACGGTGTTGGAATATGTCATCGATAAGATTGATCTAGTGTTGGTGATGTCGGTCAACCCAGGATTTGGTGGGCAGTCGTTTATCGAATCACAGTTACAGAAAATCGAGCGCATTCGCAAAATGATTGGTGATCGTGACATTTTGATTGAAGTGGATGGTGGTGTTACGCCTGCTAATGCAGCAGCCGTGGCGGGTGCCGGAGCGGATGTGCTGGTTGCGGGTTCTGCCGTGTTTAAAGGCGGCACGCCGGATCATTACGAAGCCAATATCGCTGCGATTCGCCAAGCAGCTGATGGTGCTTAACGATTTATTAGTTTCTTTCGGAGATCATCATTATGACCAGACCATCAACCTATGTCGGTGTACAAAATGAAATAAACGGCGGCATGACGCCTATCGCCAAACTGGTGCGTGACGCTTGGGTATTTGAAATATTGCCGGAAGAGGAGACCTGCGAAGGCTGGGATTTGGGCCGGGTCAATCTACTGTTAGACGAGGTCAATCGCGAGTGGGATAAATACGGCTGTCTGGTGAGTCGATTACCGGTTGCTCTGGCAGAGCGCCATAACCGTATTCACAGTGCCGCCATCGAACATGCGCGCGCTGCCGGATGGTCTGGTGAGTCTGAAACGTCTGACGAAGGATAAAGGGGAATTACATGTTTGACAAGCCCGCAGGACATGATCAGTACTTGGTAAAAGATGAGCCTTATTACGAATTGGTCGGGGACGAGGTTGCGCTATATGAAGCGGCCTACAGTGCGCGCATGCCAATGATGTTAAAAGGCCCGACAGGGTGCGGAAAGTCGCGTTTTGTTGAGTACATGGTGTGGAAATTAAAGCGTCCATTGATCACCGTGGCGTGTAATGAAGACATGACTGCTTCAGATTTGGTGGGGCGATTCCTGTTAGATAAAGACGGCACGAAATGGCAGGACGGGCCACTGGCGACCTCGGCACGTATCGGTGCGATTTGCTATCTGGATGAAGTGGTTGAAGCACGTCAGGATACCACGGTTGCTATCCACCCTTTGACGGATCACCGACGCACATTGCCGCTGGATAAGAAAGGTGAATTGATCGAAGCGCATCCTGATTTTCAGCTGGTGATTTCTTACAATCCCGGCTACCAGAGCATGATGAAAGATCTCAAACAATCCACTAAACAGCGTTTTGGAGCGATGGATTTTGACTATCCAACCGAGCAGACGGAAGTCTCGATTGTGTCAAAAGAGTCTGGTGTGGATGCGGATACCGCAGGGAAGTTAGTGCAAATAGCACACCGCGCCAGAAACCTGAAAGGGCATGGTTTGGATGAGGGGATATCTACCCGACTGTTGGTTTATGCAGGGCAGTTAATTAGTAAAGGGGTGAATCCTGAAGCGGCTTGTACGATGACCATGGTAACGCCACTGACTGATGATCCAGATATGCGCGATACGCTGAATGCGGCGGTGCAGACGTTTTTTGGGTGAAGATAATTCGCTATTGTGACCTGTAGCGCCAGTAAAGCATCACTAGCAATCCAGTTAACGCGCCACCTAAATGGACTGAGTGCGCCATGATAAAGCGGCCAAACTGCGAAAAACTGGTTAGCTGAAGTACTAAGTCGATACTGATTAACCCGAGAGCAAAATACTTCGCCACTATTGGGAATGGGATATATTTAAAAGACATTTTCTCATTTGGAAAAAGCACAGCAACTGCAACGATTAAGCCATATAACGCGCCCGAAGCCCCGACAACTTCTCTGCGGTACATTCGCGATAAGGCATAAACCGTTTTTTGATAAATTTCATTCCCTGAGAGGGTTTGAGAACTGTTTTCGAGGGCTTCAAACGCACTGACTAATGCGCGCCCGGTGGCGTATTCGTGGCCCTGCAGCAGGGTGTACATGACACCTGACCCAATACCCGCCAACATGTAAAGTATGATAAATCGTTTGCTACCAAGCGCACGCTCTACAATACAGCCAAAGAAAAATAACCCCACCATATTAATGATGAGATGCATCGGCCCATGATGCATAAACATGCTGGTGAGATATTGCCAAACCGCGTATTTCTCATTGACCAGTAAATACAACCCGAATACTTCGGTCATCTTATACGGTACTACACGGTCCAGTAAGAATAGGGCAACATTCATGATGATTAAAATGCGTACTGCGGGTGTCATTCTATTGATGGCGGCTAAGACCAGGTTGTTTATTTTCATTTTTAGCAGTACGTCTTAGTATATAAAAGCGATGATTAAGTGAGCTTAGGATCGGTGGCTTTCTTATTCCAAATCACTCCGCTATACGCGCTCGACATCAAATCCTACAATGTTTCGTTGATCCTTACTAAATTCAACCCCAAGCAAATAAACCGGCTGACCATTGCCTACAAATTTATCGGCATAAGCTTTGTCTTTAATTTGCTGGAGCGCTTTGCCCTCAGGGCTTAGCTCAACCACCTTAAACTCGAAGATATAAACAGACTGATTAAAGGTCAGCGTCATATCGATCCGCCCAAGATTGGTACTGTCCTCAACGGTGACCTTTAAACCTAGCGACGCGAAATAAGAGTAAAACACGGAGGCATAGTAGCCTTCGTAATTTTGAATCTCGTTGTTGCTATACCATTGGTGAGGAATGCTTGCATAAAAGCGTTGGAATAGGGCGCTTAGACCATCAAAATCATTCGCTAGCAATAGCTGGTAAAGCTGAGTGCTGTTTCGGGCTTGCTCTGAGTTGTTTTGTACAAGACTGGATAATAAATGTTGGTTTAAACTTTGCTCAACTTCGCGGTTTGGGTAACCCAGTGTGTAGAAGTAATTTCCGCCAAGGTTTTCTTCTTTTTTTATCGTTAGATAACCCGTTTGAAACAGCAGTGCTTCGGTGCCAATCTTCTCAATGTCAAAACTATTCATCATGTCGCTAGTGCTAAGCATTTTTTCCAGCGATGGTGTAGGGACTTTATTTTCAATTAGCCAGTTGACCAAAAAGGTAGGTGTACCGGTTTCAAACCAATAGTCACTGTACTTACGGCGACGGAATAGCTGCAACACATCAAATGGATTGTAAACCCCTTCACCTAACCAGTTATAGCCATTGTACCAATCGCGGATTTCATTCCGGTCAAGTCCATCCAGCTCGGGTTCAAAAACGGTATCAATGTCATGGTCGGTGTAGCCACAAACCGTGGAAAAATTGGGATCAAGCGAAATATCGGTTAGGTTGTTCAGACCTGAAAAAATACTGGCTTTTGTAAAGTTGCTAACACCAGTAAAAAAGCTAAATTTAATATGCGCATCGCTGTCTTTAACCGTGCCGTAAAAGCCAAGTAACAAATCACGATTTGCCTTAGCTAGCTCGGGTTTATGAAGTACATCTAATACTGGTTTATCGTATTCATCAACCAAAATCGCGACCTGTTGACCGCTCTTTTCTTGCGCATAACGGATTAGGGATCTAAAACGGCCGGATAGTGTTGTGTGAGTTGTAGAATGGCCAAATTGCTTGTCCAGATGATCCAATTGCTCTGTGATGTTTTTTTGAAGCTCATTGGGTTCTGTGTATTGGCCTCCACCAAAGCTGAGACGCAGCACAGGGTATTTTGTTGTCCAGTCCCATTGTTCGTGGGCGGCTAAGCCGGTAAAGAGGGGTTGATTCCCTTCAAAAAGCTCTTTCAACGTATCGAGAAATAAGCTCTTACCAAAACGACGGGGCCGCGAAAGAAAGTAATGCTTACCTTCTTCAATCAGGTCGATCAGCATCTGTGTCTTATCGACGTAGTAGTAATCGTTTTCTCGTATGTCACGAAAAGTCTGTATGCCGATAGGGAGCTTTTTTCTTTGTTTCATACTGAGATTACTGATTGATTTAATTGAAGTTTAGCATGTTTTAGATTTTATCTGGGACCGACTTAAGTAGCTGTTGTTCGGACAACTTAATTTGATATGTCTTGTGGATAAAACTAATCTATTTAACATTTACTGAACGCTGCACCTGTCTGTGAATATCTTGCAAAAAGTGCATCGGTATAGGTTGCCTATAATGGCGACAAGCTAAAAATATAATTGGCCAAAACGGATACTTGATCGCGGACAATTCTCTAAATTGACTTGACTCGTCACATTCATCAAATACTTCCTTAAGTAGATCTGATGGCTCTTTATCAATACTCACATCAGATAGTGTTCCACCATGATTCGCATCATTTTTATAGAAGTACTCTTCTGAGGAATCTCCCGGATACCAAACTTGAAAATTACAATGCTCAAGGAAGTCTGCCTTTAGTCTTTGAACAAACCGGTATGGTTGATCAAAACCAAAAATAGCAGAGAAAACTGAAATGTATGGATAGAGAATTGACCCTTTAGTCACTGATTCTCTGTAGCTTTTGGTGTCATCAACGGGGTGCTCGATAAGCTCCGCATAGTTTTCAATTGTTGATGGATATGTGTTGTTTGTCTGAAAAAAGAAATAACAGCCGTCAGTCATTATAGATAACCAGTTATTAATATGACCTTGATTATTTCCGTCTAAACCCAAAAAATACAGAGCCAACATGATGTCTATTGCTTGCTCGTCTTTGTAGGGGCTAAACAGTATTGGGTTATTTGTAATAAGCTGCTTCAAAGATGAGTGATATGAGTGGGTCACTGCATACAGCTTTTCATTAGCTTCACTATTGCTATCGGTAACCTGAGTTGAGAGCCAGTCGGCCCAAATCCCTGCCATCGAAAGGCGACCAAGGATATCAAACAACTTTAAATTGGTATCAACAGGACAGGCAGGGTTGATAGCTGAAGATAGCGCATGGAGCTTGTCAGTGTACGGAAGCACGACTACTTCCAAATAATGATTTGCTATTTCAATATGCAGCTTCAAAATTGCATCCAAGGTTTCTTGTATCGACCGTGGGATCTTGTTCTTTTGACCAAAGCTTGATTTCGACAAATCCCAAGCATGAAGGAGAACTGATTCAGATGATAGGTACGCACTCTCTAAGTTATTTTCTTCTCGGCACCAGGCATAGAGAATCCACAGAGAAATATAGAGCTGCCTTATTGATGTAAGATCATCTTTTGCTGTTCGGTCCCCCGCTTTAGTCAGCAGGTGAATCAAATGGCTGAAGTGTTTAAATGACACCTCAGGTTCATCTATCATTGCCAGCGACTTTCTAAGTTGACTACGCAAATACTCTGGGACAAAATCTTCTTGCAGCAGGTGATGCTCAATATATTCAGCTAGCTTATCCCCATTCCACTCACTGAATGTCACGTTATTTCTCTCACTCCTACTTTTGGTATAACCAGATACTTCTTGCCTTATTTTCGATTCAATGTCACCACCAAAGCATAAGCAGATTTCAATCGGTTTATTAGCGTGCTCCGAGGGAATTCTTGAAGGAATGAATCCGTAAATAATATCATCCAGTGACGGAAGTAACGCTTGATCAGATGAGCCATTCCAGGTGCTTCGAGTAAGGTTTCCCGATTTAACTGAAAAAAGGTAAACCGTTTCCTCTCCACCTTCTATGCTCCCTACGGCTGCAATATCAACGCCGTACTCTTTTGTCCCTCGACTGGGTGATATGAAGACATTCAATCCCATCTGACTAAGCAAATCAGGCAGGATAGCATCCAGTTCATCACGCTCTCTAAGCGAAGCAAGGTACTCTTTGATTAAAAGCTTCATTTAGTGCACCCCTCCAAACGAAATCTGCGTATTTGAAAATTTAATCCGTGAGGGTCAATAAGCTCAAGCGACGGAAATTCAAATTTGGTGGAAACTTTTTGCATTTGAGATTCCTGTCGGTGCTTCTCACCACTGTGATACATATAATGAATCGAGTTGGTGCCATACAAAAGGACGGACTCTTTTATCATGGAAAGGAAAGCCGACTCTTCTCGTACTCCGTCATGCATTTCACTCATCATTTTATGATAATGTCGGCTATACGCATGGCGTTGAGCTTCACTAGTCCTCATTTCCTTAATTCCTGAAACTTGATCTAAACCATCATGATACTCATCGAGTTTTTCTAGCACTGAAGCAGTAAAGTTTTGCATTTTTTCTGATGAGTCACTTGGCATATTCTCCAGATATTCTTTTACACCACCGGGATAACTAATGAGCAACGGATCAAAAACAATGCCAGATATTTCTTCTAGCTGTTCTTCTGGAGCGGAGTCGATTAAGGAAGCAATAAAACTAATTGCAGAAAACTGCTTAATAAAAAGCCACCCGCAAGCTTTTTTCGTGAGAAAGAGATGAGCATTAGTATTCTCCCCTGACAACTGTGACAAATCGCACTGAATGGCAACCTCTCTCGTGCGGCTAATATCAAATAAGTCACAACAGAATCGTCCAAGTGCTGCATTTCTTGATAGAAGCCATCTTGTGACAAGTTCTGACAAATAGGTATCCTTGTTTCGGAAAAGCTCGCCAACTAAGCTACTAAAATCAGCAATAGATATTTCATATTTAGATTGCTCAAATAGCTTTTCTATAAGCTCAATAACTCTGCAGGATTCTCCTCGTTTCAAAACATTAGTGAAGGCATAGTCAAGTTTATTGAGCGTGCCTTTGTTCTGTGGTTTGACTTTGCAAGCAAGCAAAAAAAGACTATTTTCAATTTCACCTGGTATTTTTCCTCTTTCGAAGAATAGGATTTCAGCAGCGGCATGTATCAGATGATCATCAGCTACTTCTTGATGGTTTTGAATGAAAGATAACAGCGCAGCCTCGCAATCTTCATCTTGTTGAGCAAGCAAAGATAAGGATCTCAAAGAAACTGAAAAGAACGGATTATCTTTATGTGCATTGGGCGCTGAGACAATAATTTCCACAGCGGCTCCAATCAGTTTTTTTTGATCTTTGTAATCAACTTGGCCTAACGCAAAAATAGCTCTTTGTGAAATGGTACTGTTTTTACTTCCCCCTAAGGAAACGGCCTTTTCGACATATTCCTGAATATCAATTGTTGCTCCAGATATAATCGCGGATGAAATAAAATCAAATTCTTCATCAATTATATCTGTAGCGAGTGTCAGTACCTCTATCGGTCTTTCAGGGTCAGATTGGCAAAACTCTCTGAATGGTCTCATAAGAGTGTGTGATGTCATGTCTTTACCCGCTTCCAAGGTTAAATGCTTTACACAAGACATAACCTGGGAAGTCGGAGCATTAATTTCTGGTAAGACATTTTCCAACACGCCCCTGAGTAAGAAAAAATCTTTACCTTCATCTTTTGCTCTAAGCTTATTGAACTCAGAGATCACATCCAACAGGCCTTCGTTGTGCATACCTATTAACGAAGTATTCAGAGTACTCTCCTCACCATGGTCTTCTAGATATAACTTATATACCACATCCAGAAATGAGCCATTTTTATAGCTGTCCAGTAGTTTTTCATCCAACTCTTTCATTCTGTCCTTCCAAGTTTTGAGCTCTTGTAACCCAACGCCAACACCGCACTATTAACCCCATAAAGCGCCAACACATCCCGCAGCCACAATCGGCACCCAAGATCCTCAATACGGTGGTCACTTGAACAATCTACCTGCCACTGCCGCAACACATACCCCGCCATTGCCGCTCGCATTTTCAAGTGCAATACCCCATTCACCATCCCATAATCCCGCTCAATAATCTCTGGATGGGCACGATCAGGATGCGCAACAATATCCAGCTCCACAACACGATTCCATTGATGATCCTGTTCCGACAACTCGTTCTTGGCCAGCAAGCTGTCTGCCAATAGCTCCGTAGACTCCATACGCGTAAACACAAAGTCCCGAAACTCCCCAGACTTACGGTCAAAAGCACGAACATGCCAACGCAGACCGTCATTGGCTAAAGCAAATGGCACAATTTCTCGTTTTGATAGTCCGCTAGAATGTGAGAAGTAGCGCATCTTCACTGCTTTATGCTGGTGTATCGCCCGAGTCACTGGAGCCAGAATATCCGCCGAAGGGCGATTCGACACCGGAGGAAGTTCACATGATAACAAAGCATCTTGCGTCTGACCGATACCACCCCCAAAGCCACGCGATAACATCATTAATACGCGTTCAATGTTGTGTTCAAATACGGGCTTAAACGCTTTCCCTAATATGTAGGTTTTACGGCTGCCTTCAAAATCAATATTGTTAGGACATTGCTCACGGTACAGTGTGAAGTCACGGGTTGCTGCGGCTGGTGCAACACTGAAGCGCTCCATGAGATCTTGTCTGCGTATGTCACCGAGAAAAAATAATCGAAACTCGATATAAGCCAAGCGTTCCCGTTGCGCTAAACTGGAGTTGCTTATTTTTTCAGATGAAGTGTTGGTAGTTGACTGTTTCATGTACAACATTATGCTTTTCTATGTTTTAGAATACAAGCTAATCGATTATGTTATCTAATCAATTTGATGATGATTTTAAAAATCAGGGTAAGGCCATGAAAAAAGCAGTTATATGAACTAACTTCAACATTTGAAGTGCATGCGCAAACTACTGAAAGTGAGATGGAATTCTGGCTGGCTCGTGACCTGCAACACTTGCTGGGTTGTGCCGAATAGCGCAATTTCACTCTAGTTATTAGCAAAGCTAAAACTGCCTATGAAGTCACTGGTCACGCCACTCTCGATCATTTTGTTGATGTTAACAAAATGATCGCAATGCCTAAAGGAGCTGAGAAAGAGATACCTGATATCATGCTTACACGCTATGCCTGTTACCTGATCGCTCAAAGCGGTGATCATTGAAAAGCAGCTGGTGGTTGATGGATAAAAAAATTACTGAGAAGCTTGAGATACCTACCCTTTGAACTAAGCGTTGTTTTTTTCTATCAAATTGGGTGCTATGTTAGTAAAAAATATTTTGAGGAAACAAGCATGCTACCAGCAGAAGTATTACAAGATTACGAAACACTGCCCACCGAGGCGCAGCGGCAAGTCATAGACTTCATTGAGTTTATGAAAGCCCGTTACCAAAAAACTAAGTCAGAGAATAAGACCTCAAGCATTGAGGATTCTTTTGGGCTTTTGAAGGCAAGCAGAACTGTCACATTAGATGAGATGGATATGGCTGTTGAAACTGAAGGAGGAAAGCTTTGATTGCTGTCGATACTAATGTACTAGTTCGAATTCTGGTACAAGACACCGAGCAACAGAAGCAAACAGAGTTGGCGCAGGAGTTGGTCAAAAAGTCAGGAGCAGTCTTTGTACCTCAAATGGTGCAAGTTGAGCTGGTGTGGGTATTAGAGGCAGCGTATAAGTTTGAAAAAACCGACGTCGTCGGTGCATTGCAATATTTGCTCACAAGTAGTTTTTATCGACTACAGCGAGAAGAAAGTTTCAAACTGGCGCTAGAACGGTTTCAGACAGGAAATGCCGGATTTGCAGATTCTTTGATAGCGGTTGAAAGCCAATTTGAAAATGTTGAGCTATGGACTTTTGACCGGAAGCTTAGCAAGCAGAGTGGCGTGATTAAATTGACTGAACAAGCTATGGCGGATCTACCTCGCCCGTAGCTACTAACACTACCTAAGCATCTCCTCCTGCAGCGCATTCCCCCCTTCATCCAACAAAAACTCCAAAAACTTCTGAGCCGTCCGCGACAGCCTTTTTTCCTTCCGATGCACCGCATACCATTTCCGTTGCACCGGAAAATGCTGCACATCCAGCACCGTCAGCAACCCCGCTTCCAACTCAATTTTCAGGTTATAAAGCGACAATACCGAAATCCCCAAGCCCGCCATCACCGCCTGCTTAATCGCCTCGGCACTACCAATTTCCATATAGGTATTAGCCTTTAATCCACTCTCCTCAAACAAGCGATTTCTAAAGGCGCGGGTGCCTGAGCCTTCCTCACGTGAGATAAACCGTTCATTAGCGATGGCAGAGAGCGGTATGTTTTTCTTTTTTGCCAATGGGTGATCGACCGGTGCGACAAACACCAGTGGGTTATCCAGAAAGTAATTGGCCTCTAGTGACATGTGCTCCGGGTAGCTTCCCATTATGAAAATGTCATCAAGATTTTCGGCGAGTCGGGTCTTAACTTTGGATTGATTGGTGATGGTTAGCGATGGCTCAACGTCAGGGTACATCTTCAAAAAACGCCCCAGCAAATGCGGCATAAAATACTTGGAACTGGTGATCGCCGATATTCTCAAGGGGCCGCTTATGGTGCGTTCCATGTCCTGAATGTCTTCGTTAAACAGTTCCAAACGCGTCAGCACATCATCGGTTGCGTAGAACAATTCTTTGCCCGCATCGGTCAGGTAAATCTTCTTTCCAATCTTTTCAATGAGTGGAATTCCGACGGTTTCTGATAGGCGTTTTATCTGAATCGACACACCGGATTGAGAAAGATGCAATTCATTTGCTACGGCGGTGAAGGATAAATGTTTCGCCAAACTGTGAAATAAACGCATTTGATGGATGGTTATGTGCTTTAAATTCATAAGCTTAAGTAGAGAGTTATAATATTAGAAAATACTTATATTTACTTTAGTTAATGATTCCCATCATAACTATTAACTTTTAGTTTGACTAGCGATTTTTTAGTATCAAACACAGTCGAAATAAGCCTCATTCGGGCAAGTATTCCCAACTGAATAAAAGGAAGGAGAAATCAATGGCGAAGCAATACAACGCTGGTGTTCAGGATTACCGGCAAACCTACTGGCAGCCAGATTATGTCCCATTGGATACCGATCTACTGGCCTGCTTCAAAATCACACCGCAACCCGGTATTGACCGCGAAGAGGCAGCAGCAGCGGTTGCAGCTGAGTCATCAACAGGTACTTGGACAACAGTATGGACTGATTTATTAACCGACATGGATTACTACCGTGGACGTTGTTACCGAATCGAAGATGTACCGGGTGATGATTCATGTTACTACGCCTTTATTGCCTATCCTATTGACCTGTTTGAGGAAGGTTCGGTTGTAAACGTATTCACCTCATTGGTGGGTAATGTATTCGGATTTAAAGCGGTTCGTGCACTGCGTCTTGAAGATGTTCGCTTCCCGATTGCCTTTGTAAAGACCTGTAATGGCCCACCGCATGGTATTCAGGTTGAGCGTGACCATATGAATAAATATGGCCGTCCGATGCTGGGTTGTACCATCAAGCCTAAGCTGGGTCTGTCTGCAAAGAACTATGGCCGTGCGGTTTATGAAGTACTTCGTGGTGGTCTGGATTTCTCAAAGGATGATGAGAATATCAACTCACAGCCGTTTATGCGTTGGAGAGATCGTTTCTTATTTGTGCAGGATGCAATTGAGACAGCACAAGCGCAGACAGGTGAGCGTAAAGGTCATTACCTCAACGTAACAGCAGCATCTCCGGAAGAGATGTATGAGCGTGCTGAGTTTGCAAAAGAGATTGGTTCGCCAATCATTATGCATGACTACCTAACGGGTGGCTTGACTGCAAATACAGGTTTGGCGCGCTGGTGTCGTAAGAACGGCATGTTGCTGCACATTCACCGTGCTATGCACGCAGTACTGGACCGTAACCCGCATCACGGTATTCATTTCCGCGTACTGACAAAAGCCCTTCGTTTATCAGGTGGTGACCATCTACATACCGGTACGGTTGTGGGTAAGTTGGAAGGTGACCGTGAGTCCACGCTTGGTTGGATTGATCTGTTGCGTGAGTCTTACATTCCTGAAGATCGTTCACGCGGTATTTTCTTTGATCAGGACTGGGGTTCAATGCCTGGTGTATTCGCAGTGGCGTCTGGTGGTATCCACGTATGGCACATGCCTGCCTTGGTGAGCATTTTTGGTGATGATTCTGTACTGCAGTTTGGTGGCGGTACTTTGGGACATCCTTGGGGTAATGCAGCGGGTGCAGCGGCCAATCGTGTGGCGCTGGAAGCCTGTGTTGAAGCGCGTAATCGCGGTGTTGAGTTGGAGCGAAATGGTAAGGAAATTCTCACCAAAGCGGCTCAGTCCAGCCCTGAATTGAAAATCGCCATGGAGACATGGAAAGAGATCAAGTTTGAGTTCGATACAGTCGACAAGCTTGATGTTCAGAATCGCTAATTGATAAGGAGTTAATAGGATGTCATCTGTAGCAGATTATAAGCAGGAAATGCGGTTTGAGACTTTTTCTTATCTCCCACCGCTTACATCGGATGAAATACGTGCGCAAATTCAGTACGTCATTTCTCAAGGCTGGAACCCGGCGGTAGAACACGTTGAGCCGTCAGGCGCGATGCGTAATTACTGGTTTATGTGGAAGCTTCCGTTTTTCGGTGAGCAGAGTGTTGACTCTGTGCTGGCAGAGGTTGAAGCCTGTCATCGTGAGTATCCGGATCATCATATTCGTTTGATCGGTTACGACAACTACACCCAAAGTCAGGGAACGGCCTTCGTTGTATACAGAGGGTAATTTTATTCACCGGAGTGAGGAATTGCTATGCCTGCATTAAGTAGTGCTGACAAAAAGCAACAGGCGCATGAAGCCAGACGTCAGGCGGCACTGAAGAGTGCTCAGAATCGTCGTAGGCGTGAAAGACCAGCGGCTGTTCAGACCCAAAGCCAGCCAGCGGCGAAGCCGGAAAGTGCTCCTGCCGCTGAAACCCTTGCCGATACTGTTCTTTCTGCACCGGCCAGCATGAGTGTTGAGCTGAGTGATGCGGGCAGTAGCGAGGTGGATGAGTTATGCGAGATCGTGGAGTCAAATCCGACCGCGTTGGGGTCTGACCTGAACAATGTGCGCCAACTGTGTCGTAACCGTCGTAAGGCATTGTCATCAAAAGGCAAAGCTGCAGTTCCGAGCAAAAGTAGCGCTTTGGGTCGTGGTGGAAATGCTGCAAGAGCAATGGCTTTTGCAGCAGGTCAAATCAATGGCCGTGACTTGGCTAAATTACGTCGTAGTGAAATGGCCAGTAAGGGCCGTGGTGATGCGCCGGTGTCTCGCCCGAGTGGTCGGGTAAGGCCAACGGTTGCTCCACCGAAAGTTGAGGTGGGTACGACGCTGGCAGGTCATGAAGTATCGGGCACGCAAGTTGAGCGCACGACGGCTGTGACGGGTAACGAGCAAGGAACTTGCCGCGCGATCACTGGCACGGAGTATGTGGGAACTGAGCAGTTTGCCAGTTTCTGCGGCACTAAGCCGGAGCCGAATACACCGAAAGTTGCCTTGAGTATTACGGGTGGTGGAAATGCTGTGAGTGGTACTGAGGTCGGACGTTCCCATAAAGTGACGGGTGATGAGCAAGGCAGTTGTGTGAGCGTGACCGGATCTGAGTATATTGGTGCGGACAAAATGGCTAACTTTTGCGGTGTTCAACCGTCTGCGAAGCCTGCCAAAGTCATGAGTGGTCGTTCGGAAAAAACAGATACCCGAATTACCGGCGTTGATGAGGCTCGTATGAATGCAACGGGCAGTGAAGCCGGTGCAAACAATCGTATCACTGGTTCGCAGTATGCGGATATGGGGGCAGCTAAGATGACCATCAACGGGCCATCAAAAGTTGCACTCACGCACACAATTGCAGGTCAGGCGATAACGGGTACAGAGGTTGGTCGTTCAGCGGCTGTGACCGGTGATGAGTACGGTAGTTGTCGTCCGGTGACGGGGACGGAGTACATCTCTAATGAGCAGTTTGCGTCGGTCTGTGGAACGATTGCAGCGCCACATCCTGCCAAAGTAGGCGTTGATAATAGCCTTCAGGGGCAGCGTATTACGGGTGCATTAGTTGATCGCACGGAAAAGGTGACGGGTAATGAACCTGGCTCATGCACACATCTGACCGGTACGCAGTATGGCGAGAGCAAGCTGTGCGGTGGCGCAGCGCCTAAAGTTAATAATATGCACACCTTAAATGGAGGTCATTTAACCGGGAATAGTATTGATCTTTCCCCAAAGATGACAGGTGACGAGCAGGGTGGGTGTCTTCCCGTCACCGGTTATTACGGACAAGAGCAGTTCGCTCACTGTCCCAGCACCCCAGTGGCAGCTCCGGCTAAAGTAGGAGTGGACCACACACCGAAAGGTGAGCATGTATCAGGAACGATGCTCGGTGCGGTTGGCAATGTCACGGGTAATGAGCATGGCGCTCAGTTACCGGTGAGTGGCACGCCTTATGCAGGTATTCAGGCTCCGCAGCATCATGGCTCATGTTGTGATTCTTGTGCGGTTCGTGATGCAGCGGCAGCAGCGGGACTCGTCGCGCCAACCCATCATCATGCAGCTCAGGTGTCACAGCCACAAGCCACGCAAGCTTATGCGCAACAGCCATCGTCTGTGCCAGCACAGCAGTACCCGGTACAACAAGCAGTTCAGGCTGCCCCACCAGTAGCACCTCAGGACTTTAGTATTGTGTCACCAGCGCGTGCTGCACAAATTACGGGTAGTCATGGTGGTTATCACGATACAGGTCGGGTGACTGGTCCTGGTGATTTAGCGACGAATCGAGTTTCAGGAACACCGGAGTTCCGTTATCCGGATACTCGCCAAATGGCCGCGCCTGCGCCTGCACCGATTATGGCTGCACCGGCTCAGCTTCCTGTTCAGCAAGCGAATTTTGCACCTGCTGAACCAGCGCCGATGCCTCAGCAAGCGATGGCTCAACCACAGCAGCAAGTAATGATGCCAGTGGAGCAAGCACCAGCGATGCATTCACAGCGGATTACCGGTGAAGGTCGCGAAGGTGGTTTTACTGTATCTGGTGATAACTGGGGACGTGCGCCGGGAATGACAGGGACAGAAGGTCATGTTGCTCAAGGCCGTAATCCAACGTTACGTGTTGGTGAGATGCAGCAACCGGTGAATAACGCCTACCACAACAAAGGCATGGAGCGTCCGGAAGTGCCGGCAGCGCGAGTGACTGGCAGTAGTGGTAATAGTGCGGAAGGTGCTGTGATTACAGTATCTGGCGGGGCAAGAGGCTAAGGCTTATGAATACCCGTGGCGCATATCAGTTAAGAGCACAGAAGGCAGCAGAACGCCGTCGTGGCAAAACACAGCCACGCGGCGGACAGATCGCTCCGGTGAGTTTGGCAAATCCTATGCCGGTTTCTGAAAACAATGCCTCGCCATCTGACGGAGTGTTTCAGAAAAAAGCAGGAATGCCTGCAAGACGCTCACAGCATCTTTTAACGGATGGTTACACCAATGCGCGTTTGGCACATTGTGAGGATTCGGTAAAAGGCAGATTTGACGCTATTTTACCGACACTGAAGCGAGTTGCCGGCCTGTCTTATGGCCCTGATTTTGTTGAGAGCGCCCAGCGTATTGCCAGACAAACGCTTGATTTTGATCTGTCTGAAGAGTTGTTGGATAAGGCCTGGGTTGGTGGCGCGGATATGAAGGCGCTGTATGCGCAGTGCTCATTCTCAGCGCTTCAGGCGGCAGCGGCACAGTTTGTTGAGGATCTGAATCAGCAGCTGGAGACCGTTGAAGATACGCGGAATTTCTTTTTGGATTGTGGCTTTCATGCGGTGGATATCAGTCCTTGTGCGGATGGTCGTCTTAAAGGCTTAACCCGCTATATTCTGCGTTTGCCATTGTCCTCATTTACGAGGCGCAAGGCTTATGCCGGTGCACTGTTTGATGTTGAAACCGATGTGCACCACTGGGAAGAAACAGAGTTACGACGGTTCCGTGAGGGTGTGCCAACGCCTCCGGAGTCCGGAACGCGTTATCTGAAAATTGCGGTGTATCACACCAGTTCCAGTGATCCCAGTCATCAGGGTTGTGCGGCTCACGGTAGCAATGAACACGCAGCATTGGACGGAGCATTGGAGCGTTTAAATCAGTTCCGTGAAGCGATTGAAAATACATTCTGCTGCGGCGCGAGTACCGATATTTTGTTAATCGGTGTGGATACGGACAGCGATGCGATCAAGGTACATGTACCGGATAGCAAGGGTGATTTGTCGCAGCATCGGGTGGTTGATAATGCGCAGTTATACCGCGACACCATTAATCTCAGCGCGGATCAGGCGCGGGTTGCGATTTACGAAGCGATTAGCAAGCCGAATCAGCAATCTCCGGGTTGGGGCGCAGGTGAAGGTCAACCTCACGAGGGAATGCGCAAGTTGATCGCTAATTTGCTGATTAACAATCTGTCGCAGATTGAATACGTGGAAGATTTGTATGACGGCTGCTACCCAGATATCGGGCATGCCGAGCGTTATATCAGTGTTGGTGATGGCTTTGATGAAGTGCAAATGCGCAATATTGCCTACTACGCACATCTGCATACCCTGGAAGAGGGTGTGGCGGATATGGATGTTGGTATCAAGATATTTACGGGCTTGAATGTGACGCGTGGACTGCCGATTCCGGTGGCGATTCATTACCGCTACAACGCCAAAGTACCGGGGTCGCGTGAGCGTACGGTGGTGAAGGCGAAACGAGTGGAAGCGGCGATTCGTGAGCGTTATGCCGATTTGGATGGCAAAGGTTTGTTGGTCTGCCATCTCTCGGTTCAGGATCGTCCCACTGGTAGTGCCATAGAAACGGTAGGAGCGTCAGCATGAGAATCATGAAGGTCGAAAAAACCTTGGTTTCCACCAATCGACAGGCAGAGCTTGGGCATAAGCCGCTACTCGTGGTGCGTGATAAGGCTGGTGCAACGCCATTGGTGGCGGTTGATGCCATCGGTTGTGTGCCGGGGGATTGGGTGATTTGTGTGAGTTCATCAGCGGCGCGTGAAGCGGCGGGTAGCAAGTCTTTTCCATCAGATCTGACGATTGTTGGAATTATTGATCACTGGAATCCGGAAGACGCACCGGCTGGAGCCTGAGATGGAAATTCTTCAGGTGGTTGATGAGTTAGTGGCAACACGACGCACCGCAGGACTGAAACAAATGTCGCTGCGAGTGCTGACGGACAGAGCCGGAAAACTGAGTGTGGCAACGGACCCGATTGGAGTACCCGCGGGGAAGTGGGTGTTTACCTCTAGCGGCTCAGCGGCACGATTTGGAACGGGAGATCCTGAGATTCATACCGATCTCACGATTCTCGGCATTATCGATTTTTGGAATCCTGCGGAGTGGGATTAAGCATTGGTTTTTGTTTGATCTAAAAAGGGTCAGGCAAAAAGAACAATAGAAGAAGTAAATCAGCGAAATAACTGTTTAAGGAGCATGAAATGGCAGAAGTGACGGGCGTAGCCCTTGGAATGATTGAAACACGTGGTTTAGTGCCCGCCATCGAAGCGGCGGATGCAATGACAAAGGCAGCAGAGGTATCGCTGGTTGGTCGTCAGTTTGTTGGCGGTGGCTATGTGACGGTTCTGGTACGTGGCGAGACAGGTGCGGTAAACGCAGCGGTTCGTGCCGGTGCAGATGCTTGTGAGCGAGTGGGTGACGGTATCGTTGCGGCACACATCATTGCGCGTGTGCATTCAGAAGTTGAAAGTATATTGCCGAAAGCAGGTGAGCTTGCAGACCAGGCAGCTGTTGGTTAACGACGGTTGGTTAATTATTAATTATCTCAAGGAGAAAGAAAATGGCAGATGTAACAGGTATTGCCTTAGGTATGATTGAAACCCGCGGTCTGGTTCCGGCTATCGAAGCGGCAGACGCAATGACTAAGGCGGCAGAAGTAAAGTTGGTTGGCCGTCAGTTTGTTGGCGGTGGTTACGTGACTGTTTTAGTCCGTGGTGAAACCGGCGCGGTCAATGCAGCAGTTCGTGCTGGTGCGGATGCATGTGAGCGAGTAGGTGATGGTATCGTCGCTGCGCACATCATTGCACGTGTACATTCTGAAGTGGAAAGCATTCTGCCTGGCTCGTAATGATTCCTATCGGTTTAAATGGGATGTGCTGCGACACAAGCAGACGTAGCGCATCCTCTTTTAATAATAGTGGAGAGTAGACTATGAGTGCTGAAAACCTTGATCAGGCGTGGAAAGTCAGTAAGCGTCCCGCCAATATTAGCCGTAGCTTCCAGTTTGAGACTTATGATGCGTTGCGTCAGTTTTTGGATGATCTCGCGGATGTTTCAGAGAAAGCAGGTTATTACCCGAATCTCAATTTTACCCGTACTCAGGTGAATGTGAGTATTGAAAGTGATGCGGATGAGCTGGGTAGTCGGGAATATCAGTTTGCTGAGCAAACCGACGCCTTGCTAACGCAGCAGGCAGCTTAAGGAGCGTTTGGCATGAATGATTCTGATGATAAAAAAGCGGCTGATACGGCTAAGACATCCAGTGCGAAGACAGCCGGTGCGACGACGGCTAAAACTGCTGCTAAGCCAGCGGTAAAAAAGACGACAGCTGCTACTAAACCAGCAGGAAAAACAGCTGCAATCAAAAAGCCACCAGCTAAGCCAAAAGCACCGGCTGCACAGAAAACAACAGCAGCGAGTAAGGCCAAAGCTGCAACTAAGCCTGTCAGTAAAACGACGGCAGCTAAAAAGACTGCCACGGCTGCTAGTGCTAAAAAAACGACGTCAACAGCGAAAACAGCTTCAGCTAAAAAGCCGGTAGCAAAGAAAACAACAACGCCAAAAAAGGCAGCACCAAAGAAAGTGGCGGTGAAAAAGCCAGCTGCTAAAAAAACGCCTAAAGCAAAGCTAGAAAGCATGGTGACAGACTCCGGTTTGGAGCAAACCATCGATCTGAATAACGACAAGTTACCCACACATCCAGACCGAATCTGGCCAGATTAATCTCGCGGAGCGTGCAAAAGAAATAACGTTGCGGCACACGAGACATCAAGTGGAGATATCGAATAAATGGCAATTCAACTCAGCGACTATCAAGATGTACTTGATGAATTGGGTGAAACAGCCAATGAAGTCCTGGAGGCTAATTGGCATGAAGCCGCGCGTGTCTTCTCTCCTCGTGGGCTTGATACCTATCTGCGTGGTGCATCCGGTCTAAAATCACTTGGTCGTGGCACGGATCTGGTGGTTTCATTTATTGAAAGTGCGCCGCAAGTGGCGCGGGAAATCGGTGAAGATGCGGTCGCGGAGCTACTTTCCTCTGCCATCAAAATGTACTCCCGAACCAGTGCTGAAGTGTTGGTGTTGTTGTTTTCGACTGCGCCTTCTGCCGCTGCCCGCATGGGTGAAATAGGCTTATTCAAAGGCTATCTCATGCTGCTTAATAATATGTTGGCACAGGCTCCGCGCTCATTACGTCCTATGTTAGGTAAGCTGGAAGTGCTACTGGGCTATCTCACTTTGGGTGGTTTACGCCGCTGGGCGATGTGGGGTGTATCTGCTTATAAAAATGATTTTGAAGCGCAGGTTGCGTACTTTGGTTTAGATAGCGATGAGGCTATGGCCATCATGAAAAAGGAGCAGCGTGGCACCTTATTTGTGGATGTGCAACGTCGTTTGATCATGTATTTACGCGCTCTTTGGGGGCAGGATTTCTTCTTACGTCCGACTTCAGGAGACTTTGAAACGCGCGAAGGTTATCGACCCTACATCGAGCATTATTTTATTCACTTGCCGGACGCCTTTGATGATTTTGGGCTGGATGGTGGCGATAAAGTCGGTGGCTTAGAAATCTATCGGGCTGCTGCCGCACATGTTGCTGCGCACTTCGTTCATTCGCGCTGCGAACCGCAAGTTGATGATATTCCCAGCACGTTTAATCCAGTGCAAAAAATGCTGATTGGCTTGGTTGAAGATGCACGTATCGAGGCATTGGCTGTACAAAAATTTCCGGGGTTGAAGCAGCTTTGGTTGAGTTTATTGCCGGTCAATTCACAAACCACTCCACAGACAGATAGTGATGACCGCTCTGTATTATTGGATCGAATCGTCCGCGCTTTATTGGATGAAAATTACAATGATTCCCATCCATTAGTACTCGCTGCGAGAGAGCTGTTTTACTCAGCGGAAGATCGTTTGGAAGATGACAGGCTGGCTCATGAAATAGGTGTGGTATTAGCGGATAAGGCGATTTCATTGGGCATTAATTTCAATGTAAACAAGGACAAACCTAGCAATCCATACCGCGATGACAACCGCTATTTGTGGGAGGATCAGGAAAGCGAGATAGACCAGATACTCCTTCCGGGTCAGGTTAAGCAGGTTAGAAAATATGTTAGCGTGATGGAGATGTTGAATAATCTCGATGTGCAGGAAGCGACGGACGATGCGCAGGAAATCTGGGTGCTAGCGACTGAGTTTTTCCATGATGACGGGACGTCGCTAAACGAGCGGGAAGGCAAGCCGCCGGTATCTTCTCCAGTGAATTATCCTGAGTGGGATTATCAAACGCAGTTGGAGCGACCTAACTGGGTCACGCTGCTGGAGAAGCGCCCGAAAATGGGAGATCCGGTTGAGGTTGATAATGCGGTTGAAGACAACAAACACATTATCCAACGTATCAAACACATGATTGAAGCGGTGCAACCACAAGGTGTGGTGCGCGAACGAAAAATGGAAGACGGCGATACCATCGATATCAATGCTGCGGTGAATGCCATGGTTGATATTCGCATGGGAATACAGCCTGACCCACGCATCAATATTCGCACACATCTGCAAATACGTGACTTGTCTGTTGTGCTGTTGATTGACCTGTCTGAATCGACCAATGATGAAGTGCGCGATGCCGATGAAGAAGGCGTGACGGTCTTGGATTTAGCGCGGGATGCTGCTGCATTACTGGCCGAAGCATTGGATAAAGTGGGAGACCCATTTGCCATCCATGGCTTTGATTCCAATGGACGCCACGATGTGGAGTATTACCGCATCAAGGATTTTGACTCACCGTATAACGATACCGTGAAAGGCCGTTTGGCAGGTATGACGGGGCAGCTTTCAACGCGCATGGGCGCTGCATTACGTCATGCCGGATCATTACTGAATGAACGCGCCAGTGAAAAGAAAATGGTGTTATTGCTGACCGATGGTGAGCCAGCCGATAACGATGTACGCGACCCGCAATACCTGCGCTACGACACAAAAAAAGCGGTGGAAGATTTGGCCCGAAATGGCGTCAGAACCTTCTGCCTGAGCCTTGATCCTTATGCCGACGATTACGTCTCGAATATCTTCGGACAAAAGAATTATCTGGTGCTGGATCATGTGTCGCGGCTGCCTGAAAAACTACCTTCCCTGTATTTGGGGTTAACGAAATAACACATGGGCTTTATGCATGGATAACGTCAATCTGCGGGTTTATTCATTTATTGACTCGCTGCAACCACAGTTAGCGTCGTACCTTGGTACGTCTTCGCAAGGGTTCCTGCCGATTCCGGGGGATGCTTGTTTGTGGATTGAAGTGTCGCCCAGTATGGCAGTGCATCGCCTGAGTGATATCGCCCTGAAACAAACCAATGTTCGACTTGGCCAGCAGGTGGTTGAGCGTGCTTTTGGTTCGATGGAGATTCATTACTCCAACCAGAGTGAAGTGCAAGCGGCAGGCGGCGCAATTTTACAGGAAATACGACAGGATATTTCTCAGCGTGACCAATGCAAAATCGCCTGGAAGGAAATCATTAGTGCGATTACACCGGATCACGCAACTCTGATTAATCGTCAGGTGCGCATGGGCTCGATGATGATACCGGGCAAGAGCATGTTTATTTTAGAAACAGAGCCAGCCGGATATATTGTTTACGCCGCGAATGAAGCGGAAAAGGGCGCGCATGTGACGCTGGTGGATATGAAAGCCTTCGGCTCATTTGGTCGTTTGATCATGATGGGCAGCGAAGCCGAAACACAGCAAGCGATGTTCGCGGCAGAGCGGGCAATTGCTAACTTAAACCAACAGTCAGGGTATTAATCAATAGCGGTTAAGCATGATGCGTATATTAAATGAAATCAATTTTCGCAATATTCGAGGTGATGTTTTTGGCGGGATGACTGCCGCCGTTGTTGCGCTGCCCATGGCATTGGCCTTTGGTGTGGCTTCTGGTGCGGGTGCGGAAGCAGGTCTGTACGGTGCTATTTTGGTGGGGCTTTTTGCCTCCTTATTTGGTGGTTCGCCGACCTTAATGTCAGAGCCTACCGGCCCGATGACCGTGGTGTTTACTGCGGTGATTGCAGAGCTGATTGCAGCCAATCCTGAGCAGGGCATGGCCATGGCATTTACCGTGGTGGTGATGGCGGGATTGTTTCAGATGTTCTTTGGCGTAATGCGTCTGGGAAAGTTTGTGACCATGATGCCCTACAGTGTGGTGTCAGGGTTTATGTCTGGCATTGGTATTATTCTGATTATCCTGCAAATCGGGCCTTTACTTGGGCATGCAAATCCTGCGGGTGGTGTGATTACGATTTTGCAAAATCTGCCAGCGCAGTTTGCTGACATCAAGTTGAGTGAGTTGTTGTTGGGCGGTCTGACGGTTGCCATTTTGTTTTTGATGCCAGCCAGAATTAACCGTTACATTCCGCCGCAGTTATTGGCGCTGGTGGTGGTGACGCTGATTTCAGTATTGTTGTTGGCAAATGATGATGTGCGCCGTATTGGTGAGGTCCCATCCGGCATTCCAGAGTTCAGAATGCCTGTGTTTAGTATCGAGCAATGGCAGATTATGTTTGTCGATGCCATTGTGCTGGGTGTATTGGGCTGTATTGATGCCTTATTAACTTCAGTGGTGGCAGATAGCCTGACGCATAAGCAGCATAATTCTGATAAGGAGTTGATCGGCCAGGGTTTGGGAAATGTTATGTCTGGTCTGTTTGGTGGATTGCCGGGTGCTGGTGCAACCATGGGCACGGTGGTGGGGATTCAGGCGGGGTCACGATCAGCACTTGCCGGACTGGTCAGAGTCGCCCTACTAGTGATTGTGGTGTTCTGGGCATCAGGACTGACAGAGGTTATTCCGCTAGCGGTGCTGGCTGGCATCGCACTTAAAGTCGGCATCAATATTATCGATTGGGGTTATCTAAAACGTGCGCACAGAGTATCCAGTAAAGGTACGGTGATTACCTATGGCGTGATTATGCTGACCGTCTTTGTTGATTTGATTGTGGCCGTGGGAATCGGTTTGTTTGTGGCCAATGTTATTACTATTACGCGGTTGTCAAAATTACAGGCCGATGATGTTAAAGCAGTGACCAATCCGGATGAGTCGGATTTAGAACTCAACGAGCGCGAATACGCCTTAATGAAAGAGGCCGAGAATCACATTCTGTTGTTTTATATGCGCGGCAAAATGATCTTCGGTACATCGCGGGTGATTAGTCGTAAAAATTCAGAAGTTGAGGGCTACCGCTCGTTGGTAGTGGATATGACGGATGTGAGTTATTTGGGCGTTTCTGCGGCTTTGGCTTTGGAGGAAGCCATCTTAGATATGGTGAGAGCAGGGCGCTCGGTATTTATTGCCGGTGCCTGTGAACAGTCGATTAAACGTTTGAAAAATTTAGGATTATTAGATCAACTTGGTGTTGATAGTATTAAAGATAGCCGGGAGGTGGCGCTTGAAGGCGCGTTGTTAAAGGTTAAGCAAGACAAGCCGAAGGCATAGCAAAAATATGGCGGGATAGCTATATAGCCAAAGGATGATGCGCTACTGCTTGACCCTGATCACTAATGAGGAAGACTATGTAGGTGATCATTTGAGCTAACAATTTTACGGTGATTGGCCATGTAAATCGTTATCGAAACCAAGCAGTCAATCACCTGAGCAGAATATTCTGCTACTGAAGGAGGAGTGCAGTCATGAAAAAAAATATAACGCCCAAATTGGATCGCATTACCCTCAAGCAATTTCGTGCTTACACGGCTTATGTGCGCGCTGGAACGATCAAAGGAGCGGCTAATATCCTGCATATTTCACCCCCTGCGGTGTCTCAACAGTTGAGCTTATTACAAGATAATGTGGGCACATCGATGGTGGTGAAAAGGCCGGATGGTGTCCAGCCTTCTGACTTCGGGCAAGAAATTTTGCTGGCGGCTTCGCGTATCGAAAATGTACTGGAAATGTGCCAGACCTCATTGCAAAAATTGGGTGACAGAACCAGTGGCCGGGTGTCGTTGGGGATCTTCAATTCGGCAAATTATTTTGCGCCAAGATTGATTGCGGAGTTTAAAAAATCGCACCCGAATGTGGATGTCAGAATACGCATTGGTAACCGGGAGAGTGTGTTTAAAGCGTTTCGGAATTACGAATTTGATTTTCTGGTAGTCGGTCGTCCACCGGAAGATATGGATATGGAAAGTGTGGTGATTGGTGATCATCCGCACATCATTATCGGGCCGCCTGATCATCCGTTGATTAATCAGAAGAAGCTAGGTTTTAAAGAGTTTTCAGACGAAACTTTTTTGGTTCGGGAGGAAGGCTCAGGTACCCGACTGGTGATGCTGAAACTGTTTGAAGAGGCTGGGATTAACCCGGGTCCAGGTATGGAAGTGGGTAATAACGAGTCGATTAAGCAGGCAGTGATGGCTGGTTTGGGTATCGCTTTGATATCGGCACATACCGTGGCTGATGAGTTAAAAGACGGGCGACTTAAAGAGTTTGATATCGAAGGTTTACCAGTGATTCGTAAGTGGCTGGTGGTACGCCATAAGAATATAGACCTAGCCCCTGCGGCAGAGGCTTTGTTTAATTTCTTTATCGAATCAGGGGTAGATTTTCTGCCCAAATACCGACAAGAGTGATATTTCCCAATGTATGGGGTGTCTACTATAGTTAGTGTAAGTTTGACTTAATAGTAGTGGATCGGTCTTCAGTATTTGCTTTGCTCACACAAGCTGCGCTTGAATCGATTCGCCGCAGCAAATACTGAAGACCTACTGTGTGGTTGTGATGGTGAGGTGTTGAGTTGGCCGCCAATGTTTGAGCTAGCGTAATTTGCAGTGACTGTGCCATCAAAAAAAGATTTGGAGATTGCGATGCTTAGATGAGTTCAAAGCAAGTAAATCTCGCAGTCAACGCAGCTTTTAGAGTTAGCACATTGCCGTGTTTGGGTGTTTGCGTAGGAAATGTTCGCACCGAAGGTGACATTTCCGGAGCAAACACCCAAACACAGCTGAAAAAACACTAAAATAAAGGAGAAATCGAATATGAAGATATCAGTACCTAAGGAGGTGACGAGCGGCGAACGCCGTGTTGCCACCACCCCGGACGTGGTCACTCAGCTACTGAAGCTTGGCTACAGTGTTGAGGTGGAAACCAAAGCCGGTGAGCCTGCTAATTTCAGCGATGAGGCTTATGAAGCGGCTGGAGCAAGTATTGCGCCGGATACTAAGAGTTGCTGGGATAATGGCGATATTATTCTAAAGGTAAACCAGCCGACGGAAGCTGAAGAAGCCTTGATGCATGAAGGTCAAACGCTGATTAGTTTCTTCTGGCCTGCGCAGAATGAAGAGCAGTTAGCCCGATTCGCTGAGAAGAAGGTGAATGTGATTGCGATGGATGCGGTGCCACGTATTTCCAGAGCACAGAAGATGGATGCCTTGAGTTCGATGGCGAATATCGCGGGTTATCGCGCGGTGGTTGAAGCTTCGAATCATTTTGGTCGTTTCTTTACTGGCCAGATTACGGCGGCGGGTAAGATTCCTCCGGCGAAGGTGTTGATTATCGGTGCCGGTGTTGCAGGTCTGTCGGCAATTGGTGCAGCGACTAGCATGGGTGCGATTGTGCGTTCTTTCGATACGCGCCCTGAAGTAAAAGAGCAAGTCGAAAGTATGGGTGCTGAGTTCCTGCTATTGGAATTCGAAGAAGATGAAGCGGGTGGTACCGAAGGCGGTTACGCCAAAACCATGAGTAAAGAATTCATCGATGCTGAAATGGCGCTGTTCCGTGAGCAGGCTAAAGAGGTCGATATTATTATCACCACTGCATTGATTCCGGGTCGTCCGGCACCGAAGCTGATTCTGGCCGATATGGTTGAGATGATGAAGCCGGGTAGTGTGATTGTCGATCTGGCTGCGCAGCAAGGTGGTAACTGTGAGTTAACGGTACCGGGTGAAGTTGCGGTCAAGCATGATGTAACGTTGATTGGTTACACCGATCTAACCAGCCGCCTAGCGACACAATCGAGTCAGTTATACGGCACAAACCTTCGCCACATGCTAACGGATCTCACGCCGGAAAAAGATGGCAAGATCAATATCGATATGGAAGACGATGTTATCCGTGGGGCGACGGTGACTAAGGAAGGCAAGATTACTTGGCCGCCACCACAAATCAGCGTATCGGCGGCACCACCAGCGGCTGCCAAGCCTGCGGTTGAGCCAAAGCCTGAACCTACTAAAGAAGAATTACGTGCTGAGGCAAAGAAAAAAGCAACTATCACGCTGGCTACAGTGTTTGGTTTGATTGCCTTTATTCTGTGGATTGGTTCGGTTGCGCCGCCTGCGTTTATGGGACATTTGATCGTATTTGTATTGGCAATTTTTGTTGGTTGGCAGGTCATCTGGAATGTCTCGCCCTCGCTGCATACACCGCTGATGAGTGTGACCAACGCCATCTCTGGCATTATTGTCATTGGTGCCATTTTGCAGATTGGTTCGCCGTCCGGAATAGTCGTGATATTAGCGGCCATCGCCGTGCTCATCGCCAGTATTAACATTGCCGGTGGTTTCTTAGTAACTCAGCGCATGCTGCGTATGTTCAGTCGTGAAGAGGACTAAGTCATGATGAATGGTATTGTTGTTGCATCTTATATCGGTGCGAGTATTTTATTTATTCTGAGTCTGAGCGGACTGAGTAAGCAAGAAACGGCTAAACGCGGAAACTTGTACGGTATGGCGGGGATGGCCTTGGCTATTCTGGCGACTGTATTGAGCGATAACGTGAACAGCTATGGCGTGCTAATTGTCATGATGCTAATCGGTGGTGGTATCGGTGCATACATGGCTAAGCGGGTTGAGATGACCTCTATGCCCGAGCTGGTAGCGATGCTGCATAGCTTTGTGGGTATGGCCGCTGTTTTGGTTGGTATTGCCAGCTATCTGGACCCGAATATGCACTTTGAAGGTGCTGAAAAAACCATCCACAATGTTGAAATCGTGCTGGGTGTGTTTATCGGTGCTGTGACCTTTACCGGTTCGGTGGTTGCCTTCGGTAAGCTCAAGGGCATTATGTCGAGCAAGCCATTGGCATTGCCGGGGCGTCACGCGCTGAATCTGGGTTTGGTGATTGTATCCATTATCTTAGGTGGTGTTTTCCTAAGTGCAGATAGCACGGGTGTTGCGGTCACTGCATTGCTTGTGGTGATGTTACTGGCCTTTATTTTTGGTGCATTGCTGGTAATGGCGATCGGTGGCGCGGATATGCCGGTGGTTATTTCGATGCTAAACAGTTATTCAGGCTGGGCCGCAGCAGCGACTGGATTTATGCTGGCAAATGACCTGCTGATTGTGGTGGGTGCGCTGGTAGGTTCCAGTGGTGCGATTCTCAGTGTGATCATGTGCCGCGCCATGAACCGTAAGTTTCTTAGCGTTATTCTGGGTGGTTTTGGTAATACCGAAACATCCGCGGGTGGCGATGAAGAAGCGGGTGTTCATACCGAGATTAAGGCGGATGAAACGGCTGAGTTACTGAAGGACGCTAAGGAAGTGGTCATCGTACCAGGCTACGGTATGGCGGTTGCTCATGCGCAGCATCCGGTGTCAGAAATGACTAAGAAACTACGTGCTAACGGCACCAACGTGCGCTTTGCAATTCATCCGGTGGCAGGTCGTATGCCCGGTCATATGAATGTACTGCTGGCTGAGGCGAAAGTGCCTTATGACATCGTACTGGAAATGGATGAAATCAATGAAGACTTCCCTGATGTTGATGTGGTGATGGTGATTGGTGCAAACGATATCGTGAATCCGTCAGCCTTGGATAATCCGAACAGTCCGATTGCAGGCATGCCGGTACTTGAGGTGTGGAATGCTAAAACCACGATTGTGTCTAAGCGTTCAATGGCGTCAGGTTATGCGGGTGTTGATAATCCATTGTTCTATAAAGAGAACTCACGCATGTTGTTTGGTGATGCCAAGGCAACTGTTGAGGATATCCTGAAACAACTGTAGTTTTTGGTTTATCTCGGTACGGGATAGATAGTCTGTACCGTCCTAAACTAAGTCCCAATAAAAAAGCCACCTTCAGAAATGAGGGTGGCTTTTGTGTTTATATAAGCGTGCGATTAGGAGGTTATTGCGAGCACGGCTTGTAGCACAGGCTTAGTGAAAGCGCCCCTTAAATTGAAAAGCATTTAACACGGAGTGATCACCGTTAAAAATCTCTAAAACCTGATCCTGATGACCGTAAGCAATCGCTGTTGCAAACCAGTAGTGGCTTAATGCTGAGCTATGTTCACAATCAATCCCGCCATTGTATCGCTCAAGGTAATAATGGCCTAAATCAACAGAGACGATATGCTCCTGCTCAAAAGCAAGCTTGAAACAGTCATTAGCGGCAACCGTATTGTGGCACTGTTCAAGGTAGATGATGCCAAGGTTAAATTTCATTAGCGCATGTCCCTTTTCAGCCGCGGTTTGCAGCAAAGACAGGGCTAGTGGAAGGTTCTTCTCTACACAATTACTTCCTGTGGCCAGAATCATGCCGAGGTTATAAGTGCTGTGTAAATTGCCTTGGTCAGAAGACTCTTTATAAAGTTGAACCGCTGCCTGAAGGTCTACTGGCATACCGCCATCGCCAAACTCATACATGCAAGCTAAGCGCTCTTTAGCAGGTGCAAAATCCTGAGCCACTGCTTTTTTATACCAGTTGAAGGCCTGCTGGTAGTCCCTGACATCTTCAATGCAGTGGTATAGAACACCGACATTATGCTGGAAAGTCCGATCTCCTTTTTCGGCCAGCTCCATGAAAACATCGAGAACTTTGTGATAGTGGTGGTTTGCAAAGAAATACTTCGTATCAAGCTGAGCTTTTGCATGCTCAATGTTTGAGTCGTCATACTCCAGATATAATTCGCACACGCGTGCGTTGTTTACGTTACTCATTTTATGGATGTGCCTCCCCGCACGACCAATGGAATACTTTCGTGTATTCACTTGGTGTTCATGATAGAGATAGCGCAGGAGGTTGTAATCACCCTATAGGGTGATTTGAGATGTATAAGTGACAATCAGACCTGTCGCAGTAACCTTTGGATAGCTACACGAAGCGTTGCAGGCTTTAATGGTTTACGAAAAACACTATTACCTGTTTGTCGTATTTCTTCCAGTCTTTCAGGATCTGTTTCCGCCGTAATAACCATAGCAGGGAGGTCTCTAGCTATTATGGTTTGGATTTTTTTGATTACATCGCAACCATTATAGTCTTTATTTAAGTAATAGTCACTGATTATTAACAAGTCGTTATCGTCGTCCGGGTGCGAGTTCTTTAGTTTTTCGGCAAGTTGGATGGCCTCCTCCATATTAGAAGCCGTGACCACTTTACATCCCCAAGTGCTTAACAACAGGTCAAACGAAGAGAGGATATCTTCATTGTCCTCGACTACGATAATCGTCACGCCAACTAATGACCACTGATCTCTGGCCTTATTGGGTAAGCCAATGGGCGCTGCGCTTGCTTTGGGGAGGCTGATTTTAAACTCACTACCGATGCCCGGCTTAGAGGTGACTGTCAGCTCGTGGCCTAGTAAGTTACAGAGCCGTTTCACGATGGAAAGACCAAGACCAAGTCCTTTGTGATCCTCGTTGGAAGGGCTGTCTAGTTGTACAAACTCTTTGAATATCAGCTTTAAGTCGTCCTCTGAAATACCGGGGCCGCTGTCTCGAATAGTAATGCAGACATTATTATCTTCAGAGCTGACGATTAATTGAACTTTGCCCTTCTGGGTATAGCGGATTGCATTGCTCAATAAGTTAGAAATGATCCGCTCTAGTAATAACTGATCACTGTTGATATAGAAGTCGTTGGGATTGATCAGCGATAGTCTAAGGTTTTTACTAAGAGCTTGCTCTTCATAGCGGTCAAGCATTCTGTTAACCAGAGCTGTCACCGGAATCGGTTCTCTGTTAACGGTGAGTAAATCTGCATCCAACCGTGAAATATCCAGCATGCCATTGAGTAGTTCAGTAATACTGTCGAGGGAGTAGTGAATACCCTTGAACAGCCTGGCGTTCTCAGGGGTTTGTGACTGTGACTGCAAGGTGCTAAGTAATAGGCTGGATGCTTGCAGAGGCTGGCGTAAATCATGGCCGGCAACCGTCAGGAATTTCGCCTTAGTGACTTTGGCTTGCTCTGCTTTAATGAGTGCGTCCCGTGTGGCGCGGACCTGTAGGAGCAACAGCGAGAATAAGCCGATCGACAACATCAGTAATCCAAGCATGGCAAATTGCATTTGCAGGCGTGATTCTTTAGTGGCATCCTCCCAGGCAGCTGACTTCCAGTTCGTTCCTATTCGGGTAGCTTTGACAATGCCCATTATGTCAGGGAGTAATTTATCCTTAATACAGTCATCTATCCGGGTAAGATTTTTATCACCAACACGAGCTTCGTCGATATCAGGTTTAAGTGATAGAAACGTATTAAAGTTAGTAGTGATTAACGCAACAACCTGGCCTTCTTTCAGAGGCTTAATGAGATCATAAGTATCGCCCATCATTAAAGTCTCATACTTGGAGTGGGTGATAGCATAGGCTAAGTCGAGGTCATCTTTGCTGTAAGAGGGGTGACCCATGACAAAGCTGTTATACACATTTTGAAGCTCTTTCATTTTCAGTTCGAGCTCATACGCATTAACCACTACATGACGAACGCGACGTGTATATTCTGTTTCCTCATCGGTATTCTTTAGGTAAGCATGAGCAAGCAGCGCACTCAAAGCTAAAAAAGCGATGAAGATAATAATGTATTTGATCCGGTCATTCTGTCGGATCATAGAACTTCAATCGTCTGAATTTGCCAGACTGAACGGCTATTAATCTGCTTTTTTAATAGCTTCTGCTCGTCATCTATGGGGTAGATCAACCAGAGCGGGCCTTTCTTAGCGACCGTTAAATACTCGCCCATGTTTTTTAGCATGATGGTGGCGCGGTGTTTGATTAAATCCTCAACCGGCACTTTTGCCTTGTATTTATCTAGCGCATGAATTTGTAATTTACCTTCAGTGACACCGACCGCTTCCATCAGTAATTTACCCGGGACACCTTCAAATTTCTGTACACCATCGGTCCAGTAGGTTTCAGTATCAATGCTCACCATGCCGAGCGCTTCAAGCATTTCGCGATCAAAACGCGCTTCGCCTGGTGCGTTGGTATGTTTGATATTGCCGGTAATCGTGAGTATTACTTTACCTTCCGGGGCTTTGAGGATATCAGCATTAGCTGACATAATGGACATTACAAGTATTGCGAAGCAGGTCAATATTCGAACAACTATAGACATCAGTTTACCTCGTGTATGGTTGCTTTTTAGCGATAGTCTACATTAGTGTAGTGTTGATGGTATTATAATGCTAGCAATTATGGCGTAATTTTAACTGTGTGAGGGTTTATGAAGGTAATCCATGTGGATGACCATGTACTGTTTGCAGAAGGCTTCAAGGCCATGCTGACGATGCGTACAGCGTTTGATGTTATAAGCCTGACCAGTGCGCGTGAGGCACTAACATTGCTTGATGAAATAGGCGAAGTTGACTTGTTGCTAGTGGATTTGCAAATGCCGGAAATGAACGGTATCTCGATGATTGAGGCTATCGAGCGGAGAGGCTTGTTAGTGCCGGTTGTAGTGATTTCAGCCAGTGAAGATTTATGGGAAATTCGTAAAGTAATGAATGCTGGTGCAGCTGGTTTTATTCCAAAAACAGCCAATACCGAAGAGATTGTTTCAATCCTTGAGCGTGTCATGCAGGGTGAGATTTATTTGCCTGAGAATATTGAAGCGGGTATTGCTCACTTGCCACAGATCAAGCCTGAAGATGGTGTCAAGCAGGCTATGGCTCACTACCACATTACTGAGCGTCAGCTGGAAGTGTTGCGTTTAATCCGGCAGGGATACAACAATAAAGATATCTCAAAAATCCTCTACATCTCAATCGAGACGGTCAGAACGCACGTCAGGAATTTATATAGTGCCTTTCAGGTGAACGATAGAATTCGCTGCGTGCGAGCAGCAGAAGAGGCGGGATTACTTAGGAGGACCCACTAATCCCCGCCACGGTGCTGATCGTTACTTAGTGCTGCCTTCAGTAGTGGTACTGACTGACATGTTCTCACTGTTACCGGATTGTCCGGACATGTCAGCAGCGGCATGTTCATCATAAGCGACCACCGGCTTATTCTCTCCAATCCATTGAACAATACCACGATGGACATTATGCACTTGGGTATAGCCAGCTTTACTGTCTAAGTACTGACTTAGCATTGCAGTACGCCCACCCACCGCACAGATCAGCATAAACGGTTTATCCTTACCGGCAATTTTATCCAGATCAGACATCCATTTCTCGATATCAAATCTACCTCGCTCATCAAACAAGGTAAGTAAGTGACTCCCTTCGACAATGCCGGTTTGTTTCCATTCTGACTTTGTTCTGATGTCAATAATAGGGATGCCCTCATCGATGAGTGACTGCGTTTTTGCCGTGTCGATGTGGATGATTTCAGCCTGAGCGATCGCTGAAAAAAGGAATAATGTCATGATGCTGATTGTCTTTATAAATTGCATGCCTGTAAGCCTGTTTTTAATTTAGTTCGAATATTATTGCGTGAGTTAGTTACGTTTGAAACACTCATTTAGTTGTAGTTCCATCGCATTGTAAAAATCAACGCCATACACTTTAAATTGTGTCGCGAAGTCGGTAAGGTGCCCGCCTTGCATGAGATACCCACTGTGCAGTATTGTTATCGATAACACACTTACTCAAATACCAGACTGGAAGCTTCTATGAATTATGATATCGCCTTAATTGGTCTTGCGGTAATGGGACAAAACCTTGCATTGAACATGAATGATAACGGTTACAAGGTTGTTGCCTACAACCGAACCACCTCAGTCACTCATGATTTCTTGCAAGGCGCTGCTAAAGGTACCGATATTATTGGTGCTGAAACGCTGGAAGAGATGATTTCAAAATTAAGTGTGCCACGAAAAGTCATGTTGATGGTAAAAGCCGGAGAGGTGGTTGATACCGTTATTGAGTCTTTATTACCGCTGTTGGATGAGGGTGATGTGATTATCGATGGTGGTAACGCGAACTACCCGGACTCACAGCGCAGAGCGATTGATTTAAAAGAAAAAGGTTTCCGCTTTATCGGTGCAGGTGTGTCTGGCGGAGAAGAGGGGGCACGTTTCGGACCGTCCATCATGCCGGGTGGAAACCTTGAGGCATGGCCGCTGGTTAAAGAGATCTTTCAGGCGATTAGCGCCAAAACGGAGAATGGTGATCCCTGCTGCGACTGGGTCGGCGCAAATGGTGCAGGGCATTTCGTCAAAATGGTGCACAACGGTATCGAGTACGGTGACATGCAGTTAATCTGCGAAGCCTATCAATTTATGAAAGACCAGCTGCATATGAGTAATGACGAGATGCAGCAGGTGTTTGCAGAATGGGATAAGGGCGATCTGGATAGTTATCTTATCGAAATCACAACTGACATTCTGGGTTATCAGGAAGATGGCACTTATGTGCTAGATACCATTCTTGATAAGGCTGGACAGAAAGGAACCGGTAAATGGACGGCGATCAATGCGCTGGAGTTTGGTATGCCGGTATCGTTGATTGGTGAGGCGGTATTCGCACGGTGTTTGTCTGCACTTAAACAGGAGCGTGTGGCGGCCTCTAAAATACTCGCTGCACCGCAAGCACAAGATTATTCTGCTGAAAAAACTGAGCTTATTGAGGCATTGGGTGATGCTTTGCTGGCATCTAAGATTGTTTCATACGCGCAGGGCTTTATGTTAATGCGTGAGGCATCTGAGCATTTCGAATGGGATTTACAATACGGTTCTATTGCACAGCTGTGGCGTGGTGGCTGTATAATCCGTTCGGTATTTTTAGATGATATCAAAGCGGCTTATGATAAGAACCCGCAGTTGGATAATCTGCTGGTTGATGAATATTTCACAAATAAAATTGCGGCAGCACAGTCCGGATGGCGCAAAGTGTTAGCTAAGGCCATTGAAGCCGGTGTACCGACACCCGCGATGAGTAGTGCATTGGCATTTTATGATGGCTACCGCACAGAAACCTTGCCAGCCAATATGCTGCAGGCTCAGCGCGACTACTTTGGGGCGCATACTTATGAGCGTATCGATAAGCCGGAAGGTGAGCGATTTCATACGAATTGGACGGGTACCGGTGGGGATGTCTCCAGTACTAGTTATGATGTGTAGGTAAGTTTTAACTATATTACTGGACTCTGAACCGTTTTTTAAAGCTCACTGCCTTTTGGAGAAAGTCTGAAAAATGGCCTGATCTGTGAGCGGGGAAATGTCAGTCACCTGAGCTTACTGTTCTGGTGCAGTCTGTTTCCTAATGGTTTGTTTTGGTGCGGGGTGTCTTTTGAGGCGCCCCGTTTCTTATGTCACTGCATATATTTTTAGCGAAATAATTTTTGGCACGTCATTTGCTAGGTTGATACTGAGTTTATTAACCTGAGATGAAGCGAATGAAAAAACAAATCAAAGGATTGCTAGCGTCAGTGATGACGGCGGGCTTGGTATTTGGTTCAGCGATTGCAATGGCCGATAGCCACAGTGAGAAAGAGACTATCAAGGTCGGTGTACTGCACTCTCTGTCCGGTACTATGGCAATCAGTGAAACCACACTTAAAGACACTATGTTGATGCTCATCGAAGAGCAAAACAAAAAAGGTGGTCTGCTAGGCAAGCAACTGGAAGCAGTGGTTGTTGACCCGGCTTCTGACTGGCCACTATTTGCTGAAAAGACACGTGAGCTGATCACCAAAGACGGCGTTTCGTCTATTTTCGGTTGCTGGACTTCAGTTTCTCGTAAATCAGTACTACCTGTTATTGAAGAGCTAAACGGCTTACTGTTCTACCCTGTTCAGTACGAAGGTGAAGAGTCATCTAAGAACGTATTCTACACAGGTGCTGCACCAAACCAGCAAGCGATTCCAGCAGTTGAATACCTAATGGACGAAGGTGTTGAGCGTTGGGTGCTTGCAGGTACTGACTACGTTTACCCACGTACTACAAACAAAATCCTTGAAGCATTCCTTAAGAGTAAAGGCGTTGATGAGAAAGACATCATGATCAACTACACGCCTTTCGGTCATTCTGACTGGCAGTCAATCGTTGCTGATATCAAGAAGTTCGGTAGCGAAGGCAAGAAGACAGCGGTTGTATCGACTATCAACGGTGACGCTAACGTTCCATTCTATAAAGAATTGGGTAACCAAGGCGTAGATGCTGAGTCTATCCCTGTTGTTGCATTCTCTGTTGGTGAAGAAGAGCTTTCTGGTTTTGATACTAAGCCTTTGGTTGGTCACTTGGCAGCATGGAATTACTTCATGAGTGTTGAGAACGATGCTAATGCTGACTTCATCAAGAAGTGGCAGGCATTTACTAAAAACGATAAGCGTGTAACGAACGATCCTATGGAAGCACACGTCATCGGTTTCAACCTTTGGGTACAGGCTGTTGAAAAAGCTGGTACTACAGACGTTGATGCAGTGGGTAAAGCAATCATCGGTCTTGAGACGCCAAACCTGACTGGCGGTATCGCGAAGATGCTACCTAACCACCACATCACTAAGCCTGTTCTGATTGGTGAAATCCAGGAAGACGGTCAGTTCGAAGTTGTTTCTGAAACTGACGGTACAGTACCGGGCGATGCATGGTCTGACTATCTTGAAGGTTCTAAGGATTTAGTGTCTGACTGGACTGATGCTAAGAACTGCGGAAACTACAACACTGTCGAGAAGAAGTGTGTTGGTGCAGTTAACTAAGAACTAAGCAACACCTTAAGTTCCAATAGCACTATTGGCCCGCGCCTGTCACCGACATGGCAGGCGTGGGCTTTTTCCATCATTGTGGGGTCTCCATGCAACGAACCAGATTTGCCATCCAGCATTGGGTTTGGATGTTGCTTCTAAGTCTGACTATGAGCTTCTCGGCAGCGACACATGCTGATGACTCAACGCTTCAGGCTGGCATTCAAAATCTCTTAGCGAAAGGTTTTTCGCAAAAAATTGAAGGCGTGAATCAGATTGTCGAGAGCGGCGATCCACGTGCTGAACAAATTCTACAAGCGTTGCTCGACAAGCAACTCTTCTCCGTTAAAGCTGATAATACTCTGGTGTTCTACGACAAGAAGACCGATGAGGCGCAGGCTAAACAAGTACTTACAGGTGAACCGGTTGCGGTAGCATCTGCCAAAGATCTTTCCCGCATTCGTACCAATAACCGCATGCGTGGGCAAATTAAACAGTTGCTTGCCAGTATTCAGTTGATGAATCCTGATGATGCGATGCGTCTGGCTGCGGTCAAAGCGATGGTTGGGAATGTGTCGCCTGATCAGGTTGACAGTATCCGTACTCTGGCTGAAAAAGAAGCCAATCCCGACATTAAAAAAGAGATGCAAACGCTGGTACAACTGGCAGAGCTGAAGTCAGATGATGCTGATGTGGTTAAAGCCGCGATTGCTGGTCTAGCGGGTAATCTGAATCAACAAGTGCGCCCCACGTTGCAGGCACTGACCGAATCAGATGATGCATCCATTGCTGCGGCTGCCACGCAGACTTTAGTTGAAATTGATAATAAAGTGACGTGGTATGGCCATCTTGAAACGCTGTTTTTTGGTTTGAGTCTGGGCTCGGTTCTGGTACTTGCGGCAATCGGTTTGGCGATCACCTTCGGTGTAATGGGTGTGATCAATATGGCGCATGGTGAGCTGATTATGCTGGGCGCATATACCACTTACACCATCCAAACTTATGTCTTGCCTAACTTCCCCGGTGTCTCGCTGATTGTGTCCATTCCGGCCGCTTTCGTGGTGTCTGGTTTGGTGGGTGTGCTCATTGAGAAAACAGTGATTCGTCATTTATACGGACGCCCACTGGAAACATTGCTGGCCACATTCGGTATTAGTTTGATCCTGCAGCAAGCAGTGAGAACCATCTTCTCGCCACTGAATCGCTCGGTTGAAACACCGGAGTGGATGTCTGGCTCGATTCAAATCAATGAGGTGCTGTCACTCACGCTGAATCGCTTATACGTGATTGCCTTCTGTTTAGTGGTGTTTGCACTGTTGTTTATGGTGCTGAAGAAAACCTCCCTCGGTTTACAGGTGAGAGCGGTGTCACAAAACCGTGGCATGGCGCGTGCCATGGGGGTAAAAGCCTCACGGGTCGATGCCATGACTTTTGGCTTAGGTGCAGGTATTGCTGGGGTGGCGGGTGTTGCCTTATCCCAGCTCACTAATGTTGGGCCGAATCTGGGACAAAGCTACATTATCGACTCTTTCATGGTCGTGGTATTTGGTGGCGTTGGAAACTTGTGGGGCACGTTGATCGCAGGCTTCTCTCTCGGTATTGCCAACAAGTTCTTAGAGCCGTGGGCCGGTGCAGTATTGGCCAAAATACTGGTACTGGTTTTCATCATTCTGTTTATTCAGAAACACCCGCGCGGATTGTTCCCGCAAAAAGGGCGAGCCGCTGACAATTAAGGAGCCATCAGATGTTTAGAATTTTAAAAGGCGACTACGGCGGCCAGATCTTAATTGCGATTGTTATTGCCGCTTGCGCACTTGTGCCGTATTTGAATTTATACGTGCCAGCCAGTAGCCCGTTTCACTTATCGACCTTTACCGTGACGCTGTTGGGCAAATACCTGACCTATGCTTTGTTAGCCTTGTCGGTGGATTTGGTGTGGGGTTATCTGGGGATACTCAGCTTAGGTCACGGCGCATTTTTTGCACTCGGTGGCTATGCCATGGGTATGTACCTGATGCGTCAGATTGGTGATCGCGGGGTGTACGGAAACCCTGAACTGCCGGACTTTATGGTGTTCCTGAACTGGGATGCGCTGCCATGGTTCTGGCAGGGCTTTGATATGTTCTGGTTTGCCATGTTGATGGTGCTGTTTGTGCCGGGTTTATTGGCGTATGTATTTGGTTATTTAGCCTTCCGCTCGCGTGTGACCGGTGTGTATTTATCGATTATCACACAAGCACTGACTTACGCCTTATTGCTGGCTTTCTTCCGTAATGAGATGGGTTTTGGTGGTAATAACGGACTGACTGACTTTAAGGATATTCTCGGCTTTAATTTGCAATCCGATGCCACGCGGATTGGTTTGTTTATTGCCTCTGGGATTGCGCTGATTTTGGGTTACCTCAGTTGTCGGGCTATCGTAGCTTCACGTTTAGGACGTGTGGCGATGGCGGTACGTGACTCAGAAGACCGTGTGCGTTTTATCGGCTATCGTGTGGATAAAGTGAAACTGGCGATTTTTACCTTCTCAGCGGTATTGGCGGGCGTCGCCGGTGCTTTGTATGTGCCACAAGTGGGTATTATCAACCCCGGTGAATTCTCACCACTGAACTCTATTGAATTAGTAATTTGGGTGGCCGTTGGTGGTCGTGGAACACTGTATGGTGCAGCCTTGGGCGCGATTGTGGTGAACTATGCCAAGACTTATTTAACCGGGGCATTACCTGAAGTATGGTTGTTCGCACTGGGTAGTTTATTTGTATTAGTCACACTGTATCTACCGCAAGGTATCGTCGGCTTAATGCGTCGCAGACAAAAGGAGATTGGTCATGAAACAGCTTGATACGCTCCGTGAAATAATGCGACCAGATGAAGTATTTCCCTTCGTTCATAGTCAAAAAGGCTTGGAGCCAATTACCGACCGCGGGGTGATTCTGAGTCTGGAAGGGGTCAATAAATCCTTCGATGGATTCAAGGCTATCAATGATCTGAATATGGCGATTGATGCGGGTGAACTGCGCTGCATTATCGGGCCGAATGGCGCGGGTAAAACCACCATGATGGATATCATTACCGGCAAAACCGTACCAGATACCGGACGCGTGCGTTTTGGTCAAACCATGAATCTGCTGGGCATGTCAGAGCCTGAAATTGCACAGGCGGGCATTGGTCGTAAGTTCCAGAAGCCGACCGTTTTTGAATGCCTGACAGTTGCCGAGAACCTGGAATTAGCCATGCACGGCGATAAGTCGGTGTGGGCAACTTTTAGAGCCACACTGAGCGGTGAGCAGCAGGATCATCTGGATAAAGTACTTACTACCATTGGCCTGCAGGAAGGTGCAAAAGGCCAGGCCGGATCACTCTCTCATGGTCAAAAGCAGTGGTTAGAAATCGGTATGTTGCTGATGCAGCGACCTCATGTTTTGTTGGTCGATGAGCCAGCTGCTGGCATGACCCACCAGGAAATGGATAAAACCACGGAACTGCTCAATGCCTTAGCCGGTGATCACACGGTCGTGGTAGTCGAGCACGATATGGACTTCGTGCGTTCCATCGCCCGACGCGTCACCGTGCTGCACCAAGGGCATGTGTTGGCAGAAGGAACCATGGACGACGTGCAACAAGATCAACGCGTAATTGAGGTATATCTCGGTGAGTAATTTATTAAGTATTCAGGGTTTAAACCAATATTATGGCGAAAGTCACACGCTTTGGGATGTCATGTTGGACGTGCCGAGCGGCAAATGCACCTGCTTAATGGGGCGTAACGGGGTGGGTAAAACTACGTTGTTGCAGGTCATTATGGGCTTGCTGGCGACCGAGTCTGGCGCGATCAAATTTGATGATCAGGAAATTCAGTCGGTAAAAGCTGAGCAACGTGCTGAGCTGGGAATTGGTTATGTCCCTCAGGGGCGACAGATATTTCCATTGCTGACCGTGCAGGAGAATCTGGAGGTAGGGCTGCTGGCACGTACTGATGGCGTTAAAACAGTGCCGCAGTTCGTGTATGACTTATTCCCTGTGCTGAAAGACATGTTGAAGCGTCGGGGTGGTGATTTATCCGGTGGTCAGCAGCAGCAATTGGCTATTGCGCGGGCGCTGATGATTGATCCTAAAATGTTGATATTGGATGAGCCTACGGAAGGGATTCAGCCGAATATTGTCAGGCAAATTGGGGATATTATTACGCAGTTGAATGATGAGCTTGGGTTGACCGTGTTGTTGGTTGAGCAGAAGTTGCCGTTTGCTAGACGGGTTGCGGATACGTTTTGTATTTTGGATCGGGGACGGTCTGTGGCGCAGGGGGAGATTGCTGAGTTGAGTGATGAGTTGGTTGAGAGGTATTTGACGGTTTAAGTGTATTATTTTATCAAACAATATCAATGAGTTAAATATTATTCAGGGTCGACTACATAGCGATGCGTCGGTTGTTGGCGGCTCACTCATCTAGCTTTCTTCATGAGTTTTCTAACAAATCATCGGTTAGCATTATAGCCAGCATAAGCGAGCAGTGTTACCAAGGTTCGTTGATCTGCTGAGCTACCAATTAGGCCAAACCGTCGCTTAAGTTTTGTGGCGAGTTTAAGGCGTTGTGGCGAAATAACTTTACAGGCCTTATTTCCAGTAACGGTAACTACCTCGGTTAATCATTAGAACACTGAACAACGACTGAAGCTACAGCTCTCCCATGCTGCTGGCGTGTCAATGAAAACCTTTGATTGAGTCCTGCATCAACATGTCCACTTCCCCATTAGTGAGACACTTCTAAACTAGAATTTTCCAGTTTTCTGCGGTATTCACTAGGTGGTAAATACCCTAAGCTTTCATGTGGTCGTTCGTCGTTGTAGTCCAGTCGCCACTGCTATGCCATTTCTCGTACTTGGCTGAGACTTTCAAATAAATAAGCGTCGAGAGACTCACGGCGCATTGAGCCATTAAATCGTTCTGCAAAACCGTTCGGTTGCGGTTTGCCTTTTTCAGTATAAGCCAAGTCAATTCCGCGATCGTGACACCAATCAGTAAACACGCCAGAGATTAGCTCCGGACTATTATCAAGGCGTATCTGCTGTGGCAGCACTCGTTCCTCGTTCAGTTGCTCAAGCACACGAATGACTCGTTCTGAGGGCGAGGAAGTATCGACCTCGATACTAAGCACTTACGAGTACCCTCATCAATCACGTTTAACGTACGGAAACGCTTTCCGCAATACAGTGTGTCATGCATAAAGTCTAACGCCCATTGATGGTTGACCGATTGCTGCATGCTCAGTGGCTTTGGCTCACGTTTTGGTAGTTTCCGTTTAATACGCCTGAGTAGATTGAGCCCCAAACGGCAGTACACGCGATACACCCGTTTGTGGTTGAAGCTATAACCCAATCGACGCAGCCGCTTAAAGCATTTCCAAAACCCGGAACGCGGTGCATTAGCAAGTACATCATTGATTGCAGTGATGACAGCAGAGTCCACTTCTCGCCAGTCCATTGGCTGACGATAGAAGCTGGCCCGATTCAAGCCTGATAAGGTGCATGCCGTTTTCACAGCAAGTCCTGATTGTGTCAATTGCTGAGCCGCTTCTCGTTTCTCTGCTGTCACCAACCCTTTTTTGCGATTAAATCCTTAACGGCCTGCAGTTGCAGACTCTGGTCAGCATACATCCGCTTAAGACGTGCATTTTCATCTTCCAGCTCACGTATTCGTTTGAGTTCAGAAGCGTCCATGCCGCCGTACTTCTTTTTCCAGTTGTAGTACGTCGCTGAGCTAATACTATGCTGACGGCAGAGCGCTTCCACTTTCATCCCGGCATCCGCTTCCTTAAGAATCGCGATAATCTGAGTTTCTGTAAATTTTGATTTTTTCATAACAATCTCCTGAGGTTATTCTCTCAGAAAATTCTAGTTATGAGTGTCTCAGTTTAGGGGAAGTGGACAGTGGGTTTGGTTGAGTAATTAACTGACGATGGAATAACAGGACTTGATAATAATAAATTTTGTGGGTACATTTGTGGGTGTAAATATCTTTGTACTTAGTGGCATCCATGAATACTGAAACCAGAAAAGACCAAACCTTAAAATTCCGCATTGATGATCTGACGCTCAAGCTTTTAGATCAGGCGCAAAGCTATGTAGAAATCAACAGAAGTAAATTCATTCGGCAAAGCATTCGAGAAAAGGCTGAGGCTGTCATTGCTGAGCATGATCAGACTCGATTTAATGAGAATGACTGGCATCTATTTTTTGACTCGTTAGATAAACCAGCAGAGCCAACAGAGCGAATGAAGAAAGCCGCTCAGCGATATAGCCAAATCGTAAACTCTGATGAAGTTTAGTGCTTTAGACCCCAAGTTTCATAACCGCAAAGGTTTTGATTGTGGGGTTGAAGCATTAAATCGATATGTGAAGCAGATTGCAGGGCAGGATCAAAAGCGTAACCTGAGTAAGGTCTACGTGCTTGCAGAAGGTGAAACCATAGTTGGTTATTACTCACTTAGTGCCCACTCAGTTTCTCGTGAAAATTTACCTGAAGATATTAAGCTTGGTGGTTATCAGGATATTCCGTTTTTGTTGTTGGGACGGCTTGCAGTAGACGTAAAGTATCAGGGGCAAGGTTTTGGTGATGCATTGATTTTTCATGCGTTTAAAACGACACAGGAAGCTGCTGAAAGAGTGGGTATTTTAGGAATAATTGTTGATGCAAAAGATGAAAGTGCTGCTAGTTTTTATGAGGGCTTTGGTTTTGTAAGGCTTCAAGGGAGTAGCAGGCGCTTGGTTTTGAATATTTCTGCGCTTTCGACACTTCTAGCTGAGGTGAATATCCAAAATAAATAACACTGTGTGGCTGTTGCGCTATTCTAAAAGCGCATTAAATACATGCGCTACTTTAGCACAACCAAAAAACTAACGACCAGCAGTCGAGGATGCAGCATATCAAATGACTCACTTACTCAATACTGAAACGCTTGATCACCAGTTGCATGAAATGCGGCAAATTGCGATCAGCATAAAACGGTTAACACAGGGCACTTCTTATCTATACCTTGGTCAGTTGTTTGAGTGAAGTGCTACTCGTCACCATAATGCGTTTTTAACTTTTTAAGTAGCGCTAGTCCACGTGGCTTGCTGCCTCGACTAGCGAGTACTTTAAATCGGTTTTCTGCATCAAACTCTGTGAGTGCCATAACAGTAAACTCCTCATACAGCTTGTTGATGCTGATGCTTCTGGATGCTGCCAATGCTTTTACTCTTAGGTGAGTATCTTCAGGCAGTCTAACAGTAATCATACCCATGGGGACTCCTTCATAAATTGCTGGGGTGTTACGACGCTAAGTCCATCGAAAGCCAATTCCCCGTTTTTTAAATCACGCACATTACTGGTAATAATGTACTGTGCTCCACCTGCTATCGCTAGCTCGATTAAATGGTTATCGCCTTCATCTCGCAGGTTTGGACGCCAACCAAAGTATATTTTGCACCACTGGCAACAAGACAAGAATGCAGACAAAAATTCTAATCGCTCATCACCATTTAACGGGCATTTTTGCATAACGTCTTCACGGTCAAGAATATCCATGTATTCATTAAACAATGCCTCCCCTACTAATGGTGAGATAACATCACTCATAGATAGTTCTAAAATTTTACGAGCAGCCCCCGACTCATTTCCCAATAGGGCTGCAACTAAAATATTGGTATCAACTATGACTTTCAAGCGTATTCCGTTCTGTAGGTTCTTATGTGAATAATGCTAGCATATACGATAGCGTTTTGGAATTGGTTCTTTAGTTAGTGGTTTTATCTTAGCAAGTCGTATAGGGTTGGCGGAGTATTTGCTGGGAAGTTTACGATAGTGAACTTGAGCAATTGTGTTAACCTAATTGAGTATTGTGATAACAGTACATTTCAAGCAACCACCAGCAGTCGGCTGGCTATTATGTGAAAGATTATCTATTAGATTTACTGCTCGACCTAGACGGTATTGAGCAAGACCCGTACTACCACCCCGAAGGCGATGCCCTTTTTCATTCACTCCAAGTTTTCCAGTTAGCGCATCAGCAAAGCGATTGTCCTACCATGTGGGCGGCAGCCTTATTTCATGATGTCGGTAAAGCTAATGGTTCGAAAAGCCATGACGCGGTTGGTGCAGAGATGTTGCAAGGTGTTCTCAATGATCAGATCGTTTGGTTAGTTGAGCACCACCTAGACTTGCTCATTGCCTCCGCGCAAACAAAACGAAAACTCAGAAAACAACCTACCCAATTAAAGCAATTAGAACAGTTGCGGCATTGGGACGTATCAGGTCGTGACCCAACAGCAGAAGTGATCAGCCCACAACAGGCGATTGCTTTGCTAGATCCATTCTTCACTCAAACCGTGGCATAAGCTGCCACCTAAAACTATGAGTAAAAAACAGCAACAAATCCGTATGCTTCTGATTCGAGAGGCAGCTAGGTTAATGGTCGAAGAAAATGTAACGCAGTACCTCGACGCAAAGAAGTTAGCGGCAAAACGCTTATTCAGAAAACCACTCAAAAACCTGCTAAGCAACAAAGAAGTCGCGGATGCAGTATATCAAATGACTCACTTACTCAATGCTGAAGCGCTTGATCAGCAGTTGCATGAAATGCGGCAAATTGCGATTAATGTCATGCGCGAGTTAAGTGACTTTTCACCGCGTTTAATTGGCTCTGTCAGCACTGGGCGTATTCGTGAGTCCAGTGATATTGATATTCATGTATTCGTCGATCATATTGAGTCGCTACTCATCTTTCTTGATCACTTGGGTTGGCGCTACGAGACAAGTTTGGTGAGCATCCAGCAAAATGGCGTGTTGAATGATTATCAACATGTGTATCTGTGGTTGGATTATCCGATTGAGTTGTCAGTTTATCCAACGTTAGAGATACGGAAGGCTACGCGCAGTAGTGTTGATAGGAAGCCGATTAAGCGGTTGTCGTTATCTAAGGTTGAGGCGCTGCTTGGGTATATGGACGATACTGTTTAACTTGCTAATTCTGGAACACTAGTGGTCTGCCGGAATACATAAATCACACGGTATAGGTATTCTGGCTATATGTTAAAAGTGTAAATTGTATATAGTCGATACATCGAAAAATACCCTAAGCTACCAATATGCCCGCTACTGTTAAGTCCTTTAAAGAGTCTGTTTTTTACAAGTCAATTAAAGGCAAAGAAAGACAAATACAGTTCTTTTTTCGCGACCTGTTCAATTCAATTCGATACGGTCGTTACGGAAAATTCAACGTCCCACGTAGCTTTGAAAGACTATGCATTGATCCCAATGAAGTGCAGCACACTCATTGGTTTCGGCGTCGCTCTAGTGGCAGGGTGATCGGTGGTGATTGGGATATCAATGCCAAGCCGATTGATACCATTCAAAAAGTGAAATTTTGTTGATATAAATTCACATCAGGCGTGTCTTGGGAAGAATCCGGCATTGTTGATCTGATGTTGGATGAGATAGAAAAGCGTGGTCAGTTTGATGGCTGTCGTAACCGAGCGGTTGTGGACGCGCGTTATGAGAAGCTTGATGTGCTGTTTAACGAGCTGAAGCAAGGTGCTCGTTTTAAGACGATGGGTGAGCTTAATCCCAATAGTTTTCGAGAGTATGGTGGGTCTGTTATTCATATCGGTCGGGATGGGCGCTTGGTGTTTAGTGGAGCAGGGTGTTATCGGCTAGCGATCGCGCAAGTCCTCAAGCTACCTCTGATTCCTGTACAGATTGGGGTGTGTCATCCTTTAGCAATTAAAGATGGCCATGTGGGTGTATTACCAAGTAGAAAGCCTTAATTAGATTTATCACGTTTGTTGTGAAATCAGATAAGCCTTACTGTTGATTATAAATAGTAAGGTTCGCCGCAGTTACCGACTGAGCACCCGCAGCCACCGATCCAAAATCAACACTCACATTACCAGCCGAAAAGTTTTGCGTAACTGCCCCGTAGCTGTGTGGCTGTTGTTAACCACCACATTACCTGCTTGAAGATTATGAGTGCCAGACTGTATGTAGTGGAGCGATGTTGTCGTCAAATTCTGCACTACATCGCCGGATGTGGTTGGCAGTCCATCCGCTTCAATATAATTCCCTGCCTGGATATTCCCAGAACCAATACCTTCGAATTTAAGGGTGATGTGCTGCGCTTGAACGTTTTGTTTCAAGCTTTGCAGTGGGGCGTCACCCGTTGCTTTGGCGTAGTTCAAGGCTTGAATATTGTTATCGCCGCCTTGTTGCTTGAGCGCCACATTCCCTGCTTGGTTCAAGGTTTGAGCGGCTGAATGAATCTCTGGGGAGAGGAGATAATTCACAGCCTGATGATTGTTATCTCCACCACTTTGTAACAGCGTTAAATCACCACTTCCCAGATTTAGCGTCTGCTGTGTGTTAGTGACTGAGCTGCCTCCATTACGTAATTGAATGCTATTGATAGCCTGAGCGGAGTTAGTCATATTGCCTTGAGAGATTGATAATGGGGCACTGACGCTTACATTTTGGGTGATTGTCCAACTATCAGCGAACGCACTGCCGCTGACCAGTGTCGCCAATAAAGCTGTATTGATAGTAAGTGTCAGTGACATCGTTATTACTCCGCTTTAGCTGTTTCAGTTGCCGGCTTGGCTTTGTCGAGCTGACCTACTTTAGCCGGAGTCATGTCAGTCTACGCTGTGGCTCGGTTTCGAAGCATGACTTAAAGCTGGTTTGTCCACCATACGCTTTGTTTAGTAGCCAAAAAGCGGCTGCATCAACCAGTGTTTTTTGTGCGCTGTGGACGCCTTCAACAGTGACTTTATTTCTAGAAATGCCGTAGTAGCCGTCACCAGCAGCAACGCGTAGGCGGAATGTTCGATTGTTTCTATAAAAGATTAGATCAAACGATTGTGAGGCAACCACCAGATTATTTCTTGGATCAATGAGGTTAAGTACCAAAGAGATCGCTTTAGCCGATGAGGTTTTACCAATATCTACCTGACCGCTGACTTTTCTCCAGCGGCTATCTTCTTCGTTATCCGCGAGTGTTTTTGTGCGAGACCCTGCATTTTGCCCAGAGCCTGCCTGAAATAGATTATCCGAGTCAAACCGGGTAAATGCACCACTAATGACAAGGGGAGCCACGTTGGAAGCTAGTGGTAGTTGTTTAGCTTTTCTGGCGCCCTGAATGATTCCATTATAATTCGCCATAAAGACCGTTATATTACTGCGAGAAGGTAGCCCAAATCGGTTGAGTCCTAGGCCTTCTTTAGACATCGGGCTAAACATCAACGGGAACTGATCCATGACTAAACCAGCGTGTGGATATAGGTGCTCACTAAGTACGTTGATGAGTTGGATGCGGCCCGAATCTGCAAGTGGGCTATCCTGATAGACGCTGTCTTTTACCGTGCCGTCTTTGATGTTTCTGGCTAAAAACAGATAAGCATTATTTTCACTATGCTTTTTTAACGCGCCACCCATGCAGCCAATAGCATCGGTCATGTTAGTGCGTGTTAACTCTGGTGTTTCAGTTAATGTTTTAGAGATACGAACTGTGTTATTGCTGCAAGCGGTTAGCCGCGACAAGCTCAAGAGAATAAGTAGTTTACTGACAGTTTTCAAAGTTCACCTCCCCAATATGCACGTTACTAACAACCTGGGTACTCCCTAGAAAACCATTGTCGTCTTGACTGACGTAAGTGGCATAGAAAGCGCACTTTGGTTGAGCCAGGCTGTCTACTATGAACTCGCTGCCGTCCGGAGACGTAACTTTGTAACCATTGGTCCAGTCCACTTTGTAAGCCTTGAAATGAACAGCGGCAGAAGCAACAAGCTTAGATGCCTGAAGTACTTCGTAGCTAGCTGGAATGCTTGGGTAAGAGGGCGTCGTCGGGCTGTCTGCTAAGGCTGGTGCGAAACTAATCGTCAGAATCGTTTTTAAAAGAAGAGAAGTGTACTTGTGCATGATGTGGGCCTCATTAGTGAGAGTATTGTTATTTTGAAGGACTATCGAAGACACATATCAGGAGGTGTATTCGATAGTCTTAGCCCGAGGTTTTACTGTGGTGCATTTCCTACGTAGTTAACTGCTTGGATAGCGCCGTTGCCGCTGTATTGATGCATTGATAGAGTAGTTGCTGATGCGGCTTGTGTGACAGTACCACCGATGCCGGCACTGCTAGTAAGAACAGCATTACCTGCATTGAGCCCTGAGTCAGATGCATACTGATGTAGATACAAGCTATTAGTGTTAATCGTTTGTTTGCCCGCTGATAACTCACCACCGATATCCATTAGGTTAGCTGCCTGAACGGTTGCCGCACCGTATGAATGTTGTTTGATATCAACGTGGTCGGCATTAACATCTTGATCTGCTGAAGCAACAACACCATCGCTAGAAGATTTGAGGTAATTGCCAGCTTGGGTGCCGCCACCGTCAGAGTGCATATGTACTCCGCTGCCTGATACAGTTTGTTTTGATGCGATGCCGACACCTTTACCATCGATCATATTCAATGCCTGAGTGCTATCTTGAGATGTCCAGCCCATCTGCCACATGTCGCTATGACCACTAGTGCTTTGATTGACACTGCCTACAGCGCTTGTGCCACTAGACACCCGATTGACTGCCTGTATCTGGTTCCCTGAGCCATGTTGATCCAAGTGAAAGTAGTCGGCTGAAGTGCTTTGGTTAGCTTGTTCTAACGCAGTGTGAACCGCTATATTATTGACGGTCTGAGTATTGTTGCCGCCTCCACTTTGGTGAAGTGCAAAAGAGCTCGTTTGCGTACTCTGTTTCACATTCGATGCTTTCTCAGCGGTCAGGTTATTTGTGGCCTGTATACTGCCTTCCGTCGCTCCTGATTGATATGAGTGGGTGTAGTCAGACTGGGCACTCTGTGTAAGGTCAGACACATTTGTTGCAACAGCGCTATTCACTACCTGCGAGCTTGCACTGGCACTCGCTTGATCAAGGTTTAGGTTTGATGCATTGGCCGCTTGTGACAGCTCGGAAATTGTCGCAGCACTGGCTGTATTCACAGCTTGGTGGTTATTGACCAGGTTTGCTTCGTTCTGCTTCATAAGGGTGTTTCCACTACTTGAGTAATCCTGTTTCATGGAGCTGCCTAGTGTACCGATTGTTTCAGCTTTGAGGTAATTAACGGACTGGGTTGAATCGCTTGTTTGTTCTTTTTGCTCTAACTCTAATTCAAAAGCGCCTGAAGCAACTGCCTGGCTACCAGTGACCGTTGCAGTAGTCGAGTTGACAGCATTCATTGACTGAATAGCACTACCTTGAGCGCTGCCGTACTGTGTGATTGTGGTGTCGCTGGCCGGTGTTGTCGTTTGAGTAACGTTCCAAGAGTCAGCTTGAGCGGCTGATGAAATAAATGCGGCAGTGATAGCAGTTGCTAGTGAGATTGTATTTTTTTCATGTTGTTGTACCTAGATTGATTGGCCAATAATGATTAACCAATGGGTTATTCAGGCTGTGACAGTGAACTTAGGGGGAGGCCTGATAAGTGGTGATCAATAAATTATTTATAATTTTTAATGATCCCGATCCTGTACTCTTCATGCTGCTTCAGAAGCTGGTGGGGAATACCTCTGAAGTTGGATTTATCATAGGGCCGCGAAACTGAAGATTACCTGAATGATCTTATAGAATAAGCCATATATAATATACTATAGCTTATTGTGTATATATAACTACCTGTTTGGGTTTAATATGCTATGGGGTATAAATCCAATTTTTAAGTGCTATTTTTGCAGCTACTTTCTAATTATTAGAGATTGTGTGACTGAAAAAAAACGATGATTTTTCTTGTTATAACAACAACTTTCTTGTATTCAAAAAACACGGCTGCTCCGTTTTAGTTCAAAAATAATGTGATTTTTTTGAAATTATTTTTCGCTGCACTCCAGTACTCACCAAAACTACGCGCTAATCATGCACTGTTTTAGTGAAACTAGTTAATAAAGCACGAATATGGTGCGTTTAAAATCGACACCTGAGTATTCTTGGCCCTATAGTAGTGCATATCCTTTTTGGCATAGCTTTTGCATTTGGTTTTGAGAGATAAAATTAATACAAGCAAGGATAGTACTATTGAGTGCAAACCCACTAACACACGCGGATGTGCCTTCCGGTTGGAAAGCAAAACTAGAGTTAGGTTACATAGCACGTAGCGAGCGCACCGTTTTAGCCCACCGCAGTCGCCGCGGCCCATTAGCCGTGCAGCGTGCTTTCTACCCCGAAGGCTCGGTTTGTCACTCGTATATCCTTCACCCACCCGGTGGCGTAGTCGGCGGTGACGAGCTACTGATTAATGTCGATGTAGCTCAGAATGCTCAGGCCTTACTCACCACACCCGGTGCAACAAAATTCTATCGCTCGCTGGGCCAACAAGCACATCAGGTGCAACATTTTACGATTGCAGAGCAGGCATGTCTGGAGTGGCTGCCGCAAGAAACTATTTTCTTTCCCGGCGCGAATGCTGCGCTCAGTACAAAAATCGAATTAGATGCGCAAGCCAAATACATTGGCTGGGAAGTACATTGTCTGGGTCGTCCCACGAATAATGAAGTGTTTGAGTCAGGACAATTATTATTCTCAACTGAGTTGGAGCGTGACGGCAAGCCTTTATATAAAGAGCGTCTGCCGATTCTCAGCGATAATGATTTAAACACACCTGCCGGACTCAATGGTTATCCGGTCACCGCAACGCTGATTGCATTGCCTGCGACAAAAGAAGCTCTGACGCTGGCACGCCAACATTGTCAGGACTTTATGGATGATGCCAAAACCAAGGGAGTCGATGGATTGGCAGGAGCTACTTTATTGCATGACGTGCTCGTGGTGCGCTACCTGGGGCACAGTACCGAGCAAGCACATAACTTATTCCGAACCACGTGGCTGAGCATTCGGCCATTGGTGAATGGCCTGAAGGCTGTCCCACCGCGTATTTGGTCCACTTAGGAGGAACCATGGATTTAACACCCCGTGAAAAAGATAAATTAATGCTATTTACTGCCGGATTATTGGCAGAGCGCCGTTTGGCGCGTGGTTTAAAACTCAACTATCCGGAGTCAGTGGCCTACATTAGTGCTGCGATTCTGGAAGGTGCGCGCGACGGCAAAAGTGTCGCTGAGTTAATGGATTACGGTCGAACGCTGTTGACGGCTGATCAGGTCATGGACGGTATTCCGGAAATGATTCATGACGTGCAAGTTGAAGCAACCTTTCCTGACGGCACCAAGCTGGTGACCGTTCATGACCCCATCGTATAAGGCAGGTGACGCATGAAACCAGGTGAAATTTTTGTGGATGATGGCGACATCGTACTAAACGAAGGGCGTGACACTGTCACCGTCTCTGTAGCAAATACTGGCGATCGTCCGATTCAGGTTGGTTCGCATTATCATTTTTATGAAACCAATAGCGCCTTGCAGTTTGATCGTGAAGCCACCAAAGGCTTTCGTCTCGACATTGCAGCGGGAACGGCAGTGCGTTTTGAACCCGGTCAAACCCGCGAAGTCACGCTGGTCAATTATGTCGGCATACGCGAAGTGTACGGATTTACCGGCTCTGTCATGGGACCATTGGATACAAAAGGAGCGACGTCATGAGCAAAATAGATCGACGTGCCTATGCGGAAATGTACGGCCCAACCACCGGCGACCGCGTGCGACTGGGGGATACGGAGCTACTGATTGAAGTCGAAAAAGACTACACCACTTACGGCGATGAAGTGAAATTCGGTGGTGGCAAAGTTATTCGTGACGGCATGGGGCAAAGCCAACGTGCCGATGCAGATGTCGCTGATGTCGTCATTACCAATGCACTGATTCTGGATCACTGGGGCGTGGTTAAAGCAGATATCGGTATCAAGCATGGTCGTATCAGCGGTATTGGTAAAGCAGGTAATCCGGATGTGCAGGATGGTGTGAATATCATCGTTGGCCCCGGTACCGAAGCCATTGCGGGTGAAGGCTCGATTATCACGGCAGGCGGTGTGGATTCACACATTCACTTTATTTGTCCACAACAGGTCGAAGAAGCCTTAAGCTCCGGTGTCACCACCATGCTGGGTGGCGGAACGGGCCCTGCAACCGGCACCAACGCCACGACCTGTACACCGGGCATCTGGAATATGCATCGCATGTTGCAAGCCGCGGACTCTTTGCCAATGAATCTAGGGTTCTTGGGTAAAGGTAACGCCAGCTTGCCGCAAGCGCTGAATGAGCAAATCGAAGCCGGTGCCATGGGACTGAAGCTTCACGAAGACTGGGGAACCACGCCCGCAGCCATCGACAACTGCCTGAGCGTTGCCGAAAACTACGATATTCAGGTGGCAATTCACACGGACACTTTGAATGAGTCTGGCTTTGTTGAAGACACCATGGCCGCATTCAAAGGTCGTACCATTCACACCTACCACACAGAAGGTGCCGGTGGTGGTCATGCGCCGGATATCATTCGTGCAGCGGGTGAGGACAATGTTTTGCCTTCATCAACCAATCCAACGCGCCCTTATACTGTGAATACGGTGGATGAGCATCTGGACATGTTGATGGTTTGTCATCACCTTGACCCGAGTATTGCCGAAGATGTGGCCTTTGCAGAGTCTCGAATTCGTCGCGAAACCATCGCCGCGGAAGATATACTGCACGATCTTGGTGCATTCTCGATGATTGCCTCAGACTCGCAAGCCATGGGTCGTGTTGGTGAAGTCATTACCCGCACATGGCAAACTGCCCACAAAATGAAAGTGCAGCGCGGCAGTCTGGAAGGCGATCCGTCGCGCAATGACAACAACCGTGCCAAACGCTACATCGCAAAATACACCATAAATCCCGCAATCACTCACGGCATCTCACACGAAGTGGGCTCTGTGGAAGTGGGTAAATTAGCGGACTTGGTGATGTGGAAGCCTGCCTTCTTCGGGACTAAGCCGAGCCTGATTATTAAAGGTGGAATGATTGCCTATGCGCCAATGGGGGATCCGAATGCCTCGATTCCAACGCCACAGCCAGTGCATTATCGCCCGATGTTTGGTGCGCTGGGGGCTGCCATGCACGCCACTCGCATGACCTTTATGTCGGAAGCCTCGATTGATCAGCAAGTTGCAGAGTCGATTGGTTTGCAAAGTATGATTGGTTCGGTGCATGGCTGTCGTCGCGTCAAAAAGGCGGACATGCTGCTGAATGACTATCAGCCTAAAATCGAAGTGGATTCGCAGACTTATGAAGTAAAAGCCGATGGTGTGCTGTTGACCTGTGAGCCAGCAAAAGAACTTCCATTGGCGCAACGGTATTTCTTGTTCTGATGATTAAATTAACTGAAAAAATTGATGCAGCCACCCCAGCCGCCGCAAGCGTGACCTTACCCTTGGATCTGAGGATTAAAACCCGCCAACGGGTCACTTTAGATTCTGGGGAAGATGCCGGTATCTTTCTGGAAAAGGGTGCAATCCTGCGCGGTGGTGAAAAGTTGAAATCCGAAGAAGGTTTAGTGGTTGAGATTATCGCTGCGGATGAAACGGTTTCCAGTGTGTATGTTGAGGATGGCCTGGCTTTAGCCAAAGCTGCCTACCATTTGGGGAATCGTCACATTCCCTTACAGATCGAAGCTGGCTTATTGCGCTACCAGCATGACCATGTACTGGATGACATGATTCAGGGTTTTGGGTTGTCAGTTACTGTTGAGTCAGTGCCATTTGAACCAGAAGGTGGTGCGTATAAAAGTGGTGCGGGACATTCGCACGGCGCGCACAGCCACGGGCATAGTCATGACCATCATGGTGGGCATTCTCATGGCTGAGTCGATGGCTTATATGCGCTTGATGCAGCTGACCAGTCCAAGTTTACCAGTGGGGGCGTTTGCCTATTCACAGGGGTTGGAGTCTGCGGTTGAGATGGGCTTGTTGAAAGACTATCAATCCGCTGTGCAGTGGATTCGCAGCATTATGCACAGTGGTCTCAGTCGCCTGGAAGTACCGATGTTCTTTCGTCTGTATCAAGCATGGCAGCAGGATGATAAGGAGCAGTTGCGTCTGTTGAATGAGCAGCTATTTGCGCAGCGCGAGGCTGCCGAATTATTCGCTGAAGACTCTCATATGGGCGTGGCTTTATCGCGCTTACTGAGGGACTTAGGGATGGTTGGCACTGAGTATTGGGAGCGTGGAGAGGCAGTGAGTTTTACCACCATGTTTGCCTTGGCCTCGGTGCGTTGGGACATTCAAGCGACACAGGCGGCAACCGGACTGGTGTGGTCCTGGATGGAGAATCAGGTCGCAGCAGCAATTAAATTAGTGCCATTGGGGCAAACCGACGGGCAACGACTGATGGGTGAGCTGTTGCAGGAGATTCCGGCATTAGTTGAGCATTCCGCCAATATCACTGATGAGGCCATTGGCTCCGGCCTTCCCATGCTGGCTATTTTAAGCGCGCAGCATGAAACACAATATTCACGTTTATTTCGATCTTAAGAGATTTTTGTATGGCAGATAGTAAATTACTTCGCGTTGGTGTCGGTGGACCGGTTGGTTCAGGAAAAACCGCTTTGTTAACGCAGCTGTGTAAGGAAATGAAAGACCCTTACGAAATGGCAGTGGTCACCAATGATATTTACACACGCGAAGATGCGGAGTTTTTATTGCGCAATGAGGCGATGGAACCAGACCGGATTGTCGGTGTTGAAACCGGTGGCTGCCCTCATACGGCTATCCGTGAAGATGCGTCGGTCAATCTGGCGGCGGTTGATGATTTGTATGCCAAGTTTCCGGATCTCGATTTCGTGGTCATCGAAAGTGGTGGTGACAACTTAAGTGCGACCTTCAGCCCTGAGCTGTCGGATCTGACTATCTACGTGATCGATGTGTCTGCTGGCGATAAAATCCCCCGTAAAGGTGGGCCGGGTATCACTAAATCAGATCTGTTGGTGATTAATAAAATCGATCTTGCACCCATGGTCGGTGCATCGCTGGAAGTAATGGATCGGGATGCGAAGAAAATGCGCGGTGACAAGCCGTTCGTTTTTGCCAATATGAAAACGGGTAAAGGTGTACAAACCATCATTGATTTCATTGTGCATCAGGGAATGTTGGACGCGAAGGTCTGAGGTAGCCATGCGCTGAGTTCAGCGAGCTAGGCTGGACTCAACGCAAAATACTATTCATTTTTGGCTAAGTAGTAAGGACTTATCACGTTTGCCTACTTAAGTGCAGCAGCCAGAGCTGGCGGCAGTGACATCAAAGATGTTTAGCCAAAATTTTTTCAAACTTCTCTTTGCTAATAATGCCCGTATAGATATCCAGTACTTTTTGCTCCGGACTAATCAAAACACTGTAAGGTAATGCCCCATCAGGGTCGCCATACGTGGCAGCAAGTTTGTTCCCTGCATCTTGTCCATAAGTCAGTGGATAATTCATTTTATTCGCGGTCACAAATGGCATCATTTCATCCTTACCTTCAATGCTGACACCAATAATAGTAAATTTCTCGCCACCGTATTTGCTTTGCATCGCCACAAAGTCTGGTACTTCCACGCGACACGGCGGGCACCATGATGCCCAGAAATTCAGCAATACCAATTTGCCTTTATAGTCTGACAGTTTGAGAGGCGTATCTTTACCTAATTGGGGCAGGCTAAAGTCTGGTGCGGTTTGCCCTTTGATCGAATCATCAAAAACGGGGTCACGTCCGCCACGGTCACAGCCAGCTATCAATAGCGTTGCGCTCAAGGCAAGTAGCAGAATTGTTTTCATTATTATGTTTCCATGGTTGAGTATATTAGTAAAAGCTTATTTAAACGAAGCGTTGATTTATTGTTAATTGATGCATCGCAACATTTTTAATACTATAGAGCCCGTAAGATGATTTCCTCCTCCTCAGCCAATCGGAGGTAGTTGACTTAAGCCACTTTGTCTCCTACCTCCCTTTGGCTTTTTAATGCCTGTAATATTCTCACGCTCCCGCCAGAAACGCTATAAAAAATAACATAGGCTCGCTGAGATATGTCATTTTGAGTTTATTAATAAATCCAACCAATACTTACGCTTTATTAAGTAATACTTAAGTGAATGCTGTTGGACTAGTGTGCCTATTTTATGTAACTTACGGCAGCTAATGATGTTATCTCTTCTTACTGTCAAAAAAGGGAAGTCTCTCTGATGAATGCCAAAACCGAGCAAAAACCTCAAGTCCTTCCTGAAAAAGCCAAGTTTAAAGTGAATCCTCAAAACCATTATGACCTGATCGTTATTGGTAGTGGGCCGGGTGGTCGTAGTGCTGCGATTCAGGGTGCGAAACTTGGAAAGCGGGTGCTAGTGATCGAAAAGGGTCACAAGATCGGCGGTGTATCTGTTCATACCGGTACGATTCCCAGTAAAACCATGCGTGAAACTGTACTGAACTTATCGGGGATGCGTGAGCGTGAGTTCTACGGTTTGAGCTATCGCGTGAAAGAGAATATATCGGCGCAAGACATTCTTGAGCGACTCAATAAAACTCTGTCGCACGAGGTAGAAATTCAGGAGATTCAATTCCAGCGCAATCAGGTCGAGACCTTGTATGGAATGGCGAGTTTTGCGGACAAAAATCATATCCAGATTGAAATGGAGCATGGTGAAAATGTTATCGTTCGTGGCGAGACTATCATTATTGCGGTAGGGACTAAGCCGTACCGTCCTGACTATGTGCCATTTAATGGCCAAACCGTTATCGACAGTGATGAGCTGTTGAGTATGGAGAAAATACCAAGCTCATTGGCGGTGGTCGGTGCCGGTGTTATCGGTCTGGAGTATGCCACTATCTTTAGTGCGCTGGATGTCAGTGTGACGTTGATCGATCCGAGAACAAAGATTCTGGATTTTGTTGATCGTGAGATTATTCAGTACATGGTAAATCAGCTGCGTGATCGCGGTGTGACTTTCCGTTTAGGACACAAAGTCGAGAGCATAGAGCGAGACGAAGTGAGTGGTCGTCATTTATGTCACCTGCATAGTGGTCGTTTGGTTAAAGCTGAAATGGTGTTGTTCGCAGCGGGCAGAGTCGGTTCCACATCAAGTCTGGGTCTGGAAAATTGTGGATTAGACGTTGATGAGCGTGGTCGTGTTACGGTGAATAATGATTTCCAAACCTCAGTGGATAATATCTACGCGGTTGGTGATGTGATTGGCTTCCCTAGTCTGGCGTCGACTTCCATGGAGCAGGGGCGTGTCGCGGTGTGTCGTGCTTACAATCAACCGATGAGTACCACATCAGAATACTTCCCATACGGTATTTATTCAGTGCCCGAAATTTCCATGGTTGGTATGACTGAGGAAGATGTTCAGAAGCGAAATATTCCTTACGAGGTTGGAGTGGCGCGTTTCCGTGAGACGGCGCGCGGACAAATTATGGGTCTGACAACGGGCCTGATGAAGTGTATCTTCTCAATTAAAACCCGTCGACTACTGGGTGTGCATATTGTTGGTGAGGGTGCGACTGAACTGGTACATATTGGTCAGGCAGTAATGGCTCACAAAGGAAAGCTGAACTTCTTTATCGATAATACTTTCAACTACCCAACGCTGGCCGAAGCCTACAAGATTGCTGCATTGGATGCGCTGGGTAGAATGCCGGTTAAATAACCCCGGTCCTCATGTCAGGTATTGTTAGTGGGCGTTATCCGCTGAGCTTTTAAACGCATCTAACATGGCATGGACTTCACCCAAGTACTGAAACATCGCAGCGTGTGCCTCCGGGTGAGTTTCTTTCAAGGTGTCGCTTTCCAGTTTGAACTGCTGAACCTGTTCGTTATGGTCAGCCAACAGCAGTTTAAACATGGCATTCTCAGCCTCCGTTGCTGCCAGATTAAACTTCTTTGTGCGGGTATCAATCGCCAACATTAAATCCAAATGGCGCTGTTTAGTGGTTTCCATAGCGTTATATGCCTGAAAAGCAGCCGCTGCCTGAATACGCTGAGTGGGTGTCATGAGTGAGCTCCTGAACAAGCCGGACAATTTGGGTTTTTGGGAAGTTGCATGCGTTGCCATTCCAAATGCTGTGCATCCAGTAATAATAGTTTTCCAATCAATGCAGGTCTGCCGAGTAATACGTTAATAGTTTCCTGCGCCTGCATCGTGCCAATGATGCCCACAACCGGTGCAAGTACACCTTCCATGGCACAGGTCACGCTTTCAATGCCAATGTCAGGATACAAACACTGATAACAGGGACTGTTTTCAACACGCAAATCATAAGTGCTAATTTGCCCTTCCTGACGAATCGCTGCACCGGAAACCAATGGCTTTCCCGCTTTAATACAACAACGGTTTAATTCAAAACGACTGGGAAAATTATCGGTGCAATCCACAACAGCATCGGCCAGTTGTATTTGCTCCATCAAGTCATCATCACTTAATTGACGCGCAAGAGGCGTGACTTGCGTGTCTGTGTTGAGCGATTCAATAAAGACTTTCGCCGAATCCACTTTGAGCTGGCCAATGGTTTGCTCGGTGTGAATGACTTGTCGCTGCAGATTGGAGCGCTCGACGATGTCAAAGTCACTCAACACCAAATGACCGACACCGGCAGCGGCCAGATACATGGCAACCGGCGAGCCGAGTCCACCCATACCGATGATTAACACGCGCGCATCCAACAGGCTTTGTTGGCCTGATTCGGTGATTGCCGGCAAGCGTATTTGTCTGTCGTAACGATCCCGTTGTTCAGGGGTCATCAGTTAGCCACCTCCGCGGTGCATATATCGATTGAAGCGTTGCATGAACTCATCGACCTGCGCTTTGCTTTGCTCTGAAAACTTCAGAACAACCATCGTGCGGGGAATACGTGCGGAAGCGATAGCACGTGGTGGCAAAGCCGTCGTTTCGATTTGGATTTGCTGGTCATCAGAGTCTAGTAAATAGCCATAACTCTGTGTGGTGAGTTGGTAGGGTTTCACCGCATTGGGTAAGGCTCTGCCAAACTCTTTTTCCGACAATCCCATCTCTAACTCAATCGTGGTGGATTCATTCACCATTATCCTCCCGCGACTGGTGGCCAAACCGCTAATACATCGTTTTCTTTTAGCGGCTCGAAGCGTTCATGTAACTGTAAATATACCCCGTTGACCAACACCAAATAGGCGTCTTCGCGGGATACGCCGTAGCGGTCGATAATATCATAGGCCGATGTGTCATCACTTACCTCTAAGTCCACGGCATGGCCATCAGCTTCCGGCGGTAAGTGACACATTAATGTTGCGAATAATTTAAAGGTTACCTTCATGCATGGTTTCCGGTGATTGAGACATAAGCGTCCATAAAGTTTAGTGGATTTTCCATTAAGCGATCTTTCCAGACACCCAAATGACTTTCACTTTGAATAAGGCCACGGAGTGCGCCGATGTTTTGCGTGATGCCGAGGGTGTTCGCACCGATTAATTTATCGCCGCTAAATTGCAGTCGAATGTAGCGGTAGCGGTCGCTATCAATTAGCTCCGAGCTTTCACCACCTGCTACGCCTTCCCATGCACCATACGAGGTAGACACTAAGTCTAGCGTGGATAGCACATTCATCTGCAGGCTCCCTTTATGTCGGGTTGAGTTGCCCTGAACCATATTTTTCGCACAGATAATGCCGTGATCAGCAGCTGTCGGCTGTATCGCATGGACGCTGTAGCCGCCAGTGGTGAAGTCCACACCTTGAGCCACGTCGCCCGCAGCATATATACCCGGTAAATTTGATTCCAGATGCACATCCACCAAAATACCCTGATCCATTTTAATGCCACTACCTTCAAGGAATTCAGTATTACTGCGAACACCCGTTGCTGAAATCACAAAGTCAGCATCCAGCGCTTCACCATGGGATAGCTGGATTTTCAAGCCATCACCATTGTCTTCAATACTGGTCACCTGCGTTTCAGTCAGCACGGTTACGCCTTTGGATTCACACCAGCTTTTCAGCATGCCACCGCATTGTTCATCTAACATACGAGGTACCATGCGGTTGTCCATTTCTACCACCGTTAAATCAGCCCCACGTCTGACCAGTGCTTCGAGAATAATACAGCCGATAAAGCCTGCACCGATTTGCACGACGTGTGAGCCTTTCTTAACGTGATCGATAATTTTTCGTGAATCCGCCAGTGTCCAGCAATTAGCAACTTTGGGATTGTCTAGTCCTGGAATGGGTGGCTTAATCGGGTGGGAGCCGGTAGCGATGAGCAGTTTATCCCAGGGCAGCGTTTGTCCGTTTTGCAACTCCACCACATTATTGACCGGATCAACCCGCGTCACATGTTGCTGAATGACATTAATATTGGCATCAGCAAAGTGGTTGTTGGTTTTGCGTAGGTGCGTGCCTTCGGCTTCAATATTTTCTTCAAGGAAATAGGGGATTGCCATCCGTGAGTAGGGCGCTTCGGGTTCATCACCGATGATTGTGATCGTGGCGTTTTTATCTAACTTTCTTATGGTTTCTGCCGCTACAACACCTGCCGGGCCTGCACCTATAATAATGTGTTGGGTGCTATTTTTTGCGTTAGTCGCTGTTCTGCTGCTAGATGTACTCGTGTTTGTATTGGCTGCTGCGGTTTCATAACTTGCAGCTTCTTCTGTCTCACTAAAGTTTTCTGCCAGTAGCGTTTCAGCTTCTTCTTTTAGCTCTGTAATTTGTTGTCGCTGATCGCCTTCGGGTTCTGACTGATTACCGTCATCCGATGTATTATTTAAGTATTGTGCAATACCCACAGCACTTGCGCCACCAACACCTGCAGCAACCTTAGTAGCTGTGCTTGCAGTTGTCTCTTCACTATTTCGCGCGGCAGAAGTTGTTTCCACGGGGGCATCCGCAACACTATTGGTATTGGTATTGGTATTGGTATTGGTATTGGTATTGGTATTGGTATTGGTATTGGTATTGGTATTGGTATTGGTATCAGCCGGGTGATGTATCACGGTGGTTGTAGAACGAACCGTTGAATTTGTTGAGCTTGGGCGAGCGCCCCCGAACAACCACGCGATTGCTTGAAACAGATTCATTATGAGGCCTCAGATAACACGATATATAAGTAGAAAGGAAAGGGGCAGCCGAAATAGCCGCCCCATTAGGTTAGATTTAAGCAGGCAGGTTTAGGCGCGACCGCGTTTCATCAGTCGGAACGCCATCAGCTGTCCAACCGCGCAAGGAGTAATACTCCGGAAGCATTTGATCCAGATCGGCCACACGACCAGTCGCCGGACCAACTTTAGCGGCTTCTTTTAACAGGCGCTTAGGCAGGGTGTCTTGCTCACCAGTAATGCCCGCTTTGATATTGAAGTCACGTTCCATATTCCAGATGCGCTCACCCACTTCCAGCAGTTTCTCAACTGACCAGTCGCCTTCACATGCCGCATCGACCTGAGGTGAG